>NZ_CP121666.1:4800000-5420000 GCF_029714325.1 Bradyrhizobium sp. CB1717
TGCCGTCACCGCCTCGCTTGCGGTGCGGGCCTGGCGGCGGTCGTATCAAAACCCGCCGCAGGAAGCCTCGCCCCGCTCCGCGCGGCAGATGATGCGGCAGGCGTTCTTCCTTGCCGCGATCTGGGGCACGCTGCCGCTCGCCCTGTTCAGCCGCATCGAGCCGACCAGCCAGCTCATCCTCGCCTGTCTGATGGTCGGCATGATGTCGGGCGGCGCCTTCACGCTTTCGACCTTCCCCCGTGCCGGCCTCGTCTATCTCGCCACCATGACGGTCGCCTGCACCGGCGCGCTGCTGCTGTGCGGCACCGGGCCCTATCTGGTGACCGCGGTGTTCCTGCTGCTGTTCGCGTTCTTCATGGCGCGCAACATCGTCTCGCAGGGCAATCTGTTCCTCGGCAACCTCAAGGCCCGGCTCGAGCTCGAGCGGCAGACCGAGATCATCTCGCTGCTGCTGAAAGACTTTCAGGAGAACGCCAGCGACTGGCTGTGGCAGACCGACGCCGAAGGGCATCTGGTCGACGTGCCCCAACGCTTTGCCGATGTCGCGCAGCTGCCGCTTCCGCTGCTGAAGGGCTCGCATTTCGCCGACGTGCTCGACATGCTCTGCCCCGAGGACAAGGCCGCGGCCTACAACGTCGTCGGCCTGATGGAACACAACGAGCCGCTGCACGAGATGAACCTCAAGGTCGTCGCGGGCGGCGAGGCGCGGCTGTGGTCGCTGACGGCAAAGCCCGGCTATGACCGCGACGGCCAGTTCCTCGGCTATCGCGGCTTCGGCCGCGACGTCACCGAGCGCTGGCGCGCAGAAAAGGCCGAAGCCGAGAGCCGCGCCAAGTCCGACTTCCTCGCCGTGATGAGCCACGAGATCCGCACGCCCATGAACGGCGTGCTCGGGCTCGCCAGCATGCTGCTTGAAACGAAACTCGATCCGGAGCAGCGCGAGGCCGTCACCACGATCCGCGAGTCCGGCGACAATCTCCAGCGCATCCTCAACGACATTCTCGATCTGTCCAAGCTGGAAGCCGGCCGCTTCCAGTTCGAGGCGATCGACTTCGCGCCGCAGGCGCTGGTCGAGACGGTTGCGACCGTGGTGCGCGCGAGCGCCAAGAGCAAGGCGCTCACGGTCAAGGTCGAGCTCGATCCGAACCTGCCGCCGACGCTGCGCGGCGACGTCGCGCGCATCCGCCAGGTGTTGCTCAATCTCGCCTCCAACGCGGTGAAGTTCACCGACGAAGGCGAGGTGACGATATCGGCCACCTGCCAGGCGCGGCGCGACCTGCTGGCGACAGTCGAGTGGACGGTGACCGACAGCGGCATCGGCATCGCGCCCGAGAAGCTTGGCCAGTTGTTCAGCGACTTCGCGCAGGCCGACGCCTCGATCAGCCGCCGCTTCGGCGGCACCGGCCTCGGCCTTGCGATCTCCCGGCGCATCATCGAGCAGATGGGCGGCACCATCGGCGTCACCTCGGCGCCGGGCGAGGGCTCGACCTTCCGCTTCACGCTGGTGCTGCCCTGGAGCCAGGCCCAGGCTTCCGATGCGACGGCCGAGCGCGATGAGGCAGAGGAGCTGAAAGCGCGCATTGCCGGCCTCGATCGGCCGCTGAAGGTGCTGGTCGCCGAGGACGATGCCGTCAACCGCATGGTCGTGAGCAAGATGCTGGGGGCCTTCGAGGTCGAGCTGCGCGTCGTCACCGACGGCGTCGAAGCCGTCGCGGCGGCCTCCGAAGTCGACTACGACGTGGTGCTGATGGACGTGCGCATGCCCGACATGGACGGCCTTGCCGCGACCCGCGCGATCCGTGCGCAGGGCGGTCGCTCCGAGGCCCTGCCGATCGTTGCGCTCACCGCCAACGCCTTCCCCGAAGACGTCAGGATCTGCCGCGAAGCAGGCATGTCCGATTTCCTGGCCAAGCCGCTGCGCAAGCCGGCGCTGGTTGAAGCCTTGCTGCGCGCGCTGGACGGCCACCTGGTGTCGGAGGACGCACCGCTTCAGCCGGCGCTATTGCCGGATGACGTGGAGTGGACGGATGAGGAAAGGCAGATCACCGGCGCGTAGCCGGCCAGATCAGATCGAGAAGCTGGTGCCGCAGCCGCAGGACGCCGTCGCGTTGGGATTGTTGACGCGGAACGAGGCGCCGATCAGATCGTCCACGAAATCGACCTGCGAGCCCGCCAGGAACGGCTGGGAGGCGGAATCGACCAGCACCACCGCGTTGTCCTGCTCGATCACGAGATCGTCGTCAGTGCGCGCACGGTCGATGTCGAACTTGTACTGGAAGCCGGAGCAGCCGCCGCCCTCGACCGAGATGCGCAGCATCGCGCCAGAGCCTTCGCCCTTGAGGATCTCCCCAATCCGGCGTGCGGCCCGGTCACTGATGGTCACGGCAGTGGTCATTGCTGGTCTCCGATAGTCCCGCGTCATATCCAATTCATTTGGTATCCCGCGCCTGACATAGTTAAGTGCCACCATACGCAGAATCAAATGGATAGGGACTAAATTCGCCGTGTCCGTCGGAATGGCAGCCCCCCGCGCGCCCTATGCCTGCGACCCCGATCGCAGCCGCGGCCGGCTGGTCGCCGAGCCCCCGAGCCGGACCCGCAGCCCGTTCCGGCGGGATTGCGACCGGGTGATCCACTCCACCGCGTTCCGCCGCCTGAAGTACAAGACCCAGGTGTTCGTGTTCCACGAGGGCGACCACTACCGCACCCGGCTGACCCATTCGCTCGAGGTTGCCCAGATCGCCCGCGCGCTGGCCCGGCAGCTCGGGCTGGACGAGGACCTCACCGAGACCCTGGCGCTCGCCCACGATCTCGGTCATCCGCCCTTTGGCCACGCTGGCGAGCGGGCGCTCGACGCCTGTCTGAAGGAGTTCGGCGGCTTCGATCACAACGCGCAGACGCTTCGCGTCGTCGGTTCGCTGGAGCATCGCTATCCCGAGTTCGACGGGCTCAATCTGACCTGGGAGTCGCTGGAGGGCATCGTCAAGCACAACGGCCCGCTGACCGATCGCAGCGGCGCGCCGGTCGGGCGCTATCGCGAGCATGGCGTTCCCGTGGGCATTGCCGACTACATCAAGGTCTACGATCTCGAACTGTCGAGCTTCGCCTCGCTCGAAGCCCAGGTCGCCGCGATCGCCGACGACATCGCCTATGACGCCCACGACATCGACGACGGCCTGCGCGCCGGCCTGTTCCATCTCGATGATCTCAAGGTGATGCCGCTCACCGCTGAGATCATCGCCGAAACGTCGGCGCATTATCCCGATCTCGAAGACGTCAGGCGCGGTGCCGAGCTGGTGCGCGAGCTGATTTCGCACCTGATCGGCGCGGTGTTTGCGGAGGCGCAGAAGAACCTCGCCGCGGTGAAGCCGCAGTCGGCCCAGGACGTGCGCCAGCAGAGCCGGGCGCTGATCGCCTTTCCCGCGGAGGTCGCCGAGGAGGAGGCCGCCATCAAGGGCTTCCTGTATCAGCACATGTACCGTCACAAGCGGGTGATGCGGGTGATGGGGGAGGCCGAGCAGATCCTGTTCGACCTGTTCGCGAAATACCTGAAATCCCCGGCCGAGCTGCCGCCGGAATGGCTGGTCGGGGCGGAGGCGGATGACGAGGGCGACCGGGCCCGCCGGATCGGCAATTTCATTGCCGGAATGACCGACCGTTTCGCCCTGACCGAGCACCAGCGGCTTTTTGACTCGACCCCGGATTTGCGTTAGGCGGCGGCCATGCCCCAGACATCCTCATCCCTGCATTTGTTCGCCGACGTGCTCGCACGCGTGCACGTCGCCTGCCGCGCGCTTGCGGCGGATTCCGGCTGGCCCGAGGGCATCGATTTCTCCCGCGTGGTGGTCGAGCCGCCGCGCGACGCCTCCCATGGCGACATGGCGACCAACGCCGCGATGGTGCTTGCGAAAGAGGCAAAGGCGAAGCCCCGCGATCTCGCCGAGCAGATCGCCGAGCGGCTGCGTGCCGACGCGCTGATAGCCAAGGTCGATGTCGCAGGTCCCGGCTTCATCAATCTGACGCTGAAGCCGGCCGCCTGGGCCGAGGCGCTGCGCACCGTGCTGCGTGAGGGTGCCGATTACGGCCGCGTCCGCGGCGGCTCCAAGGTCAATGTCGAATACGTGTCGGCCAATCCGACCGGGCCGATGCATGTCGGCCATTGCCGCGGCGCCGTGTTCGGCGACGCGCTGGCGAGCCTGCTCCAGTTCGCGGGCCACGACGTCTGCCGCGAATATTACATCAACGATGCCGGTGCGCAGGTCGACGTGCTCGCGCGCTCCGCGTTCCTGCGGTATCGCGAGGCGCTTGGCGAGGATATCGGTGCCATCCCGGAAGGCCTCTATCCCGGCGACTATCTGAAGCCGGTGGGTGCGGCGCTGGCAAACGAGCACGGCGACAAGCTGCGCGCGATGAGCGAGGCCGAATGGCTGCCGACCGTGCGCGCCAAGGCGATCTCCATGATGATGGACGAGATCAAGGACGATCTCGCCGCGCTCAACATCCGTCACGACGTGTTTTTCTCGGAGCGGTCGCTGATCGAGACCGGCAACAACAAGGTTGCCGAGACCATCGATTTCCTGAAGGCCAAGGGCGACATCTACGAAGGCCGCCTGCCGCCGCCGAAGGGCGCGCCGGTCGAGGACTGGGAGGATCGCGAGCAGCTGCTGTTCAAAGCCACCGCCTACGGCGACGATGTCGATCGCCCGCTGATCAAGTCGGACAATTCCTACACCTATTTCGCCTCCGACATCGCCTACCACAAGAACAAGTTCGACCGCGGTTTTGCGGAGATGATCGACGTCTGGGGCGCCGATCATGGCGGCTACATCAAGCGCATGCAGGCAGCGGTGAAGGCGACGACCTCGGGCAAGGGCTCGCTCGACGTCAAGATCGTCCAGCTCGTGAAGCTCTTGCGCAACGGCGAGCCTGTGAAAATGTCGAAGCGGAGCGGGGACTTCGTCACCTTGCGTGAGGTGGTGGATGAAGTCGGCCAGGACGCCGTCCGCTTCATGATGCTTTACCGGAAGAACGACGCGGTGCTCGACTTCGACCTCGCCAAGGTCATGGAACAGTCGCGAGACAACCCGGTGTTCTATGTCCAGTACGGCCACGCCCGCGGCCACTCGATCTTCCGCAACGCGCGGGCCGAGGTGTTCCCGGAACTCCCGGAGGACACCGGCAAGCGCATCGCCTGGCTCAGTGAATCGGCGGTGGAACGGCTGTCGGACCCCGTCGAGCTCGACCTTCTCAAGCGCCTCGCAATTTATCCGCGCATGCTGGAAGCTGCCGCCGCGGCCCATGAGCCGCACCGAATTGCCTTCTATCTCTATGACTTAGCGAGCGAATTTCACGCACTTTGGACGAAGGGGCGCGATTTGCCCTATTTACGCTTCATTATCAATAATGATGCAGATCTTACAAAGGCGCGATTGGCAATGGTCCAGGGCGTCGTCTCTGTCCTGGCATCGGGCCTCGCCATCCTCGGCGTCCATGCTCCGGACGAGATGCGGTAGTTTGGGGCGAACTACTTAATGGGAATTCGGGGGTAACCGGCAGAAGCCGGATCGCTTAGACTTGGTTGAAAGCCTTGTGGGTCGAAAGCCGTGCCTTGGTCGAGGGGCGCGCGGTTTTCCCGAAGGGACGCATCATCACGATGGCCGAACGATATCACGACAGACCGTTTCCTTCCGATGACTATGGTCGCGGCGGCGATCAGCATGGGAAGGCGGATAACGATCCGCTGGCCGAGCTCGCCCGCCTGATCGGACAGACCGATCCGTTCGCCGCGCAGGGCCGGCCCGCCGCGCGCCCGCCGGCAGCCCCCGCCCAGAGCTATCAGGACGACGGCTACGGTCAGGACGATTATCAGCAGGATTACGCCGAGCCGGCCCCGTCGCCTCCGCCCGGGCCGCCGTCATGGATGCGCCGCGCCAACGTGCAGCCGCAGCCGGCACCCGCGCCGGAGCCGGACTATCCCGTTTCTGCCAGTCCGGTTCATCCGCTGCATCGCTATTCCGCCCAGCCGGCCGCGCCCGAGCCTGATTTTCATCAGCCGCAGGCTTATCAGGATCACGCTTACCAGGATCAGGCTTATCAGGCTCAAGCCTACCAGCAGGACCAGGCCTATCAGGAGCCGTATCAGCAGCCCGATCCGTCGCGCTACGACGATGCACTCTATGGCCGCCTGGAGACGGGCGAGCAGGACTTTCAGCGCGACCCGGCCTATCCGGACGACCCCTACGCGTTCCAGAGCGACTATCCCGAGGCCGACCTCGACGAACCGAAGAAGCAGCGCGGCGGCATGATGACGGTCGCGGCGATCCTTGCGCTTGCGGTGGTCGGCACCGGCGCGGCTTTCGCCTACAAGACCTATGTGGGCTCGCCCCGCAGCGGCGAGCCGCCGATCATCAAGGCCGACAACACCCCGACCAAGATCGTGCCGGCGCCGACGGACTCCTCGGCCAAGGTGCCGGATCGCATGGTCACCGGTGACGGCACCGAGAAGATCGTGCCGCGCGAGGAGGCGCCTGTCGACGTCAACGCCAGGGCAGGTGGTCCCCGCGTGGTGTTCCCGCCACTGAACCAGAACGCGAATCCGCCATCGGTGGCGAGCGTGTCGCCGTCTGCGGTGCCGCCGCCGAGCCCGGGGCCGACCCCGAGCAACGGCACGCTGCCGAACAATTCGCCGCGCCCGATCAGGACCGTGGCCGTGAAGGGTGATCAGACCGACAGCGCCACGCCGCAATCGGCCGCTGGCAGGCCGACTGCAGTCGCGCCAAAGCCTGTTGCCGCGCCTGCTGCGCCGGCCGCGCCGCGCAATCCGCCGACCTCGGCCAATGCCAGCGCCAACCAGCCGATGTCTTTGGCGCCGCAATCGGTACCGGCGGCCGAGCCGCCACAGCGGATGGCTGCGACCAATCCGACACAGATCGCGCCCGCGAGCAGCGGTGGTAGCGGCTTCATCGTCCAGGTCTCCTCGCAGCAGAGCGAGGACAGCGCTGCCGCGTCGTACCGGGTGCTTCAGAGCAAGTATGGCAGCCTGCTTGGATCGCGCTCGCCGGTGATCAAGCGGACTGATCTGACCGACAAGGGCAAGGGGATCGTCTACCGCGCCTTCGCGGGCCCCTATGGTTCGCTCGAAGAGGCGACGCATGCCTGCAACAGCCTAAAGTCTGCTGGCCTCCCGAACTGCTTCGTCCAGAGGAATTAACGGCCGTTTCCTTGACCCCCTCGCGGGTCAGGGTTAATCGGCCGTTATGAGCACGCGGGCCTTCATTACCGGCGTATCCGGAACGGAACTGACCGCCGCCGAGCGGGCGTTTATCCGTGCCGACCGCCCATGGGGCTTCATCCTGTTCAAGCGCAATGTCGCGACGCCGGCGCAAGTTGCTGCATTGGTTGCGGAATTGCGCTCGGTTGCGAATGCTCCCGATGCGCCGGTCCTGATCGATCAAGAGGGCGGGCGCGTGCAGCGGCTGGGCCCGCCGCACTGGCCGGTCTATCCGCCGGGGGCCGTATTCGCGACTTTGTACGACACTGATTCGGCGCTCGGGCTCACCGCGGCGCGGCTCAGCGCCCGGCTGATCGCGGCCGATCTCGCCGATCTCGGCATTACCGTGGATTGCTTGCCGCTGGCTGACGTGCCGGTGCCTGGCGCCGACGCTGTGATCGGGAACCGAGCCTATGGCACCTCGCCGGCCAAGGTCGCGGCGATTGCCCGCGCGGTCACCGAGGGGCTGGAGCAGGGCGGAGTGCTGCCGGTGCTCAAGCACATCCCCGGGCATGGGCGCGCCACCGCGGACACCCATTTCAAGCTGCCGACAGTTGATACGCCGATGGACGAGCTCGATCGGACCGACTTCGCCGCGTTCAAGCCGCTGGCGGATCTGCCGATGGCCATGACTGCACATGTTGTGTTTAGCGCCGTCGACCCCGCCCATCCGGCGACGACATCTGCGACAATGATTGCTCAGGTGATTCGCGGCGCAATCGGGTTCCAGGGTTTGTTAATGAGTGATGACGTGTCGATGAACGCGCTGGCAGGCAGCATCGCCGAGCGGACCCGCGCCATCTTCGCGGCCGGTTGCGACGTGGCTCTGCATTGCAACGGCAACCTCGAGGAGATGCGCGAGGTCGCCGGCCAGACACCTGAATTGTCGGGGAGGGCGCTGGAGCGGGCGAACGCGGCGCTCGCAGCGCGCAAGCCGCCGCAGCCGTTCGACCGCGTGGCCGCACGCGCTGAGCTGGACGCATTGATCGCACGGGCAAACACGGCATCCGCATGACCGCAGAAATCCTATCGTTTGAAACCGGGCGGCCCGCAGAGCTCGCCGAGGGTGAGCCGGCGTTGGTGGTGGACGTCGAGGGCTATGAGGGCCCGCTCGATTTGCTGCTCGCGCTGGCGCGGCAGCAGAAGGTCGATCTCGCCAAGATCTCGATCCTGGCGTTGGCCGACCAGTATCTCCACTTCATCGAAGCCGCGCGAAAGATCCGGCTGGAGCTCGCTGCCGACTATCTGGTCATGGCCGCCTGGCTCGCCTTCCTGAAATCGCGCCTGCTGCTGCCGGAGCCGCCGAGCGCGGAAGGGCCGAGCGCCGAGCAGATGGCGACCGCGCTCGCCAACCGGCTGCGCCGTCTGGAAGCCATTCGCGAAGCCGCCAACCGGCTGATGAATCGGCCGCAATTGCAGCGCGACATCTTCCCGCGCGGCGAGCCCGAGCAGATCGCGGAGATCAAGCATCCGAAATATACGGCAACCCTCTACGACCTGCTCACCGCGTACGCCTCGCAGCGCCAGTCGCGCGTGCTCGCAAGCGTGCATCTGGCCAAGCGCACCGTGTGGTCGCTCGCCGAAGCGCGCGCGACGCTGGAACGACTGGTCGGCAGCATCACCGAACAGGACGACTGGGGCGTTCTCGACGACTTCCTGGTCCGGCACGTCGCCGATCCCACGCAGCGCGCGACGGTGTTCGCCTCGAGCTTCGCCGCCGCGCTCGAGTTGGTGCGCGAGGGTCAGCTCGAGCTGAACCAGAAAGAGGCGTTTGCGCCCATCTATTTCCGGAAGGGGCGTCCTAAACCGGTCGTCGACGCAGCTCCTGCGCCCGACGCGCCGGTCGCTTAAGTGCAAGAAGGAGAATCTGCCATGGCAAGCCTGGCTGAAGTGCGGGTAGAAGAGGCCGAGCCGATGGAGAACGAGACCCAGGCACGTCCCGAAGAGCTACGGCTGCTGGAAGCGCTGCTGTTCGCGTCGAGCGAGCCGCTGGATACCGCAACGCTCGCCAAGCGCATGCCTGATGGCGTGGACGTCAAGGCCGCGCTCGAGCAGCTCCAGGCCGACTACGCCTCGCGCGGAGTCAATCTCGTGCGGGTCGCCAACAAATGGACCTTCCGCACTGCCGGCGATCTCGCCTGGCTGATGACGCGCGAGAGCACCGAGACCCGCCGCCTGTCGCGCGCCGCGATCGAGGTGCTGGCGATCATCGCCTATCACCAGCCGGTGACGCGCGCCGAGATCGAGGAGATCCGTGGCGTCGTCACCTCGAAAGGCACGCTCGACGTGCTGCTGGAAACCGGCTGGATCAAGCCGCGCGGCCGTCGCAAGACGCCGGGCCGTCCGCTCACCTTCGGAACCACCGAGGACTTCCTGTCGCAGTTCACCCTGGAACAGCTCGGCGACCTGCCGGGCCTGGAAGAGCTGAAGGGCACGGGCCTGCTGGATTCGCGCTTGCCGACGGGCTTCAGCGTGCCGACGCCGTCGGACGATCCGGCGCTGCGTGAGGACGAGGATCCGCTGGAACCGGGCGAGGATCTGGATCTGGCGTTGGCGCCTGCGGTCGAGCCTGAGACCTCGGAAGCGGCTCCGGAAGGGGGCAATGAGGGTGGCGGCGAGGGTGGCCCCGAAGGCGGCACCGAAGACTGACGTACCGTCCGTCCACGGACCCCTGCGACCAGTTACCACTTAGCAAGATTACGTAGTGCCAACAGAGAATTGGCGCTGCCTTGGTCCTTGTTTTTAAGGCCCGCCAAGCCTACGTTCCGGTCAAGATCGGCCGGGTCCCCGGCCATGCGCGTTTGGAGGGTTGCAGGATGGGTTCACTCAGCATTTGGCACTGGATCTTGGTGATCGCAGTGGTCCTGCTGCTGTTCGGCCGCGGCAAGATTTCGGATCTGATGGGCGACGTGGCGCAGGGCATCAAGGCATTCAAGAAGGGCATGCAGGACGACGACAAGGTTGCCGACAAGCCCGCCGAGCCGTCCAAGTCCATCGAGCACAATGCCGCGCCGACCGCGGCACGGTCCGACGTCGGCAGCAAGGCCGTCTGAGCCAGAGAGCACGCGAGACGCGGGTAGCGGCCCGATCCTGCGCGCAAGGGATTTGGCCGGTTGCGGCTTCGCGTGAACGGAAGACCTCATGTTCGACATCGGGTGGAGTGAACTGGTCCTGATCGGGGTCGTGGCCCTGATCGCCATCGGCCCGAAAGAGCTGCCGGGCGTGCTGCGCATGGTCGGACAGTGGATGGGCAAGGCGCGCAAGATGGCCGCCGAATTCCAGGGCCAGTTCCAGGAAGCGATGCGTGAGGCCGAGATGGCCGACCTCAAGAAGAGCTTCGACGAGGTCAAGGAAGCCGCCACGGGCTTCAATCCGCTGAGCTCGCTGCAGAAGGACGTCAGCGACGCGCTTCGTGTCGATGCGCTGGACAAGCCGGCCGAAACGCCGGCTACCGCCGCTGTCGAACCGTCGGCGACTTCAAGCGAAGCGCCGGCCACACCAACGACTCCGGAAGCGCCGACGCCAGAGACCTTCGTGGAAGCCGAAGCGCATGCGGCCGTGAACGAGCCGCTCGCCATCACCCGTGAAGTCGAGCAGGCAAAGGTCGCGCAGGACACCGCGCCATCCGAACCGATCAAGGACGCCAAAGCGTCATGACCGACGCCGATATCGAGGCCAGCAAAGCCCCACTGATGGACCACCTGATCGAGCTGCGCTCGCGGCTGATCAAGGCGTTGCTCGGCTTTGGCGTGGCCTTCATCTTCTGCTTCTTCTTCGCCAAGCAGATCTATAACGTGCTGGTCTGGCCGTTCGTGTGGGTCGCAGGGCCCGAGAACTCCAAGTTCATCTACACGGCGCTGCTGGAATATTTCATCACGCAGCTCAAGCTCGCGCTGTTCGGCGCCGGCTTCATCTCGTTCCCGATCGTCGCGACCCAGATCTACAAGTTCGTGGCGCCCGGGCTCTACAAGCACGAGAAGCAGGCCTTTTTGCCATATCTGGTCGCGACCCCGTTCTTCTTCGTGCTGGGCGCGGCGCTGGTCTATTTCGTCGTGCTGCCGATGCTGGTGCGCTTCTCGCTCGGCATGCAGCAGGCCGGCAGCGACGAGACTGCGCAGATCCAGCTCCTGCCCAAGGTCGGCGAATATCTGTCGCTGATGATGTCGCTGATCTTCGCCTTCGGCATCGCCTTCCAGCTCCCGGTGATCCTGACGCTGCTCGGCCGCATCGGCATCGTCACGTCGAAAATGCTGCGCGAGAAGCGCCGCTATTTCATCGTCATCGCCTTCGTCATCGCGGCCGTGCTGACGCCGCCCGATGTGCTCAGCCAGTGCTCGCTCGCGATCCCCTTGCTCGCGCTCTACGAGGGCTCGATCATCGCGGTCGGGATGGTGGAGAAGAAGGCGGCGGCCGCGCAGGCTGCCACTGGCACCGACGTCTCGACGCCGGCGAAACCGGCCGAGTAGGGCGCCGCACCCTCCGGTGTCATTCCCCCGCGAAAGCGGGGAATCCAGTAGGCCGCGGCCCCTCGGAGAATCACTCCCGTCTCTGGAATACTGGATCGCCCGCTTTCGCGGGCGATGACAGAGTGCTAGGGGAGACGCGCTGACGTACAACGTTTGCCGTTGTATGTTTACGCGCCGATCCAGGACCATAGCCATGCACGACATCAAATCGATCCGCGACAATCCGCAAGCCTTCGACGCCGGCCTCGCCCGGCGTGGCCTGAAGCCGTTGTCGGGCTCGCTGCTGGCGATCGACGAGAGGCGGCGCGCGGCGATTCTGGCTTCCGAGCAGGCCCAGGCGCGGCGTAACGCGGCCTCCAAGGAAATCGGCGATGCCAAGAAGGCGAAGGACGAGGCGCGTGCGGCCACGCTGATGGCCGAGGTCGCCGAGCTCAAGACCACGATGCCGGAGCTCGAGGCCGTTGCGAAAGCCGCGGACGAGGAGCTCGCCACGGCGCTATCGGCGATCCCCAATCTGCCGCTCGGCGAAGTGCCCGACGGCCTCGACGAGCACGGCAATGTGCAGCGCCATGTCTTCGGCAACCGGCGCAACTACGCATTCGCAGCCAAGCCGCATGACGATCTCGGCGGTGCGCTCGGCGACATGGATTTCGAGACCGCGGCGAAGCTCTCCGGCGCGCGCTTCGTCGTGCTGAAGAAGGGGCTGGCGCGGCTCGAACGCGCGCTCGGCCAGTTCATGCTGAATTTGCACATCGACGAGCACGGCTACACCGAGATCAATCCGCCGTTGCTCGTGCGCAACGAGATCATGTTCGGCACGGGTCAGTTGCCGAAATTCGAGGACGACCAGTTCTGGGCAATCAAGGGCGAATTGCTCGCCGCGCCCGAGCTGGAGCGGCTGCGGACCGAGCGTCTCGGCATCATTCCGACTGCGGAGGTGGCTCTCACCAATCTCGTGCGCGAATCCATTCTCGACGAGAAGCAATTGCCGATGCGGCTGGCCGCGCTGACGCCGTGTTTTCGTGCGGAGGCAGGCGCCGCAGGGCGCGACACGCGCGGCATGATCCGTCAGCACCAGTTCACCAAGGTCGAACTGGTCTCGATCACAACGCCGGAGACCAGCAAGGATGAGCACGAGCGCATGCTCGCTTGCGCCGAGGAAGTGCTGCGGCGGCTCGACCTGCATTACCGCGTGATGACGCTATGCACCGGGGATATGGGCTTTTCGTCGCAAAAAACCTATGACATCGAGGTCTGGATGCCCGGGCAGGGCGAGGGCGGCGCGTTCCGCGAGATCTCGAGCTGCTCGGTCTGCGGTGATTTCCAGGCCCGCCGCATGGACGCCCGCTCGCGCGGCCCCGATGGCAAGCCGCGCTTTGTCCACACCTTGAACGGCTCCGGCACCGCGCTCGGCCGCGCGCTGATCGCCGTGATGGAGACCTATCAGCAGGAGGACGGTTCGATCGCGGTCCCCAGCGTGCTCCAGCCCTATATGGGCGGGCTGAAGGTGATCGCGCGCGAGTAGGGTTGCGAAGATCGGGCGGCCGGTTATCCTGCCGGCCACCCACCCGTCAATGCGAAACTCCCGTTCATGGCCTTGCACCGCGACATCTTCTGGGTCGGCAGACAATGGGCGGTGACCGGTGCCGGCATCCAGGCCGTCGACCAGCGTTTACGTGGTGTGCTCGACATCGAGATCTCGCGGCTCTGGGACGACGATCTCGTGCGGAGCCGGCGGGCCAAGCCCGGCGTCAATGCCGTGGACTTCGACAAGGCGCTGACAGTCGCACGCGAACGTTTTCCGCAGACACCGGACCCGATCATTGCGCAACTGGCGGCGCTCGGCGTGGTCGAGGCGCCCGTCGTGAGCCCGGCCCTGCCGGCGATGCAACTGAGTGTCGAGGGCCGGCTGGCGCGCTTCCTGCCGCAATGGCGCGTCCGTCGGTAACGGGACAGGCCCGGGAACCTGGCCGGCTCCGAAATTGGCCCGGTTTGCCTGATCGGCCATAGCCGGATAAGACGGCTCGGAACCCGCTTTCTGGATCGACCATTCACATGCGCATTCTCTGCACCAATGACGACGGCATTCACGCTCCCGGCCTCAAGGTCGTGGAGGAGATCGCGCGCGCATTGTCCGACGATGTCTGGGTGGTCGCGCCCGAGCTCGACCAGTCCGGCGTGTCGCATTCGCTGTCGCTGAACGATCCGTTGCGGCTGCGCGAGGTCGGACCGCGGCACTTTGCCGTGCGCGGCACCCCGACCGACTGCGTGATCATGGGGGCGCGGCACATCCTCGGCACCAAGCCGCCCGATGTCGTGCTGTCCGGCGTCAACAAGGGCCGCAACGTCGCAGAGGACGTTGTCTATTCCGGCACCATCGCCGGCGCGCTGGAAGGCACCATCCTGGGGCTGCCGTCATTCGCGCTGTCGCAGGAGTTCAGCGTCGAGACCCGCGAACGGCCGCCGTGGGACACGGCGCGGAAATTCGGTCCGGACATCCTGCGCAAGGTGATCGCCGCAGGCATCCCGAAGGACACCGTCATCAACGTCAACTTCCCGTCCTGCGCGCCGGAAGATGTGCTCGGCATTCGCGTCACGCGCCAGGGCAAGCGCAATCTCGGCTTCCTCAGGATCGACGAGCGCAGGGACGGGCGCAACAATCCCTATTTCTGGATCGGCTTCGAGCGCGCGGCGATGATGGATACGCCGGCCGACGGCACCGATCTCGCCGCGCTGCGCGATCGCTATGTCTCGGTCACGCCGCTCAGGCTCGATCGCACCAACGAAGCGTTCTCGGAAGCGCTGAGCGCGACGCTGAAGTAGCGGTTCGCGGCGAACCTGTAGCCCGGATGGAGCGCAGCGAAATCCGGGGCGGTTGCAGCTTGTGGCACGATTCCCGGATTTCGCTTCGCTCCATCCGGGCTACGGGAGTCTCCTAGCCGCCGCGAAGGGCGGCTTCGATGGTCTTGCCGAGCGCGTCGAGCTGGAACGGCTTCTGCAGTGCCGGCCGGTCGCGATACTGCTCGGGCAGGCCCGAGGAGCCGTAGCCGGTGGCGAAGATGAAGGGACAGCCCTTCGCCTTGATGACATCGGCGACCGGCGAGATGACCTTGCCGTTGACGTTGACGTCGAGGATGGCGATGTCGAACTCGGTGGCCTGGGCGAGCCGCATGGCCTCGGTGATATCGCCGGCTTCGGCTGCGACCTTGTAGCCGAGCTCTTCGAGCATGTCCGCGACCATCATCCTGATCATCACCTCGTCTTCGACGAGGAATACAGAGCGGCCCGAAAGCCCTGACGCAGTCATTGTCGGTGAGTCCTTGCCCATTTGCGAAAAACGTTCGCAGATAACGCAAATCGACGCAATGCGCGTTTCGACGAACGAGCGTCGAAACTGGCCTTTGCGGCCAAACCGCTGCAGGCCAATTTGTGGTCAAATACTGCAGCAAAAGGTTATCATGGGTTCCGGGGCAGGAACAAGATTCTCGCCCGGGCCTTGAGCTCTGCAAGCGACGATCCGGACCTGACGAGACGATACAAGCAGCGATGACTTCCAATCAGCATCCGCCGGAAAAGATGATGTTTCAGCTCACGCTGAGGCGTCGGGGCATCAGCGATCAGGCGGTGCTGCGGACCATGGAGGAGGTGCCGCGCGAGCTTTTCGTCGACGAGGCCGATCGTGAGGGGGCCTATCGCGATAGCGCGCTGCCGATCGCGTGCGGGCAGACCATCAGCCAGCCCTTCGTCGTCGCCTACATGACCGAGCAGCTCCAGCTCCGGAAGCAGCACCGCGTGCTCGAGATCGGCGCGGGCTCCGGCTATCAGGCGGCGGTGCTGTCGCGGCTTGCAGGCCAGGTGCTGACGGTCGAGCGCTATCGCAAGCTGGCCGATGCCGCACGCGCCAGGCTCGAAAAGCTCGATTGTCACAATGTCGAGGTGATGCTCGGCGATGGCCTCAACCTGCCGCCCAATATCGGCCCGTTCGACCGCATCATCGTCACCGCCGCGGTGGAGCAGCTTCCGGAGAACCTGGTCGAGCGGCTCGATGTCGGCGGCATCCTGATCGCTCCGGTCGGACCGCATCAGGGCGTGCAGACGCTGATCCGCTTGACCCGGACCGAGGCCGGGATCGAGCGCAAGGAACTCGTCGACGTCCGCTTCGTGCCGGCACTGCCCGGCGTGGCGCGGGAGCTGTAGAATTCCGGATCGGCTGTTCCGCCAACATCTTATTGGGAGGGTTAAGCCGTTATTTACTCGGCGCGTGTTTACTTAAAACACCAGTTCTGTTGCGTACGAGTGAGTAACCATGTCTGTCGTCGCCGAGTTGCTTTACTCGCGCCGCGTGCCGCAGGTCGCGGTGCTGGCGCTGATCTCCTTCAGCTTTGCAGGGTGCAGCGCCGACATGTCGTCGCGGCTGTCCCAGTCGAATTTCTCCAATCCCTTTGCTTCCGATCAGACCGGTTCGGTGCAGCAGGCGCCGCCGCCGCAGCAGCAGCAGCGTGAGCTGCCGCAATATGCGCGGCCGCAGACGCAGCCCGGTTACTATCAGTCGCAGCCCTTGCCGCCGCCGGCGGTGTCCGCACCGCAATCCTATCCCGTCACTTCGGGCGGCGGCGTGTCCGGAGGCGGCCGCGGCGTCAGCTCCTATGCGCCCCCGGCGCAGCCGCACCTGGAGACCACGGCCACCGTGCCGCCGCGCTCGGTCGCGGCCTCACAGCCGGCGGGTGGAACCAAGATCATCGTCGGCACCAGCGACACGCTGGACGTGCTGGCCAAACGCTATCACGTGACGCCGCAGGCGATCCTCGCCGCCAATGGTTACAAGGGGCCGCGCGCGCTCTCGCCCGGTCAGCAGCTGATCATCCCGCATCCGGCCACCGCACCTGTGGCGGCTCCTGTCGCCGCGGCTCCGGCGATGGCGCCTGCTGGCAAGCCGGTTGCTGCCGTCGCTGCGCCTCCGAGCACTCATTTCGTCAATCGCGGTGACACGCTCGCCAGCATCGCGCGCAAGAACCATATCTCGGCGGCCGAGCTCGCCCGTGCCAACGGCCTCGAACCCTCGGCCAAGCTCAAGCTCGGCACCAGGCTGACTGTACCCGGTGCCAAGACCGCCGCCCTCGTGGCGCCGGTTGCTGCGGCTCCCGTCGGCGCTGCTCCGGTTGCGGGTACACTTCAGCCGGTCGCGGCTGCTGCGGCACCGGCTCCCGCCACCAAGATGGCAGCCGTCGCGCCTGTGCAGAGCGCTCGCCTGGCGCAAGCTACGGCTAATGTCGAAGAAAAGCCCGCCGAGACGCCGGCGAAGGCTGCGGAGGCCACCGGCGCGCTGCCGACCTTCCGCTGGCCGGTGCGCGGCAAGGTGGTCACGACTTACGGCGCCAAGACCAACGGCAAGTCCAACGACGGCATCAATCTCGCGGTGCCCGAGGGTACGCCGGTCAAGGCAGCTGAAGACGGCGTCGTCGCCTATTCCGGCAACGAGCTGAAGGGTTACGGCAATCTGGTCCTGGTTCGGCACTCCAACGGCTACGTCACCGCATATGCCCATGCGAGTGAGCTGTTGGTGAAGCGCGGCGACACCATCAAGCGCGGTCAGGTCATTGCCAAGTCGGGTCAATCCGGGGAGGTGGCGTCGCCGCAGCTCCACTTCGAGATCCGCAAGGGATCGAGCCCGGTTGACCCGCTTCAATTCCTGAACGGGGCGTGAGGCGCGTCGCGTCGCCAGAGCGCGCTCCCTCGACGCACGCGTTATCATCGTCCGCGTAGGCGGACGATCCGCGATTCCAAGGACGGCACTCGCTAAGCCGAGAATCTGCCGTGCCCCATTGCCTAGACCAGCACGCACTCGAAATCGCTGAGTTCGTCGCTTATGGCTTGAGCGGAGCCTGGACCACGTTGGTCGCTTGCTCGCTAAGAGGAACGAGATCAGGTTCGGCTTGAGGCTTTTGGGACCGGACCATCAAATCTCGAAAAACAACCCCATGCAAAGTAGCCGATGGCCGGTGAGACGCCCTAATATTCTGACTCTGCTTAGGTTTCGATAGCGCAGCAGACGTGGCGGGGCTTGCTGGCGGACCCAGCAACGTCGTGAACAACCGGACCACGACCCTTTGATTTAGATCAACCTGCAAGTCCTTCGTTCCGTGTCCCTAGCAGCGCATGCCACCGGTCCGGAGATCGGAATGAAGCTGGCTGGTACGAAATCGTCACCTGATTACCGACAATCGTTCCAGCGTCCAGCAGGTGAGGGGATGCTGCACGTGCCGGGCGGCACGTTTCGCATGGGGTCGGATCGGCACTATCCGGAGGAAGCGCCGGTCCACCGTGTCACCGTGGATGCGTTCTGGATGGATCGCCATCCAGTGACGAACCGGCAATTCAAGGCATTCGTAAAAGCTACCGGCCACGTCACCGTTGCCGAGATTCCGCCCGATCCAAAGGACTATCCCGGAATTCTCCTGCACATGGTCTATGCGGGCTCCCTGATGTTCTTGCCGCCCGCCTATCCAGTCAGTCTCCGGGACTTCAGCCAGTGGTGGACCTTCGCCAAAGGCGCGGACTGGCGGCATCCCTACGGGCCGGGCAGCGACATCCGTGGGCTGGACGATCATCCCGTCGTGCATGTGGCCTTCAGCGACGCGCTCGCCTACGCGAAATGGGCCGGCAAGGATTTGCCGACCGAGGCGGAATGGGAATTCGCGGCGCGCGGCGGGCTGGATGGCGCCGAGTTCGCGTGGGGAGATGAATTTACGCCCGAGGGCCGTCACATGGCCAACACCTGGCAGGGCGAATTTCCACGCCAAAACACCAGGGAAGATGGATACGAACGGACATCGCCGGTCACCGCATTTCCGCCGAACGGATACGGGCTGCACGATCTGATCGGCAACGTCTGGGAGTGGACGTCCGACTGGTATTCGCCTCGACACGAGGCCGATGCTGCAAAGGCATGCTGCATTCCAGAGAACCCGCGCGGCGGCCGTGAGGCCGATAGCTACGACCCCAGAACCATCAACGTCAAGATTCCACGCAAGGTCATCAAAGGCGGCTCGCATTTGTGCGCGCCGAATTACTGCCGGCGCTACCGGCCGGCTGCGCGACATGCTGAGCCGGTCGACACATCCACAAGTCATCTTGGATTTCGGTGCATCAGGCGAGGAGCCTCCGACGCATCTTAATGGGAGAGTGATGCCATGTTGGATTGCCTATTCAATGACACGCTTTCGATCGCAACGCCGCACAAGACGCAAACCTGGCTCAAGCGGTCCTGCTCAGCGCTGCTCGGTGCGACAATGATGATACCGTCGTCAGGGTTGGTCAGCACTCCGGCGACGGCCCAGCCAGCGCAAAAGCCCAACATCCTCTTCATCATGGGCGACGACATCGGTCTCTACCAGCCGAGCATCTACCATCGCGGCCTCATGGTCGGCGAGACGCCCAACATCGATCGCATCGGCAACGAAGGTGCGATATTCACGCATTACTATGCCGAGCAGAGCTGCACCGCGGGTCGCAACGCCTTCTTCACCGGCATGCATCCGCTGCGCACCGGAATGATTCCTCCGCAATTGCCCGGCAGCCCGTCCTATCTGCGGCCCGGCACGCCGACGCTCGCAAAGTTCCTGCTCGATCTCGGCTACAACACCGGCGAGTTCGGCAAGAACCATCTCGGCGATCACACCGACGCGCTGCCGACCGCGCATGGTTTCCAGGAATTCTGGGGCTACCTGTATCACCTCGATGCGATGCAGGGCGTGAGCTTCCCGGACATCAACAAGACCCCCAGCCAGCAAACGGTCGCCCCGCCATGCAAGAATACGCCGATCCCCGGCATCCCGGAGGTACCGGGCGCGGTCGATCCGAAAGAAGCGGTTTGCCTGACGCCTCCGCGCAACATCCTATTCTGCAAGTCGGATGGTTCATCCAGGACCCAGCAGTGCATCGACCAGGGCCCGCTGACACTCGAGCGATCGAAGGGGGTGGACGAGGAAATCTCGGCCAAGGTCATCGACTTCATGGATCGCAACGATCCTAAGACGACGGGCAAGCCTTTCTTCGTCTGGTACAACCCCGCGCGTATGCACATCACGACCGTGCTGAATGACAAATACACGGCCATGATCGGTGAGCCCGGCGGCAAGGACTGGGGCCTCAACGAGGCCGGCATGAAGCAGCTGGACGACAACATCGGCTATGTGCTGAAGAAGCTTCAGGACATGGGACAGCTCGACAACACGATCGTCGTGTTCACGACCGACAACGGCGCAGAAACCATCAGCTTTCCCGACGGCGGCACGACTCCGTTCAAGGGCGGCAAGCTGAGCACCTGGGAAGGCGGCATGCGCGCTCCGGCGCTCGTTCGCTGGCCGGGGGTCATCAAGCCCGGCACCATCAAGAATGACATCTTCGCGTCACTCGACTGGCTGCCCACGTTTGTCAACATCGGTGGCGGCGCAAAGGGAGACGCGTTGAAGAAGCGCATCGAGGCCGGCCAATATCCCGGCATCGTCAAGACGACGCTCGATGGCGTCGATCAGACCGAATACCTTTCCGGGCGTTCGGAAAAGTCGGCGCGCGATACCTTCTTCTACTATTCGGGCAAGGAACCATCGGCGGTCCGCTACAAGAACTGGAAGATCTACTTCACGATGGTGTCCGACAACCCGGCGGGCTTTATTTCCGGAGCCCTTCCTTATCACTGGGCCCAGGTCGTCAACATCAAGCGAGACCCGTTCGAGACCTCGATCGGTTCACAATACAAGACACTCATGGGCCTGAGCGGCACGATCGGATCCCCTTCTACCGCCTACGTCTATGACTGGAACATGCTGCCCATCGGCCAGGCGCTCTGGCTGAAGGAACTCGAGACCTATACCGCGTACCCGCCGCTGCAGGACCCGGCGAGCTACAACCTCGATCAGGTGCTGCAACAGGTCAAGCAGGCCAAGACTGCTGGTCGCAGCGACTAATGGATCAGTATGAATTGGCGGGCGTCGCTTTCGGCGCTCGCCAATCCACTGCATTCAGAGTCCAACTGCTCACGAAGCAGCGTATCGGCAACCGCGCGACGGACAGCTGCGATACACCAGCCTTGCACTTTCAGTGTTGACCGATAGCGACCGCACAATCGAAACGGATCGACAATGAAACAGCTCATGCGATTTCCCCGCCTTGACCGGCGCGAACTGCTCTCGTCGCTGACGATGCTTCCGTTTCTACCTGCCGCTCTGCGCTCCACGTCCGCCGTGGCCCAGACGCAAACCGGTCCTCTGCCATCCTGGAATGAGGGCCCGACGAAAGCTTCGATCGTCGACTTCGTCGCACGGGTCACAGAGCGCGGCGGGCCCTATTTCGTCCCGCCCGATCAGCGCATCGCGACCTTCGACAACGACGGGACGCTCTGGATCGAACAGCCGATGTATGTGCAGCTCGCTTTTGCGCTGGATCGCGTGAAGGCTCTTGCGCCCATGCATCCGGAATGGAAGGACAAGCAGCCCTTCGCGGCAGTGCTGAACGGCGACTTGAAGGCGCTCGCAGCTTTCGGAGAACGGGGCATGGCCGAGCTGGTGGCGGTGACTCACGCCGGCATGACGACAGCGGAGTTTGAGAAGATCGTCACAGACTGGCTTTCGACCGCACGTGATGGCCGCTTCAAACGCCCCTACACCGAACTCGTTTATCAGCCCATGCTCGAATTGCTCGCTTACCTCCGCACCAACGGCTTCAAGACCTTCATCGTGTCAGGTGGCGGTATCGAATTCATGCGGCCGTGGACTGAGACGATTTATGGAGTGCCTCCCGAGCAGGTCGTCGGATCGTCAATCAAGACCCGATATGAAATGCGCGACAGCACGCCGGTTCTATTTCGCCTGCCCGAGGTCGATTTCATCGACGATAAGACCGGCAAGCCGATCGGGATCAATAGCCACATTGGCCGGCGTCCGATTGCCGCATTCGGTAACTCCGATGGCGACCTGGAAATGCTGCAATGGGCGACGCTCGGTACCGGCGGCGTGCGGTTCGGCCTGATCGTCCACCATACGGATGCGGAACGTGAATATGCCTACGATCGCCAATCACATTTCGGCAAGCTCGATGTCGCTCTCGATGCCGCGGCGCAGAACAGGTGGACCGTCGTGGACATGAAGAAGGATTGGAAGCGGATCTTTTCGTTTGATTAGAGGTGAAGCCCATGCCGGGCAGGAGAAAGGCGCAAACCGGGCAACTGGCTCTCGCGGCGGGTCGGGAATTGGTGCCGAACTTGGTCGGGGGAATTCTCGGAACTCTGTTTAGGAGACGCCATCGTAGCTGCGATCGTCAATCGCATTTCAGCAAGCTTCAGCGGCGTCGGGCGCCCACGGTGAGTGATGGCTTGATCTGAGGGCAAAAAGACGCCCCCAGATCCCTACACGCCGACAGAGCAGGTTTCACGCCCGCCCTTGATTCCCCGCCTTCGGGGAAAGACGGCCGTAACTGGGTTGCAATCCGACCGCTACTGCGCCGTCAGCTTCACGCCCAGCCGTCCCGCCAGCTCCTGCACGAACTGCCAGGCGACGCGGCCCGAGCGGGAGCCGCGCGTGGTCGACCATTCCAGCGCCTCGCGCTCCAGGGCCTCGTCCTCGACCTTGATGCCGAAATGGCTGCAATAGCCGCGCACCATGGCGAGATATTCGTCCTGGCTGCAACGGTGGAAGCCGAGCCAGAGGCCGAAGCGATCGGACAGCGAGACCTTCTCCTCGACCGCTTCGCCGGGATTGATCGCGGTCGAGCGCTCGTTCTCGATCATGTCGCGCGCCAGCAGATGGCGGCGGTTGGAGGTGGCGTAGAGGATGACGTTATCGGGCCGGCCCTCGATGCCGCCTTCGAGCACGGCCTTGAGCGACTTGTAGGACGCATCATTGCCGTCGAAGGAGAGGTCGTCGATGAACACGATGAAGCGGAAGCCGGCGTCGCGGAGCTTCTCCATCAGCATCGGCAGCGTTTCGATGTCCTCGCGGTGGATCTCGATCAGCTTCAGCCTGTCGGCGGCCTTCCGGTCCGCGTTAATGCTGGCATGTGCCGCTTTCACCAGCGACGACTTGCCCATGCCGCGCGCGCCCCAGAGCAGGGCGTTGTTGGCGGGCAGGCCGCCCGCGAACCGCTCAGTGTTCTCCATCAGGATGTCGCGCATCCGGTCGACGCCCTTGAGCAGGAACAGCTCGACGCGGCTGACCCGCGGCACGGCCGAGAGCCGGCCGTCGGGGTGCCAGACATAGGCATCAGCCCGTTCGAACGACTCGCGTTCGGCCGCCTGCTTGCCCTGGGCGGACAGGTGCGCCGCAATCGTCTCCAGCGCGCGGACCATGCGCTCCTGGGAGAGGTCCGGGGATGCCTTGGAAGCCGCCTTTGCGACCGCCGTGGGGCGTTTTGCCGCGACGGGGGCGGGCTTCTTGGCAGGGTGCGGGGGCCTTTGCCGGCCGGGCTTTTGCTTGGTTTTTTGGGCATGTCCGAAGTTCCTGAGAATGCAGCCTTATCGGGCCTGACGGCGCGCCGCAAGGTGGCCAAATCGACGGTCTGGCAGCGTTGCAATTGGGGCGGTGGCCGCTATAGTCCGCGCGAATTTGACCGAGCCGGTCGCCCCTTGAGGGCCTGACCGGCTTTCCCCCGTTCCTACGAGGATCGTCCGAATGTTCATTACCCCTGCGTATGCCCAGGCCGCGGGCGCCGGCGACACCAACAGCATGTTGATGTCGCTGCTGCCGTTCGCCCTGATCTTCGTGATCATGTACTTCCTGATTCTGCGCCCGCAGCAGAAGAAGGTGCGCGACCATGCCGACCTCGTGAAGAACATCCGCCGCGGCGACACCGTCGTGACTTCGGGTGGCCTCGTCGGCAAGGTCACCAAGGTCGTCGACGACGACCAGATCGAGTTCGAGATTTCCGACGGCGTGCGCGTGCGGCAGATGCGCCAGATGATCTCCGGCGTGCGCGCCAAGGGCGAGCCGGCGAAGGAATCCAAGGATAGCAAGGAAGCCGCCAAGGACGACGCCGCGTCGAAGTGAGCGCTTCCGCGAGCATCTCAAGTCTCCCGATCTGACAGGTCCAGTCGATGTTGTATTTCACGCGGTGGAAGGCGCTCGGGATTATCCTGACGGCGCTGATCGTGTGCCTCTGCGCGGTCCCGAACTTCTTCCCCGAAGCGCAGGTCAAGACCTGGCCGGCCTGGGCGCAGCGCCGGCTCGTGCTTGGCCTCGACCTTCAGGGCGGCTCCTATCTGCTGCTCGAGGTCGATTCCAACTACGTGAAGAAGGAGCGGCTGGACCAGATCCGCGACGACGTTCGCCGGACGCTGCGCGACGCCAAGATCGGCTTCACCGGCGGCGTCACCGTGCGCAACGACGCGGCCGAGGTTCGCATCACCAAGGAAACCGACGTGCAGCCGGCGCTCGCCAAGCTGCGCGAATTGTCCCAGCCGCTGGGCGGCCTGATGGGATCCAGCGGTCAGCGCGACCTTGAGGTGTCCGACGCCGGCGGCGGCGTGATCCGCCTCAGCATCCCGCAGGCCGCGATGCTCGACCGCATGCGCAAGACCATCGAGCAATCGATCCAGATCGTCGAGCGCCGCGTCAACGAGCTCGGCACCGTCGAGCCCGTCATCCAGCGCCAGGGCAACGACCGCATCCTGGTGCAGGTCCCCGGCCTCCAGGACCCGACCCGCCTGAAGGAGCTGCTCGGCAAGACCGCGAAAATGGAATTCCGCATGGTCGACACCTCCGTGCCGCCTGATCAGGCGCAGCAGGGACGGTTGCCGCCGGAATCCGAGCTGCTGATGAGCGCCTCGCCGCCGCCCACGCCTTACGTGGTCAAGAAGCAGGTGCTGGTCGCCGGTGGCGATTTGACCGATGCCCAGGCGAGCTTCGACCAGCGCACGGGCGAGCCGGTCGTCAGCTTCAAGTTCAACACCTCGGGTGCGCGCAAGTTCGCGCAGGCGACGCAAGAGAACGTGGGGCTGCCCTTCGCGATCGTGCTCGACAACAAGGTGATCTCGGCGCCCGTCATCCGCGAGCCCATCACCGGCGGCCAGGGCCAGATCTCCGGCAATTTCACGGTGCAATCGGCCAACGACCTCGCCATTCTGCTGCGCGCCGGCGCGCTGCCGGCGCCGCTGACCGTGGTCGAGGAGCGCACCGTCGGTCCGGGCCTCGGCCAGGATTCGATCGAGAAGGGCGAGCTTGCGGCCTATGTGGGCTCGATCCTGGTCATCATCTTCATGCTGCTGACCTACCGGCTGTTCGGCGTGTTCGCCAACGTCGCGGTCGCGATCAACGTCGCCATGATCTTCGGTCTGTTGTCGCTGCTCAATGCCACGCTGACGCTGCCCGGCATCGCCGGCATCGTGCTCACCGTCGGCATCGCGGTGGACTCCAACGTGCTGATCTACGAGCGCATCCGCGAGGAGCTGCGCGGCGGCCGCAACGCGATCTCGGCGATCGACGCGGGCTTCAAGCGGGCGCTCGCCACCATCCTCGATTCCAACATCACCACCTTCATTGCCGCCGCCGTGCTGTTCTACATCGGCACCGGCCCGGTGCGCGGCTTCGCCGTGACGCTCGGCATCGGCATCATCACCACGGTGTTCACCGCCTTCACCCTGACCCGGCTGATCGTCGCCTGGTGGGTGCGGTGGAAGCGGCCGCAGAGCGTGCCGATCTAGGAGCCTGATCGTGACTCACACCGTTCTCATCGGGCTCGGCGTCCTCATTGCCATCCTCACCGTGGTCGCGGCGCTTGGCCTGTTGCCGTCGCTGCGCATCGTTCCTGATAATACCCATTTCGACTTCACGCGCTTCCGCCGCATCAGCTTCCCGATCTCGGCCGCGCTGTCGATCGTCGCCATCACGCTGTTCTTCACCCACGGGCTGAACCTCGGTATCGACTTCAAGGGCGGCACGCTGCTGGAGGTGAAGGCGAAGTCCGGCACCGCCGACATCGCGGCGATGCGCACCAAGCTCGACGCCCTGGGTCTCGGCGAAGTCCAGTTGCAGCAGTTCGGCGGCCCCGAGAACGTGCTGATCCGCGTTGCGGAACAGCCGGGGGGCGACGCCGCACAGCAGGCAGCCCTGCAGAAGCTTCGTGGCGCGCTCGGCGACAGCGTCGACATTCAGCGCACCGAGGTGCTCGGTCCGCGCGTTGCCGGTGAGCTCTTGGCCTATGGCATGCTCGGCCTGATGCTCGCGATCGTCGCGATCCTGATCTATCTCTGGTTCCGCTTCGAATGGCAGTTCGCGCTGGGCGCCATGATCGCCAACGTGCACGACATCGTGCTGACGATCGGCTTCATGTCGATCAGTCAGGTCGATTTCGACCTGACCAGCATCGCGGCGCTTTTGACCATTCTGGGCTATTCGCTCAACGACACCGTCGTCATCTACGACCGCATCCGCGAAATGCTGCGGCGCTACAAGAAGATGCCGATGCCGCAGCTGCTCAACGAGTCCATCAACTCGACGCTGTCGCGCTCGATCATCACCCACGTCACGGTGACGCTAGCGCTGCTCGCGCTGCTGCTGTTCGGCGGCCACGCCATCCACAGCTTCACCGCGGTGATGATGTTCGGCGTGGTGCTGGTCGGCACCTACACCTCGATCTTCATTGCGGCGCCGATTCTGATCTATCTCGGCGTCGGCGAGCATCGCGAGGATGCGCCCGATACGGCTACGCCGGCGAAGAAAAACAAGGCATGATCCGAACTGCAGGCCCCCGCAGGCGTTTGCGGGGGCGATAAGCTCATTCGGACGAACCAGATGGCCGGCGATCCCAACGCACCGCATTTCCCGCGCTCGGCGCCGATCGATGCCTATGGCAAGGGCGGCTTCGCCTTTGCCGGCATGTCGCATCGGGGATCGCTGCTCTGCCTCCCCGACGCGATCTGGGCCTGGGACGTGACGGACCCCGCGAAGATCGACCGCTATTCGCTGGATCGGGTGTTCGCGGCGGCCAACAGCATCGACACGCTCCTGGTCGGCACCGGAACCGGCCACTGGCTGCCGCCGCCGGAGCTGCGCCAGGCGCTCAAGGCGGTGAGGGTGGTGCTGGACACGATGCAGACCGGCCCGGCCGTGCGCACCTACAACATCATGATCGGCGAACGGCGGCGCGTCGCAGCCGCGCTGATCGCCGTGCCATGAGCGCCGCGCCGCCGCCGCCCGATTCTGCTGCCTTCTGCGCCGATCTCGTGCGCAGCCACGACTTTCCGCGCTACGCCGCGACGCTGTTCGCGCCCGCCGCCGAGCGCCGCGCGCTGCTGGCGCTCTATGCTTTCAATGTCGAGATCGTCCGCGTCCGCGACCAGGTGAGCCAGCCCTTGCCCGGCGAAATCCGCCTGCAATGGTGGACCGACATGCTCTCGGGCCATGTCCATGGCAGCGCCGAGGGCAATCCGGTGGCGGCCGAGCTGCTGCGCGCGATCCGCGATTTCGACCTGCCGGTCGAGCCGCTGTCGCTGCTCGCCGACGAGCACCAGTTCGATCTCTACAACGATCCCATGCCGACCATGGCGGCGCTGGAGGGCTATCTGGCCGCGACCTCATCGGCGCTGCTCATGCTCGCAGCCCGGATCATGGGGGCGCCGTCGGACGTGGCAGAGCATCTCGCGAGGCACGCCGGGCTGGCGCAGGGCATCGTGCAAATCATCGCCAATCTGCCGCGCGATGCCGCGCGCCGGCAATTGTTCGTGCCGCAACAGGTGCTGGCGAGCCATGGCTGCAGCATGGAGGATGTCTTCGCCGGCAAGGAGACGCCGAGCCTGCGTGCCGTGCTGGACCAGCTCGCCGGCGAGGCGCAGCAGCATGTGACCACGGCCTTGTCGCTGCTGGCGCAGCTGCCGCCGTCGGTGCGACCGGCGTTTCTGCCGCTAAGCCAGGCGCAGGCCGACCTCAAGCGCCTGTCGCAGCCCGGGCGCAATCCGTTTGCGCCGCAGCCACCGTCGCGGCTGCGGACGCTGTGGACATTATGGCGGGCTTCACGTTCCCGGGAATTTACCAAATAGCGGTTGGCTTATCGCCTGGCCTAAGCAAATGCTCTATGCTGTCCTATGGCTGAGTTGTCCCAAACGTCCTCCGATCTCAGCGGCCTTCCGGTCGCACCTGGCGATATTCACACCGCCGCGGAGATCATCCGGGGCGCCGTCGTCGAGACGCCCTGCAGCTACAGCCGTACACTGAGCAGTATCTGCGGCTGCGACATCTGGCTCAAATTCGAGAACCTCCAGTTCACCTCCTCATTCAAGGAGCGCGGTGCGCTTAATCGTCTGACTGCGTTGACGCCGGAGGAGCGCGCGCGGGGCGTGATCGCGATGTCCGCGGGCAATCACGCGCAGGGCGTCGCCTATCACGCCAGGCGGCTCGGCATTCCCGCCACCATCGTGATGCCGATCGGCACGCCCATGGTGAAGGTCGAGAACACAAGGCATCACGGCGCCGAGGTGGTGGTGACAGGCGCGACGCTGGAAGAGGCGGCTGCCTTTGCCCGCAGCCACGGCGAAGCCCGCGGCATGATCTTCGTCCATCCTTACGACGATCCGCTCGTGATCGCGGGGCAGGGCACCGTTGGCCTCGAGATGCTCAAGGCCGTGCCGGAGCTCGACACGCTGGTCGTCCCGATCGGTGGCGGCGGGCTGATCAGCGGCATCGCCATTGCCGCGAAGTCGATCAAGCCGTCGCTGCGGGTCCTGGGCGTCGAGGCCTGGCTCTATCCCTCGATGCACAATGCGATCCACGACGGCAATCTTCCGGCGCGCGGCGACACGCTCGCCGAAGGCATCGCGGTGAAATCGCCGGGCAAGATCACGACCGAAATCGTCCGCCGCCTCGTCGACGATATCGCGCTGGTCAACGAAGCCGAGCTCGAGCGCGCGCTGGCGACCCTGATCTCGATCGAGAAGACGGTTGTCGAAGGCGCCGGCGCCGCCGGCCTTGCCGCGTTGATGTCCGATCCGTCTCGATTCGCCGGCCAGAAGGTCGGCCTCGTCCTGAGCGGCGGCAACATCGACACAAGGCTGATCGCCTCCGTCCTCACCCGCGAACTCGCGCGCGAGGGGCGCCTGACCCAACTGTCGCTCGATATCCCTGATAGGCCCGGGCAGCTGGCCGCCGTGGCGGCACTGCTGGCCGAAGCCGGCGCCAACATCATCGAGGTCTCGCACCAGCGGACCTTCTCCGACCTGCCGGCCAAGGCGACGCTGCTGCAACTCGTGATCGAGACCCGCGACAGCGCGCATCTCGAGGAGGTCATGGCAAGGCTCAGCGCATCCGGACTGAGCGCACGCTGCACCTGAGCGCGCGCGGCGCTAGCGTGGCGCCAAATCGGCGAGATGGTCGATCAGCCGGTCGATCTCGGCTTCCGTGTTGTAGTAATGCGGGGATGCTCGCACGAGCGGCGGCAGCGCGCGGATTTCAGAGTCGATGCGTGTGCTCGCCGGATCCGAAGCGCCGATGGTGATGCCCGCCTCAGCGGCGCTGCGAACAATGGCGTCAGCCTCATGCCCTTCCACCGTGAAGCTGACGATGGCACCCGGCGTGCGGCCGAGGTCGCGAACGGTGATGCCGCGAATGGAGGCGAGGCCGCTGCGAAGACGGTCCGTAAGCAGGCGGCAGCGCTGCTCGATGGGGCCCATGCCGATATCGAGTGCATAATCGATGGCAGCGCCGAGCCCAAGCCGGGCGGCGTAATTGTTCTCCCAGGTCTCGAAGCGTCGCGCATCGTCGCGCAGCCGATATTCATCGCGCGAGACCCAGGGAGCAGCGAAATGGTCGATCATCGGCGGCTCGAGCTGTTGCAGCAGTGCTCGGCGCACATAGAGAAACCCGGTGCCGCGCGGGCCGCGCAGGAATTTGCGCCCCGTCGCCGACAGCATGTCGCAGCCGATGGCTTCGACGTCGACTTCCATCTGGCCGACCGTCTGGCAGGCGTCGAGCAGATAGGGAATGCCGTGCGCCCGCGCGATCCTGCCGATCGCCGCCGCGGGATTGACCAGCCCGCCATTGGTCGGGACCCAGGTGATGGAAATCAGCTTCACGCGCGCGTCGATCATGCGTTCGAGCGCCTGGATGTCGAGCTCGCCCGTTGCGTCGCTCGGCACCACG
The DNA here is from genome assembly GCF_029714325.1 of Bradyrhizobium sp. CB1717. Lineage (NCBI taxonomy): Bacteria > Pseudomonadati > Pseudomonadota > Alphaproteobacteria > Hyphomicrobiales > Nitrobacteraceae > Bradyrhizobium > Bradyrhizobium sp. CB1717. The sequence continues at coordinate 4,829,856 of NZ_CP121666.1, forward strand.
TCGATGATCGCGCCCGTACGTTCAGCGACTTGCAGGAACGCGACATAATTGGCGGCATATTCCGCCTCGGCGGTCAGGATGCGGTCGCCCTTGCTGAACGGCAGCGCGTAGAACGCCATCTGCCAGGCAACCGTCGCGTTCTCCACGAGCGCGATCTCGTCAGACGCGGCGTTCAGCAGACGCGCGACCGAGCCGTAGACTGAATCAAGCCGGCTCGCCTCGCGGTCGGCGGCCGCATAGCCCCCGATCTCGCTCTCCAGATCGATGTGCTCCTTCATCGCCGCGACAACCGGCGCCGGCATGAGGGCCGCGCCGGCGTTATGAAGATAGGCGAGCCGAGAGGTGGCCGGCGTGTCGGCACGAATTCGGTCGATGTCGATCACTTGCGCCTCCGCTTCTCGCGATCTTCGAGCATGAATTAGATGCGTCGAGGATTGTGAGCAAGACGGCCGGGCTGGGCCTCAGATGCAAAGGCCGAGCAGCTTGACGTGGCAGTTGCTGGATTTGGGCTTGCTGGCAGGTGCGGCCTCGCGTTTGACGGCAACCAGCGGCTCCTTATCCTTTTTCTTCTTGCCCTTCGGCTCGTAATCACCGGCGATCACCATCGCCCAATAGGTGCGCTTGCCGCTGGCGTTCCTGGCGCTCGCGATGCCGACGCGGGAGGCGTTGTGCAGCAGGAGGTTCTTGCGGTGCCCGGACGAGTCGATCCACTGCCCGAGCGTCTTCTCGAAATTGTCGTAGCCATAGGCGATGTTCTCGGCGGCGCGGCCGGCGCCGGCCGGGGCGACGCGCCGGTTGAACGGGCCGAGCGCGTCGTGGCTGAGATCGTCCTTTGCCGCCATCGCGCGGGCCTGGTCCATGGCGATGCGGTCGAGCGTGGCGTCGCGGACGACGCGGACTTCACCGTGCTTGAGGCGGAAGCTCGAGATCTGCTCGGCCGGGGAATCGGCCATTGCGGGGGCGGCCGCAAGCAGCAGCGCGCCCGCGATCAGACCGCCAACCGCACGCCACATCGTCGTCCCCCCAGTGCCCATGACCCCGCCAAGCCCGAATGATCCGACCGCTTCTCTATCGCCATTGTGGACGCTTCAAGGCGCGGGCCGCCAGACTAGCCGGCCGGCAGGTCCGCCTCGAAATTGAAGCGGTCGCGCAGGTTCTTGCGCTGTTCCAGGATATCCTTGAGGAAGGCGCGGTCCTGGTCGTTCTTCATCATCGGCTCGATCAGGTCGAGCTGGTTCATGGCGACCAGTTGCAGGATCTCGGTCCGCGGCTTGCCGCTGGTGTCGCGCGGCAGCGCGTGCACCACCTGGATGTGCTCCGGCGGCTTGGGACCCTTGGCGGCCGAAAGCTCGCTTCGGAGCTGGCCTTCGAGCGTGGCCTGATCCGCCTCGACGAAGGCATAGAGACCGACGCCGGAGCGCCGATCGGCAAAGGCGACGATGGCGGTGTCACGCACCGCCGGATTCTTGCGGATCAGCTCGGCCAGAACCGGCGCATCGTTGACGAGCCGCCGGCCGCCGCCCTCGCGGTCGGTGAAATTGAACAGGCCGCGGGTGATGGCGCGGTAGACCTTCTTGCCGGTGACAAGCCATAGGCTCGCGGCGAACGACTTCTTCGCCAGGATTTTTCGCTCGCGCGGCGTCAGCGCTTCCGGCGCGTAGGAGCGCTTGTGCTTGAGCAGATGTCGCAGGTCTTCATAGGCGAGGATGCGGTACAGCCGGCCGCGCCGCGCGAAGCACGCGGCGAGCTGGAAGTCCGTCACATAGGCGCGGCCGTCACGGCCGACCAGCCAGTTCTGTTCCTTGGCGAGATCGTTGTGGCAGATGCCGGCACGACGCAGCCGCCGCAGCGCCGCCTTGGCCGAACGGAAATAGGCGAGGTCGCCATGGGGCTTTGCCAGATGCAGTGCGACGCCGTCGACGAAGCCGCGCACCAAGGCGCGGCGGCCGGCCCAGAGCAGCTCTGGGCCGACATTCAGGCCCTTGGCGAGGGCCAGCGCATGCTTCTCGCGTGCGAATAGATGCCGTGCCAGCAGGAACGACCACCACGGCACCTCGTCGAGCCGACGCAGCACCGCGTCGACCTCGCAATTGTCACCGCGGAAGCGGCCGCGCTCGACGGTCGAGAACACGTCGCGCTTGAGCAGCACGCCCTCGATCCAGCGCGCCGAGAGCTCTGCGGCGTCGTCTTTGGGGAGGCTCATCGAAAACTCACGCGGCGGCGGCAATGCGCAGGTGATCGGCGATCCAGCGATCGAGATCGGCGAGCGCCCGTGCGCTCATCGCCTGCTTCTTGGCCACCGTCTTCTCGTTGCCGCGCAGCCGCGTGCCGTCGGGCTTCTTGGTCGGCACGCTCGCGAGCGGTGGGAACAGTCCGAAATTGATGTTCATCGGCTGAAACGAGCGCGTGCCCGGCTCGATCGTCTCGATGTGGCCGCCGGTGATGTGGCCAAGTAATGACCCGAGGGCCGTCGTGCCCGGCGGGCTCGTCAGCGTTTCGCCACGCGCATCCGCGGCTGCGTAGAGGCCGGCAATCAGGCCGACGCTGGCCGATTCCACATAGCCCTCGCAGCCCGTCATCTGGCCGGCAAAGCGGAGCCGCGGCTGCGCGCGCAGGCGCAACTGGCTGTCGAGCAGCTTTGGTGAATTCAGGAAGGTGTTGCGATGCAGGCCGCCGAGGCGGGCGAACTCGGCCTTCTCCAGCCCTGGAATGGTGCGGAAGATGCGCTGCTGTTCGCCATATTTCAGCTTCGTCTGGAAGCCGACGATGTTGTAGAGCGTGCTGAGCTTGTTGTCCTGGCGCAGCTGCACGATGGCGTAGGCCTTCGTGGTGGGATCGTGCGGATTGGTGAGGCCGACCGGCTTCATCGGGCCGTGGCGCAGCGTCTCAGGCCCGCGCTCCGCCATCACCTCGATCGGCAGGCAGCCGTCGAAATAGGGCGTGTTGGTCTCCCACTCCTTGAACTCGGTCTTCTCGCCGGCGATCAGGGCTGCGACGAAGCCGTCATACTGCTCCTTGGTCATCGGGCAGTTGATGTAGTCGGCGCCGTTGCCGCCGGGGCCGACCTTGTCGTAGCGCGACTGGAACCAAGCCACCGACATGTCGATGGATTCGCGGTGCACGATCGGAGCGATCGCATCGAAGAAGGCGAGGGCACTCTCGTCGGTCAGCTCGCGGATGGCGTCGGCCAGCGGGGCGGAGGTGAGGGGGCCGGTCGCAACGATGACGTTGCTCCAGTCGTACGGCGGCAGGCCTGCGACCTCGCCGCGGGCAATCTCGATCAGGGGATGCTCGTTCAGCGCCTTGGTGACGGCCGCAGAGAAGCCCTCGCGATCGACCGCGAGCGCGCCACCGGCGGGCACCTGGTTGGCGTCGGCTGCGCGCATGATCAGCGAGTCGAGGCGGCGCATCTCGGCGTGGAGGAGGCCGACGGCATTGTTGGCGGCGTCATCCGAGCGAAACGAATTGGAGCAGACGAGCTCGGCGAGCCCGTCGGTGCGGTGCGCCTCGGTCATGCGGTCCGGCCGCATCTCGTGCAGCACCACGGGCACGCCGGCTTTGGCGACCTGCCAGGCGGCCTCGGAGCCCGCAAGGCCGGCGCCGATCACATGCACATTATTGGAATGGGGTCCTGTCATGGGGCGGACAGGTAGCGCTTTTTGGCGACGAGTGGAATCGCCGAGATCGAGTTTTCTGCCTCCGGAAACGACAACGCCCGCACGAGGCGGGCGCTATCGGTTCGTTCCGGTGAAGGGCTGAACGATTTCAGCCCTGATACTGGCCGGCGGCAACGCGCGGGATGTCCGAGCGATCGAGGCCGATGTCGGCCAGTTCGCGATCGCTGAGCTGGGACAACTCGGCAACATTGCGCTGATAGTCCCGGAAGGCCTGGATCATGCGGATGAGCGAGAGCAGCATTGGTAGTCTCCTGTAGTTCGATTCAGCCTTTGCCTAAGGCGTCATCGTTGAAATGAATATAGGTGAGAGTGGTGCAGTGCGAAAGTTCCGATGTTGCGATGCAGCTAAGCGGCGGGCGCATAGCATCGGTAAGGGGCGATTAACCTCTTGGCAGTCCTGCCCAACAGGTGGGCGGGACTAACCCTACACCGCAACAAAAGGCCGTGAAATCACGGTCTTATAGCGGGCATGGCGGTTCCGATGAGGAGTGAAATAAGTTGCGTCTCCGTGATCGGCAACACCATGGGTCAGCTTGTAAGCCCAAGTCTCGCATGCGCGATTCGCATGAATCGGGGCCGATATAGAAATGAATATATATTCTAGTATTTGGAGCGTTTTCCGTCGCGACCGCAAGCTAGATTCGTCGGCGCCGCCGTCACGAGTACTCTCATGACCTTCGGCGACATTCGCCGCCATCGCGTCAGTGAGCTGACCGCGTCCCGTTGATGCGATGCACACACGCCAGGCGTGCGTGTCCCGATTACCAAGTTGTAATGAAAATCAGAAGTTTCGCATGCGGCTCTGCGCGGCGCGCAACATCACGCAAATCTCGCGGGGAATTTATTGCGGCAAGTTGCCGCAACCGGAGGAAAGTCATGCTGCAGATTCCGGCAATGTCGCTGGGTCTGTCCCAAGAACAAGAGAAGGAAAGTAACATCATGACGAAGTTACTCGGGGTTATCGCAATTGCCGCCGCCGCATTCGCCGTCGCGCCGGCCCAGGCCGCCAAGCACGCCATGGGTGGTTGCAGCGGGGCCAATCTGGAGAAGACCGAGACCGCGATCGAGAACATGGCCGACGGCGACAGCAAGTTCGTCGCGCAGAAGGAGATCGCGGCGGCGCAGGATTCGCTGCTCAACGGCAAGATGGGTGCGTGCGGCGCGCATCTGAACAAGGCGATGCAAGCCACAATGGGCAAGTAAACGGGTAGGCACAAACGCACCCAAGAGAGGGCCGGTCGCAGGGCGATCGGCCCTATGCGTTCCCAAAGTGTCTTTAAGGAGCGCGCGCGAGCTGGGCGGCAAAATAGGCGACAGTCTTGGAATAGACCTCGCTCTTGTTCCACTGCTGCAGCACCGCGAAGTTCGGGCTGCCCGGCTGCCAATCCTTCCCCTTCTGCCAGCCATAGCCGGCGAGATAATTGGCGGTGGAGGCGAGCACGTCGGGCGCGTTGTGCAGGAGATCCCGCTTGCCGTTGCCGTCGAAGTCGACGGCATATTTCATCCAGGACGACGGCATGAACTGGGTCTGGCCGAGCTCGCCGGCCCAGGCTCCCTTCATGTCGGCTGGCGCGAGGTCGCCACGCTGGACGATGCGCAGCGCATCCAGCAGCTCGGCGCGAAACTGATCGGAACGACGGCAGTCATAGGCCAGCGTCGCCAGCGAGCGGATGGTGGCGAACTTGCCGGTGTTGACGCCGAAATCGGTCTCCAGACCCCAGATCGCGACCAGCACCTCGCCCGGCACGCCGTAGGTCTGCTCGATACGCGACAGCACCGAGCCGTATTGCTTCATCATGTTGGAGCCGCGCGTCATGCGCGGCGGCACCATGCGGCCGGAAAACTCCTCAAAGGTCTGGGTGAAGACCTTTTGCGACTTGTCGCGGTTGAGCACGCTCTGGTCGAGCGTCACGCCGGCCAGGCCCGCAGTGATGGCCTGCTGCGAAATACCCTTGGCGGCGGCGTCGGCTTTGAAATCCGCAAGCCAGGCGTCGAAATTGCCCGAGCCGCAGGCAGCAGCGGAAAGCGCTGGCTCGGCGGAGAGGATTGACGCGGAGAGGGCGAGGGCTGCGAGAGCGAGACGAGAAATCGTCGGGGTCATCAGATGAAATGGATTCCGTGAAGTGATCTGACCGGCGGCGCAATTTTGATTGTAACCGCGGCCAAAGCAAGGCGCATGGTGGGCCGATCCTGCCCGCAACCGGGCAGGATCGGATGTCACGAGATCGTTAAGCGTCCGTTCGATTCCGCCACGGGAAGAGATTGGCGGGGAAGTCGGCGGCCGGTTTGCGCGGACGATGCGGCGGAGGCGGTACGGGCCGCGCGCCGGGATCGGAGACGATCACCTTGCGGTAGAGATGCCAGGTGGCGTGGCCGAGTAGGGGGATCACGACGGCGAGGCCAAGGAACGCCGGGATCGTGCCGAGCGCCAGCAGCACGGCGACGATCAGGCCCCAGGCCGCCATCGGCACCGGGTTCCTGGCGACGACGCGCAGCGAGGTCACCATGGCCTCGAACGCGCCCGCATGGCGGTCGAGCATGAGCGGGAACGACACGGCGCTGAGGCAGAGCGCGGCGAGCGCGAACAGGAAGCCTGTGCCGCAGCCGACCACGATCAGCCACCAGCCCTGCCGGGTCGTCAGCACGCGCGTCAGGAAATCCGAGATCCCAGTCACCCCCTCATAACCGAACGCCGCGACATAGATCGCCTGCGCGGTGGCAACCCAGGTCACGAACAGCGCGAGCAGCAGCGTGCCGAGGCCGAGCATCGCGCCGAACGAAGGCGAGCGCAGCACCTCCATGGCATCCCAGGCACTGGCCTCCTCATAGCGTTCGCGTCGGCTCGACAGCTCGTAGAGGCCGAGGGCGGCGAACGGGCCGATCAGGGCGAAGCCCGCGGCCAGCGGAAACAGCAGCGGCAGCACCGAATAGCCCATCACCACGCGGGCGAGCACGAGGCCCAGCACCGGATAGATCACGCACAGGATGATGGCGTGGCTCGGAACCGCCTTGAAATCCTCCCAGCCGCGCCGGAGCGCCTCGTGCAGATCGGACAGGCGAATGGTTCGAATGACTGGTCCAGCCGCATCAGTGGGCTGGGCCATCGTCGGGACATTGCCCTGGTAGAGTGTCGCCATGGTCGCTAGCTCCCTTGCCGGGCAGCCGCACTCGACGCCGGCAAACGGCGCAAGCGGCCGCTCTTCTCTGAGTTTCGCGATTCCAACCAGACGCGAATTCCGGACGGGATCGCGAGTTGAACCTTGAGGCTACTCCCAATTCCGAGTCCTGTCCCTCACGCCTGGGTGAAATTTGATGCCGCAATGCAACCTCGACGATGTCATTCGGCCGTCATTTCGCCGCAGATAAGCTCATGCTGTTCGCGGGTTCGCAGAACACCGCGGGCGCAACGCAGTAACTTGGTCTATAAGTTGGCCACTCGAGGCCCTTCCAACGGATCCTTTTCGGGGAGCAGACATGAGTATTTTCGGGAAAATCATGGGCGCGATCTTCGGCAGCCATCCGGCTTCCGCAGCGCCCGCCGGTGGCGCAGCGCCGGGCAGTGCCCCCGCAGGGACCGCGCCAGCCGGATCGGCGCCGGCGTCCGCGCCGATGGCGACCGTGGACGTTGCGGCCATCGTCGACGCGGCGGTCGCCGCGCACAAGGGCGAGAAGCTGGAATGGCGCACCTCGATCGTCGACCTCATGAAGGCGCTCGACATCGACTCCAGCCTGGCCGCGCGCAAGGACCTCGCCAAGGAGCTCGGCTACAGCGGCGACATGAACGACTCGGCCAGCATGAACGTCTGGCTGCACAAGCAGGTGATGTCCAAGCTCGCTGCCAATGGCGGCAAGCTGCCGCCCGAGATCAAGCACTGACCGATCTCTCGGTCGTCGAAGGGCCCGCGATCGCGCGGGCCCTTTTGCGTTCAGGCGACGAGGTCGGCATCCTCCGGATGCTTGTCGAGATAGTCGACGACGAAGCCGCAGCCGGCGATCACCTTCCTGCCGTCGCGGCGGATCAGATCCAGCGCACCCTTGACCAGCTCGGAGGCGATGCCGCGGCCGCGCAGCGCGCGCGGCGTCTCGGTATGGGTGATGATCACCGCCGACGGCGTCAGGCGGTAATTGGCGAAGGCGATGTCGCTGCCGACATCGAGCTCGAAGCGGCTCTTGTCCTTGTTGTCGCGTACCGATGCCGCCATGCGAAATCCTTCCGAAACGATGTCTGCCTCTGATCTAGGCGGCTGAACCGGCCCTTGCCAAGATGCGACCAAGGGAGGTTGCCGCAGGGGAGATATCCGGAAAATGCGTGTCCCGCTCGTCATGGCCTTGCTGGTCGCGCTCGCTTCGACGGCACCGGTGCTGGCTGCGGCCGAAGGCGGTCCGGCCTGGGAGGCGTGCGTCGGGCCGACCAGCACGCCGGACCAGCGGGTCGCGGCCTGCTCGAGCGTCATTGACACCGGGAGCGAGACCGGTCGCAGGCTCGCGGGCGCCCATTGCAATCGCGGCCATGGCTTCACCGAGAAGCGCGAGCTCGACGCCGCGCTGTCCGATCTCGACGAGGCGGTCCGGCTCGCGCCGGACTATGCCTGCGCCTACAACAACCGTGCCCGCGTCTATAGCTTCAAGCGCGACTACGATCGCGCCATCGCCGATTACGACCAGGCCATCAAGCTCGATCCGTCACTGGCGCTGGCCTACAGCAACCGCGGCGAATCCCGCTACAGCAAGGGGGACCTCGACGGCGCCATTGCCGATTTCGACGCCGCGATCAAGCGCGATCCCAGTTATGCCACCGGCTATGCCAATCGCGGCTACGTCTACGCCCGCAAGCACGATACCACGCATGCGCTCGCCGACTACACCACGCGGATCAAGCTTGCGCCCGATATGCTCGCCTATATCGACCGTGGCAACGTCTATCGCGACAGCGAGCAGCTCGATCGTGCGGCCGCCGATTATGGCGAGGCCATCCGGCTTGCGCCGACGGATGCACGTGGCTGGCGCAATCGCGGCATGATCCGGCTCTTTCAGGGCGACAACAAGGGCGGCCTCGCCGACTACGACAAGGCGCTGCAATACGATCCCTCAGACGTGCTCTCCTGGAACAACCGCGGACAGGCTAAGCTGCGGCTGGGCGACAAGCAGGGTGCGATCGCCGATTTCAGGAAGGCGCTGGAATTGAAGCCGGGCTTGCAGACGGCACAGGAGTCGTTGAGGAAGCTCGGGGCGCTCTAGCTGCGGTGCGATATGAAATAATCCTCGCTCTCACTCTTGCGCGGTCACGGGCGGTTCCCACGTGTTCCCTAGGACATACGTCCGAATGCGGCAGGCAGGGTCGCCAGACATTCGGAAGTCGTGATCGCCAGCCGCCGACGTGTGCCTCTGTCAGAGGAGGGTACGATGTCGGACTTTGGTTTCTTGAATACTCATCGCACATGGGAAGACTGGTCCGGGATGCTGCTGGGCGCATTGATTGTCGTCTCGCCGTGGTTTCCCATCCAGGATCAGCCCGCGATCGTCGGGGACTCGATGGTCATCCTGAATGCCGTCGCAGTCGGCCTGATCGTGTTTGGCATCAGCCAGCTCGAATATGTCGCGTTGCAACGCTGGCAGGAAGTGGCGACGATCCTGGTCGGATTGTGGCTCATCGCCTCGCCCTACTTCCTCGGCTATTCCAGTGAAGGGTTCCTGCGCATCTACCACACGAGCCTTGGCGCGGCCGTGGTTCTCCTCGGCGTGCTGCTGCTGTGGCAGGACTGGGATCTGAACGATCAGGACATGCTCAAGCATGGGCAGTAGACCGTCGATATCGGCAAGGCCCGCCCGGCTACGGGCGGGCCTGCGCGGTTATCGCTTCACCAGATCCTGATAGTCCGGGTGCTTCTCGATCCACGCCTTCACGAACGGGCATTGCGGGATCAGCTTCAATCCGGCGGAGCGAACCTGGTCGAGCGCGCCTTGCACGAGCTTTGAGCCGACGCCCTTGCCGCCGAGCTCCTTCGGCACCTCGGTATGCTCGAAGGTGATGACATTGCCGTCGAGCTTGTAATGCTCGGTCGCAAGGTGGCCCTCGACCTCGAACTCGAAGCGGTGGTGGGCTTTGTTGTCGATGACGTCGCTCATGTCGTCTCCGGTCAGCTCTTGAGGGAGTCCGTCAGCATCTTGCGGATCGACCAGGCCTCGCCGTCGGAGGCACCCCTGATATCGTCGATCCGCCAGCTACCTGCCTCGCGCACGAAGTCGTAACGCACGATCAGGTCGGCAGGTTTCCGGTCGTTGCGGTGACCGGTGATGGTGACCGCGACGATCGCCTTGTCCGCCTCCATCTTCTCGGCGTCCACCTTGAACGACTTCACGTCCGGTTCCTGCGAATTGGTGACCGGATCGAAATCGATCGGCCCGACATCGCCCTTCGGCGTATGCGCATCCGCCTTGGCCCACAGCGCGACCAGCGCCTTGGAGAGATATTTTGCCTTGGCCGCCTTGTTCTCGATGATGAAGGCGCCGCCGCCATCGCCCTTGCCCTTGGCCGCGCGGGTGTAGATCGCAGTCAGGATGGTAATGGGATCGGCGGGGGCAGGGGTCTCGGCCAATGCCGGGGAGATGCCGGCGAGCAGAGAAGCGGCGACGAAGGAGCGACGGGTGAGCATGAGATGTCCCTGAGATGATGGCGCATGACGGCAGGCCGGGGCGGCCGGTGCCGGCGCACATCTCTGTAGACCGATGTGAAGGCCGTTCGGTTCAATCGCTCGCTTTGGCGAGCCTGGAATCTTCCGCCTGTGGCTGTGGGCGAAGGCAGCCCTGGCAGATGACGAGGGAGCGGTTGACCCTGGCGTCCTGCTCGGCCTCGATGCCGTCCTGCGCCTGCCACCATTCCTTCGAATAGGGCTGTAGTCCGGCTCGCGACCCGGTGCGCTCGGATGTGGCGGCGGTACGCGTCGTTCGCGACGGTGCGGAGGCAGCGCGCGGCTGATTGGGATCCTCGCCGGCGCCATCCCACGCGTAACGTGCAGGCTTGAAGGCGGGATCGGAGGCCAGGTGTGCTTGCGGGGCCATGGCGCATCCGGCGAGCGCCAGCGACAAGACGAGGAGGGCGGGCGCTTTGACCATGATGCGGCACTCTGTACGCGAGAACTGAGCGAGGTTGCGCCGATCATGTTTAAGATTCCCTGAACGATGGCGGGCCTGCGCACGACCAACGCGCATGCGATATCTGATGCTCCTGCTGACCCTCCTTGCCACGGCCGCGCGCGGCGACGACGCAAAGCCGTTCAATCCGGCCGACTATCCGCCCGGCGTGCAGAAGGCTCTGCGTTACGCCAATGAGGAATGCGAGAGCCAGGACGGAGGCGCGGTGACCTATGCGCCGGACACGGTGCGCAAGGTCGACCTGACCGGCGACGGCCGCGACGATTATATCGTCGATTTCCGCGACACCAAATGCGGGGAACGCGAGACCACCTATTGCGGAACCGGCGGCTGCGTCATGAACATCCTGGTCACGCTGCCGGATGGCAGCGTGCGTTCGGTGTTTGACGGCTATGTCCGCAGCTACAAGATTTTGGCGCCGCCGATGAAGCGCGGCGCCGCGCGCGTTGTCCGGTTCGATCTGCATGGGAGCTATTGCGGCGGTTTCGGTGCGCAGGCCTGCTCCAAGGAGAAGGCGATCACGGCAACTCCATTTGCGTTCAGGCAACCGTAGGGCAGGTGTGCGGCTGGCGGCCTTGCAGGGGCGCCGGCGATGGCGATAAATGGGCTGCAATGAGCGGGCGGCTTGCGCGCCGTCCGCGCTCGAAGAGGAAGCCCGATGCAGCCCCTGCGCATGTCCCGCCGCGTCATGAATCTCGCCTACATGCTGACGCAGAATGCGCGGCGGCATGGATCGCGTCCCGGTTTCGTCTGGGGCGACCGATCCTGGACGTGGCGCGAGATCGACGCGCAGGTCTCGGCGCTGGCCGCGGCGCTCGCCGCGCGCGGCGTCACGAAGGGCGACCGCATCCTCGTCCACTCCAAGAACGGCGACGAGATGTTCTTTTCGATGTTCGCCGCGTTCCGGCTGGGTGCGGTCTGGGTGCCCACCAACTTCCGCCTGATGCCGGATGAGGTCACCTACCTCGCAGAGGCTTCCGGCGCGAAGGCGTTTCTGTGCCACGTCGATTTTCCCGAGCATGCGGCGGCGGTGAAGGGCGGCGCGCTGCAATTCACCTGGAGCCTCGACGGCAAGGCCACGTTCGGCGAGCGCTCGGTGGCCGACGCCATCGCTTCGAACGCCGGCGCAGATGTCGTCAATGCCGACGTCGACTACGACGATCCCTGCTGGTTCTTCTTCACCTCCGGCACCACCGGCCGCTCCAAGGCGGCGGTGCTGACCCACGGCCAGATGGGATTTGTCGTCACCAACCATCTCGCCGATCTCACCCCGGGCGTCACCGAGAACGATGCCTCGCTGGTGGTGGCGCCGCTGTCGCATGGCGCGGGCGTCCACCAGCTGGTGCAGACCGTGCGTGGCGTCTGCACCGTGCTGCTGCCGACGGAAAAATTCGACATCAACGAGGCGTTCCGTCTGATCGAGGCCCACCGCGTCAGCAATCTCTTCACGGTGCCGACCATCCTGAAGATGATGGTCGAGCATCCCGCCGTCGACAAATACGATCATTCCTCGTTGCGGCAAGTGATCTATGCCGGCGCGCCGATGTATCGCGAGGACCAGAAGTCGGCGCTGACGAAGCTCGGCAAGGTCATCGTGCAGTATTTTGGTCTCGGCGAGGTCACCGGCAACATCACCGTGCTGCCGGCGGCGTTGCACGATCCCGAGGACGGCCCGCATGCGAAGATCGGCACCTGCGGCTTCGAGCGCACCGGCATGCAGGTCTCGATCCAGGATGACGAGGGCCGCGAGCTCAAGGCGAACCAGAGCGGCGAGATCTGCGTGATCGGACCTGCGGTGTTCGCCGGCTACTACGACAACCCCGAAGCCAATGCCAAGGCGTTCCGCAACGGCTGGTTCCGCACCGGCGATCTCGGTCATATGGATGAGGAGGGGTTTGTCTACATCACCGGACGCGCCTCCGACATGTACATCTCCGGCGGCTCCAACATCTATCCGCGCGAGATCGAGGAGAAGATTTTGACGCACCCCGCGGTGGGCGAGGTCGCCGTGCTGGGCGTGCCAGACGCGACCTGGGGCGAGGTCGGTGTTGCCGTCTGCGTCGCGCGTGAAGGCGCGAAGGCCGTGAGCGAGACCGAGATGGCGGCGTTCCTCGGCCCGAAGGTGCCGCGCTACAAGATGCCGAAGCGCTTCTTCTTCTGGGAAGCGCTGCCGAAATCCGGCTACGGCAAGGTGCCGAAGCGCATGGTGCGCGATGAGCTCGAGGCGCGCGGCCTGCTCGACCTCGACAAAATCAAGGCGGGCTGAGCGTAGGTGATGCGCAGTATCAAGCAGCCCGGCGCGCCCGTAGCAGAGCGCATTCAATGGGCGGAGGCGAAGGGGCGTGCCTTCTCCTTTACGCTTCAGGCCGGCCTGCCGCTGCTGGAGGCCGCGCGTCGCGGCTTTGCGGCGGAGGGATTTGCCGGCGGCGTGCTGAATTTTCGCGGAGGTACGCTCGGGCCGTTCGGCTATGTCATGCCGGCGCTGTCCAAGACCGGCGAGAATGCCGCGTTCTACAGCGAGACCTATCGGCCGGCCGGTGTGACGCGCACGAAGCTCGGCAGCATGACGCTCGGCACGCGCGACGGCGCGCCGTTCTTTCATTGCCATGGGCTCTGGACCGAATCCGATGGCCACGCCGGCGGCGGCCACATGCTGCCGGACGAGACCATCGTTGCCGAGCCGTTCGAGGTCGAGGCGTTTGGCCTCGACGGCGCGATGTTCACCGCCGAGCCAGATCCCGAGACCAATTTCAAGCTGTTCGGACCGGTCGCGGCTGCGAGCACCGGTGCGCGCACGACCAGCCGTGCCTTTGCGCTGCGGCTGCGCCCCAATCAGGATTTTGCCTTCTGCCTCGAGGACTTCTGCCGCGCACACGGCATCGCGCGGGCGAAGATTCATGGCGGCGTCGGCTCGACCATCGGCGCGCGCTTCACCCAAGGCGGCGTGACCGAGCCGTTCGCGACGGAGCTGGCGATAACGGCCGGGACGATCGCGTCTGGTCCCTCCGGGGAGCTGGAGGCTGTACTCGATGTTGCCCTGATCGACTACATGGGCGGCATCGCCGAAGGGCGTCTGATTCGTGGCGACAATCCCGTGCTGATGACGATGGAATTGGTGCTCGAGGTGTTGAGCTAGTCTCGGCGAACGATCATCAGTGAGAACGTAGTTTGGCGATAGCCAAGTACGTGGAGTCACTTATCCCTGAGCCTGATCCCTGGAAGAGATTGAGCAAAGGGGATTGTCCCTGACCGATGCTCTGGCCGTTTTTGACGTCATACATGGCGGAGAAACGGCCCAGCAGCTTTTCAACCTTCGCGGGATCGGAGAGATCCTTGATCTTCATGAATTTGTCCACGAACTTGGCCTGCTGATCGATCGGCATCGACGCCATCGAGTCAGGCAGATTGAAGGTGGTCCTGAACACCTCCGAAAGAGCCTTGTCGGCAAGGATGTCGTATGCGGACGTGATTTCCCCGGCCTTTCGCTGGAAATAGAGCGCCAGGCGCACGCCCGGATTCGTATCCCCCTGCTGCTGCTCCAGGCTTTGCTGGAGATAATTCGCCCGTGTTTCCCGGAATTGGTCCTGCTTCTGCGGCCCCATCATCGCAAGGCGCGCGACGTTGCCCTTGCTGTCGAAGTTGAACGACGCCGCGATTTCGGCAAAGCGATGATCGCTCTCGGTGTTCGCGAAGCTCTTTGGATTGTTCAGGTCGGAGGCGAAGATCTTCTTCAGATATTCGGTGCTGACCTTCTTGGGGTCCAAACCCTTGGCGACGAGAATGAAATCGACCATCTTCCGGTTCGCAAGCAGCTCGGAGACGCTGTCTATGCCTGCGATGGCTTCCTGATAAGCCGTCGCGTCTTTCTGGGCCTGTTCCCGAACCGCTTTCTGCTGCTCGGGGCTTGCCTGTTTCACGACTGCAATGACGTAGTCCTTCGCGGTCTGGAGGACTTTTGCCGGGTCCTGGGCCACCAAGGGGGTCGTCAGATTGCCTTTCGCGTCGAAGTTGAAGGCGCGTGCGAGCTCGACGTACCGATTGTCCTTGAGCTTATAGACGTAGCTCTTGGGATCGCCGAGGTCGCTTTCGAGGACAGCCTTGACGGTGTCCGGCGGGACCGCTTTGGGATCGAGGCCGACGGCGCCCAGCGCAAAATCATACACGGCCGGAGTCGATACGAACGCCTGGACTGACTTGATGTTGAGGATGGCGTTTCTGAACTGCCTGATTGCCAGGGCTTCGTTCAGCGGGCTTGCCGCCGCATAGACGGCAGCCTTGCTGTCGTCGAACCGCTTTGTCGTGAGCGTGACGTTCGCAGCAGTCTGCGCGGGCACACCCGACGGCAGCGACCCGTCAGGCGAAAACTCGAATGCGCCGGCGAGATCGACAAAGTTGCCAATCGTCGATATCTGGTCGTTGAGGCTGGATACGCTCTTCGTATATGATTCCAGGTGATATTTTTCGACCAGGATCTGGACGTTCAACTGGGCCACGTCGGCGCCTGGTTGCGAGAGTTGGGCCGTGTAGTCGGCGATCTTCGTAGTGGTGGCACTCACGTCCGATTTGGCTTGAGCGAGCTGGGCGTTGAGGCCGGGCAACTGAGACGCGAAGGTGGTGTTGACGTAGCTGTTTGGATCGGATGGATCGCTGCGCAGGACCTGACTTATCGTGTCGCGCGGCCACTTGCTCTGATCGATCCCGAATGCCGAATAGACGTAGTTGCGAAGACGATCGTTGTTCAGGAGCTGGTCTGCACTGCTGACGCTGCCGATCTGGGCGCTGTAGTATTTCGTATCGTCGGCTAGTGCGTCGACCCGCTTCTTCATGGTTGCCGTGTACAGACCGATCGTCTCATCGGTCTGGTCCTCCGATTGCGCAACCGGCTTTATACCGCCATTAAAGGAGAATGCCGCGGCAAACTCCCGGTAACGCTTGTCGACCAGCTTGTTGACGAAGCTCTTTGCATCGGAGAGGTCGCTCTCCAGCACCTTTCTCATGAACGCCTTGGCGTAGGCCATGTCTTCCAGGCCATACGCCTTCAAAGCGTAATGATACAGGCGATAATCTTTCATGAGATCGTCGACGGTCTTCACCTTGCCGATGTTGGCCTTGTAATAGGCGGCCTCTTTCGCGACGTCGGGTTGCTGTTCAACCCGCGTCAGGGACTGCTTGAGATGGTGCGAAATGTAGTTGTAGCTGAAATACGTTGATACCATCGCGCATTCCTCGCGGCTTGTTACGGTCCTGGACTTCCGTCAATCATTGCCGGGTCGCGAGGTGGGGGCTGGCCTCATGCCAGCGGCAGTCTCACAGCTACGTTCTCTTAGGACGATTCCAGTCCACAATCGAAGGTTTTAGTTCGTGTCCAAGTGACGCATACCGTGTTTGTTGCTGTTTGTTTCCATTTGTTTCTCAGATGCAGCTTACGCGAAGGTGGTGTTCCTGATACGTTCTAATCAAGAGATGGCTCGGGATGAATTCCTGAAGCTGCTCCGGCGCATGGACGAGTCGCGCGTCTGCCAGGTCATCATAGCGACCCATTCGCCGATGCTGGCGGAGCAGGTGAGGGTCACCTCTCCGTCGTCGCTGCGCTCGCAATGACGGTTTGGGCGACATGCTTCCTCTTCCATCGCGCGTTCGAAGTCGCTGACACACTTTCCCGTTCTCGCGGCTGGTTCTGCCCGAGCTTTGCTTCAATCACCGCCCCCAAGGAATGCCGAGGGCGCAGGGAAGGCCGGGTGCCGGCTGGCACCCACGGTCCACTGTGCGAAAATTGCGCTACGAGAAGCTGCACAGCGGCATACAGGTGAAGCCCAAACATCCGGCCTTCCCTGCGCAGTGGTTTGACGGCTTATGTCGTGCTCTCCCCGGGGAGCGATGCACTATTGCCCCCGTCGCCCTGCGGATGACTGATGCGCGCGCCCGGTTGGGTCGCAGCATCACAGCAGGACTTGGCGCACAGACCCCGGGCGCCAGGACCACACGATTTTGCCGTACGCAGGCTGCACCGGTCGTGTGCGCGCTAGCCGTTTGCTCGCGGCGTGACCCGCCCTGCAAACCACCTTCGCGCCGACGCCGCCTGCGTCCACCACGTCCCATCCCGCGTGTCGTGACGATCGCGATACGCCCCTCGGACCGGGCTGGGATGGCTGCAACATGCGATAATTCCGAATTCGCGTAAAGCGAATTGTTTTCGTCCTGATGCATTGACCCCGGTCTTGTGTGTTTTGCCCGTCGGGCAACGCAAGGGATGGTGTGAACGTGGGGAGCCATCGTCGCCGCAACGGCGCCACGAACCGGTCTCCCCTCGGCCCCAAAATGCGCTACGATGATCCCAGCGCGCCTCAAGTCGCGCAGATCCAAGAGTGAGGAAACGGTATGAGGATGAGAAGCGGAACGGCGCTCGCCGGGGTGGCGGCGCTGGCGGTGGTGGGGATCGCCCTGACGACGGCGTTCGAGCCGGTTTGGGCCCATGGGCCGACCCGGCAGAAGGTCCGGGAATCCATCGAGATCAACGCAGCCCCGGCGAAAGTGTGGGCGGTGATCGGCAATTTCCAGGACATGAGCTGGCTACCGCCGGTGACCAAGACCGAGGGTGAGAAGGGCAACGAGATCGGCGCGACGCGGAAGCTGACGCTGACGGGCGGCGCGACCGTCGACGAGGAGCTCTACAAGTTTGACGCCGCCGCGATGACCTATTCCTACCGGATCACCAGCGTCGACGTGAAGGTGCTGCCGGTCACCAACTATTCCTCGACGCTGACGTTGACGCCGAGCGCCGACGGCAAGGGCGCGACGCTGGAATGGGCCGGCGCGTTCTACCGCGGCTTTCCCAACAACGATCCGCCGCCCGAGCTCAGCGACGAAGCCGCCAAGACCGCGGTGAGCGGGCTCTACAAGGCCGGCCTCGAGGCGCTGAAGAAGAAGATCGAGAGCGGAAGCTGACCGTGCGGGTCCTGGTCCTGGCGGCGCTCGCCGCCAGCATCGCCCAGGCGTCAGCCGAAGAGGCGTTCGTCACCAACCAGCTCAGCGACGATCTGATGGTCGTGGACCTCGCGACCTCGCGCAGCGTTGCGACCATCCCGATCGGCGGCAAGCCGGCCGGCGTCGCCGTCAGTGCCGACGGGCGCTTTGCCTATGTCACGAGCCCGGACGCCAAGGCCGTGACGGTGGTGGACGCCGCCGCGCGGCAGGTGACGGGGCGGATCGAGGTCGGCGGCGGGCCGCTCGGCATTGCCGTGGCGCCTGACGGCCGCACCGTCTATGTCGCCGACTGGTACGCGGCGGCGGTGCGGGTGATCGATGCCGCGAGCCGCAGCGTCACAGCCAGCATCGCGGTCGGCGCCTCGCCGTCGGGGCTGGCAGTGACGCCCGACGGCAAGCTGCTGCTGTCGGCCGACCGCGACGACGACAGCGTCTCGGTCGTGGACGCGGCGACGCGCCAGCGCAAGGCGGTGATCAAGGTCGGCACGCGCCCGTTCGGCGTTACCATCGATGCCGAGGGCAAGCGCGCCTACACCGCCAATGTCGGCTCCGACGACGTCTCCGTGATCGACATCGCGGAGGCGCGCGAGGTCGGCCGCGTGCCGGTTGGAATGCGGCCCTATGCGGTGGCGCTGACGCAAGGGCGCGGCTTCGTCACCGACCAATATGGCGGCACGGTCAGCGTGTTCGAGCTCACGAGCCTGAAGCCGATCAAGCGCATCAATGTCGGCGACTATCCCGAAGGGATCAATGCGACCGCCGACGGCAAGCGCATCATCGTCGCCTGCTGGGAGAGCAACACGCTTGATATCATCGACGCGGCCGAATTGAAGGTGATCGGCGAGATCAAGACCGGCGACGGCCCGCGCGCGTTCGGGGCGTTCTTGCGCAGGACGGAGTAGGGGTGTGTAGCCCGCATGGAGCGAAGCGGAATGCGGGGACGCTTTCCCGGATTGCGCTTCGCTCCATCCGGGCTACGGCACTTTCGTCGCGGCGAATTCTCGCAACTTCACGAAAAAGTCCTTCAGGATGGGGTTGCGGTCCACATAGGTCACGTAGCGGATCGGATGCCGTCGGCGGTCGATGCTCCACGTCATCTGATCCGTGAGGATCGGAGCGGGGATGATCACGCTCGGTGCCCACGCAGGGTTGAGCAGCCAGCCGACCGGCGCCATGTCCCAGATCTCCTTGGCCCAGCCCATGTGGTCGGACGAATATTCCTTGAAGCGCATGGCGAGAAACGCGCCGATTTTGCCGTGGGGTTCGACGTAGCGTTCGATCTCCGGCACCGTCGAGTGCAGGCGCGAGGTGACGCCCATGCAGGGGACAAGCACGAGCGGCACGCCGCTGTCGAGCAGCACCTGCGCGCCGCCGACGTCCTGCTTCAGATTGAACTCGACCGTGTGGGGCCATTCCAGCGCATGGCCGCCGAGCCAGACCACGACGATCCGGTCGATGATATCGGGCGCCCTCAGCAGCGCAGAGGCGACGTTGCTGATGGCGCCGATGGCGATGACGTAGAGCGGATTGTCCGGCGTGCCCGCGCGCGCCCGGGCGATGAGGTCGTCCACGGCGGGTGCCGTCCGCGCCGTCTTGCCGGGGCCGACATAGTCGGTGACGCCGCGATGAACCAGGCCTTCCGGAGCGACGTTCAGGCGGTCCAGCAGGCGCAGGATTTCCTGATAGCTCAGCTCCATGCCGTGGCCGGGACTGTCCGCGCGCGCATTGAAGAACGGCGCGGCGTAGATCGCCTCGACTGAGAGGCGGTCCGTCGACAGCAGCATCTGCACGAGCGCGAACTGATCGTCGATCTCGTTATAGGTGTCGGTGTCGAGCACGACTCGCAGCCGGCCGACCGGCGGCTCCAGGAGCTTGAGGCGGCTTGCGTCCGTGAGTGTCATCGGCGTCTCCCCGGCCGTGCGCTGCGATTGCGGATCAGGCGCTCTGCTGGATCCGGCAGACCACTTCGGCAATCTCCTCCATCTGGGCGAACATGTGATCGGGCGCAAGCGCCCGCAGCGCCGCCGGGGCCGCGTAGCCCCAGCTGACCGCGCCGCAGGCGATGCCGACCGCGCGCGCCGCCTCGATGTCGCGGACCTCGTCGCCGATCGCTATCACCTTGCTCGGCTCCAGACCGGCGCGGCGGACGACGCGGCGGAATTTTGCGGCCTTGCCGAACAGCGATGCCGAGCAGTCGTAATGCGCGAACAACGCAGCCGCTTCGCCGAGCTTCTCGCGCGCATTGGCTTCGCTGTCGGAGGTCACCAGCGCGAGCTGCACGCCGTTCTCAGTCAGCGTCCGCAGCATCGTCTCGACGCCCGCAAACAGCGAAATCTCCGCTGCCGCCTCCGCCTTCAGCCGCCGCGCATGCCGCGCGATCGCCGGCAGCTTCCACAAGGGCACCTCGAGCCGGGTGAGGATGTCGCGGCTCGAAGCATGCCGCAGCGGCTCGATGTCCTCATCGGCGACGCGGCGAAAGCCGAAGCGATCGGCGACGTCGTTGATGGTGCGCAGGAACCAGGGAAAGCTGTCGGCGAGGGTGCCGTCGAGGTCGAAGATAACGAGGGAGTAGGGCATGGAGGCGGGTAAGTCTGGTCGAGCCAAGTGGCCGGATGTACAAGAGTAAAACAGGAAGACACAGATGCCGGTCGATCAGGTTCAACTTAGCAAGTTCCTCAGCTTCGTGCTGAGACACAAGCCCGACGAGATCGGCTTGACGCTCAGTGCCGAGGGTTGGGTCAATATCGACGAATTGGTTGAAAAAGCCAATGCGGCGGGGACGACGTTTGACCGCACCGACCTGCTCGGCGTCGTCGCAAGCAGCGACAAGAAGAGATTTTCGTTGTCAGCTGACGGGCTGATGATCCGGGCTGCCCAGGGACACTCCGTTTCGGTGGAGCTTGGCTTGCCGCCGCAGGAGCCGCCGTCGATCCTGTACCACGGCACGGCGAAGCGGTTCGTCGATGCGATCCTTGCCGAGGGCTTGAAGCCGCAGGCGCGCCAACAGGTGCATCTGTCCTCCGACGAGGCCACGGCACAGCGGGTCGGGCAGCGCCACGGCAAGCCGCACATCTTTAGGGTCGATGCGGGCGGCATGCACGCGAAGGGGCTCAAGTTCTACCGCGCGGACAACGGCGTTTGGTTGACCGACCATGTGCCGCCGGAATTCCTGCGCTGAGCCGGCATGCTCGTTCGGAACGCCGCTGCGCAGTTCTTTGGGAAGCGCACTAGGCCTTCCACACGGTCGCCTCGGTCCATCCGAGCTCGGCGAACTCGGCGGCCCTGAGCGGCGCCTCTCCCGCCGCGAAGAACTCGTCGAGCTGGGGCGGCGCGACGCTGGTTGCGGACAGCATCGCGTGCGCCTGTCCGCGGTGATGGATCTGATGTTGAAACAGGTGCATCAGCAGCCGGTCGCGGCGTTCGGTCTGGACGCTGGTGTCGCGGTTGATCCGGACATCGCCGTCGAGAAGCTCGGGCGTGAGCGCGTCGCAGATGGTCAGCAGGCGCTTGTCCATCGCTGCCTGGGCAGGCTTCAGCTCGGAAACTGAGGCGTACGGCACCTCGTTCGCCCAGGCGCGCGGTCCGAGCCAGCCCCCCTCGAGTGCATCGATGTAGAAGAGGTCGATGACGTAGATATGGTTCAGCGTGCGCTGAATGCTCGGGAAGAAGCCGGTGCGGTGGGCTTCGAATTCCGACTGGCTTAGGCCGGCGCAGGCGGCGAGCAGGCGATGGTTCGCCCAGGCACTGTTGTGCGCGAAGGCGCGGTAGGTTTGCACGAGGCCAGCGGACATTGCGATTCTTTCCTAAGGCAAGTCCAGGGGAACGCGGAAATCTTCCAGCGATAGCTGACGAGATGTCTTTGGCAATTGCAGGGCGATCGAACCATTCGGCGTTTCAGAGAGATGAATATGCCAATACGTACTTCGCTCAGTGGTGGTCGTGTTGAGTGCGGGTAGGTGTTTTCGCAGTACATCTAATGGGATCGCATAGGCGGCGTTGAGATCCATACATCCGAGCACGAAGAATGCCTTGCTGCCGCCGCCAAGAAACTCATCCCATTGAGGATGATAGGCATACCAGTATGGATAGCTTCCTCTCGTATATCGCTTCGACACGGAGCATGCGACGCGAGTGTCATGTGAAGAGTCCCAGTAGAGAGCTCGGCTCTTCTTGATGAATTTTGATCCAAGTCGTTTTGCAAGCGCGTCGATTGCATTTACTCTTTTGGCGTCCAATACAGTGGCGTCGGTGAATTCCCAGCCGCTAGGTGTTGCAGATGATTCCTTGCTGGTGGCAACGTCCGCCGCCTCGGCCTTCTCAACGGCGTTCTGAATGATGTTGGTTTCGACATCAGTGGCTGTCGTGAACATGACATCCACTAGGCTATCCAATCGGGTAAATTCCATCGGCGTTAGAAGGCTCCGGATTTTACGTCCGGTTTCGGAGTCGTCTGAATTCTCTTTCAGCTGAATGAGCTTGAGGAGCGAATCCGCGCTGATAACCCTTATGTCCCACGCATGACGCGATCCTCTTATCTGCGCCTCGAGTTCGCCTGTGTCCTGTCTTCCGACGAGTATCAAGATCGATGAAGGTTCGGTTACTTCCGCGTTGTCCAGCAACTTGCGTCGATACGAAGCGATAGTGTCCAATGGGATCCGATACGCGTCAGTGGTCTTTACTTCGGCGATGATGGTGTGGCCCTCAGGTGAAAGCCAAATCCCGTCAAAGCCAATTGCGTTCACTGTGCCTTGGTAGCGACCGTTTGTAACTTTGAAGTCCAAGCGGCGGCCTAGCTCATTCACGAGATCCTGTAAGACCTGCCCGCCTTTCGCGAAACTGTTCGAAAGGCAATGCTCAACGTAGCTCGCAAGCTTCGAAGTGTCAGCCTGGGTTAAGTACTGCCGAAGTTCGTCGGAGCAGATACTGCCATCCCTTAAGTTGCCGTCACCAGCCATCGCTACGATCTGTTCGATCGATGTTTGGCTCACCTCGTCCGGGTTCGACTCCCAAAAAGCTAAGAGCGGCATTAGGAAAGGACTTCAACGTTTGAATGAAAGGACTGGATCATACAATCCAAGTCTAAACATATCAGTCAAACAAGTCCAAAAGGTTGGGCCGAAGATGGCGACTTTGTTGCGGTGCAGCCTTACTCCGCCGCCTCGCTCGTGCTCCGCCGCTTCGGCTTCCGCGCCTTCTTCAGCACCGGCTCCAGAAACTTGCCCGTGTAGCTCCGCGGTGCCTTGGCAATGTCTTCCGGCGGTCCCCACGCCACGATTTCGCCGCCGCCGTCGCCGCCCTCAGGGCCGAGGTCGATGACCCAATCGGCGGTCTTGATGACCTCGAGATTGTGCTCGATGACGACCACCGTGTTGCCCTGTGCGACCAGCTCGTGCAGCACCTCCAGCAGCTTCTTGACGTCGTGGAAGTGCAGGCCGGTGGTCGGCTCGTCGAGGATGTAGAGCGTGCGGCCGGTGGCGCGCTTCGACAGCTCTTTTGCAAGTTTGACGCGCTGGGCTTCGCCGCCCGAGAGGGTCGTCGCCTGCTGGCCGACATGGATGTAATCGAGGCCGACGCGGTGCAGGGTCTGGAAGGTTTCCCGCACGCGCGGCACCGCCTTGAAGAACTCGGCGGCTTCCTCGACGGTCATGTCGAGCACGTCGGCGATGCTCTTGCCCTTGAACAGGACTTCCAGCGTCTCCCGGTTGTAGCGCTTGCCCTTGCAGACGTCGCAGGTGACATAGACGTCGGGCAAAAAGTGCATCTCGATCTTGATGACGCCGTCGCCTTGGCAGGCCTCGCAGCGGCCGCCCTTGACGTTGAAGGAGAAGCGGCCGGGCTCGTAGCCGCGCGCTTTTGACTCGGGCAGGCCGGCGAACCATTCGCGGATCGGCGTGAAGGCGCCGGTATAGGTCGCCGGATTCGAGCGCGGGGTGCGGCCGATCGGCGACTGGTCGATGTCGATGATCTTGTCGATGTGCTCGAGGCCCTCGATGCGGTCGTGCGGGGCTGCGCCCTCGCTGGCATTGTTGAGCTTGCGGGCGATGGCGCGATAGAGCGTGTCGATGAGGAGCGTCGACTTGCCGCCGCCGGAGACGCCGGTGACGCAGGTGAACAGGCCGAGCGGAATCTCGGCGGTGACGTTCTTGAGGTTATTGCCGCGCGCGTTCACCACCTTGATGGTGCGGCGATGGTTCGGCGGACGGCGCTCCGGCACCTCGACCTCGAGCTCGCCGGTCAGGTACTTGCCGGTGAGCGATTTCGGGTTGCGCATGATCTCGGCAGGCGTGCCTTCGGCAACGATGTTGCCGCCATGCATGCCGGCGCCGGGCCCGATGTCGAGCACGTAGTCGGCAAGCCGGATGGCATCCTCGTCATGCTCGACCACGACCACGGTGTTGCCGAGATCGCGCAGCCGCTTCAGCGTATCGAGCAGGCGGGCGTTGTCGCGCTGGTGCAGGCCGATCGACGGCTCGTCCAGCACGTAGAGCACGCCCGTGAGGCCCGAGCCGATCTGCGAGGCCAGGCGAATGCGCTGGCTCTCGCCGCCGGACAGCGTGCCCGAGGAGCGGGACAGCGTCAGATAGTTGAGGCCGACGTCGAGCAGGAAGGTCAGGCGCTCGCGGATCTCCTTCAGGATGCGGCCGGCGATCTCGTTCTGCTGCTTGTTCAGCGCCTCCGGCACGGTCTCGAACCACTCGCCGGCCTTCTTGACCGACAGCTCCGAGATCTCGCCGATATGCTTAGTCCCGACCTTGACGCAGAGCGCCTCGGGCTTGAGCCGGAAACCCTTGCAGCCCTCGCAGGGCACGTCGTGGAAATACTTTGCCAGCTCCTCACGCGCCCACTCGCTCTCGGTCTCGCGATAGCGGCGGTTGATGTTGGTGATGACGCCCTCGAAAGGCTTCTTGGTGTCGTAGGAGCGCACGCCGTCCTGGTAGGAGAACTTGATTTCGTCCTCGCCGGAGCCGTAGAGGATCGCGTCCTTGGTTTTCTTGGCGAGATCCTTCCACTTGGTGTCGAGCGTGAACTTGTAGTGCTTGCCGAGCGCGGTCAGCGTCTGCTCGTAATAGGGCGAGGATGACTTGGCCCAGGGCGCGATCGCGCCCTTGCGCAAGGAGAGCTCCTTGTCGGGGATGACGAGGTCCTCGTCGACATGCTGCTCGACGCCGAGGCCGCCGCAGGCCGGGCAGGCGCCATAGGGGTTGTTGAACGAGAACAGCCGCGGCTCGATCTCGGGAATGGTGAAGCCGGAGACCGGGCAGGCGAACTTTTCCGAGAACAGGATACGCTCGGGCCCGCTCTTGTCGTGGATTTTTGCGGTCTTCTTCTTTTCCTCGGCGGGCGCGGCGGCCGGCGCGTCGGCGAACTCGACGACGGCGAGGCCCTCGGCGAGCTTCAGCGCGGTCTCAAAACTCTCGGCGAGGCGCTGGCCGATGTCGGCGCGCACGACGATGCGGTCGACCACGACGTCGATGTCGTGCGGAAATTTCTTGTCGAGCGTCGGGGCTTCCGCCAGCTCATAGAAGGTGCCGTCGATCTTGACGCGCTGAAAGCCCTTCTTGAGCCATTCGGCGAGCTCTTTGCGGTACTCGCCCTTGCGGCCGCGCACGACGGGGGCGAGCAGATAGAGACGCGTGCCCTCGGGCAGCGCCAGCACGCGGTCGACCATCTGCGAGACGGTCTGGCTCTCGATCGGCAGGCCGGTGGCCGGCGAATAGGGCACGCCGACGCGGGCCCAGAGCAGGCGCATGTAGTCGTAGATCTCGGTGACGGTGCCGACGGTCGAGCGCGGGTTCTTCGAGGTCGTCTTCTGCTCGATCGAGATCGCCGGCGACAGGCCGTCGATCTGGTCGACATCGGGCTTCTGCATCATCTCCAGGAACTGGCGGGCATAGGCCGACAGCGATTCGACGTAGCGGCGCTGGCCCTCGGCGTAGATGGTGTCGAAGGCGAGCGAGGATTTGCCGGAGCCGGAGAGGCCAGTGAACACCACCAGCTTGTCGCGGGGGATCTCGACGTCGATATTCTTGAGGTTGTGCTCGCGCGCGCCACGGATCGTAATTGCGCGCAGGCTGGAGCCCGCGTTCTGTTGTTGGCGCTTCGCCTTGATCACTTCATCCATCCGAGTTGCCCTCAAGGAAGCCCAAAGGTGCGCGATCGCGCCAACAAAAAAGGCGCGCTGCGCCCGGAACCGGGATCGGCGCCGATGGGTATGGCAGCGAACGTAGGAAGAACGGAGACGGATTTCCAGAGGGAGTTGCGAATCGTCAACGGAATGTTGGCGGGCTGGCGGCACGTGGCAGCAGCGGGGCTTGCGGAACTGCGCTGGAACGTGCCGCCAAGCAAAAAGGCCGGCGCGAGGCCGGCCTTTCGTAACGCGAGGGCGTCGGAGCGACGCTCAGTACTGAACTCAGTACTTGGCGACGACCGGGCCGCCAAAGGTATAGTTCACGCGAACCGTGGCCATGTCCACGTCCTGCTTGATGCTATCGCTGCGGGTGTTCACGCCCAGGAAGGTGAAGGTGTCGGTGTGCTTGCCCATGAACAAGTGGTTGTACTCGACGCCGACCGACCAGTTCGGAGCGAAGCCGAACTCGATGCCGGTGCCGACGGTGCCGCCCCAGCGGGTCTCGTTGGCGGTGTCGAGCGTGACGCCGGCCAGAGTGCCGCTGAACTTGTTGTGGGTGACGGCCGCGCCGCCCTTCACGTACCAGAGCACGTTGTTCCAGGCGTAGCCCACCTGACCGGTGAAGAGGCCGATGGCGTCGATCTTGGTGTTGTTCACCAGCGGGAAGAAAGCGGCGGGCGAGCTGGTGTTCGAGCCCTTCAGGTCAGCCCAATCGCCCTGGGCTTCGAGGCCGAACACCCAGCTGGCGGACTGCCAACGATAGCCGATCTGGCCGCCGACGATTGCGCCGGTCGCATTGTGGCAACCTTCAGCCGTGACGGGGACAGCCACGCCGACCACAGCGGTCGTATCCCAGCAATTGTGGCTGGAGCCGCCACCGGCGTTGGCGCCGATGTAGAATCCGCTCCAGTTGTAGATCGAGGCCACAGCGACCGGCGCCTTGGTGTAGGGGCGGGCCGCAAGATCGGCCGCCGAGGCCGGTGTCAACGCGCTGAGTACGAACAGGCTGGCCGAAGCCAGCAAAATCTTCTTCATCTGATTCCCCAGTTCCGTTTCTCTTTGTTGCCTTCCGCAAGGAAGAGCAGCGGACCCTATGAGCCAACTGACGTTCACAGCTTTACACCATCGAAGCCTAAGGTTGTGTCACTGGGGAGCCACATCTCAGCCACATCTCGCCGAAAACGCGAGTAGTTGGCGCATACTGCTACCCGCGCAAAAACAAAAAGGCCGGCGCGAGGCCGGCCTTTCGTAACGCAAGAGCGTCGGAGACGAAGCTTAGTACTTCGCGACGATCGGGCCGCCGAAGTGATAGTTCACGCCGACCTGCACGGTGTGGAAGTTGAGCGTGCCGGTGGGCAGGGCGCCCGAGAAGTAGGTCTCGCCGCCGAGGCTGCGATAGAGGTACTCGCCCTTGACCGACCAGTTCGGAGCGAAGAACGCTTCGACGCCCGCGCCGACGGTCCAGCCGGAGTGCCACTTGCTGTCCGACGCGGTCACGCCGAGGGCGGACAGGGTGATCTTGTTGTCGATCCAGGCATAACCACCGGTGCCGTAGAACAGCACGTTGTTGACGGCGTAGCCGATACGGCCGCGCACGGTGCCCATGGCGTCGGTCTTCGAGCTCGCGGTCGCGGTCACGACACCGAAGCCGGGGACGACGGTCGCGCCGGTCACAGAGGCGCTGACGTCAGCCCAGGAGCCATCGGCCTCGACGCCGAACACGACGTTGCCGGTCTGCCAGTTGTAGCCGGCGGTGCCACCGACGAAGCCACCCTGCATACGCGGGCTGCCCGAGTCTTCCCAGGCGCCGCCGCCGACGATACCGAGGTAGAAGCCGGTCCAGTTGTAGACCGAAGCCACAGCCACCGGAGCCTTGGTGTACGGGCGGGCCGCGAGATCAGCCGCCGACGCGGGGGCAGCCAGAGCGAACAAACAGGCCGAAGCCAACAAAACCTTCTTCATTTTCAACCTAATCCCAGTCCCAGTTTCTGTTGTTGCCTTCCGTGAACGGAAGGGCATCGGACGCCGTGGTCCAACTGGCGTCGTGCTTACACCAGCGAAGCCGCAAGTTGTGTACCCAAAAAGCCACAACAGTCACAAAACGTCATAATCGCTGACTGATCGTTTTCTTCGCTCGCACGCAGCAAAAAGGCCGGCACAAGGCCGGCCTTTCGTCAGAAAAGACTATGCTTGCGATCAGTACCTGGCGATCGCCGGGCCGCCCCAACGATAGTTCACGCGGATGAGGGCGAGATCGACGTCCTGACGGACGCGTTCGGTCTGAACGAAGGCTCCGCCAAAGGTGAAGTCGACGTTTCGCGTGCCGAGGAAGATGTGATCGTACTCGAAGCCCACCGACCAGTTCGGGGCGAAGCCAAATTCGACTCCCGCGCCGACCGTTCCGCCCCAGCGTGTTCCGCTGGCTGAACCGAAGGTCGTGCCAGCACCCACAAAGCCCGGCGCGACGATGAGGTCGTATCTGTCGTCCACTACGGCGCCGCCGCCCTTCACGTAGACCAAAACGTTATTCCAGGCATAACCGACCTGACCGGTAATCAAGCCGAAGGCATCGACCCGCGTACGGTTCTGCTGAGCTGCAGCGGTCGGGCTGACGTTTCTTCCACTGAAGTCAGCCCAGTTGCCCTGGCCTTCCACGCCAAACACCCAATTGGCCGACTGCCAGCGATAGCCGACCTGACCACCGATTGTGCCGCCCGTTGCGTTATGGCAGCCGTCGGTGATCAGCGTACCGGTGACTGGGGTCACGAAGTCCCAGCAATTGCGGCTGGAGCCCCAGCCCCCGTTGATGCCGATGTAGAAGCCGCTCCAGTCGTAGATGGTCGCGACCATCGGGGGCGGAGCCTTGGTGTAAGGACGCGCCGCCAGATCCGCCGCGCTCGCGGGAGCCGACAGGCCCAACGCCACAGCACCGATTGTACCAATTAAAATCTTATTCATTGCAGTCTCCCCGGGTAAGGTCCGCTTCTTGAGGGTCCCCGAAGCGGCCGATCAGGCGCGACGCCCATATGAACTCAATTCCGAGGCAACCGTAGCTTAAGCGGGAGGCAAAGTCCGTCTCCGAAATGCAACAGTCGCAGGGCAAGTGGGGGGCGGGTAACTTGATGAATGCTAAGCGCTTTTTGCTGATTTTGGGAACCTGAAAAAGTTCCATCCGGGGCGCACTATTTTGATAGGCATGTAGGCACCGCCCGGGCCGAATATTCCGCATCCCCCAGAAAGAACAAATCTGGAACAGACCGGCAGGCGATGCTATATGTGGGGATAACCTGAGCGCTGATGGGCTGATCGGTCCGCGCAAGCGTATAGGGTCGCGTCAACAGGTTGCAGAGGACCGCGGGGCGCGGTGCGGTCCTTGCGAATGCGGCCTTACGAATTCAGTGGCATTTGGAGTGGAGAGCGGCGATGGCGGGAAGCGTCAACAAGGTCATTCTGGTTGGAAATCTCGGCAAGGATCCTGAAATCCGCCGCACCCAGGACGGGCGGCCGATCGCGAATCTGAGCATCGCGACCTCGGAAACCTGGCGCGACAAGAACAGCGGCGAGCGCAAGGAAAAGACCGAGTGGCACCGCGTCGTGATCTTCAATGAAGGGCTCTGCAAGGTCGCCGAGCAGTATCTGAAGAAGGGCGCGAAGGTTTACATCGAAGGCGCGCTCCAGACCCGCAAATGGACCGACCAGAGCGGCGTCGAGAAGTACTCGACCGAGGTCGTGCTCCAGGGCTTCAACTCGACGCTGACGATGCTCGATGGCCGTGGTGGCGGCGGCGGAGGCGGCAGCTTCGGCGACGAGCCGGGTGGCGATTTCGGCTCTTCCGGTCCGGTCAGCAGCGCCCCGCGCCGTCCCGTTGCCGCCGGCGGTGGCCGCAACAGCGACATGGACGACGACATCCCGTTCTGACGGCTGCGGGAGAGCCGGCTAATCCCGGCGCAGATAACGGCCAACTCGGTTTTCAAGGATCCGGACCAAGGCAGGATCCATGAATTCGTAGTCGTCCGGAATGTCGAGGCAGATGACCCGCTTGTTATTCAAGCTGGATCGGAATTTCCGGTTCAGCTTGTTGCGGTGGGTCTTCTCCATGACGAAGATGATGTCGGCCCATTCGACCTGCTCGGCGGACAGCAGCACGTCCGCGCCGTTTGCAATGCCGGCCGAGTCGGTCTCGATCCCCGGCCAAGTCGAAAACACCTGTTCGGCGGTAGGGCTGCGGAGGCGATTGGCGCTGCAGACGAAAAGGACGTTGGTCACTTTACCGCTCTCTCGGTGATGATCGATCAGTGTCCGTGGGAATGACCGCCGGTGCTTTGCGGGCCAGGCTTCGAAGAGTTCCTGCTACATAAATACCGCTTGCTGGTCGATGGTATCGACGACGTCCGCTCTGACGCCGGGCGCGAATGCTCCTGTATCGCGTTGTCCGCTCGCGTGAAGTGGCAGGATTTCTTACCAATCAGCAGGTAAGGCTCGAGTTTTCCGCGCTTGCCTCACGTGCAACCTCAAGTCTTTGACGGGGTGTGATGTGAATGATATTAACTTCATGTTAATCCTATTCACATCGGTCGCCGTGCGACCTGAGGGAGCTCCGCATGAGCCTTGCGCCGCTGCTTGAGGCCGCGCCCAGCGATCCCGCTGCATGCCTTTGCCGCCATGGCCGCCTTCCTGCTCGGCCTCATCCAGTTCTCCGCCCCCAAGGGCACGCTGCCACACCGGACGATCGGCTGGATCTGGGTGGTCCTGATGCTGGTCGTGGCTGCCTCGTCGTTCTGGATCCACCAGATCCGTCTGGTCGGGCCGTTCAGTCCGATCCATCTCTTGTCGATCTTCACCCTGGTGGTTCTGCCGCTGGCGGTATGGCGGGCTCACACGCATCGTGTTGCCGACCACCGGCGGATGATGATCCTCATCTTCGCCGGAGCGCTGGTGGTGGCGGGCCTGTTCACGCTGGTGCCCGGGCGCGTCATGCACAGCGTGATTTTCGGCGCGTAAGGGGTGGTTCCGCCCGGTCCGTTCGGGCCCCGTCCGGGACAGTGTTGGGAAGGGCGTAAGTCTCTGGAAAAACAGTCGGAAAAAGCGCTTCCCGAGGCCCGGCAAGGGTGGTTATCAGGGGTGTGATGCGCTATATGATTCCCAGACAAAAACTCACCGGATTCCCCCTTGGCTGACGACGACAACAAGCCCGGCGACCAGCCGGCGCATCCCTCGGACATTCGCCCCGTTTCCATCTACGAGGAGATGAAGAAGTCCTATCTCGATTACGCCATGAGCGTGATCGTGGCGCGTGCGCTGCCCGATGCGCGCGACGGGTTGAAGCCGGTCCACCGCCGCATCCTGTTCGCGATGCACAATCGCGGCGACACCCCGGACAAGAAGCACAAGAAGTCCGCCGGTGCCGTCGGCGAGGTCATGGGTAAGTATCACCCGCACGGCGACCAGGCGATCTACGACGCCTTGGTGCGCATGGCGCAGGACTTCTCGATGCGCGCGCCGCTGATCGACGGGCAGGGCAATTTCGGCTCGGTCGACGGCGATCCGCCGGCGGCAATGCGCTACACCGAGTCCCGCCTGACCAAGATCGCGCTGAAGCTGCTCGAGGACATCGACGACGACACCGTCGACTTCCAGGACAATTACGACGGCTCCGAAAGAGAGCCGGTGGTTCTGCCCGCGCGGTTCCCGAACCTGCTGGTCAACGGCGCCGGCGGCATCGCGGTCGGCATGGCCACCAACATCCCGCCGCACAATCTCGGCGAGGTGATCGACGCCTGCGTCGCGCTGATCGACAATCCGTCGCTGACCATCGACGAGCTCATCAACATCATCCCGGGCCCGGATTTCCCGACCGGCGGCATCATCCTCGGGCGCCAGGGCATCCGCAGCGCCTACCATCTCGGCCGCGGCTCGATCGTGATGCGCGGCAAGGTCACCTTCGAGACGGTCCGGAAAGAACGCGAGGCGATCGTCATCACCGAGATCCCGTATCAGGTGAACAAGGCGACGATGGTCGAGCGCATCGCCGAGCTCTACAAGGAAAAGAAGATCGAGGGCATCTCCGACCTGCGCGACGAGTCCGACCGTGACGGCTATCGCGTCGTCGTCGAGCTCAAGCGCGATGCCGTGCCCGACGTCGTGCTGAACCAGCTCTACAAGTTCACGCCGCTGCAGACGAGCTTCGGTGTCAACGCCGTCGCGCTCGATTCCGGCCGTCCGCAGACCATGACCCTGAAGGACATGCTGACGATCTTCGTCGGCTTCCGCGAGCAGGTCGTCACCCGACGGACCAAATATAAGCTGCGCAAGGCGCGCGAGCGCGCGCATGAGCAGGTCGGCCTCGCCATCGCGGTCGCCAACATCGACGAGATCATTCGCGTGATCCGGACCTCGCCCACGCCGGCTGCCGCGCGCGAGACCCTGATGACGCGCGACTGGCCCGCCCGCGACGTCGAGGACATCATCACGCTGATCGACGATCCGCGCCACCGCATCAACGCGGACGGCACGATCCGCCTGTCGCTGGAGCAGGCGAGGGCGATCCTGGAGCTGCGCCTCGCACGCCTCACCGCGCTCGGCCGCGACGAGATCGGCGACGAGCTCTCCAAGCTCGCCGGCGAGATCAGCGACTATCTCGAGATCCTGCGCTCGCGCGCTCGCATCCTCGACATCATCAAGACCGAGCTTGCCGAGGTGAAGGCCGAGTTCGCCACCCCGCGCAAGACCGTGATCATGGAGCAGGAGGGCGAGGTCGAGGACGAGGACCTGATCCAGCGCGAGGACATGGTCGTCACCGTCTCGCACGCCGGCTACGTCAAGCGCGTGCCGCTGTCGGCCTACCGGGCGCAGCGCCGCGGCGGCAAGGGCCGCTCCGGCATGCAGACCCGCGACGAGGATTTCGTCAGCCGGCTCTTTGTCGCATCGACTCATACTCCGGTACTGTTCTTCTCCTCGCGCGGCCAGGTCTACAAGGAAAAGGTCTGGCGGCTGCCGATGGCAGCGCCCAACGCGCGCGGCAAGGCCATGATCAACATCCTGCCGCTGGAGCAGGGCGAGCGCATCACCACCATCATGCCGCTACCCGAGGATGAATCGACCTGGGGCCAGCTCGACGTGATGTTCGCCACCACGGGCGGCAACGTCCGGCGCAACAAGCTGTCCGACTTCGTCGACGTCCGCCGCTCCGGCATCATCGCGATGAAGCTCGATGAGGGTGAGGCGATCGTCGACGTGCAGATCTGTACCGAGCACGACGACGTGCTGCTGACTTCGGCCGCCGGCCAGTGTATCCGCTTCCGGGTCAGTGACCCTCGACCTGACAAGGATGGCGAGATCAAGGAGCACGGTGTTCGGGTCTTCGGTGGTCGAACCTCGATGGGCGTTCGAGGCATCTCACTTGAAGATGACAAGGTCATCTCAATGTCGATCTTGCGCCATGTCGAGACCACGTCCGACGAGCGCTCGGCCTATCTGAAGATGCGCCGCGCGGTGGCCGGCGAGCCCACGACCGAGGAGCCTGCGGTAGATACCGAGGCGGAAGAGACCTCTGGCAACTTCCAGCTCACCCAGGAGCGCTATGCCGAGATGTCGGCGGCCGAGCAAATCGTGCTGAC
Source organism: Bradyrhizobium sp. CB1717 (assembly GCF_029714325.1). NCBI lineage: Bacteria > Pseudomonadati > Pseudomonadota > Alphaproteobacteria > Hyphomicrobiales > Nitrobacteraceae > Bradyrhizobium > Bradyrhizobium sp. CB1717. Next base: position 4,863,413 of record NZ_CP121666.1, read on the forward strand.
GGTCTCCGTCAACGGCTATGGCAAGCGGACCTCGTCCTACGAGTACCGCACCACGGGCCGCGGCGGCAAAGGCATCGTCGCCATGAGCGTCAACAACCGCAACGGCAATCTCGTGGCGTCCTTCCCCGTGGAGGAGGCCGACCAGATCATGCTGGTGACCGACAAGGGTCAGTTGATCCGCTGCCCGGTCGAAGGCATCCGCATCGCCGGTCGCTCGACGCAAGGTGTCATCGTGTTCGACACCGCCGAGGACGAGCACGTCGTCTCGGTCGAGCACATCACGGAAGAGGCCGAGAGCGGCAACGGGGCGAATGGGGAGTGATGCGCTGGCGCTATTCTCCTCGCTGGTCGTCGCCTACCGCTCGCTAGTACAACGAAGCGAGGATCGCGATACCCTGTGCGCATGCAGATGCTGCCGCCCATATTGCGGCCCATCTGTTTCGCGAAGCAGCTTGATCGAGCCAAGGCTTCAAATCGGCGATTCCCGCCCAGGTCATCGGAGGCGCGACTCCCTCAGCGGAACGTAGCCAATAGTATGATGCTGTGAATGCGAGTATCGCTGAGAGAGCTTGGGCTACGAAAGCAATGTAAGGTCCCAAATGATGCATGAGATGTTCCTTTTTCTCGTGATATCCCGGACCGACCGAAGCGACAGCTCTTCAAGAGAATGATACAGGTGGGGCGATTGATCTTTTGGGATTGAAGCGCTGCCGATGCGCGAGTCGCCACGTCGTGTCTATCCAGAGGAGAAGCGGGATGTCGGGCGAAGATACTAGCCGGCGGCTGGTTAAGCACTTTGTATTGTATCTCGATTTTCTCGGAATGTCGCAAGCAGTCAACTCGCCTTCTCAAGATCAGCTTCGACAGCTAATCGCACTGTTGACGAAAGTTGCTGCGCAGAAAACGAGCTTCTCTATTGACGGCCATTCTCAGCCGGACGGAAGTTATAAATTCAAGGTAACTCCGGAGGTATCAACATTCTCCGACAACATTGTTGCGAGTTACCCGATAGTGGAGCCGGGAGACGAGAAGACAGAGGCGATTTTAGTCGAGATGTACGTCAAGGTTGCTCAAGACTTTGCTATTGGGGTAGCCATTGAAGCCTTAAAAATTGGAATGTTAACGCGCGGAGGTCTCACTATCGGGCAACTTTATCATTCGAATGGGGTCGTGCTTGGGGAGGCTATGGTGGACGCCTACAATCTCGAAAGCCGAGTCGCGACTTATCCAAGAATTGCAGTTTCTTCACGGATCTATCAGATAATTAATCGCCTGACGATTCGTACCGATACTGTCCACCGACTAGCGGAAGACACCGATGGTATTTGGTATCTGCGGTGCTATTCCGAGATGGTCCGTCGTATCAAATTGGCGGAACGTAAGTCTTGGTTCCAGTCGGTTTTGAAGACCGCTGACGAAAACATTGCACATTTCGAAGCAAGGGAGAGTTGGAACGAATTGGCCAAATGGAGCTGGTTCAAAAGGAGATTCATTGAGGAGGTTAAGCCTCAAATCGAGGGGTAAAATTCGCTGGCTTTTTAGAACTGCTAGTCACGTTCGGGCGCCAGCATTCTTGCCCTAAATCTCCAGCTCGGTCCCAAACTCCACGACCTGCTTGGTCGGCACGCCGAAGAACGCGGCGGAGCGTTCGGCGTTGCGCTGGAGGAAGGCGAACACGCCTTCGCGCCAGACCCACATGCCCGGGACGTCCTCGCGCGGGATGATGGTCTCGCGGCCGACGTAATAGGTGATGTCGGCGAGATCGATGCCGGGCAGCTTGCCCTGGCGGCACGTGAGAGTCAGCCCGTCGTAGATGGTCGGGTTCTGCATGAAGCCGTAATGCAGGACCACGCGGGTGATGCCCGGGATGATTTCAATCACCTCGGCGCGTTCCTCGTCGGGAATGTGCGGCGATTCCTCGATCAGTACGGTGACCAGCAGCACGCGTTCGTGCAGCACGCGATTGTGCTTGACGAACTGGGTCAGCGCGAGCGGCACGCCGCGCGCCGCCGACGCCAGGAATACGGCGGTGCCGGGGAGCCTTGCGCTGCATTTGTTGACCGCGGTCTCGATCAGATCCTCCTCGGGCTGGCGCAGCCGGCCGCGTGCCGCTTCGACCAGCTTCACGCCGGCACGCCAGGTCAGCATCAGGAAGGCGACGAGGCCGGCGAGCAGCAGCGGAAACCAGCCGCCCTCGAACAGCTTGATCGAGTTGGCCGAGAAGAAGATCAGATCGATCGCGAAGAAGAAGCCGTTCACGGCCACCACGAGCCAGGGCGAAAAGCCCCACTGGATCGCGACCAGCGCGGCCAGCAGCGTGGTGATCGCCATCAGCAGCGACACTGCGATGCCATAGGCGCCCGCGAGGGCGTCCGAGGAGCCGAAGCTCAGGACCGCGGCCAGGGTTGCGGCGGCGAGCAGCCAGTTCACCAGCGGCACGTAGATCTGGCCGATCGCATGGCTGGTGGTGTGGCGGATCTGCATGCGCGGCAGGAAGCCGAGCTGGATCGACTGCTGGGTCAGCGAGAACACGCCGGAGATGATCGCCTGCGAGGCGATCACGGTCGCGACCGCGGAGAAGGCGACGAGCGCATAGTGCAGGGCGTCCGGGCAGAGCTGGAAGAACGGGTTCTCGATCATAGTGGGATCGGTGATCAAGAGCGCGGCCTGGCCGAAATAGTTCAGCACCAGCGCGGGCAGGCAGATCGCGAACCAGGCGAGCCGGATCGGCAGGCGGCCGAAATGGCCCATGTCGGCATACATGGCTTCGCCGCCGGTCACCGCGAGAAAGGCGGCGCCGAGGATCGCGAAGGAGATGTGGAAGTCCTGGTGGATCAGGAAGTCGAAGGCATAGAGCGGGCTGAGCGCCGCGAGTACGCCCGGCGCCTTGACGATGCCGTGGATGCCGAGGGCTGCGAGGACCACGAACCAGGCCAGCATCACCGGTCCGAAAATGCGGCCGATGAAGCCCGTGCCCTGCTTCTGCATCATGAACAGCCCGATCAGGATGGCGACGGTCACGGGCACGACCGCCGGCGCGAGCGAGGGCGCATCGACCTTGAGGCCCTCGATGGCACTGAGCACGGAGATCGCCGGCGTGATCGCGCCGTCGCCATAGAGCAGGGCGGCACCGACGAGGCCGACCACGAGGAGATGCGCCCGCCAGGTGCCGGGTTGGGCGTTGCGCGCGTGGAGCAGGGCCAAGAGGGCAACGATGCCGCCTTCGCCGCGGTTGTCCGCGCGCAGGATCAGCAGCGCATATTTCAGCGAGATGATCAGCAGCAGCGCCCAGAGGATCAGCGAGGCAACCCCCAGGACAGCGTCGTGACTTAGCGTGCCGCCATGGGCAGCCGCCTTGGCGGCTTCCTTCAGGGCGTAAAGGGGGCTGGTGCCGATATCGCCATAGACCACCCCGAGGGCGCCCATGGTCATGGCAAGCGGCAGTGGATCGGGATGATGGCCGGATGCGACTGCAGGCGTACTGGACAAAGGCACCCCCCGATGGGATCGCGCCCGCCGGGCCATTCCGACGGGCGCGAGCATCACGCAGTCTGCGACGAGACGTCGCAAATATCCATGGGGTTTATCTTGAGGGGCTTTGCTGACGCGAAACTGACAGAGCCGACTACGGCGTGCGGTCGGCGGTCACGAGGCGGGCCTCGCGGACATTGGCCTTGCTGCCGGCGCGGCGCAGGCAGGACGCCTCGAAATTCGGCCAGGCCTGCTGCGAGCAGTCACGGCCGATGGTGCGGATATCGAGCCGGTCGCTCTTGGCGAGCGGCTGCGGCACGCTGGCTTCGACCGTCGGGGCAAAGCCGGGCAGGAGGGTGAGGGCTGCGGCAACACACGCAGAGAGTGCGATCGCTGAAAGCGCCTTGATCATTGACTGTCCCCTGTGATGCGGCCGCCTACGCCCAGTCTGCGGCCCGTCGTTCGTTGGCCGGATTAGTAACCATGGCCAGTTTCCGGACGTCTTCGCGGAGGCCGGAAATGGTTTCGTTCACACTCTGTTTTGTTTCGTGGCCGCCCCCAGGACGAAACAAACCGGCCCTGGCCCGACACCTCCAGCTGACATTTTCCGGCAAACGGGCAGAAACGGACAAGGAACCTGCCCGGCTTGCCGGGCAGGGCCGGGCGCGGTAGGACGGGGCCATGTCGCGCATCGCCTTCTATCCGGGTTCCTTCGACCCCATCACCAACGGCCATCTGGACGTGGTCCGGCATGCCGTTCCCTTGTGCGACCGCCTGGTGGTTGCGATCGGCGTCCATCCCGGCAAGAAGCCGCTGTTCTCGACCGAGGAGCGCCTGAAGATGCTCGAGGACGTCTGCGGTCCGATCGCGGCCCAGGCCGGCTGCGTGCTCGAAGCCGTGACGTTTGACGATCTGTCGGTGACCGCGGCGCGCAAGCACGGCGCGACCATCATGATTCGGGGCCTGCGCGACGGCACCGACCTCGACTACGAGATGCAGCTTGCCGGCATGAACGAAGCCATGGCGCCCGAGGTGCACACGGTCTTCCTGCCGGCCTCTCCCATGGTCCGCCCGATCACCGCCACTTTGGTGCGCCAGATCGCAGGGATGGGCGGAGATGTCTCGACCTTCGTGCCGCCGCTCGTTGACACCCTGCTCAAGGCCAAATTCGCCGGATAACGGCGCGCTTCCTCAATTCATCAGATCCGGAGTTTTCATGATCCGTCGTCTCGCAATTCTTGCCACGATCTTTGCCGCGCTCTTCAGTGCGCTCCCGGCGATGGCGCAGCAACTGCCGGCAAACCTCGACAAGGCCAACGCGCTGGTCATCGACACCACCAAGGGCCGCATCGTCATCAAGCTCAGGACCGATCTGGCGCCGCAGCATGCCGAGCGCCTCAAGACGCTTGCGCGCGAGGGCTATTACAACAACGTGCCGTTCCACCGCGTGATGGACGGCTTCATGGCGCAGACCGGCGACGGCGAGAAATTCAACGGCACCGGCGGCTCGAAATATCCGAACCTGAAGCAGGAATTCTCCAAGGTGCATTTTGCCCGCGGCATTGTCGGCATGGCCCGGCGCGGCGACAGCGTCGACACCGCCAATTCGCAGTTCTTCATCATGTTCGCGGATGGCGGCAGCCTCGATGGCCAGTACACCGTGATCGGCGAGGTCGTGCAGGGCATGGACGTCGTCGACAAGCTGAAGAAGGCGCCTCCCGGATCAAGCAGCGGCTCCGTCACCGATCCCGACAAGATGGTGAAGGTGCAGGTCGCTTCCGACATCAAGTAGGAAACGCGATGGCGCGCTGCGGCAACAGGCTTCTGCTCGCTGCCGCGGTGCTGCTGCTCGGTGTCTCAGGCGCGACGGCCGAGGACGCACAGGTCAACACCATCCAGGACGTCTTCCGGCATCTGCACACCTGCTGGAAGCCGCCGCCGCCCGCCAGGGCCCGCCCACTCGACATCACCGTCGTCGTGAGCTTTAACCGGGCCGGAAACATTCTGGGCCATCCGCGGATTACCTATGAATCCGCGGAGGCCTCCGACAATGACCGGCTGCAATACCGGATCGCGGTGATGGAGGCGTTGCAACGCTGCACGCCGATGCCATTTACCGATGCAATGGCCGGCGCCGCGGCGGGGCGTCCATTCGCGATCCAGTTCCGTAACCGCAAGACTTCACCCCCAACGCAAGAGAGACGAGTATGAGCGTCACCGAAAACACCTTGATCCTCGAGACCACGCAGGGCCCCGTCACCATCGAGATGCGGCCCGACCTTGCGCCCGGCCATGTCGCGCGCATCAAGGAACTGGTCCGCGAGGGCTTTTACGACGGTATCGTGTTCCACCGCGTGATCGAGGGCTTCATGGCCCAGACCGGCTGCCCGCACGGCACCGGCACCGGCGGCTCCGGCAAGAAGCTGAAGGCCGAGTTCAACAAGGAGCCGCATGTGCGCGGCACCGCCTCGATGGCGCGCGCCGCCAATCCCGATTCCGGCGACAGCCAGTTCTTCATCTGCTTCGACGACGCCCGCTTCCTCGACAACCAGTACACGGTGTGGGGCAAGGTCACCGAGGGCATGGAGAACGTCGACAAGATCAAGCGCGGCGAGCCGGTGCAGAACCCGGACAAGATCGTCAAGGCGCGGATGGCTGCGGACAAGGAATAGTCACCCGTCATTCCGGGGCGCGCGAAGCGCGAACCCGGAATCTCGCACCACAATCTCGGGATTCCGGATCGCCGCGCTCGAGGCGCGGCGTCCGGAATGACGGTGCTAGTGAGACATGCGCACCGATCTCTTCGATTTCGACCTGCCCGCCGAGCGCATCGCGTTGCGCCCGGCGAGCCCGCGCGACTCCGCGAAGATGCTGGTCGTCGAGAACGGCGCGCTGCGCGACCAAGTCATTGCCGACCTGCCGCGATGGCTGAGGCCTGGCGACCAGCTCGTCGTCAACGACACCAAGGTGATCGCGGCACAATTGAAGGGCCGCCGCATCGGCCGCGAGACCGAGCCGAAGATCGAGGCGACGCTGATCAAGCGGCTCGACGGCTCGCGCTGGCAGGCGCTGGTAAAACCCGCCAAGAAGCTCGTTGCCGGCGACCGCATCCGATTCGGCAATGAGGGCAAGGTCTGCCTGCTCGGCCATCTCGATGCCGAAGTCGAGGCCAAGGGCGTTGAGGGCGAGGTGACACTGTCGTTCTCATTCCACGGCCCGGCGCTCGACCAGGCCATCGCCGACCTCGGCAGCCCGCCGCTACCGCCCTACATCGCTTCAAAGCGTACGCCCGACGATCAGGATCTTGCGGACTACCAGACGATGTTCGCGGCCAACGAAGGCGCGGTTGCAGCGCCGACCGCGGGGCTGCATTTCACGCCGGCGCTAGAGCAGGCGCTGCGCGCGTGCGACGTCGGGATCAACCGCGTCACGTTACATGTCGGGGCAGGGACCTTCCTGCCGGTCAAGGTCGACGACACCGAAGGCCACAAGATGCATGCCGAGTGGGGCACCATCTCGGCTGAGGTGGCCGAGCGGCTCGACGCCGCGCGGAAGAACGGTGGCCGCATTGTTGCGGTCGGCACGACGTCATTGCGTCTGCTCGAAAGCGCGGCGAGTGAAGACGGCACGATCCAGCCGTTCGCCGCCGAGACCTCGATCTTCATCACCCCCGGTTATCGCTTCCGCGCGGTCGATATCCTGATGACCAATTTCCACCTGCCGAAGTCGACGCTGTTCATGCTGGTGTCGGCATTCTCGGGGCTCGAGACGATGAAGCAGGCGTACGCGCACGCGATCGCGAACGGCTATCGGTTCTATTCGTACGGGGATGCATGTTTGCTGTTTCGGGCAGAGCCGTAGGGTGGGGTAGCCCCGCGGCTGCGCGAAGCGCAGTCCGCTGGCGTAACCCACCCTACGCATCTACCTGTTACGCCATCACCCGCTGCGGCAAGAGCTCCGCGATCTGCACCGCATTCAGCGCTGCGCCCTTGAGCAACTGATCGGCCGCCACGAACATCGAGATCGAATGCCCCGAGGGATCGCTCAGGTCCTTGCGGATGCGGCCGACCAGGACGTCGTCCTGGCCCGAGGCGTCGATCGGCATCGGGAAGTAGTTCTTGATGCGGTCGTCGACGACCTTCACGCCGGGGGCCTGCGCCATGATGGCGCGGACCTGGTCCTCGGTGATGGGCTTCTCGCATTCGAAGGTGATGGCCTCGCAATGGGCGCGCAGCACCGGCACGCGCACGCAGGTCACGCCGACCGCGATGCTCTCGTCCTCGAAGATCTTGCGGGTTTCCTTGATGACCTTGGTCTCTTCGTCGTTGTAGCCGGTCTCAGGATCGACCGCTGTGTTGTGGTTGAAGAGATTGAAGGCGTAGGGATGCGGCATCACCTTGGGCGTATAGACCTGCCCGTTGAGGTTGGCGCGGGTGGATTCGACGAGCTCGTCCATTGCAGCTGCGCCGGCGCCGCTGGCGGCCTGGTAGGTCGAGATGATCACGCGCTTGATGCGGTTCTTCTGGTGGATCGGCCAGAGCGGCACCAGCGCGGTGATCGCGGCGCAGTTCGGGTTGGCGATGATGCCCTTGTGGTCGCGGATGCGGTTCGCGTTGATCTCGGGGATCACCAGCGGCACGTTGGGATCCATGCGGAAGGCGGAGGAATTGTCGACCACGACGGCGCCCGACTTGACCGCGATCGGTGCAAACTTCTTCGAGATGCTGCCGCCGGCGGAGAACAGGGCGATGTCGACGCCCTCGAAGGCGCGCTCGGTCAACTCCTCGATGACGACGTTCTGGCCGCGGAACGACACCGTCTTGCCGGCCGACCGGGCGCTCGCCAGCGCCTTGAGCTTGCCGACGCGAAAGCCGCGCTTGTCCATGGTGGCGATGAATTCGGCGCCCACCGCACCGGTGACGCCGACAATCGCGACGACGGGATCGTTACTCACTTTGTCCTCCATTGGGTTTTAGACAACAAAAAAGCCCCGGACCATCGAGGGCGGGGCTTCGGTAGAGCTGATGCGTTTAAGTCGACGACCTACGCGCGCACGCCTCCCCGGGCCCCTGGGGCCGTGGTGGTTTTGGTCGTGCGTTTGGTGGTCGTGAACATGGCGGCGACTTATGCGGGAGAGTTTTGCGCCCGTCAAGGCTTTCGGCAGGAATGTGGCCGGGCGACGGACCTGCCGCTATTTGGCGCGCGCGCCCGGCGGTTCCAGGATGACCTCCTTGAGGTCGTCGCCGCTGATCACGACGATCGCGAAACTGAGCCGGCCGCGCTCGCGCACGAGGCCGCCGCTGATGGCCTTGCCCGAGGCTGCGCGCTCGGCGACGCGCACAGCATCGGACAGGCGGTGCCTGATCGCACCGAGCGCTGCGAGGTTGCTGCGATCGTCGTGGTCGAGCTCGGCGAGGGGCAGGGCGGCTTCGCCGCCGACGAGCTCGCCGGTGGCGGCGTTGATGGTGTGGCGCCAGATCCGGTCGTTGTGCAGGGTCTTCACCCGGTAGACCGGCACGCCCGAGCCGCCGTCGAAACTCACATCGGCGGTGGTGGCGCCGGCATGGCGGGCTTCCGCAATCGCCATGGCCTGGCTGATCGTGATCGAGGAGCTGCGGAATCGTTCGATCTCGCGGCTCACCGCCTGGCGATCTGCGTCGGCATCACCATCTGTGTCGCTGTGAAGCGCGGTCGGCGTGCCCGCGCTCACGATGGCCTGTGCCGGCGCAGCGATGAGCAGCGCGGGCAAGGCGACCGCAAGCAGTTGCGAGGTCCATCGTTTGGCTGTCGTCATGCTCGAAACCCTCGGCCAGCGAGTGTGCCGGATGATCGTAAACAATTCGCGGCCGACCTTGGGCAAAGGCCGGCCGCGGAGCGCCGCGGCGGGCTGTACCCGCCGCGGCGATCGAAGCGGTACTGACCTCTTTTGGGGCTGGTGAAAAAAGCGGCCCGTACCGACTTATAACTAAACCATACCGTATCGTTTTATTTTGGTCAATGCCGTTGCGCCGGCCCCCTTGGGGAAAGACCGCCAGCTCACGGAATTGTCAGCGGGAGGAACGGCGCCGCGGCGTGCCCTTGGCGGCGTCCTTGACGCGATCGGCGGGGCCCAGCGCACCGGCCAGGAACAGCTTGATCGCGGTGCGCATCCGCTTTTCCGCGGACTTCATCTCTAGCGCCGTTCCGAACGTCGCCATGCGGTGGGTGTGGCCGACGACGACGTCGAGAAACACCTCGGCTGCGATGGTGGTGTCTTCGATGTCCAGCGCGCCTTGCGCCACGAGATGGTCGAAGAAGCGCGCCGTGGTGGCGACGGCCTTGAGCCATCCTTCCTCCTTGCCGAGCTTGGCGACGTCAGGGAAGTTGATGGCCTGCGACGTCATCATGCGGCTGAAGGCGACGGCATCGGGCCCGCAGGTGAAGGTCAGCATCTCGCGCCCGATCTCGACCAGCCGCTGCTCGACCGAAATTTCCGAGGCGCTGGAGAGCTGCGTTTCCGCGGCAGCCGACAGCGGCGCAAGCCAGCGTTCGATCTCGCGCCTCAACACGGCCGCAAACAGGCCGCGCTTGTCGCCGTAGCGGGAATAGACGGTCGGCTTGCTGACCCGCGCTGCTTCCGCGACCGCATCGAGCGAGGTCGCGTCAAAGCCGCGGTCCAGGAACAGGCGGGTGGCGACCTCGATCAGCCGCTGGTCGCGCTCGATCGCGGCGGTCTTGGTCGGCCGCCCGCCGCGCGATTTCGGCACCTCGCGCCGCGGCGATGCCGATCGTGATTTGGTCGCAGTCAATCCCATGCCCAATGATTCCTGCACGTTGCCTGTCATTCGCTCTATATCGCGCAGGAGCGGGGGCGTCATCGCGAATCTGGCCGAATTGGCCGTATCCTCAACGGTTTCGATAGGACCTCGTTCCGTCACGACGGGCTCATGGGAGCGCCGAAGTCCAGGCCTGGCCGGAGGCGGCCTTCTCATATCCGTACTGATAGAGCGCCCGCATATAGGCGGTGTCGAATCCTTCCGAGGGAGCGGCGGGATAGTCGCGCGCGATGTAGGAGAGATGGAAGCCCAGGCGGTTGCGTTTGGCGAAATCGTAGGTGGAGAAGATGATCGAGCGGGTCTGCGACTGCGTGATGGCCGACAGGCTGCGCGAGGCGACGTCGATCGTGCTGTTGGAGACCAGCTCGAAGTTGCGCTCGATCTTCTTGTTGACGAGGATGTAGATGTCCATCTTCGCGGTGCCCGGCAGGCGGCTGCCCTGGAACAGCAATGCTTCCGGAAGCGTCAGAACCGGTGCCGTCACGCCGCCGTCGACATGCATCTCCTGAAACCGGCGGCCTTCGCCCTCAGCGTCGATCATGATGGGCGGAAACACCAGGGGAATGCTGGCGGAGGCCGCCATCACGTCGCGAAACAGCTTGAGTGCCTCGGGCGTGCCGACGGCCGCGATCTTGCCCATGTCCCAGATGGCGGTCCGCTGGGTGTCGAGATCGGTCGTCACGATCAGCAGCCTGCGGCCCCTGGCGTTCTCGCGCGCGACCTGCGCCATGATCTCCGGCCCGACATAGCGGGCAACCAGCTCGCGCAGCCGCGTATTGCCGAACAGGCCGGAGCCGAACAGCACGCGCATGATGCTGGGATCGTTCAGGAGGCTCTCCGCGATTCCGCTGGTGTAGACCTCCCTCAGCGTGTCGTCATATTGGGAGCCGAGAAATGCAAACGGCGCGATCAGGCCGCCGGTGCTGACGCCCGAGACGACCGAGAAGGTGGGGCGAGTTCTGGCTGCGGTCCAGCCGTTGAGCACGCCGACGCCGTAGGCGCCGTCGGCGCCGCCGCCGGACAGCGCCAGATAGGTCTTCGTCGCCGTGCTGGTGTCCTTCTCGAAGCTGAACTTCGTGACCGGCTCGTCGGCGTAGCGGCGGAGGCCGTCGATATCGAGCACGCGCGATGCGCTGGCCTCGGCGGCGGTATAGGGCGTGCGGGGCAGGGAGGTGCAGCCGGCCAGGGCCAGACTTAAGGCCAGGACCAGAAGTCCGGTCAGGCGGGCGGCGGTCTGCCATATCCGGTCATGCGAAGGGCCGGACATTTCGGTCGAACATGAAGCGGGGGGCATTGTCGGCGGCTGGCGATCACATGAATACGGCCGCCGGCAGATTTACCGCGGCATCTCGTCCAGGCCCCACAGTAAAACTACACTGTATCGTTTTATTTGGCAAGCCGGGCGGAACATGAAGTCCGCATCAAATCTGTCCCAGTCTGACGCATCCTGTGGTTCGGGCGGGTTGATCGGCCTCGCCCGGCACGCAATAAGCACGCCATGAATCTCCCCGACACCAATCTTCCCAATCATTTCGAGCTGCTCGCCACCGATTGTGCCGCGCGCACCGGCCGCCTGACGACGCCGCACGGCGTGGTGCGGACGCCGGCCTTCATGCCGGTCGGGACCGCCGGCGCCATGAAGGGCATGCACTGGCGCGAGGTCCGCGAGGCCGGCGCCGACATCGTGCTCGGCAACACCTATCATCTGATGCTGCGCCCCGGCGCGGAGCGGATCGCAGCCCTCGGCGGCCTGCAGCGGTTCACCGGCTGGAACGGGCCGATGCTGACGGATTCCGGCGGCTTCCAGGTGATGTCGCTGGCGGACTTGCGCAAGGTCAGCGAGCACGCCGTCACCTTCCGCTCGCATATCGACGGCGCCAAGGTCGAGCTGTCGCCGGAGCGCTCGATCGAGGTGCAGCGCTTCCTCGGCTCGGACATTGCGATGCAGATGGACGAATGCGTGCGGCTGCCCGCCGAGCGCGACGATATCGACCGCGCGATGCGGCTGTCGCTGCGCTGGGCCGAGCGCTCCAAGCGTGCCTTCGAGAGCGCGCCCGACGGCTACATGCTGTTCGGCATCGTGCAGGGCGGTGACATCCCGCAGCTTCGTCACGCCAGCGCCCAAGGCCTCGTCGAGATCGGATTCCACGGCTATGCGATCGGCGGTCTTGCCGTCGGCGAGCCGCAGGAGGTGATGCTGGCCATGATCGACGAGACCGCGCCGATGCTGCCGAAGGAGCGGCCGCGCTATCTCATGGGCGTCGGCACTCCCGACGACATTCTCGAAGCGGTGAAGCGCGGCATCGACATGTTCGACTGCGTGATGCCGACGCGCAATGGCCGGCATGGCGTCGCCTTCACGCGCTTCGGTCAAGTCAATTTGCGCAACGCGCGCCACGCCGACGATCCGCGTCCGCTCGATGAAGAGAGCTCATGGCCGTCGACGCGCAACTATGCGCGCGCCTATCTCCACCATCTCGTCAAGGCGGGCGAGACGCTGGGGGCAATGCTGCTGTCCGAGATCAATATCGCTTACTACCAGTCCCTGATGCAGGGCATCAGGGACGCGATCGCACACGGAACGTTCGATGAGTTCTATCAGCGTACGCGTGAGGATTGGGCGAGGGGCGATATCGCCCCGCGCTGAGCAACGTCAATTGCAGACGATCCGCTGCTTGACGGCATGCTTGGTCACGAAACCGTAGCCGCAATTGTCGCAGGTCCAGAGATAGCTGATCATGTGGTCCGAGACGTAAGCGGATGCTTCGGCGGCGACCATGGAGTCGGCACAGACGGGACAGGTGGGCAACTCGCTGCAACGCGGATCGCGGTTCAGCGCGACGGTCGACATCACTTCAGCAACTGCTGACATCGTGGTGACCTCCCTGCTTTATTAAGACGTAAGTCTAACATAAGCAGAAGTACTTGACGAGGTCGCAACACAAACGCGCTGGCTTTTATAAAATTGCCGTCACCACGACGTGACTGCTGACTTGTTATCGGTATCGCAGCGCAAACAATCCGTGTGCATTGCGATAATTCTTCACGCTTCACGACGCTCGATTACTGCGTCGCACCCTGCCGTCCGAGAGCAGGCTTGAGCGCGACCGGCTTGCGGTGGCCCGAGCGGAGTCTGCGCGCGAACGAAATCCAGGGCTTCTCGACGAGGGAATATGTCATCCAGCTGACAAGGATCGATGACGTCACGACCTCGGCGACGAAGACGAGCCATGCCAGCGGCGCGTCGCCAGGCCAGGCGAAGTGATGAACCCAGACCATTGTGAACGGCGACATCAGGTAGACCGAGTAGCTGATGAGGCCGACGAACGCGAGCGGACGCCAGGCCATCCGCTCGCCGAACGCGGCAAACACGATGAAAACGACGGCGGCGCTGACATAAGCCGCCCCGATTGAATAGCTGTAGAAGAAATTGTCCTCATACGCGCCGCCATAGCGCCTGCCGGCCAGCGTGATCGCAAAGACGGCGTAGAGCGCCGTGCAGACGGCGACATGCCGCCATCGCAGCGTTCCGCCGACGATAGTGTCGCGAATGATCTTGCCGAGGAACATCGCCGAGAGGTTCAGCCCGATCTCCATCATCACCCAGGCTGCCCGTTCCTCGACCAGGACAGCGACGGCCGTCCCGGCCAGCGCGGTCGCAACGACGATCGCGACGGCGGTGAGGCGCCGGGTCAGCAGTCCTGTCGCGAAGAGGATGGTGCAGGCGACGTAGAACAGCAGCTCGATCGTCAGCGTCCAGTAGAAGTCCCAGAGGTGACGGACCTCCAGGAAACTCTGGAGCATCGTGAGGTTGGCGACGATCTGCGACAGGGGATAGCTCCTCAACTCCACCGCCTGCATCGTGACGAGCCCGATCGCGATCGAGGTCCAGTAGGCCGGATAGAGGCGGAAGAAGCGACTGACCGCGAAGTCGTTCACGGGAGACGCGCTGGCGGGAAAGCTCAAGGGAATGACGAAGCCGCTGACGAAGAAGAACAGCGCGACACCGAACCGGCCGAAATTCATGTAATAGCCGATCGCGTCGTGGAACATCGAATGGTACGCGCCGGTCGGGTGTTCCCGCACGATCACCTCGAGCGCGTGCTGAACGACCACCGACAAGACGGCGATGCCGCGCAGGGTATCGATGAAGGCGAGCCGTTGATGCATCAGGCGTTCTCTGCGCTCCCGCCGCCCGCAACGGACGTCGCCTGTCGGGAGGGTATTTGGCTAAGGCACAAGCGATGATCGGAAGGCTGGACGCTGGTCCGGCAGTTCAGCATGGCAATTGTGAACAGATTGACAACGGCAACGGGCAGGGCGGTAAAGTCGGGCCTCCTGCAAATGGCGGCCGGCCGGGTCACGGGATTGCCGCTTGCGTGTCGCCACAAGCTGTCTGTAACTGCGGAACAGCTGCGACAGCGGTTCAATTTGTCGCCAAAGGGAGTTCATGATGGACGCATCGTCCAAAACGAGTGCAGCGCACCAACCCGGCCGCGGCCGGATCTACGATTCAATCGTCGAGGCTTTTGGCGACACGCCGATCGTGCGCTTGCAACGCCTGCCGGGCCAGCACGGGGTGAACGCGACGATTTTGGCAAAACTTGAATATTTCAATCCCGCCGCGAGCGTGAAGGACCGCATCGGTGCGGCCATGATCATTGCGATGGAGAAGGCCGGCATCATCAAGCCCGACACCGTGCTGATCGAGCCGACCTCCGGCAACACCGGCATTGCGCTCGCCTTCGTGGCGGCTTCGCGCGGCTATCGGCTCAAGCTGGTGATGCCGGAATCCATGTCGATCGAGCGGCGCAAGATGCTCGCCTTTCTCGGCGCCGAGCTGGTGCTGACCCCGGCCGCGCAAGGCATGAAGGGCGCGATCGCCGCCGCCGAGGAGCTTCTGAAGACGACGCCGAACTCGGTGATGCCGCAGCAGTTCAAGAATCTGGCCAATCCCGAAGTCCACCGCCGCACCACGGCCGAGGAGGTCTGGAACGATACGGCCGGCAACATCGACTTCTTCGTCGCAGGCGTCGGCACCGGCGGCACCATCACCGGCGTCGGCCAGGTGCTGAAGCCGCGCAAGCCGTCGCTGCGGGTGATCGCGGTCGAGCCGGAGGAGAGTCCGGTGTTGTCAGGCGGCCAGCATACGCCGCACAAGATCCAGGGCATCGGCGCAGGCTTCGTGCCTGACATCCTCGACCGCTCGGTGATCGACGAGATCGTGAAGATCAACTCGACCACGGCGATCGAGACCTCGCGCGCGCTGGCGCGGCATGAGGGTATTCCGGGCGGCATCTCCTCGGGCGCGGCGATCGCCGCCGCGCTCCAGATCGGCAAGCGGCCGGAAGCTGCGGGAAAGACCATTCTGGCCATCGTGCCGTCGTTCTCGGAGCGGTATCTTTCGACAGCTCTGTTCGAGGGAATCTAGGATATGGCGGATCAACCGAGACGGCCACGCACGCTTGGCGATGCCAGGACCGAGGCTGAGGCGGCGTTCAAGAAGGTGACGGCCAAGGTCGCGGCGGCGCCGCCGAAGCAGAACGCCGTTCCCGGCATCAAGGAGCAGGTCACGCTGCGCATCGACCAGGACGTGCTGGAGTTCTTCCAGGCGGGCGGCCCCGGCTGGCAGGACCGCATCAACGAAGCGCTGCGAAAGGCGGCGGGGAAGTAAGGGATCGGTCCGCAGGCCGGACGTCCCTTTGCTCGCTTCCGTGTCATTGCGAGCGAAGCGAAGCAATCCAGGCTGCCGCCGCGGAGAGATTCTGGATTGCTTCGCTGCGCTCGCAATGACGGAGTGTGCGGCAGAACCCTCCTTCCTTTTGTCTTTCCGTACGACAATAGAAAGAAAAAGCCCGGCGCGAGCCGGGCTTTTGTTTTTGAACCTGCGTCCTGCCTCAGCGGCGGAACATGCCGCCCATCATGCCGCCGACGACACCGCCGACGAAGGCCGCACCGGCGGCATCGCCGGGGCTGCTGCTGCGCTGTTGAGGCGCCGGTGCCGGCGCCGGCGCGCTGCTGGCTGCGGGGGCGCTGGCACGTCGGGCCGCCTTCTGGCTGCTATCGCTTGCGGTCGGCGGTGCGGCCACGACCTCGGAGAGCAGGGCCTTGTGCTGGGGCTTGTTGAGGTAGCCTGACGAAGGATAGCCGCGCGCAGCCTGCCAGCGCTTGAGCACCACGCGGGTCTCGTCGCTGAAGACGCCGGTCTGCTTGGTGTCGAAGCCGAGCCCGGTGAGGCGACGCTGCACGTCGCGGCGCTGGTTCTTGTCGAGGCCGATCTGGTCCTCGGTGAGCTGAGAGGCCTCATCGGTAAAGGCTGCTGGATCGACGCCGGAGTTGAGCGTGCGGGTCGCGGTCGAGGGGCCGCTCTTGATCGCCGCGAGACGTGCCAGAGCCAGCGCCTTGAACTGACCGTTCGGATAGGCGGAAAGGTAGGCGTTGAGCTCTTCCGGCTTGTTGCTCTCCTTCACCGAGCGCCAGTATTCGAGCTCGACACCGTCCGAGCTTCCATTCGCCGCCGGCAAGATGCCAGAAGCGGTCGGCGCCGCGTTGGCAACCTGCGTGGTCGGAGCCTGGTTGAGATATACGGCGCCGATCAGGTTGGTGTGGCCCCAGGGCAGCTGGCCCTTGTGGGTTTCTTCATTGACCTGGGCACGGACCGACGTCATCGCCTGCTGGATCTCGACGCCGGGCTTGGTGATGTTGTCGATCAGCGCGCGGGTGAACGGGCTGTTATTGCCCTCCTGGCCGTCGAGCGCGGTCTGGCCCGGGCCGGTCGCGAACGCGATCAGCGTGCCTTCGCCGGACTTCATCTCGGCAAGACCGCTCTGCACGTTGACGCTGCGGGTCGCCGAGTTCGACTTGATCTTGGCGGCGAACGGATTGTCGCGGCAGGCATCGAGGAAGACGAGCTTGACCTTGGCATCGCCCATGGTCTGCTCGAGCGTCAGGTCGATGTTGATGGCGGCGCCCAGCTTGACGTCCATCTCCGTCTTGATGTCGGCATCGACCGGCAGCAGGTAGTTGGTGCCGCCGACGGCGATGCCGTGGCCGGCATAATAGAACAGAGCGATATCGGAGCCCTGCGCCTTGCGACCGAAGTCGAGCAGCTTCTCCGTCATCTGGTCGCGGGAGAGATTGGAGCCCTCGATCACCTCGAAGCCGACATTGCGCAGCGTCGCCGCCATCGTCTTGGCGTCGATCGGCGGGTTCGGCAATTGTGCGACGTTCTTGTAGGAGCCGTTGCCGACGACGAAGGCGACACGACGGTCCGCCTTCGCGGCACTGACCGACAGTGCCACGCACATCAGCGAGGCGAGCAGGGTGAGATAGCGCATTCTGAAATCCCCAGAATCGAATTGCAGGCAGCAACAAATTGGCGGCGAACCTACACGAAGTGCCCGACTTCGCGCCACCAAAACGGCGGTACGTCGCGTTCAACCCGCTGCTGTGTGGCCGAATGTGCACGATGGAGGGGCTCTCCAACGTGATCCAAATCACACGGCCACTTTGTTTTGTCGCGTGAGGCGGCGCGAGGTTCACTGCGCGCGAGCGAGAACCGGCGCCGGCTTCAAATTCAGGAGATTGCCGCACAGGATCAGCGCCGCGCCGAGGACGGTCCAGGCGTCGAGCCGCTCCGAATACAGCAACCAACCTGCGGTTGCGGTCAGGGGAACCCGGAGGAAGTCCATGGGAACCACGATCGTCGCATCGGCAAAGCGCATCGCGCTGGCGAGGCAATAGTGCGAGAACGTGCCGCAGACGGCGATCACGCCGACCCAGGCCCAGGCGTAGCCCGACGGCCAGGTCCAGACCAGCAGCGTCGGCACGAAGCCCGCGACCGACTGCACCACCAGCATCCAGAACAGGATCGACAGCGCGCTTTCGGTGCGGGTCAGCGATTTCACCAGCGCCATCGACACGCCAAATCCCATGGCGGCCCCGAGCGCGATGAGCTGGCCCGGATTGATCTCGCCGGTGGCCGGCCGCACGATCACGATCACACCGACGAGGCCGAGCACGATGGCGGCGATCTTCCACGGCGTCATGCGCTCGGAGAGAAAGCTCGCCGCCAGGATCGCGGTCCAGATCGGCATGGTGAACTCGATCGCGACGACCTGGCCGATCGGGATCAGCGTCAGCGCAAAGAACCAGCCGAGCTGGGCGACATAGTGCACGAGGTTGCGCGCGACGTGGTATTGCAGGCGCGATGTCCTGAGCACCTTGAAGCCGCCGGCACGATAGATGATCGGCGCCAGCAGGACGAAGCCCGCCAGCGACCGGATCTCCATGATCTCGAAAACGTTGAGCTCGCGTGTGGTCTCGCGCCCGGCCACCGCCATGATCAGCATCAGCGACAGCCAGCCGGCCATCCACAGTGCGGCCATCGTTTTGGACGGTGTCGTGCTCATTGCGGCGGACGCGGAAGGGGTGGAATCCGAAGGGACGGCCGGTATCGGCGACCTCGCCGCCGTTTGCAACGGCCAAATCTGCGGATGCAGCGATGCAGGCCGGCGTGTTAAGGCATCAGCGAACAACGAGAAAATCGGGAGATCTCGCTCATGCGCATCTTGCAGCCGGCCGAATGGAAAAAACCGCGCGGCTTTTCCCATGGCGTCGTGGTCGACGGGCCGGGCCGGTGGGTGGTGCTCGCCGGCCAGACCGGCGGCGACGAGCTGGGCAATTACGTGCCTGACATGGCGGCGCAGGTCGGCGTAGCGCTGCAGCGGATCATCAAGCTGCTGGGCGAGGCCGGCGCGGGTCCCGAGCACATCGTCCGCCTGACCTGGTACCTGACCAGCCGCAGCGAATACGAGGCCGCAGGTGCGGGCATCGGTGCGGCCTGGAAGGAGACGCTCGGGCGCAATTTCCCGCCTTCGACGCTGCTCTATATCGGCGGCCTCGTGGACGAGCGGGCCAAGGTCGAGATCGAGGTCACGGCGTTCGTGCCGGGCACATAAAAAATCGACCCGGCGAGGTCGCCGGATCGATTGTCGTGTCAGTGGGTGTTTTACTTCGACAGCGCGATGTTGGCGCCGCGGAACTGGCTGTCCGCGCGGATCGTGACGGTCTGCTTGTTGCCGCTGGTCCTGAGCGCGATGTTGGCGTTGAAGCCGGCGGTGGAGGCGACCACCTCGAAGTTTCCGCCGCCGCCGCGCCCCTGGAGCGCGCCGGAGATGTTGCGGCTGGCCTCGGACCAGCTGCCGGTGATGGCGCTGCCCTCGGCCCTGACGTTCGCCCCGAGATTGAACTTGTAGGCGTCACTGGCGCAGGTCAGCGACAGCTCCATGGTGGGTCCGATCGGAGCGTATTTGGCCCGGCAGCGGATCCGTTCGGTCGAGCCGTCATCCAGCGTGACGGTGCCGCCGCCGCTCCAGCTGCCCGCCATCGGGGCGAACGGGCTGGACTGGGCCTTGCTTTCAGAGCCGGCAAGCCCCGCCGCAAACAAAACGGCGGCCGCAATCAGCAGCCGCCGGTTCCGGGCGCGAGCCTCGATTGGTTTATTGGCGCGATGCTTCCCACCGCCCGCTGCACGGTATGCCTGCAGATGCTCCATTCCACTTCCCCGATCCGGCGTTGCCGTTGAGTTGACCGTTGGCATATGCACCATTGATCGAAACTTTCACAAGTCCCCCGCTACCGATAGTGCCGGAAACGTTAGCGCCGGGTGCGGTGATCTTGCCGTCGGCAACCGTCAGCATCGAGCTCGCGGTCGGCTCGCAGGTGCCGCTCTTGGTGACGATGGTGACCTGCCAGTTGCCGTCATAGGGGCTCTGGGCGAAGGCGGGAGCGGCGAGGGTGCCGGCGAAAACTGAAGCGGCACAGAACGCCGCGATGCGAGCAAAACGCATGAATTCCGTCCTTGAGTATGTCTGATATGCTGTCGCTTATTCGGACAAAATGTGACGGAAATTTGTTGCGCTGCCAAATCGAAAATTGTTCCTGTGGAAACAATGGTTTATTTGCGTTCTCGACTCCAATTTTCGAAGCAGAATCAAGGCCCCCTCACGTTAAGGGTAAACGTCAGCAGAGACTCAGGAAAGACTCGGCGCGGACGTCGCGAACTGTTCGTCCTGGACCTTGGACGGCAGTGCCTTGTGAACCTTGATGTAATCGATCACGTCGGCAAGCAATTTGAGCCCGAGCGGGGCGAGCGCACGCTCCCAGAGCTCGCGGGCGGTCTCGCCCTTCTTGACGAAGCACCAGTCCTGGGCGGCGATGGCGCCGGCATCCATGCGGTCGGCGAGTTGATAGATGGTGCCGCCGGCGATTGGATCGCCTTCCTTGATGGTCCATTCCACGGCGGCCTTGCCGCGGTGGCGCGGCAGCAGCGAGGGGTGGTAGCCGATCCCGCCGAACCTGGCGGCGGCGAGCGCGTCCTTGCCGATCCGGGCATGGCTATGTGCCGTGATGATCAAATCGGTGTCGGGAGCGATCTCGGAGGCCACCACCAGCTTCGGATTGGCCTGGACCACGACCTCGATGCCGGCGGCCTTGGCCGTTGCGGCCAGGCGATCCTCGGCGTCGGCCACGACGACCCGTGCGATCGAGACGCTGTGCTCCCGGAGCATGTTCAGGGTGGTCACACCGAAATGGCGGGAGCCGACGAGGGTAATTCGCATGGGGGTCCGATCCGTTTCGCAACTGCGTCATACCCCCGATAACACGTCCGGGCGCCGTGTCACCACCTGCGGGCCGTTTGCAGCGGTTATCAACAATGCACCGGGCGCGGGACATGCTGATTTCCGCGATTGCGCGGTCGATCGTTCCGGTGCTTCCATAGGCGTATTGCAGCCTATCAGGAGCGAGTGCATGCGAAGCGCGTGGTTTTTTCTTCTCGCGACACTGCTTGCGGCCGCTCCAGCCCACGCCGGCGGGTCGTACCCGGCAGTGCCGCCCGAGATCGGGGTGGCGCCGTTTATCGGCCCGACCTGGGATGCCTATCGCTGTGCTGAAGGGGTGCCCTACAATTTCTATCACGGCGCCTATTACGGCGAGGAGCCGCCGGCGATCTATCGCGGCTATGCCTATCGGCCGTACTACCGCTACAGCGCCTATCGCAAACCGCCGCGGACATATTTCTGCGTCACGGACTAGCGTTGCTTGGCGGCCACGATCGGACGGCAAATGGTGTCATGCGGTTCCTGTGTTTCATTCCGAACTGAAGCGATCCCCGTCTGACGCTAGAACATATCCAACCGGGGCTGGCGACATTTCAATCCGGATCCATTTTCAAACCCGGCTGTAGCCGCTGGCGCAAATGCCAGCGGCTTTTTCATGCCGTGCGTCACGAAATCATCTGACGGTAATACGTTCTCAACCAGCTTGTCGTATCGACGAATCCGTCGCGGATTTGTATTGCGTACCGCGACACCGAAAATGTCCCGCCGGCGTGGGTGCGCCGCGCGGGTCTTTTCGCCGGGACCGATTTCATGCCGAGCGCGATTGAGCAGATCGTGGACGCCTATGTGCGTCTGAAGAACCGTCGCGGGCTCGACCAGCTGATGATGCACAGGCAGCGGCTCGCGGTCGATCTGAAGAGCAGGTCCGGCTATGATTTCAGCCTGCCGATCGGCCAGATCGACGAGGAGATCGCGATCATCGAGGCGGGCCTCAGCCGGCTGAAGGCGGCGAATTCCACGGCAGCGTAGCGCGGCTTAGCGGGTGAACTCTTGCGTGGACTGAGGTGCTGCGCATCGTCGCTGGTCGCTTGCGGTTCATGCACGGTTCAGCCCGGCCATGTCTCTATCGGCAGGTCATTCCGTGGGACACGAATCCTGCTAGGCTTTGTCCCGGTGATTTGGAGGAGACGTCATGATCGAGCTTGCGCTGGCTGGCCTGATTGCGTTTGCAAGCGCGCCTGCGGCATCGCCGGCGCCCATTGTGGAGCAGGTTCAGTTCCGCGGTGGTCCAGGTGGGCAATGCCCGGAGGGGTATGATTTCAACCACTCGAACGGCCGTTGCTATCCGAACAACTATCATGCGCCCGGCTACTACACGGCTCCCCAGCCGACGTACCGACGCGAACTCTGCCCGCAAGGGTACGACTACAATTATTCGAACGGCAATTGCTATCCGAACCGTGCGCGGGCACCCGGCATGTACGGGCAACCCGAGTATGGGCGCCGCGGCGGACTTTGCCCCGAGGGCTACGACTACAATTATTCCAGCGGCAATTGCTATCCGAACCGCGCACACGCCCCCGGCTTGTACGCGCGTTAGGACTTTCCACCGTCGATCACCGTGAACAGCGGTCGGGCCTTGGTCGGCTCGACCAGCAGCTCCTCGACCATGGCACTCGCGGCCTCGACATATTTCCGCGTCGGCTTGTCCAGGGGCCGCTGCGCCTCGTCGTCGAGCGCGACCTTGGCGGCTTCGACCAGCTTGCGCATGCGCTCGGCATGATCGTCGCCTGCGGTCAGCGTCGCGCGCGCCAGCGAGCGCAGTACGAACAGCTCGCCCTCGAGGCGGAGCAGGCGGTCGTTGAGACGGGCAAGGATGGCGTTGAGGTCGGCCATGTCAGGTGTTCGGCGCAGAGGATCCTTCCCGATCTAGCGGCGATCGGTGAACGGAGTCCAAACGGCATCGGCGCAATTGGGCGGATCGTCCGCCTGTCGCGGTGCCGTCGTTGTGACCGGTCGTGACGGCGCGTATGCGTGGGCCCAGCATGGTTCCCGCACCACATGTCAGCCTGGGTGGACGTTTGGAGCCCATGCGATGCGGTTTATCCCGATTGTGATCCTCTTGATGTCGGCATGCACGGCTGCCGCCGCCGCGCCGGCGCACCGCGCCCGTCCGCACCACCCCGTTGTCGTCCGTCCGTCCGAGGACGCGCCGGTGCCGCCCGGCTGGTACAAATTTCCCGGGTGGCCGCCGATCCCGCCGTCGGAGAACAGGAATCTCGATCCCTCCAATTTCGGCGGAGGTTGATCGACCCTACGCCGCGGTCCGCGCCAGATAGTCGCGGGCGAAGGCGAGGTACCAGTCGAGGCACGCGGGGTTGGCCATCGCCTCCTTGTTGATGACCTTCTCGACCGGCTGGCCGAGCAACAGCTTCTTGATCGGCAGCTCCTGCTTCTTGCCGGACAGCGTGCGCGGGATCTCGGCGACTGCGAAGGTTTCATTCGGCAGGAAGCGGCGTGACAGACCGGCCTCGATCGCTTTGTTGATCTTGGCCTGCATTGCGCTGTCGAGTGCGACACCTTCGCGCAGCACCACGAACAGCGGCATGTAGCTGTCGCGGCCGAGATATTCGAGGTCGACGACGAGGGAATCGAGCACCTCCGGCAGCGCCTCGATCGCGGAATAGAGCTCGCTCGTGCCCATGCGCAGGCCGTGGCGGTTGATGGTGGCGTCGCTGCGGCCATAGATGATGCAGGAGCCGTCTCGATTGACCTTGAGCCAGTCGCCGTGCCGCCACACCGGCCCGCGGCCGCTGCCGTCGAAATTGTCAGGATAGGTCTCGAAATAGCTGGCGCGATAGCGCGCGCCGTCCTTGTCGTTCCAGAAATAGAGCGGCATCGAGGGCATCGGTTCGGTGCAGACGAGTTCGCCGACCTCGTCGATCACAGCGCGGCCCTGTTCGCTGAAGGCTTCAACGGCCGCGCCGAGCAGGCGACACTGCATCGCGCCCGGCGTCTGCGGCAGCTCGCGGTTGCCGCCAATGAAGGCGCCGGCGAAATCGGTGCCGCCGGAGATGTTCGCCCACCAGATGTCGGCCTGCGCCTTGCTGCCGTTGGTCTTCGACAATGCTGCGAAGCGCGCGTTGAACCAGGCTTGCGTGTCGGCGCTGAGCGGCGAGCCGGTCGAGCCGAGGCAGCGCAGCCGTGACAGATCGCCAGCGGCGGCAAGCTCGATCTCGGCCTTGGCGCAGTTGGCGAAGAACGCCGCGCCGGCGCCGAAGAAGCTCGCTTTCGACTGCGCCACGAAGCGCCACAGCGTGGTCCAGTCCGGTTTGTCCCGGGTGCCGCCGGGGCTGCCGTCGAAGATGCAGCAGGTGGTGCCGCTGAGCAGGCCGCCGACTTGCGAATTCCACATGATCCAGCCGGTCGAAGAGTACCAGTGGTAGCGCTCGCCGAACGAGTTTGGGTGATAGGAGCAGCCGATGTCATTGTGCAGGCCGAGCAGCGCCAGCACCACGATGACGATGCCGCCATGGCCGTGCACGATCGGTTTCGGCAGGCCGGTGGTGCCGCTGGAATAGACGATCCAGAGCGGGTGATCGAACGGCAGCCACATCGGCTCGAACGCGTCGATCGCGGCGCCCGTCCTTGCCAGGATATCGGCGAGCAGAGCGTCCGGCGCGGTGGGCGCGTGGGCCTCGCTGTGCAGGATGACGTGCTCGACGGTGGGAAGCGATTCTCGGAGCTCGGCCAGCACATCATGCCGATCGTGCCGCCGGCCGGCATAGGTGACGGCGTCGGAGGCGATCAGCACTTTCGGCTCGATCTGCTTGAAACGGTCGATCACGGCGGGCGCGGCCATGTCGGGCGCGCAGACGCTCCAGACCGCGCCGATGCTGGCGCTGGCGAGAAAGCCGATGATGGTCTCGGGGATGTTGGGCAGATAGGCCGCAACGCGGTCGCCTGGCTTGACGCCTTTCTCCTTCAGATGCAGCGCGAGCGCCGCAGCCTTCCGCCGCAGCTCCGGCCAGCTGGTTTCCCTGAGCTTGCCGTCCTCGCCGCTGCTGACGATCGCGGGCAGGCCGGCGGCATCGGCCGCCTCGACATGCCGGAACACCTGCCGGGCATAGTTGACCTGCGCACCCGGAAACCAGACCGCGCCCGGCATCTTGCGCTCGGTGATGACGGCCGCAAACGGCGTCGGAGATTGCAGATCGTAGTAATCCCAGATGCTGCGCCAGAAGCCGTCGAGGTCGCGCACCGACCATTGCCGCATGTCCTCGTAGCTCGCGAAGGACAGGCCGCGCTGTTCGGCGAGCCAGTTGCGGTAGAGGGCGATCTGCGGAATGAAAGGAGCGGTCATCGCGTGTCGGCTTCGATTGCGGGGAGGGAAGTGTAGCTCGCACCGCAGACGAGCAGAAGCCATCGTTCGTGCAGACCGCAATGGCTGCCTTCAGCCTACCACTCCACGTCCGCCCAGCGGCGTCCGAACACCGGCGGCTTCGTCTTCACCGCCTGCCAGCCGAAGAAGTGATGCTTGCCGGACCAGCTGTGCACCACACTGCTGCAGATGTTGCACCTGAAGTGGCCGACATGCTCCTCGGCATGCTCCTCCCTTGTCGCGGTGTAGTTCATGCTGCAACCGGTGCAGGTGAATTCTTCGATCGTCCAGATGCTGTTGGCCATTGCACGCGCCGTTTCTTGGGACCTCGATGCAGGGTAGAAGCGGGCGTTTGCATCGGCGTAAACCTGTCAGGGGAAATCCGGTTAATCGCCGTTAGCCAAGCCGGCCGGCGTCAGGGCAGGAGCTGATCGGGCTCTCGGGGGCGGTGCGACATTGTCTCGGAATGCTTTTTCGGCCGATGCGTTCCTAATTTGACGGCCGGCGGGTCGGAAGCGAACGAGCGGTCGTCTTGACGCCCGCCCCGGGGCTGGCAATAACGGCCCGTGCAAGTGCCGGAACCCGCGTCGATGCCGCAAGGAAGGTCGTGCCCGTGAAAAGCCTCCGTCAGCTCCTCACGGGAGAGGACATCATCCAGCTCGTGATCCGGCTTGGCCTGCTCGCCCTGCTGATCATCTGGACCTTCTTGATCATCCGTCCGTTCGTGCCGATCCTGGCCTGGAGCGGCGTGCTTGCGGTTGCGTTCTATCCGGCCTTCAGCTGGGTCGCCAAGATCCTCGGCGGACGTCCCAAGACTGCGGCGGCGATCCTCACCCTCATCACGCTCGGTATCGTCATCGGCCCGGCGACCTGGCTCGGCATCAGCGCGGTGGACGGCGTGCGCGAGCTGGCGCACCAGCTCGGCACCGGCGACCTCGCGCTGCAATCGGCGCCGGAGCAGCTCAAATCGTGGCCGCTCGTCGGCCCCTGGCTCTATGAGCTCTGGGACCAAGCCTACACCAACATCCGCGCAGTGCTGCGCGAAGTGGCGCCGTATCTTCAGCCGCTGGCGGGGCCGCTGCTGTCGCTAGCGGGCGATGCCGGCGTCGGGACGCTCCAGTTTCTGGTCTCGGTGTTCGTGGCCGGATTCCTGTTCCCGCATGGGCCGCGGCTGGTCGCGGCCGGCCGCAGCTTCCTGTTCCGCATCGTGCCAGAGCAGAGCGAGCATTTCCTGGGGCTCGCAGGTGCGACCATCCGCGCGGTGGCGCAAGGCGTGATCGGCGTTGCGATCGTGCAGGCGCTGCTGGCCGGCATCGGCTTCAAGCTCGCTGCCGTGCCGAGCGCGGGCCTGCTCGCCTTCATCGTGCTGCTGCTCTCGATCGTGCAGATCGGCGCCTTCCTCGTGCTGCTGCCTGTCATCATCTGGATCTGGACCGCCAAGGACGTCACCACGGCGCTGGTGCTGACGGTCTTTCTGGTCCTGGTCGGCTTCATCGACACCATGCTGAAGCCGCTGGTGATGGGGCGCGGCCTGAGCACGCCGACCATCGTGATCTTTGTCGGCGTGATCGGCGGCACGCTCGCCCATGGCATCGTCGGCCTGTTCATCGGGCCGATCATCCTGTCGGTGGCCTGGGAGATGATGATGGCCTGGATCAGGACGGAGGACCGGGCGGAGGCAGGGGCGGGCGCCAGCGAAGGCTGATATCGCAGCCTGTGATCAAGACGCGGCCCGAACTTGTCTATCCAACTAGACAAGTTACGATCGGGACGATTCTATTCTCGATTGCGACAGCAATGGCAAAGTCTTCCAAGTTGGTTGCCGCAAAGCGCGGCAAGGTATTGTTGGTCAGACGCCGGTCGGACGGCCTGTGGATGTTCCCGGGCGGCCGCAAGCGCGCGCGAGAGTCCGACAAGGATTGCCTGCGGCGGGAGATCAAGGAGGAGCTGCCCAAGCTGAAGCTCGGCAGGGTCAGCCTCTGGAAGGAAGTGAAGGCCAGGAACAAGCGCTCCGGCCGCAAGATGAGCGATGCGATCTTCATCGCCAAGGGTGCCAAGGGCAGGCTGGCGATCGGCGACAAGAAGGAGATCGACCGCGCCGCCTGGCAGAAGCCGCGCGGCATCCGCCTGACGCCGACCTCGCGCTACATCCGCGACCGCCTGTTTCCGAGGAAGCGGCAGCGCGGGTGAGCTAATCCTCTCGCTCCGCCGATTGCGTTCGCCCGGCGAACGACCTCGAGCGCGGCTCCGGCGCGGCGCGCCTCACCGCCTCGGCCTCGCGCAGCTCCTTGCGGACCTTGCGCGCATTGCGCATCGCGCGCTTGACGAAGGGGTGCTGGGAATCCTCGGCGAAGAACAGCACCACCTCGCAACTCGGACATTGCCTGGAATAACCGTCCTGCAACCGCGCGGCGCGATCGCGGAACACGTTCTTGCAGCGCGTGCACTGAATCTGGACGGAGCCCATGCGCGATCGACAATGACTGATGGAAATGATCGTCAGCTGATCGCAAATGTCTGAAGAAAGCCTGAAACCCTTTGGCGAATTCACCGCCCACTCGCTGCAAGCCGATGCAGCGGGCGCGAGCATGCCGGCGATGCTCGCGTCACGCGCGCGGCGAAGCTATTCCAGGCTCAAGCTTTATTGCAGGCTATTGCTTGGCTGCCATCGTCTCCAGGCAATGATTGAGAAAGGCGGTGCGATCTCTCGGCAGCACCTTCTCGAGATCCGCTTTCAGCGCGCATTCGCGCTGCCGGATCTGCTCGGCACGGCGCTTTTCGGCGGCCTCGCGGAATTCGGGAGCGACCTTGTTGGGATCGACCAGCGCCTGTGAACGGGCGGGTGTGGTTGCAAGGAGCACGATGGCGGCGATGAAAATGAATGGTTTCAAATGAGCCTCCGAAAAAAAGCATCCTAGCGCGCGGCGTGCCAACGCTCAAATCGGAGTCCCGCGGTACCCCGTTCCGCCGCAACTGCGCTGACTGTGCGTGTGAACCAGTTCACACGCGCTCGACCAGTTCGCTGCTATGAAGGCATATTGCTTGACCAAATCATTTTTTGAACGAAACGCCCCGGCGTCCAAGCGCCGGGGTTTTTCGTGCTGGCGATGCAGTCTCCGATCGCATCAGCCTACGCCTCAGATGGGGCACGATCCCATGCCGCGTTGTAAGGTTCGGACGGGGCCCCGGTTCCCCTCGGGGGATGCACGGAACGTTGCTGCGAGGCGTGCGTTCGCCGGGCAAATCCCATATGCATGGCGGCGCGTCGCCGAATCGAAACGCGGGCGGCGCGCGTTCAGTTGGCGGCGGTTTACGACCAGAAACGGATTCACGTGAGGCTTGCAAAGAAGGCGCGGGCGGCCAAGGCATCGCTGAAGAAGGCATCGCCAAAGACCAGGATATCGCCCAAGACCAGGACATCGCTCAAAGCCAAGACATCGCTGAAGACCAAGGCATCGCTCAAGACCAAGGCGTCGCCAAGGAAGAGCGAGGGAGCGCAGCGCGCCGCGATCTCGTCGTCGTCGCCGCTCGGTTCGATGGCGCTTCATCTGCTTGCGCAATGGAAGCAGTCCGGACCAAGCGGCATCGTGTTTCTCGCCGAGAACGAGAGCAGGGCGGAGCGGCTCGGCAGCGTCATTCACGCGCTCGATCCGTCCTGCGAGGTGCTGGTGTTTCCGCGGCTGAACACCTTGCCGTTCGATCAGCTCGAGCCTTCGCACGAGCTTGCAGGGCGCAGGGCCTCCGTGCTGCGTCGCCTCGCAAGATCCAGGAAGCCGCTGTTTCTCGTCTCGACCGCGGAAGCCGTGATGGAGCGCCTGCCGCCGCCGGCGAGCCTGTTGCGCCTCAGCGTCAGCTTGAAGGTGGGCGGCGCGTTTTCCGAGCGGGAGCTCGAGAGCCGCCTCGAATCCCTCGGATACGATCTCGACGACGAGCCGGACTATCCGGGCGGGGCACTGTTTCATGGACAGACCTTCGAGATATTTCCCGCAGGCGCGCTCGGTCCGTTCCGGATCGAGCATTCCGATCGCGCGATCGACCGGATCGTGGCGTTCGATCCGAAAGAGCACGACATCATCTTCGAGACGAAGGAGCTCGTGGTCGATCCGATGTCGGAGCGGCTTGGCTTTGCCGGCAAGGGCGGCAAGCGCGCGAGCCTGTTCGACTATTGCGGACGCGCCAAATGGATCGCCGATGCAGGGGTCCCTGCGCATGCAGATGGCTGGCTTGATACGATCGAGGAGGCTGCGCCGCGCGCGGAGCGGGAGCGCGAATATCTCGGACGCCGCGACTGGAAGCAGCTCTCCAGGGGCATGAAAGTGCTGCCGCGGACCGCATCGTTCCAGGCCGTGCCCGAATTCTCGAAGCTGACCTCCGCAAGGAAAGCGCTGCGCGCCTTCGTCGAGGAAACGCGGCGGGCCGGTTCGCGATTGATCCTCGTCGCCGCGCAGGAGGACGATCTGCGCGTGATGGAGCGGATGAGCGGCGTCAAGGCACAGCGCAGCGAGGATTGGGACGAGGCGACGCGCGGGGGAAGCGGCGAGGCGGCGCTTCTGGCCGATCTCGATGCGGGCTTCATCGTGCCGGGGCGAAAGCCGCTCGTCGTCGTGACGGCGTCCGACGTGCTCGGCAGCCGGGCGCATCATGCGCAGCCGATGGCGCGCGCCTGGACCGCGGCCTTCGACCATGCCGATGTGCCCGAGCAGGGCACGGTGGTCGTTCACCTCCAGCGCGGCCTTGCCGTGCTCGACGGCTTGCAGACCGTCAACACCGGCGGCGGCGCGATGCGGGAGATGATCCGCCTGAAGTTCGCGGGCGACAATGCGGTTCTGGTGCCGCCGACCGATCTGGCGCTGATGTGGCCTTACGCCGCCGAGCTCGGCAAGCTGGCGCTCGACAAGGCGGACGGCAGCACATGGTGGGCACGGCGCAGCGAGGCCGAGCGCGAGATCCAGATCGCCGGCAAGGTGCTGGCCAAGCACATCAGCCAGCGCCGCCGGCGGCGCGCGGACAAGCTGGTGCCGCCGGGATCGGCCTACGAGAAGTTCGTCGCGCGGTTTCCCTATTTCACGACGACCGACCAGGCCAAGGCGATCCACGACGTGCTGGATGATCTTGCGTCCGGTCACCCGATGGACCGCGTGGTCTGCGGCGATGTCGGATTTGGCAAGACCGAGGTGGCGCTGCGCGCGGCGGCCGCTGTGGTGCTGTCCGGCAAGCAGGTGGCGATCGCGGTGCCGACGACGGTGCTGGCCCGGCAGCATGTCGCAACCTTCCAGAAACGGTTTGCGCCGTTCGGCATCGAGGTCGGGAATTTGTCGCGGGCCACGTCCGGTGCGGAGCTGCGCGAGACCAGAGAGGGGCTGCGCAGTGGCCGGATCAAGGTCGTGGTCGGCACGCAAGCGCTCACCGCCAAGGACGTGAAGTTCGACGATCTCGGCCTCGTCATCATCGACGAGGAGCAGCATTTTGGCGCAGCCGAGAAGGCAAAGCTCGCCGGCCTCGCCAAAAATGTCCATGTGCTGATGATGAGCGCGACGCCGATCCCGCGGACGCTCGCCGCGGGTCTAGCCGGATTCCGCGATCTCAGCGTGATCGCCTCGCCGCCGGTGCACCGGCTTCCGGTCGCGACCAGGATCGCGCCGCTGTCGGATGCCGCCATCGCCTCCGCGCTGCTGCGCGAGCAGCGCCGCCACGGCCAGAGCTTCCTGATCTGTCCGCGTATCCAGGATCTCGATCCAATGCTGGCGCGGGTGCAGGCGGTGGCGGGCGACCTACGCATCGTCTGCCTGCACGGCAGGCTGGCGGCGGACGAGATCGACGACCGCATGATGAGCTTCGTCGAGGGCAGGGCCGACGTCCTGCTCGCGACCAACATCGTCGAGAGCGGCCTCGACATTCCCCGTGCCAACACCATCGTGGTGTGCTGGCCCGAAAAGTTCGGCCTCGCCCAGCTGCACCAGCTGCGCGGACGGGTCGGGCGCGGCGGCATCCGCGCCTTCGCCCATCTCTTGACCGAGACGGAGTCCGGGCAGTCCGAGAAGCGGCTGGCCGTGCTCGAGGAGTTCAGCCGGCCGGGCGCCGGCTTTGCCATCAGCGAGCGCGACCTGGATCTGCGAGGCGCGGGCGATCTGTTCTCGGAGCAGCAGTCCGGCCATGTCCAGGTGTTCGGGCCCGTGCTCTACAGCCACCTCCTGAAAATGGCCTCGGAGAAGGTCGACGAGGAGCGCGCCGCGGTGTGGGTGCCCGACCTCAACCTGCCGGTCGGGGACATGCTCCCCGAGACCTATGTGCAGTCCGAGCCGGTGCGGCTCGAGCTCTATGCGCGCGCCGCAAGATGCAGCAACGAGGACGATCTCGAGGACCTCGAGGAGGAAACCTCCCGCCGCTTCGGACCTTTGCCGAAGATCGCCCGCGACTTCTTCGCCGCGGCGAAACTCAGGATCGAGTGCAAGCGCCGCGGCATCATCCGCCTCGACGTCGGCCCCGGCGCGGTGGCCGCGACGTTCCTGCCGGGGCGGTTGCGGAAGTCGAGAGGAAAGTCCCTCCAGCGCGACGGCGACCGCGTCGTCTATCACAGCCCGATGCGCGATGCGCCGTTCGAGCGGGTGGAGGAGTTGTTCGAGGCGCTGGACGAGGGGTAGGGCGCTCTAAAATGTGAAAACAACCCCATGCACAGTAGCCAAGTGCTGCTGGCACAATGGGTTCTGCAGCCGGCGCAAACGCCGGCGCGGGCCCATGATCGGGTTCAACTGCCCTCCGTCACGTCGGCATCGTTCGACGCCATGCTTCCGGCTCGCAGCCGGTTTGACCCGTCGGGCAAAACAGTGGCATTCTGTCACCTTCGGAAAATCCGCCGCGGAGAAGGCTGCTTCGTGCGAAGCCGGGTGCTCGGTGGGCCGCAGCGGCGCCCATTGTCAGCTTAGCCCCCGGCTATTTGAGTCATCCCGTCGCAAGACTCCGTATTCGGCGGGACTGACCGGGCCCGCCCGCTAACTTGGAATTAATCCAAAAAGCTCACAATTTTAGGCAGTTGTGTATGGGTGCTGCGTAAAGGAGGCGTCGCGACGACGTTCCGGCGACGGCTTCCTTTTGCTCGCTCATGAGGTCAATGCAGATGACCACGACATCCGAAGCGCAAGGCCTCGTCGAACAACTCGACCCCGCAGCCCTTGCAGCCGCCGCAGCACCCGAACCCGAAGCGCCGGAAGCTCCCGTGGCGGCCAGGCGGTCCAGCCGGAAATCGGTCCTGGCGCTCTCGGTGTGCGCCCTCGCCATCAACGGTTCGGCGGCCATCTACACCTGGCCGTCCGAGCTTCCGTCGCTGAATGTCGGCAAGTTCGCCGAACTGTTTCCGCGCCCGGAATCGTCCGCGCCAAAACCGGATCCGGTCGTCGCCGCCTTGAAGGATATCCAGTCGGCCCAGCAGCAGCACACGGCTTCGCTGCAGGAGAACAACGCCCTGGTGCAGCAAAATGCAGTTCTGCAGCAGCAGGATACATTGGTGCTCTTGTCCCTGCGGCAGAGCATCACCGACGATCGGGTCGATGTGAGGAAGATATCTTCACAGCTCTCCACGCTGATCGCGAAGGTCGACGCGCTGCAGAGTACGATGATGTCGGACGTCACGTCCTCCATTCGACGAGCGAATGCCCGCTATGGACTGTCGGCAGCGATGCGCAAACGGCTGCTGGTTCGGGAATCAAAACCCGTCGGACCCGTTTCGGTTGGAGGAGCTCCACTGACCGCGCCGGCCGCATCCTCGGCACCGGAGAGCTGAAGGCGGTAACTCCCTGACTGAAAAGGTTGGCCGACTGCAGCCCGTCACTTCGAGGCGTGGTCGATCTTGTGCTGCAAATGCCCGGTGTCGTGATCGCGACGCAGCTGGCTCAGCGATGTCTCGTTCAACTGAAGCAGCACCTCGCTGAGTTGGGTCGTGTCGGGATAGCCGGCCGCAAAACCCTTTCCGTAGATCTTGCGCAACGTGCCGAGCAGCGTGTTGCCATGCTTCTTGCTGATCCCGCCATCCTTGTCGCGGTGGCGGCCATCCAGGCCATGTTCCTTCATGTGCTTCTCCCTGCGCGGCGTCTTGAGCGCCTGGAGAGAGCGTGCTCCTAAACGAGTTGATTGGCAACGGCATGGCGCGCGGCAGTTGAAGGCTGGTCCGTGCCGCTGCAACAGTGTTGCCGTCACGTGTCCATCGCTGAGCTGTGATGCCGCGTTGGATTGC
Source organism: Bradyrhizobium sp. CB1717 (assembly GCF_029714325.1). NCBI lineage: Bacteria > Pseudomonadati > Pseudomonadota > Alphaproteobacteria > Hyphomicrobiales > Nitrobacteraceae > Bradyrhizobium > Bradyrhizobium sp. CB1717. The sequence goes on from NZ_CP121666.1 coordinate 4,896,929, forward strand.
GGCGGGATCGTTGACGCATCACATCAACCCGGGCAGCGTTCGATTGGAACTGGTACGATGCGCTCTGTTCTGGCCTTGGGTCTGTTGATTGTCCTGTGCACTGCTGCAAACGCTGCGACGGCGCATCGCTCCCGCACACATCATCCGCGCCATCCCGCGGTCGATCGTTCCGCCGCGGACGAAAATCCTCGGGCACGCTTCGCCGTCCCTGGCTGGAGCGATGAAGCAACGCAGCGCTGGCTGAACAGCGCCTCCTCCAATGTCGGCCGAGGCGGATAGCCACCGCGATCCCTGCATTGTCAGGCCGCGCCAGCGATCTGATGGGGGCTGATTTCCGAAGAGCGAAGGCGGGGTGGCTAGGCGGCCTGCTCCTCAAAGGAGGTGTAGACCCGGCCCGTGGGATCGACGACCTGAACGTCCCAGCACCCGTCCTCGACCAGTTCCCTGGCCTTCTTGAGGGCGGCCGCAAGCGACAGCCGCTTGAGGCTGACGACGCCTGCTGTGTCGAAACCGCTGATTTCAAACATGCCGCTCCTCCTGTTTCTCGAATCCTACACCTTTCTTGCGTGTTGTCTCGCGGCGTTTTGGGGGAGGCCTCCTCCGCAAGCTGGATTGACTCTGCAGCTTCCCTATCGAACTATTCGGGAAAAAGTAGCAGTCAGGCAGCGAACGATGAAAGACTACCAGGCTCAGCTGGAGAAGTTGCGCACGGACGCGGCCGAGTGCGCACTGATCCGCGATCTTGCGACCGACAAAGCCAAGCGCGAGCTATTTGATCGGTTGGCCAATCATCTGACCGTGCTCGCGGAACAGGTCGAATTGGCGATGCTGGAGCGACACAAAGGCGCTGGATCGTAGGGCCCCTTCGGCAGCCGAGCGATGGCCGAGGCGAGCGCAAGGGGTTACCGGGTTGGAGGCGCCTTCCATCCATAGGACTGACGCGCGATTTGGCCGGTGACGTCGAGATCCTTCTCGTCAGAGAGGCGCCAGGCCGCCACGCCGAAGCAGACGGTCAGAACGACGGCGGTCACTAGCAGCAGCATCGATAGAAACTGGCTCACACCCACACCCCTGAACGCGACGCATGAGCGGAGCGACCATGGAACGTCGATTCGGAAAATGCAGGCGCACTGACCCAACGCCGATTTTCCCCATCACTCACGCCGGACCAAAAGCGCTCACGAGTCCAATCGTGATCGGGACCAGCGCCACGACGGTCCATAGGACCGGCGAACCAGAGGAAAGGCCAGCGATCAGTATCCAGGCACCGAAGCCCACGAGGAGCACTGAGATGGCATAGGCAACGGCTTTGTCCATCGTTCGATCCACGAGCAACACAGGACCGATTGCGACTGTAAGATTCCCGGCGCTTGGAAACGTTCCTATGCGGCGCGGCGAGCGCGATGGATGGAGCCGGAGGGGCGATGGGCCAACATGCTTGAGCACGGGCCGGCGCCGGCGATCAGGTTGCGTGCGGAAGCGTGGCAGAGTGGCCTATTGCACCGAGCTTACCCCTCGGCGGACCTTTGGGCGTCCAAACCCCGACAGGCTGCACTTCACCGAAGATCAACGCTTGTTGGCTGCCACGGCTGCTACGTGGGTTGCTGTGGGCGGCGTTAGCTGGGCGGGACCGGCTGTTGCAGATGAAGTGCTGCGCTATGGCAAATACATCCGCGCCAAGTATTTCCTCAAACAGCTAGACGAACGTGCAAAGTCCGACCCAACAGATCAGGCCATCGCGGCGAAAGCCAGAGAAGTTCGCCAGACAATCGCTGATTTGCTCGCGGACGGCGCGAAAAAATTCAACAAAATAAAGCGCTCCATAAAGACAAGGGCTAGCGACCCAATTCCCCTCTGCGGGCGCCCACACGAGCAGCGACCCCGCCAAGGCTGGCACGTGCGTGCGTGGCGAGGCCGCCTGCGCTCCGGACTCGGTTGGAGGGCGTAGTCCGGAGGCGTACCGATTTTACGACCGCCATCCAGAATAACGATTGCCCGAAAGAGGCACCCACTTCGGGCTGTCCTAATCTGCTCTCATGGGTGTCCTAATTAGGACAGCATCGCCCTGGTGGCGCTGGCCTATTTCCGAGCGCGGTGGCCTATTTTGAATTGTAACTGGCCTGTTTTGGTTTAGGGGCGCTTGCTCGTTCCTGGTAGGAACCCGGGCAATGACGCTGGATGAAAAGATCGCCCAGGCACGGCGCCACGTCGATACCGGCAGGCTCATCATTGAGCGCCAGCGGATCACCGTAGGTCGCCTGAGAACTGCGGCCTCAATCGAGCTTCTTGATCTGTTCGAGCACCCTTAGCAGATTTTCGAATCTGACTTGGCCGATCTGCTTAGACGCAGCGGAGTAGACAGGAACTGCGCCGACTAGCCTGTGTTGATAGGCCATGCCGAAATACTACTTCAACGTTCGTGACTTAGAGCCCAGCACCGATGAGTTTGGAGAGGAGCTTCCCGACAATGAAGCAGCTTGGAAGCAAGCCACCGGCTTTGCTGGCGAGGTTTTGAAGGACATGGACGGCAGATTTCGACCTGGCCAGGAATGGGCCGTTGAAGTCACCGACGAGCAGAAGCGGATGCTTTACCGTATCGAGATTAGCTCCAGAAAAAGAAAGTAAGGCCGCTCAGTTGGCGGCCTTTGCCTCAACTGTCCTAAGACTCTAACTCGCTCGCGACGTGATCTCGCGAACATCCCCCGCCTGGAGGTTCAAGGCTTTCGCCTCCTGATCGCTCAACTCGTTATCGAGCAGGGCCGCGCTCCAGCCTTCCGGAACTACATTCAACACTGCATCAACCGCTTCGCTTCTAGGGGCGGCGACCGCCCAGAGCTTATGCTCTCGGTTGTCGGTAATGACCCGAACCAGGTGGACCTTCGTTGCACTTGCCATGACGAACTATGCACACGACTTGCTTACGTTCCAACCGCGCCGGCGTCTGGTGACGCGATCTCCGTACCGTGGGGAGCTATCTGGGTAAGGAACGACTCTCCAGCGGCGAGCCTTAACATTTCGGTCTGTGGCGCGATACCTGGACCACTCCAGCTTCGCGACATCCACCCGGGACGGCCCATCGTTCGAACGCGCGTTTGGCGATGGGTCGGTTCTCGCGAGGCCGCCGCGGCCTCTTCATAGGAACTAGTGGCAAGCGACTGGATTGGTGCTGTGCTCCGGCCGCTAGCCCCCCTGCCGGCCGGAGCGTTACAACGGCCCCAGCCGCCAAAAAGCTGGGGTCGTTTTTTCGTGCGGCTATCCCGCGTTTTGATAGCCGATGATCGCCAGCTGCGGGTTGCCGCGATCGAAGTTAGGCCTGACGTCGGCGTCGCGGCTCCCGCAGCCTTGGCAGATGAACCGCGGCTCGAGATCCGAGAGCCTGACACTGTCATCCCAGCGGTCAGCGTCGAGAGCGACGTGATGGCCGCAGTGGCAGTAGACCAGGACGCCCCGCACGCCCATGGCGCGCATCTCGCCGAAGGTGATCTTCATCGGCCGGCCGTCGGCGTGCGTAGGCGTGTGGCGGCGGGCAGCACGGGGCATGCCACTATCGAAGCGCCGCTCCGGCGAGAGTCAAATTATCAATCCCTTGGGCCCGGGAACGCGCGCGAGCTACTGCGCGTCGTGCTGGGGACAATGCTGCATCGCGTTCGATCGAAACCCCCGGCATCGCCCGGATATCGCGACCAAGTGACATCCTCCCGAAATGACCGAAAATCTACCGAGATTCGCACAACTAACAGGCAGGCGCCTGTTCGTAACTCACCCGGGTGCCTGTGTTGCGCGTTGCGTCGAGTCGGCACCCGGGTGTCCAATGACACCCATGTGCTCACGCTGATTCGAAGCGGCGTCAAGGACCGATGCGGTAACTCCGCCAAGGTCAATTTGAGCTCATAAAAGCCGAAAGGCGGCCCCGCACCACCGGGTAACCGCCTTTCTTAATTCAAATCTGGACCACGACGTGCGCAGTACAGCCCCTGAACAAGGAAATTGTACTGTTGCTGGAGAAATCCACAAGCACTGAGTGGTCGTATCGCACAGGAGATGCGGCCTTGAATGAGTCGACTATTCTGGTCCTGCGGGGCCATCGCGTTTATGAGGACAGTCACGGAAACGTCTGCCTCGATGATCTTTGGCGAGCCGCTAAAAAGGGCGCAGGAAGATCGCCGTCGAAATGGCGCAATACTCGCATGGCGAAAGCGCTCATTGCTGAGGTGGAAAAAAAGATCATAAATTCCTCTTTGAAGGAAAATAAGGCTGTAACGCCAGCTATTTATGCAAAGCGGGGAAGGGGAAGCACGGGCACCTTCGCACATCCCATATTGGCCGCTGCATACGCAGGCTATCTCAGCTCCAAGCTGGAGCTCGAGGTCCGCGAAATTTGGCTGCGATATCGGTCAGGCGATGCCTCGCTTGCAGATGAAATATTGCAGCGCGCCACGGCTGAAGAAAACAGGTGGGCCGGCGCGCGAGCAGTTTCTCGCTCACAACGAGTCGCCTACACGGATACGCTTAAGCAGCATCACGTCACCGGCAAGGGCTACATGCTCTGCACGGAGGCGGTTTATCTGAAGCTGCTCGGCGGACGATCGCATCAGCTCCGCCAGGCGCGCGGGCTCGATCCGATGGCAAATATCCGCGACAATCTCAGCGTTGCAGAGTTGTCGTTCGTCATGGCGGCCGAGGCGCTCGCAGCTGAGCGCATTGAGCAGGAGATCCGGATTGGTAACGACGACTGCATTGAGGCAAGCGCCACAAGCGCTTCCGCGATCCGCGGCGCGATCGAAGCCGACCGGCAGAATAGACAGCCCCTCGTCGCTCGCAGCGGGCCGGCAATCGACCCTGAGCTTCGGCACTCTGGCGGCACTTGACCGCTGGCGAGTCCGATCCGCGGCCGTGGGGCAGCATCAGCACGACATCGACGAACTCGCGCGCATGGAGCGCATCTGCTGGGATCTGGCAGCCGGCGCGGTGACGCCCGAAGAGAGAGCAGGGCTCGTTATCATGGCCGGCAACTATCGCGCCGCGATCCTCGATGCACAGATTGCCAATCGATTTGCCAACACGGTGCCCACACGAGGCTTTTCGGTCGGCTCTGGATCGGAGCTAAGTCTTTGATTTTGGTTGGTGAGCGCGCTGGGGCTCGAACCCAGGACCCCGTGATTAAAAGTCACGTGCTCTACCGGCTGAGCTACGCGCTCCCATGGCCGCTGATGGCTAAGATAAAGAGATCGCCATCGTCTTCGGACATTCGAGAAGCATGTCTTGCCGCCACGCTGAACTCGCGTTGCGGGGAAAACCGGCCGTTTCCGGATCATGCTTTCGGCCCGCGCTGTGTAGGGGGAGTGGCTGCGGAGGTCAATAGCGGGGGTGGCTGCCGAAACTCGCGGCAGCAGCGCGGATTTGTTCGCGGTGCCCACAGCTTAAGGCGGAATTTTCAACCCGATTGGCGGGGCGTCATCCACGCCGAACTGCCGTATGGGCCGCCGGCGCGGGGGCTCGCCCGCGCCGCGACGTCTTGGGTTCGTCAGTTCGCCTCCCGCCGCACCTCGTTCGGTACCGGCTGCGGCGTTCCGGCCGGGGTCGGCAGGGCGACCGGGCGCAGGCCGATCAGCTCCGCGGTGCGGATCGCGCTGTCGCGCCAGAACTGGAACGAGTTGATGCGGCTGAGCTCGAGGATGGCAATCGCGACCGCCGCGAGGAACGGCAGGCTTTGCAGCACCAGGACGCCGGCGAAGATGTAGATCTCGGTGATCTGCCGGAAGCTGTTCGAGGCCACCAGCACGCCGGCGCCGACCAGGAGCAGGATGCCGATCACGGCCTCCCAGAACGCCTGGAACTCGATCGACATCCTGCTGAGGCCGCCCTTGGAGGTGCGGGCGAAGGCGATGTGCTCGGTGATCAGGCCCTGCGCGACCGCGCGCGACACCGTCCATTGCACGCTCATAGCGGCGATCATGGCGCCAAGCATCTGGCCGGGTTTGATCGCGACGCGCGCGCGGTACATCGACAGGAAGTGCGCCAGCGAGACGATGAAGGCGCCGATGATCGGCAGCGTCAGGATCTTGTCGGGAATGGCGATGTCGGCAAAGGCGACGATCGGCACCCAGACAAGGTTGAGCAGGGCCACGACCACGCCGAGGCTTTCGGCGCCCAGCCAGTTCAGCCAGCCGAGGCCGTATTCGCGCTTCTGGTCCGCCGTCAGCCGGCTCGCGCCCGGCAAGAAGCGGCGCCAGTGCTTCTTCACGATCTGCAGGCCGCCATAGGCCCAGCGATGGCGCTGCTTCTTGAACGCCTCGTAGGTGTCGGGCAGCAGGCCCTGGCCGTAGCGGTGATTGGTGTAGTGCGTGACCCAGCCGAGCTCCTGGATCGCAAGGCCGAGATCGGAATCCTCGCAGATCGTGTCGCTTGACCAGCCGCCGGCCATATCCATCGCGGCGCGGCGGATCAGGCACATCGTGCCGTGCACGATGACGGCATTGAGCTCGTTGCGCTGGACCATGCCGATGTCGAAGAAGCCGGCATATTCGCCGTTCATGATGTAGTGCATGATCGACAGGTCGCCGTCGCGATGCTCCTGCGGCGCCTGCACGAGGCCGACGCGCGGGTCGGCGAACGCCGGCACGAGGTCCTTGAGCCAGTCGGGCTCGACCACATAGTCGGCATCGAGGATGCCGATGATCTCGGCATCGACGGCGGTGCGGTCCATCGCGATGCGCAGTGCGCCGGCCTTGAAGCCCTGCACCTTCTCGGCGTTGATGAACTTGAAGCGTTCACCGAGCGCGCGGCAATGATCCTGGATCGGCTGCCAGAACGCGGGATCGGGCGTGTTGTTGATGATGACGACGCATTCGTAGTTCGGATAGTTCAGCCGCGACAGCGCATCGAGCGTCTGCTTGAGCATGTCGACCGGCTCGAAATAGGCGGGGATGTGGATCGACACCTTCGGATAGTAATTCTCCGGCACGTTCTCGACCGGCTTGCCCTTGGCGAGCAGCCGCTGCGGCGGGCGGCCGAAGGCGACCGCCGCGATCTCGTCGATGCGCGCCATCGCGATCAGCACCAGCGGAACAAGCAGGATCATGCCGAGCGTCAGCGCGAAGGCCGAGCCGAAGATGAAATAGTGGCTGTTCCAGAACGCGAACACGGTCGCGGTCCAGGCGCCGACGCCGTTGGCGGTCGCCGAGAGCAGGAAGGCCTGCTTCGCGGTCGGCTTTTCAAGCCGCAGGATCGGAAGCGACAGGAGAACTCCGACCAGGAGCGCGATTCCCATCAGCTTCCAATAGTCGGGGTTCTCCACCGGGCCGGTCCAGGCGAATTTCGGCTCGCGGCTGGCGTTGAGGATGCCCCAGTACGGACCGACGCCGCCTTCGAAGAATTTCCAGGGCTGATCGATGGCCTCGACGATGTTGTATTCCATGCCGATGGCTTCGGCGCGGCTGACGAAGTTGCGCAGGGTCAGCGCCTGCTGGAACGGACCGGGGTCGGCGTTGCGCAAATTGTAGCCCTGGCTCGGCCAGCCGAACTCGGCGATCACGATGCGCTTGCCGGGGAACAAATTGCGCAGCAGGTTGTAGCGGTCGACGGCCTGGTCGACCGCCTGGTCCGAGCGGAAGTTTTCCCAATAAGGCAGCACGTGGGCGGCAATGAAATCGACGTTGGAGGCAAGGTCGGGATTGTCCCGCCAGATGTTCCAGATCTCGCCGGTCGTGACGGGCACGCGCACCGAGCCCTTCACCTTCTTGATCATGTCGATGAGGTCTTCGACCTTCTGCTCGCCGCGGTAGATCACCTCGTTGCCGACCACGACGCCGACGACGTTGCTGTTCTTGCGGGCGAGCTCGATGGCGGCCTTGATCTCGCGCTCGTTGCGATCCTTGTCCTTGTCGATCCAGGCGCCGACGGTGACCTTGAGGCCGAACTCGGCCGCGACCGGCGGCACCAGCTCCACGCCGCCCGTGGACGAATAGAGGCGGATCGCGCGCGTCATCGTCGACAGCGTCTTCAGGTCGGCGCGGATTTTCTCCACGCTCGGGATGTTGTCGATGTCGGGGTGGGCCGAGCCTTCGAACGGCGCGTAGGAGACGCTGGGCAACAGGCCCCTGAAATCGGGAGCGGGTTCCTTGTCGCGCAAGACTCCCCACAGCCCAGCGTGAAGCACGGACACGAGCAACAGAACGGCGGCGACAACGCGCATCGCGGCTAAACCAAAAGGGGCTGAGGTGGCAGGGAAGCGGACCCGACCCCGAGATCCGACCAAGTCCGCGGCAAATGGAGCATACCTCTGCCGCGCGGTTTCACAACTGTCATGGGCTCATGTCCTTATGAGGGCATGGGCTTTTCGAACGACGCGTGGCAGTGCCAACCGCGTCTATGGCCGATCGTTCCTGAACGAGAGCTGAAACGATCGCGACTATTTCTGGGGCGCCGGTGTCGGGCTTGCCGCAGGCGAGGGGCTCGCGGCCGGCTGCGGGGCAGGCGCATTGCCGGCGGTCGGCGCTGCCGGCTGGGACGCGCTAGCTGCCGCCTGCTGCGGCTGGGAGGCCGGGTTGATCCAGCAAGCGTGCACGCGGCTGTCCAGGGTCTCGGCGACCTTGGGATCGATCTGGCCGCCGAAGCGGGTCAGGCAGCGGAACGCCGCCTGGATATGGCCGCCGGGGCAACCGAAGCGGTCGTAGAGGTCGAGATGGCGGAACGCGGTATCGAGGTCATCCCGCCACATCAGCCGCACCACGCGCCGGCCGAGCCAGACGCATTCGGGGTTGCCGGCCGGGCCGTTGATGACCTGGGCGGCTTCGGCGAATTCGTCGGTGCGGCGCTGGTTCTGGGCGGCGTCCTTGGCGGCGTCGGCGGGCTGGGCGGCGGCCTTGCCCTGGTCGGGCGCCGGCGTGCCGCTCTGGGCGGAGGCGCCATTAAGGCCCGCCAGACCAAGAAGGGCGGATACGGCCAAGGTGGCGGCGAACTGCCGCAGGACCGCATTTCGTGACTGACGCACCCGTTGCCGCATGAATTCCCCAACTTCTCCACTGACCGCCCGCGTCAGGATCCCGCGGACGCGCCGTGATGGCGTCCAAATGGGTCTCCAATGCGGCGGAAAATTCCCGCCGAGTCCCATGACCTGTATTTCGAATTTTGTCCAGCAAAGTCACAATCCTAGGGCTCTGTCGAACGGCCGCAGGTAAATTCATTGGGGGCGCGAGGGATCCATCCGGAGTGCCCCCTTGGCAGACGGCGTGGATGCAGGTAATCGACGGCCCTTCGCGGAGGACGGAACCGATTTCTCTTCGTACGCCACTGGCGCTTCTGCTCGTTTCACTGGGGGTGATTGCTGCCGTGTGGTGGTGGCTGGCCACGCCGATCACGCTCGCGCGCGCCCCGATCGATCCCGCCGAGAAGGTTCAATGCGTCTCCTATGCGCCGTTCCGCGGCGAGCAGTCGCCGCTGAACGCCTGGACCCATATCGAGGCCGAGCAGATCGAGCAGGACCTGCGCCAGCTCAAGGAGATCACCGACTGCGTCCGCACCTATTCCATGGAGAATGGGCTCGACCAGGTTCCGGCGATCGCCGCCAAGGTCGGTGGGATGAAGGTGCTGCAGGGCATCTGGCTCTCCAGCAACCGCACCAAGAATTTCGAGCAGGCCGCGCTCGCCGTCCGTCTCACCAAGGACTTCCCCAACGTCATCACCGCGGTCATCGTCGGCAACGAGGTGCTGCTGCGCGGCGAGATGACGACCGCCGACCTCGTCTCCATCATCCGCTCGGTGAAGGCGCAGGTCAGCGTGCCCGTCACCTATGCCGATGTCTGGGAGTTCTGGCTGAAGAACCGCGAGGTCTACGACGCCGTCGATTTCGTCACCATCCACATCCTGCCCTATTGGGAGGACTTTCCGGTCAAGGCGAAATTCGCCGCCTCGCATGTCGAGGCGATCCGCGAGCGCATGGCGGTGGCGTTCCCCGGCAAGGAGATCCTGATCGGCGAAACCGGCTGGCCGAGCGCGGGGCGCATGCGCGAGGGCGCGCTGCCGTCACGCACCAACCAGGCGCGCGTCGTTTCGGAAATCCTCAGCCTGGCAAAGGCGAACAAGTTTCGCGTCAACCTGATCGAGTCCTACGACCAGCCGTGGAAGCGCAAGCTGGAAGGGACCGTTGGCGGCTATTGGGGACTCTATGACTCCGTGCGCCGGAACCTGAAATATCCGCCGGGTCAGCCGATCAGCAATTTCCCGTACTGGAAATGGTACATGGGCGCCGGCATGGGCCTGTGCGTGCTGGTGTTCGCGGTGGCGCTGATCACGCTGCGCCGGCGGCCGTGGACGCCGCGCTTCTCGGCCTGGCTCGGTGTCGCGATCTCGGCAACGACGGCGGGGAGCCTGCTCGGGATCGGCGCGGACAAGATGTACTATGAGAGCCTCGGCCTCGGCGGCTGGGTGCATTGGGGCGCGCTGCTGCTCGCCGGCATCCTGTCGCCGATCTTCTGCGCGCAGGCGATGGTGATCGGCCGCAGTCTGCCGACCTTCCTCGATCTGCTCGGTCCGCGCGAGGGCCGGAAATGGTCGAAGCTCACCGCCGTGCTCGGCCTGACGCTGGCGGTGACCGCGGTGATCGCGGCCGAGACCGCGCTCGGCTTCGTGTTCGACCCGCGCTACCACGACTTCCCCTACGCCTCGCTGACGATGGCGGTGGTGCCGTTCGCGCTCTTGATGCTGAACCGTCCGCAGATCGGCCAGCGTCCGATCGCGGAAGCGGTGTTCGCCGGCGTGCTCGCACTGTCGGCGATCTACGTGCTCATCAACGAGGGGCGCGACAACTGGCAGTCGCTGTGGACCTGCGCGATGTTTCTGTTGTTCGCGCTCACGCTGTGGCGGGCGCGGGCCGAGCAAATCCAAGAATGAGCAGGCCGATCGCAAGGCCCGACAGCACGACATTGTAGAGCACGATGCCGAGGCCGGCGGCGATGATGCCGACGGTCAGCAGCACGATCGACGGCCGCATCAGGTTGAGCGTCGCCACCACCAGTGCGACGATACCGAACACCGAATTCTTGAACAGCACGGTCGAGACCGCGCGCGCCTTGCAGATCAGCGTCTGCAGGCCGGCGTCGCAGGCAAGGCCGACGGTCGAGAGCTCGATGCCGAGATAGCGCAGGTAAAGCGCATAGCCGACGGTTGTGAAGCCGACGACGAGCAGGAACTGCACCTGGTAGGGCGTGAGGCGGAAGGGCTTTTTTCTCATGGCCGCAATATGGTCGGGATGGGGGAAGGGGGCAACAGGGCAGGTGGAGGTTTTTCGGCAAGTCTGCGTGAGAAAATCTGGAACGCGATTCACAGCGCAGATGCGTTGCCGATCGTCAGCGCTTCGATTTTCTGCTCCCTGAGATGGAAGCCCACTACCGCCTGAAGAACGACGTCAGCGTCGAGCCCGCCGACGCCGCCTCCGGCTTTGCCTGCGGCGCGGGCTGCTGCGGTGCCGGGGCAGGCGCGGGCTCCTCGCGCTTCGATGAGCGCTTGGAAGAGTAGCTCCGGCGACGCTTGTCCGGTTTTGCGTTTGGCGCGGGCGCGGGTGCAGTCTCGGCTTGCGGTGCTGCGTCCTGCGTCTTCTCGGCGTTGTTCTCCTGAACCCGGTCCTGAGACTTCTCTTGCCCCTTGTCTTGCCCCTTCTCCGAACCGCCACGCATCGACAGCCGCTGGCCGTCGAACACGGTGGTCTCGCAGTGGCGGCTGCTCTCGGATAGTCCGGCGCAGAGCTTTGCGGCGGCGGCGGCATTGATCAGCGGGCCGGCCCCCAAGCGCAGCTGCATGCCGTTGCCACCTTCCTTGATCATGATGATCGGACGCAGCGCTGCGACTTCCGGATTGGATTTGGTCACGCCGCGCCACAGCGCGCGCAGGCCGTCGATCGAGTTGGCGCCGCCGAGGTCGATCGCAAAGCGTGTCTGCTGGACCGCGATCGCCGGCGCCTCGCTCTCGGCCGTCTCCGGCGCCTTGGCCGGTGCGGCCGCGGCGACTTCGGTCGGAGCGGGCGCTGGCTCCGGCTTCTTCTCCGTCTCGGGCTGAACCAATTTGGACGCGGCGGGATCGGGCGGCGCCATGATCGACTTGGACGGCACCAGCGGGAGCATCGGCAGCGCCGAGGTCGTTGCCGGCGCCTGTGAGACCAGGGAGGCGGCAGCCGCGGTCTGCGGCGACGGATTTGCCGGCTCCTTCGCTGCGTCCTTTGCGGGCTCCTTCGCCTGGTCTTTGGCAGTTGCGCGCGGCTTGTCGCTAGGGGCCGCCGGCACCGAGGCCACCGGCCCGACGCTGGGCGCAGCCGCGGCGGGCTGTGCGTCAGGGGCCGGCGTGTCCTGCGGCTTTGCGCTCTGCCTGGCGATCGCGCCGGTGACGGAATCGAGCCCTTGCTCCAGCACCGTGACGCGCGAATAGAGCCGGTCGCGATCGGTGTTCAGCGTCTCGATGGCGGCGGCGAGGCGGCGCGCCTCGTTCTGGCTGTCCTTGGTCAGCAGCTGCAGCCGGTCGGCCTGGCGCGCGAGATCGGCAGACGCCATCTGGTCACGGCGCCAGCCGAGCTGGGCCTGGTTGGCCATCACGGCAATGACGACGGCGCCGACGGCGGCCACGCCCCACGAGCCCAGCCGCCACATCATGCGGCGGTCGAAGGTGCTTTCCTCGGCCAAAAGTCCGGAGAACAGCCCGCCGGTCTCCTTCGTGCCGAAGGCGTCCGCCAGTGGGTCGGAATCCTTTGCCATGAACGTTAAATGCCCAGCCCTGTCCGGCTTCCCCGAATCAATCAGGGAACATTAACAGGAAAACTCGGTCGCACTTGAATTCCGGGCGTTTGCGGGGGTAGCAAGGCGGCAGCTCACGAGGGCGGCGCCTGCCGCGCCAATTGATTCGGCCGTATCTGACAGGATTGCGATGACCGCCCGTTCCAGCCTCACGATCGTGCTCGCCGCCGGTGAAGGCACGCGGATGCGATCGAACCTGCCGAAGGTGCTGCATCCCGTCGCTCACCAGAGCCTGCTCGCCCATGTGCTCGCCGCCGCACCGAAGGGAACCGGCACCTCGCTCGCTGTCGTGATCGGACCGGATCATCAGGCGGTGGCGGATGAGGCGAAGCGCATCCGCCCCGACGCGCTCACCTTCGTGCAGAGCGAACGCCTCGGCACCGCGCATGCGGTGCTGGCGGCGCGCGAGGCCATCGCGCGAGGCGCCGACGATCTCCTGATCGCGTTCGGCGACACGCCGCTGATCTCGGCCGAGACCTTTGCGCGGCTGCGCGCGCCGCTCGCCAGGGGCGCGGCGATTGCCGCGCTCGGCTTCCGCGCCGCCGACCCGACCGGCTATGGCCGTTTCATCGTCGAGGGCGACCGCCTGGTCGCGATCCGCGAGCAGGCCGATGCGAGCGCGGAAGAGCGCAAGATCGATCTGTGCAATGCCGGCGTCATGGCGATCGACGGACGCCGTGCGCTCGACATCCTCGAGACGATCGGCAATGCCAATTCCAAGGGCGAATATTATCTGACGGATGCGGTCGAAATCGTCCGCAAGCAGGGATGGGAGTCCGTGGTGATCGAAACCAGCGAGGACGAGGTGCGCGGCATCAACACCAAGGCGCAGCTCGCCGAGGCCGAAGCCGTGATGCAGGCGCGCTTGCGGAAAGCGGCGATGGAGGCCGGCGTCACGCTGATCGCTCCCGAGACCGTGTATCTGTCCGCCGACACCGTGTTCGGCAAGGACGTCACCATCGAGCCGTTCGTGGTGATCGGGCCGGGCGTGTCGATCGCCGATGGCGCCGTGATCCATTCCTTCTCGCACATCGTCGAGACCACGCTCGGCAAGAAGGTCTCGATCGGCCCCTATGCGCGGCTTCGTCCCGGCACCACGCTCGGCGACGGCGCGCGCATCGGCAATTTCGTGGAGACCAAGGCGGCGACGCTGGAGGCCGGCGTCAAGGTCAACCATCTCTCCTACATCGGCGATGCCACGGTCGGCGCCAATTCCAACATCGGCGCCGGCACCATCACCTGCAACTACGACGGCTTCAAGAAGCACAAGACCATCATCGGGCAGGGCGCCTTCGTCGGCACCAACTCCTCGCTGGTCGCGCCGGTCAAGATCGGCAACGGCGCCTATATCGGCTCCGGCTCGGTGATCACGCGCGACGTGCCCGATGATGCCATGGCGCTGGAGCGCAACCAGCAGACCATCCGGGAAGGCGGTGCGGCTCGCTATCGCGAGATGAAGACGGGCGGCAAGAAACTGGAAAAGAAGCCGGAGAAGTGAGCGCCGCTATTCGTCGTCGGCGAATTCCGAGAAGATCGCGCGGGTCAGGCGCCAGCCGCGCGGCTTGGCGCGCTTGGCGGGTTCACCTTGCTTATGCTTGATGAAGACCGGCTTGCTTTCCTTGCCGCGCTGGGGCGGCGGCCAATGGGCGAGGTGCGTGCCCGAGGTCTCGCTGGCACGCAGATACAATGACGACAGACCTTTACGGTCGGATGAGCCTTTCATGGCCTTGTTCTCCTGACCGGAATCGTTGGTCAAACTTGTTGACAACAAGTTAACGCGCGGGGTTAAAGGCCGGCCACATCGACGCAGGCCGGCAATGGTGCCGGCGAATGCTGTCTCAATCAGCAATAATTATTGAGTATATGGTTCCCTCGGAATTTCGCTAAAAACTGAGCGCGTCATTTTGGCGATTTTTCGACGATTTGGGGGATATTGATCCGCATGTGCGGGATTGTCGGCATTCTCGGGCGTGAACCGGTTGCAGAGCAATTGGTGGATTCGCTCAAACGTCTTGAATATCGCGGCTACGACTCCGCGGGCGTCGCCACGCTCGAAGGCAAGCATCTCGAGCGCCGCCGCGCCGAGGGCAAGCTGAAGAACCTGGAGAAGCGGCTGGAAGCCGAGCCGCTCAAGGGAACGACCGGCATCGGCCACACCCGCTGGGCCACTCACGGCAAGCCGACCGTCAACAATGCGCACCCGCATGCGACCGAGCGCGTCGCCGTGGTCCACAACGGCATCATCGAGAATTTCCGCGAGCTGCGCGAGGAGCTCGAAAAGAACGGCACGGTATTCCACACCGAGACCGACACCGAGATCGTGCTGCATCTCGTCGATGATCTGCTCACGCGCGGCAACAAGCCCGTGGAAGCGGTCAAGCTGGCGCTGGGGCGCTTGCGCGGCGCCTTCGCGCTCGGCTTCATCTTCGCCGGCGACGACGACCTCATGATCGGCGCCCGCAACGGCCCGCCGCTTGCGATCGGTTACGGCGACGGCGAGATGTATCTCGGCTCCGACGCCATCGCGCTCGGCCCGTTCACCGACACGATCAGCTATCTCGAGGACGGCGACTGGGTCGTGCTGACCCGCAAGAGCGCCACCATCTTCGACAAGGATGGCCACGCCGTCCAGCGCGAGAAGATCAGGCATGCGGCCTCGACCTCGCTGGTCGACAAGGCCAATTACCGCCACTTCATGGCCAAGGAGATCCACGAGCAGCCGGAGGTGGTCGGCCACACCCTGGCGCGCTATGTCGACATGGCGACCGAGCGGGTCGCGCTGCCGGTCAAGCTGCCGTTCGACTTCAAGAATATCCAGCGCATCAACATCACCGCCTGCGGCACCGCGAGCTATGCCGGCTTCGTCGCAAAATACTGGTTCGAGCGCTTTGCGCGCGTGCCGGTCGAGGTCGACGTTGCCTCCGAATTCCGCTACCGCGAGGCGCCCTTGCGCAAGGGCGATCTGGCCATCTTCATCTCGCAGTCGGGCGAGACCGCCGACACGCTGGCGGCGCTGCGCTACGCCAAGGCCGAGGGTGTGCACACGATCGCGGTCGTCAACGTGCCGACCTCGACCATCGCGCGCGAAAGCGAGACCGTGCTGCCGACGCTGGCCGGACCCGAGATCGGCGTCGCCTCGACCAAGGCCTTCACCTGCCAGCTCATGGTGCTCGCCAATCTTGCGATCGCGGCCGGCAAGGCCAGAGGCGAATTGTCCGACGAGGACGAGACCAAGCTGGTCCATGGCCTCGTCGAGGTCCCGCGACTGATGTCGGATGCGCTCACCACCGAGCTGCAGATCGAGAAGCTCTCGCGCGAGATCGCGAAATCGCGCGACGTGCTTTACCTGGGCCGCGGCACCAGCTTCCCGCTCGCGCTCGAAGGCGCGCTGAAGCTGAAGGAGATCTCCTACATCCACGCCGAGGGCTATGCCGCCGGCGAGCTCAAGCACGGCCCGATCGCGCTGATCGACGAGACCATGCCGGTCGTCGTCATCGCGCCCTATGACCGGGTGTTCGAGAAGACCGTCTCGAACATGCAGGAGGTCGCCGCCCGCGGCGGCAAGATCATCCTGATGACCGACGCCAAGGGCGCGGAGGAGGCGACTGTCGACTCGCTCGTCACCATCGTCATGCCCGACATGGCGGCGGCGTTCACGCCGATGGTCTATGCCGTCCCGGTGCAGCTGCTCGCCTATCATACGGCTGTCATCATGGGCACCGACGTCGACCAGCCGCGCAATCTCGCGAAATCGGTGACCGTGGAATAGGCAGAAGGGACCGGGCTGCACTCTTCCAAAACCTGCTAGAAGACCCTAGCTTGAGTGCAGCGACTGACCTGGAACCCGAATGACCACCCGCGACGACGTCCCCGCGCCGCTTGATCCCGCTCCGGAACCGCATACCGGCCTGATGGGCCGCTTCCGCAATTACTTCCTGACCGGCCTCGTGGTGACGGGGCCGATCGCAATCACTCTTTATCTCGTCTGGTGGTTCGTCACCTGGGTCGATGGCGTGGTTCGGCCGTTCGTGCCGCTGGCCTATCGGCCCGAGACCTATCTGCCCTACGGCGTTCCCGGCTGGGGACTGATTGTCGCATTCTTCACGCTGACACTGGTCGGCTTCCTCGCCGCGAACCTGATCGGCCGGACGCTGGTCGACGTCGGCGAGACCTTCCTCGGTCGCATCCCGGCGGTGCGTGCGATCTATCGCGGGCTGAAGCAGGTGTTCGAGACGCTGTTCTCGGGCAAGGGCTCGAGCTTCCGCAAAGTGGGCCTGGTCGAGTTTCCCTCACCCGGCATGTGGTCGATCGTGCTGATCTCGCAATCGCCGAGCGAGGATATCGCCCGCAGCCTGCCGGGGCAGGAGGAGCACGTCTCGGTGTTCCTGCCGTGTTCGCCGAACCCGACCACCGGCTTCTTCTTCTACGTGCCCAAGAGCAAGATCATCGAGGTCGACCTCAGCGCCGAAGACGCCGCGACGCTGATCATGTCGGCCGGTGTGGTGCAGCCGGGCTCGGCGCCCGACCCGAAGAAGGCGGCCGCGCTCGCGGGCATGGCCAATGCCGCGCGCATCGCCAACGCTTCGACGCTCCAGCCCCAGCCTGCGAAGGTGGAGTAGGGCCATTCCGCTGCGGGATGGCCGCATTCACGCAAGGACTCGCATCCTCTGCTAGTCTCCGGTCGGTCCGAGCGCATCGCTCGGAATTCGACCTGGAGTGCACGATGTCCAAAACGATTGCGATCCTCGCACCCGGCGCCATGGGCAGCGCCGTGGCCCGCCGCCTCAGCGAAAACGGCGCGCGCGTGCTGACCTCCTTGAAAGGCCGCAGCGAGGCGACGCTGAAGCGGGCAGCGGATGCCGGCATGATCGGCGCCGAGGACGACGCGATCGCAGACGCCGACATCATCCTCTCGATCGTGCCGCCGGGCGAGGCCGTTGCACTCGCCGAACGCCTGGCCGCGCTGATCGTCCGGCGCACGAAGAAGCCGGTCGTGGTCGACTGCAACGCGGTCAACGTGGACACCGTGCAACGGATCGAGGAGATCATCGGCTCGGCGCAGGCGCCGTTTGTCGACGGTGGCATCATCGGCTTCCCGCCGCAGCGAGGTGGCAAGAGCCCGGCCTTCTACATGTCCGGCGAGCACGCGAAGGACGTCGCGGTGCTGAAGGATCTCGGCCTCGACGTGCGGATCGTCGAAGGCCCGGTCGGCGCGGCCTCCGCGCTGAAAATGTCCTATGCCGGCATCGTCAAGGGCCTCGCCGGCATCGGCTCGGCCATGGTGGTTGCGGCAACGAAAGCTGGAGCGGCCGATGCGCTGCGCGACGAGCTCGCGCTGAGCCAGCCCGCGATCCTGGCCCGGCTCGAAGTGGCGCTGCCGGACATGATCCCGAAAGCCTATCGCTGGGTTGCGGAGATGCGGGAGATTTCCGGCTTCCTAGGCGCCGATCATCCCGCCAGACAGATCTACGAGGGTTTTGCGCGCTGGTTCGAGCACCTCGCTGAGGATGCGAATGGCGAGGCGGC
Source organism: Bradyrhizobium sp. CB1717 (assembly GCF_029714325.1). Classification (NCBI taxonomy): domain Bacteria; kingdom Pseudomonadati; phylum Pseudomonadota; class Alphaproteobacteria; order Hyphomicrobiales; family Nitrobacteraceae; genus Bradyrhizobium; species Bradyrhizobium sp. CB1717. The sequence continues at coordinate 4,915,234 of NZ_CP121666.1, forward strand.
GGATGCCGAGCTGATGAAGACATTTGCCGCGAGCATCGCGCGGAAGAAGTCCTAGGGCATCTGCTCAGCAATCAGGCTTCGCGCAGCCGTACGGAATCCAGAAAATTCGCGATGTCGCGGTCGCGCCTCAAGCGCACGACTGGGACATCGGGGCCATACTGCATCCGCTCGGCCTCGATGACGGGTACGCGCTCCGCGCGAGCGTGAGGTCGAAGGCCAGCCCCGAGAAGCTGCCGTCGACGACCCACGCATCGCCCGCGATCGCTTCCGCGACGCGCGTTCGAAAGCTTGCCGCGTCGGACGTCTTCCAGCCCGGCCGCCAGTAGAGCACATCGAGATGCACCACGGGCAGCCCAAGCTTTCGCCCGAGCTTCAGGGCGAGGCTCGTCTTTCCGCTTCCCTGTGAGCCAACGACGATGATCCCACGCATTCAGGCAGGGTTTCACGAAATCGGCTTTGGGAAAAGACGGCGCCGGCCAGGCCCAGTTTATTACCTCGCATGTAATTGAGCCAGTTCGCGGCCCGACTAGTCTTTCGACCATCGTCATCGCATGAGGAGAGAGACATGCAAGTCGTGTTCACGAAGAAGGAGCCGCCGCAATGGTTGCTCGACATGTGGAAGGAGATCGACGACAAGACGTTTGGACGAGGTTTCGACTGCTTCGCGGACGATGCTGTCTGCAATCTCGGCGTCGCCGACTGGAGGGGTCGCGAAGCGATCCGCGCCAATTTGAGGGCCTTCATCGACACCGGCTTCACGGCGCTGCATCACGTCACCGAATATTGGGACGCCGGCTCGCTGAAGGTGTTTCGCGGTGTCGTGGACATGACACCCGACGATCGCTCGATGAAGGCGGTGCATCCGACGATGACGCACTTCTTCTACATGGACGAGCGGGACGAGACCAAGGTGCGCCACTGGGTGGGTGCCGTGGGGCCCGTCGCGTTCGGTTGATTGTCCGCCATCGGCGACCCACATGGTGCCTCGGGTGATCCGGGGCGCCATGGCTCGCGCGTTGGCGATCCGGCACCACCGAAAGGATCTATTGATAATGAAAGCGACTGCGGCCGCCCTCAAGGCCCGCGCGACATCCGCGGGCGCGCTGCTGCGTCAATGGCGGGACATTCGCGGCAAGACGCAGCTTGACCTGTCTTTCGATGCCGGCGTCTCGCAGAAGCATATCAGCTTCGTCGAGAGCGGCCGCAGCGTCCCGAGCCGGCAGATGCTGCTCGATCTCGCCCAGGCCCTCGACGTCCCGCTGCGGGAGAGGAACGAGCTGCTGCTGGCCGCAGGCTACGCGCCATCCTATCGCGATCCCGCGCTCGAGGCGCCCGCCATGACCAGCATCAACCGCGCGCTGGGCCGCATGCTGCGTCAGCACGAGCCGTTTCCGGCCATCGTCATGGACCGGTACTGGAACGTGCTGATGACCAACGAGGCCGCGCCGCGTCTGTTCAACTGCTTCATCGACCTGTCGGCACGCCCGGCCCCGCGGAACCTGCTGCATCTCATGTTCGATCCCGACGGCATGCGCCCCTTCATCGCAAACTGGGCGCAGACCGCGCGCGGCCTGCTGGCCCGCGTGCATCGCGAGGCGGTCGGGCATGTCGTCGACGTCAGGACCAGGGCGCTGCTGGAGGAACTGTCGCGATACCCGGGTGTGAAGCCGGAATGGCGCGCGCCCTCGGCCTCCGATGCGATGCCGATGCTTCCGCTCGGCTTTGTCAAGGACGGCGTGACGCTCGACTATTTCTCCCTGATCACGACCGTCGGAACGCCGCAGACCGTGACGGCCGAAGAGCTGCGGCTCGAGTGCATGTTCCCCGCCAACGATGCGACCGAAGCCGAGCACGGCAGGTTCTTGCGCGCACATGCCGGGTAGGGGACGCGCCGCGCGCCGGCCCGTTCAACGTGTGCCGAGCTCCACCCGCAGCGTCTTTGCGAGCGCAGCGAAGCAATCCAGAGTCTTTCCGCGGAGAGATTCTGGATTGCTTCGCTGCGCTCGCAATGACGAGGAGGAGACGTCGCAAACTCCATCTGCTACTATCTTGCTGATAGCTGACACATGCAGGAGTTCGAATGAGAGTGCTTGTCATCGGCGCGGGCGCGCTTGGCGGCTATTACGGAGCCTGCCTGGTCCGAGCGGGCGGCGACGTGACCTTTCTGGTGCGATCTGCGCGTGCCGAGCAATTGCGGCGGAACGGGCTGCAGGTCGCGAGCCCGCATGGCGACTTCGCCGTGCAGCCGAAGCTTCTTGCGGCTGGCGATATTAAGGAGCCGTTCGACGTCGTGCTCGTCGGCGTGAAGGCCTACTCGCTCGACGACGCCATGAGCCAGTTCGCGCCCGCCATCGGCCCCAGCACGACGATTTTGCCGATCCTCAACGGGTTGAAACATCTCGACGCCCTGACCGCGCGATTCGGCGCCGCACGCGTCCTCGGCGGGCTCGCGAACGTCAGCGCCGGGCTCGATGCGGATGGTCGTGTCGTCCAGTTCATGGCCAATCAGACCATTGTCTTCGGCGAGATCGAAGGCGCGTTGAGCGAACGTGCGCTTGCCCTGGAAAAGCTGCTCCAGGTCCCCGGCATCGACGTGCGCGCCAGCGAAGCGATCATGCAGGACATGTGGGAGAAGTTCGTCCAGCTCTCGACGCTCGCCGGCATCACCTGCCTGATGCGCGCAAGCATCGGTGACATCCTTGCCGTGCCCAACGGTGAGCAGTCCATCTTCCGCCTGTTTGCGGAATGCTGCACTGTTGCGACGGCTTCAGGTTTCGAGCCGCGCGCGCCGTTCATCGAGTTCGACCGAAAACTGTTCACCACGCTGGATTCGCCGCTGAAGGCCTCGATGCTGCGCGACATCGAGCGCGGCTCGATCACCGAAGCGGAACATATTTTGGGCGATATGGCCAATCGGGCCCATACGCTCGGCATCGACACCCCGCTGCTGGACCTCGCCCGCGCGCATGTGGCGGCCTACGAGATCGGGCGGCGAAGGGCAGGGAGCTAGCCCGCGCCGATCAGCGGGATCGCCTCGTCGCGCTCGTACAGATACAGCAGGCACCGCAGCGCCTCGCCGCGCTCGCCCTTGAGCTTCGGATCGTCCTTGAGGATGCGCAGCGCTTCGTCTCTAGCCTGGGTGATGAGCTGGCCGTGGACCTCCGAGCGCGCGATGCGGTAGCCGGGCAGGCCGCTCTGGCGCACCCCTAGCACGTCGCCTTCGCCGCGCAGCTTCAGATCCTCCTCGGCAATGCGGAAGCCGTCGGTGGTCTCGCGGATCACTTTCAGCCGTGCCTTCGACATCTCGCCGAGCGGCTCGCCATAGAGCAAGATGCAGGTCGAGGCTTCCGAGCCGCGGCCGATGCGGCCGCGCAATTGGTGCAGCTGGGCAAGGCCGAAGCGTTCGGCATTCTCGATCACCATGATGGTGGCGGCGGGCACGTCGACACCGACCTCGACCACGGTGGTCGCTACCAGCAGCCCGATCTCGTGGGCCGCGAACTGGGCCATCACCCGGTCCTTCTCGGTGCCCTTCATCTGACCGTGGACGAGGCCGACACGCTCGCCGAACCGCTTCTGCAGGCTCTCGAAACGCTTGGTCGCGTTGGTGAGGTGCTCGGTGCCCTCGGCCTCGGATTCCTCGACCAGCGGGCAGATCCAGTAGACCAGCTTGCCGGACTCGAGCGCGCGGCCGACGCCCTCCATGACCTCGCTGATCCGGCTCATCGGCACCGCGCGGGTGTCGATCGGCTGGCGGCCGGCGGGCTTTTCACGCAGCTCGGAGATGTCCATGTCGCCGAAATAGGTCAGCACCAACGTGCGCGGAATCGGCGTCGCGCTCAGCACCAGCACATCCACGGCTTCGCCCTTGGAGGTCAGCGCAAGGCGCTCGCGCACGCCAAAGCGGTGCTGCTCGTCGACGATGGCGAGCGCGAGGTCCTTGAAGAGCACGTCGTCCTGGATCAGCGCATGGGTGCCGACGAGCAGGTCGATCTCGCCCTCGGCGAGCTGGGCGATGATCTCGCGCCGCTCCTTGCCCTTTTCGCGGCCGGTGAGGATCGCGACGCGCATCCCCGCCCGCTCGGCGAGCGGGGCAATGGTCTTGATGTGTTGGCGCGCCAGGATTTCCGTCGGCGCCATCAGCGCGGCCTGCTTGCCGACCTCGGCAACGGCCGCGGCCGCCAGCAGCGCCACGACTGTTTTGCCCGAGCCGACGTCGCCCTGGAGCAGGCGCAGCATGCGCACCGGCTGCTTCAGGTCCTCGGCGATCGCGGCGGCGGCGCTGCGCTGGGAGGGTGTGAGCGCGTAAGGAAGGGCGTCGATGATCTTGTTGCGCAGGTGCCCGTCGCCGGCATTGCGCACGCCGGCGGGGCGGCGCAGCTGTGCGCGGATCAGTGCGAGGGCGAGCTGGCCGGCCAGGAGCTCATCGAAGGCGAGGCGCGACCAGAACGGCTGGTCGGGCAGGATGTCCGTGAGCTCGACCGGCTGGTGCACCCGCGTGAGCGCTTCCGCGATTGGCGGGAAGTGGCAGCGGCGCAGCACCTCGGGGCTGATCCATTCGGGCAGGGCGGGGAGCTTCTGCAGTGCCTGCGCGATCGCGCGGCGGAGCGAGCCGAGCGCGAGGCCCTCAGTCAACGGATAGACCGGATCTATCCCCGAGAGTTTTGAAATCGCCTCCTCGTCGAGCACACGGTCGGGATGCACGATCTGCGGGGTGCCGTCATACATCTGCAGCGTGCCGGAGACGTAGCGCTTCTCGCCCATTGGCAGCAGCTTCTCGACATAGCCGGGCTTGGCGCGGAAGAAGGTCAGCACGACATCGCCGGTGTCGTCGCTGGCATAGACCTGATACGGCGCGCGCGAATTGCGCGGCGGGGGCGGGCGGTGCCGGTCGACGGTGACCTCCAGCGTCACCATGGTTCCAACGGCGGCGTCCCGGATTTTTGGCCGCGCCCGGCGGTCGATGACCTGGCTCGGCAGATGCAGCAGCAGGTCGACCAGCCGCGGCGTCTCGTTGCGGCCGAGCAGATACTGCAGCAGCTTGTCCTGCTTCGGACCGACGCCGGGCAGGCTGGTCACGGGAGCAAACAGCGGATTGAGCAGGCTGGGGCGCATGGATGCGAATCTAGGATCGTTTCGGCCCGTCATGCCCGGCTTTATGCCGGGCATCCACGGCTTTTTTCGTGTCCCGAAGCGGGCGGCGGGCCAAAACAAATCAGGGGCCAAATCGAGGGCTGACACCGGCGGTCCGAGTGGCTATATCACCCCCGCCCGGCACGTCCGGGCTTTCTGCGTTTGACTGGATTTGAGACATGACGGGAACGACACGATCGAGCAGCGGGCTGGACGAGCGCCGCAAGCGGCTTCTGTTCCGCTGCTGGCACCGCGGCACGCGCGAGATGGACCTGATCCTCGGCCGCTTCGCCGATGCCGAGATCGCCAACCTGTCCGACGCCGAGCTTGATCAGCTCGAGGCCCTGCTCGAGGTCAACGATCCCGATCTCTATGCCGCCGTCACCGGCGACAAGGTGCTGCCGGCCGACGTCACCGGCGCGCTGTTTGCCCGGATCAAGGCGTTCCCGATCGCGGACGGCAACGCATGAAGCAGGGGATGAAATCGCCGGCCGAGCTGCTCACGCCCGGCCGCGCGCTGACGCTCGCCAATGTCGCGGAGGGCGCGGAAGGGCTCGTCGTCTCCGATCTCGCCCGCGCGATCGCGGCGCGGCCGAAGAAGCCGGCGGTCAGCCTTGCCGTGGTCTGCCGCGACGGCGGGCGCATGCAGCAGCTCGAACGCGCGCTGCGGTTCTTTGCGCCCGACCTGCCGGTGCTGACCTTCCCGGCATGGGACTGCCAGCCCTATGACCGCGTGTCGCCGCATGGCGGCATTCTCGCCCAGCGCCTGACCACGCTGGCGCGGCTGGCCTCGCTCACCGGCAGCGACAAGCCGCTGATCGTGCTGACCACGGTGAACGCCGTGGTGCAGCGCGTGCCCGCGCGCGAGCTCGTCGCGGCGCAGGCGCTGTCGGTCGCGCCCGGCAATGTCGTGCCGATGGACACCGTCGTCGCCTGGCTCGAGCACAACGGCTACAACCGCTCCTCGACCGTGCGCGAGCCCGGCGAATATGCCGTGCGCGGCGGCATCCTGGACCTGTTTCCGGCCGGCCTCGAACAGCCGGTTCGTTTCGACTTCTTCGGCGACAGCCTGGAATCGATCCGCTCCTTCGATGCCGAGACCCAGCGCACGCTGCTCGACATGCGCTCGCTCGATCTCGTGCCGGTCTCCGAATTCCAGCTCGTCACCGACACCATCCGCCGTTTCCGCATGGGCTACGTCGCCGAGTTCGGCGCGCCCGAGCGCGACGATGCGCTGTACGAAGCCGTCAGCGAAGGCCGCCGCCATCCCGGCATGGAGCACTGGCTGCCGCTGTTCCAGGACCGGATGGACACGCTGTTCGACTATCTGCAGGGCGCGACCGTTGCGATCGAGCCGCAGGCCGAGGACGCCGTTCGCGAGCGCTTCAAGCAAATCCAGGACTATTACGAAGCCCGCCGCGATGCGATGGAGCATCCCGGCGGCGGCGCCATCTACAAGCCGCTGCCACCCGACCGGCTCTATCTGACCGACGAGGAATGGGCCAAGCGCCTTGGCGAGATCCCGCTGGCGCGGCTGACGGCATTTTCGGTCCCGACCGACGGCACCAGTGTCGTCGATGCCGGCGCGCGCAAGGGCCGCGATTTCGCGCCGGAGCGCAACGACACCACCGTCAACGTGTTCGAGTCCGTCGTCAGCCACGTCATGGCGCTGCAGGCGGAGCGCAAGAAGGTCGTGATCGCGCTCTGGACCGAAGGCTCCCGCGATCGCATGACCTCGATGCTGCGCGACCACAAGCTCGCCCATACCACCAGCGTCAACGCCTGGCGCACGGTGCAGGCGACCCCGCGCAACGAGACCATGCTCGCCGTGCTTGGCCTCGAAAGCGGTTTCGAGACCGACGAGATCGCCATCATCAGCGAGCAGGACATTCTTGGCGACCGCCTGGTGCGGCCGCGCAAGGCCAGCCGCAAGCTCGACAATTTCATCTCGGAGGTGACGAGCCTTGCCGCCGGCGACATCGTCGTCCATGTCGAGCATGGCATCGGCCGCTTCATCGGCCTGCAGACCCTGGATGTTGCCGGCGCGCCGCATGACTGCCTCGAGCTGCATTATGCGGCGGAGACCAAGCTGTTTCTGCCCGTCGAGAACATCGAGCTCTTGTCGCGCTACGGCTCCGACCAGACGACGGTCGAGCTCGATCGTCTCGGCGGCTCCGGCTGGCAGACACGCAAGGCAAAACTCAAGAACCGTATCCGCGAGATCGCGGGCGAGCTGATCAAGATCGCCGCCGCGCGTCATCTGCACGAGGCGCCCAGGCTGCCGGTGCAGCAGGGCCTCTATGACGAGTTCTGCGCGCGCTTCCCCTATGACGAGACCGATGACCAGTTAGGCGCCATCGAATCCACCCTGAAGGACCTCGAGCTCGGCCGTCCGATGGACCGGCTGATCTGCGGCGACGTCGGCTTCGGCAAGACCGAGGTTGCGCTTCGCGCGGCGTTTGCCGTTGCGCTCGAAGGCAAGCAGGTCGCCGTCGTGGTGCCGACCACGCTGCTGGCACGTCAGCACGCCAAAACCTTCACCGAGCGCTTCAAGGGCTTTCCGGTGAACGTGGCGCAGGCCTCGCGCCTGGTCGCGACCAAGGAGCTGAACCAGGTCAAGAAGGGCATCGCCGACGGCTCCGTCGACATCGTCGTCGGCACCCACGCGCTGCTCGGCAAGGCCATCAAATTCCGCGATCTCGGTCTTGTCATCGTCGACGAGGAGCAGCACTTCGGCGTCACCCACAAGGAGCGGCTGAAGGCGCTTCGCTCCGAGGTGCACGTGCTGACCCTATCGGCGACGCCGATCCCGCGCACACTTCAGCTTGCGCTGACCGGCGTCCGCGAGCTCTCGATCATTGCCTCGCCGCCAGTCGATCGCCTCGCGGTCCGCACCTTTGTCGCCCCGCATGATCCGCTGATGATCCGCGAGGCGCTCTTGCGCGAGCGCTATCGCGGCGGCCAGGCGTTCTACGTGGTACCGCGCATCGACGACCTCGCCGAGGTCAAGGACTTCCTCGACAAGAACGTGCCGGAGATGAAGGTCGCGGTCGCGCACGGCCAGATGCCGCCCGCCGTGATCGAGGACATCATGACCGCGTTCTACGACGGCAAGTTCGACATTCTCTTGTCGACCACCATCGTTGAGTCCGGCCTCGACATCCCCAACGCCAACACGCTGATCGTGCACCGCGCCGACATGTTCGGCCTCGCCCAGCTCTACCAGCTCCGCGGCCGCGTCGGCCGCTCCAAGCTGCGGGCGTACGCGCTGTTCACGCTGCCGGCGCAGCAGAAGATCACGGCGCAGGCCGAGCGCCGGCTCACCGTGCTGCAATCGCTGGAGACGCTGGGTGCGGGCTTCCAGCTCGCGTCCCACGACCTCGACATCCGCGGCGCCGGCAATTTGCTCGGCGAAGAGCAGTCCGGCCACATCAAGGAGGTCGGCTTCGAGCTCTACCAATCGATGCTGGAGGAGGCGATCGTCAACCTCAAGGCCGGCGTCTCCGAGCCCGCCGCCGACCGCTGGTCGCCGTCGATCACCATCGGCATGCCGGTGCTGATCCCGGAGGATTACGTCAGCGACCTCTCGGTGCGGCTGTCGCTGTACCGGCGCCTCGCCGATCTCGACACCGAGGAAGAGATCGAGAACTTTGGCGCCGAGATGCGCGACCGCTTCGGCGTGCTGCCGGACGAGGTGCGCTATCTGTTCAAGGTCGCCGCGATCAAGGCGTTCTGCCGCAGGGCTAATGTCGAGAAGATCGATGCCGGCCCGAAGGGCGCCGTCATCGTCTTCCGTGACAATTCCTTCGCCTATCCCGATCGCCTCGTGACCTTCATCCGCAGCTACGGCCAGGCCGCCAAGGTGCGGCCCGACATGAAGGTGGTGTTCCTGCAGGACTGGGAGACGCCGGAAGACCGTCTCGCCGGCACGACGGAGATCATGCGCCAGCTGGCCCAGCTCGCCGCGAGCAAGAAGGCGGCGTAGGGCACCAGCCTCACCACGTCATTGCGAGGAGCCCTTGCGACGAAGCAATCCAGAATCTTTCCGCGGAGATAGTCTGGATTGCTTCGCTGCGCTCGCAATGACCGTGTTTGTCGCGGCAGCGCGCCAGAAAACTACGACGCCGCCCGCGACGCATCGGCCGACAGCCGCGCCAGCAGCGACCTTGCCGTATCCGACGGCGACAGCGAGTCCACGCTGACCACGGGATCGCTGCGCATCTCGTGCTTGCCGTTGGACGTATGCCGCATCACCGCCGAGAGGCGGCGCGCGATCATATGCGCCGTGCGGAAGTCGGTCTCGGCGAACACGACGATGACCGAGCCGTCCTTCTGGGCCGCACCGAAATCCATCTGCCGCATCAGGCGGCTGAGGATGCGCGCGGCATCGAGCTGGGCGCGGGGATTGTTGGGATCGAAGGCGAATCGCGCCACCGACAGGCCGCCGCCGCGTGCCAGCGCCTGCTCGACCGCCTTGGCAAAGTCGCGGGCGAAGGCTTCCGTCGTGAGCAGGCCGCTGCGCGGGTCGAGCCAGCCGCCGGCGTCGATCGAGCGCAGCGTGCGGCTCAGCTGCGCCTCCATCGCGTGCTGGCGGATCAGCGGCAGCGCGTTGGCGGCGACCTTCGCCGGCTCGCCGGCGATCAGTTCGAGATTGGGCAGGTCGTAGCTTTGCGCGAGCTGGTGCGCGGTGACGACCACGGGCAGGGTGCGGAAGCGGGTGTCCTCGGCGAGCACGGTGAGGAAGGCGTCGGTCACGCGCGCGGTAAATCCTTCGGCGAGCACGACGCCGTCGATGTCGCGGGTGTTGAGATGTTTCGCCGCCGCCTCGATCGAGAGCGCGCCGACCACGCCGACGCGCTCACCGAGCGCGACGGAGAGCGCGGGATAGGCCGCGCCGCGGCCGATCAGCAGCACGGTGGCATCGCGCGACGGATCGCCCGCGGGCAGCGCAACCCTTGCCTCGGGCAGCCGGCGCAGCACGGTCGAATGCAACGTGCGGACGCGCAGCGCAGCGCGTAAGCGCGCGCTCAGGCGATCGGGATGGCCGGCGCGCGAAGCAAAGGGCAGGGCGTTGTGCGGCAGTGTGCCCGCCGCATCGAGGGCCACGAAGGGAAGGTAGGGCGATTGGTCGGCGATCTTCCTGGCGAGCAGCGCCAGATGCGGCTCATGTCCGCTGTGCATCGCGGCGAGCACCGCGGCCGGCTGCACCTGCTCGACCGCGCGCGTCGCGCTGGCCCAGTCGGTATCGACCACGGGGAAGAGCCGGGCCTCGTCCAGCGCCGCAACGAAGGCGGGGCGCTCGGCATTGGACACAAACAGGATCGGGCCCGCCTGGGACATCGAAAAGCTCTGATCACGCAACAGGTGCCGCGCAATCTAGTTTGGCCGCCTTAATGCGGCGTCAACGGAAGCACCGAAACTGTGCTCAGCCCGGCCCGGAGCGGTCACGAAATGCCTCGACCATCAGGGGGTTAAGCCCGAGCTCGCTGAGCGCCTCGCGGGCGCGGGCATTGTCCAGGGCCCGCCCTGCCAGCCGGTGGCCGGAGAGGCGGTCGGGCAGCGCGGTGAGCAGGGCGCCCTGGCCGAGACGGCGCGCCCATTCCTGCAGGTCGTTGGAGAGGAAACGGTACCCGCCGACAGCCATGATGCCGGAGGGTGGTGCAGTGATACAGATCGCGCCGCTCGCCCGGTCGAGCCGCGCCGCGTAGCCGGTATCGACATAATCGCGCGGCGGCTGCGCGATCAGCGTCTCGCCGACCGGTTGCGGCGGGGCATAGGCCGCGATCGGCACCATCGCCCCACGCAGGCCGAGCGTGCCCTTCGGCGTCAGCAGGATCTCGCCGGCGATGGAGGAGCCGGCCTGTTCGCGCGGCGCGCCGTGCGGTCCCGGCATCACCGGCACCGGCATGCCGTCCTCGCCACGGCGGGCGCCGAACAGTCCGGCCTCGCCGAACAGATAGACGTCGGTGAGTGGCGCATGCGGCGCGATCCAGGCATCGCTCGCCGCCACCTGCTCCGGCGCGCGCCACAGGCCGACGACGTTGCGTAACGTCGGCGTCCGCGCCGCGAGGTCGGCATCGCCCAGCCGCAGCGCGAGCTGCGCCGGCGCGATCAGCACCTCGCATTCGTGCTCGTTGATCTGCTGCTCCAGCACGTCGTTCTCGAACGGATGATGCAGCGCCAGCGTGCCGCCCGACAGCAGCCACACCGCCAGCGAAGAGGCGAGGCCCGCGAACGACATCGGCGTGAACGCCGCCATCACCGTTGCGCCCTGCTTGACGTCGGCTTCGAGCGACATCGCAAGGCCGCCGGCGATCAGGCTGAAATGCGGCCGCGGCACCGGGCGAAAGCCCTCTGCGGTGACGTCGAAGGAGATTATCGCCGCCTTGCGGCCGTCCTGGATCACGGCGCGCGTCGTGCCGGGCGGTCGGGCCAGGACGTCGTCGAGCGAGGCCATGCCTTCGGGCAGGTCGCGTCCGAAGCCGTAGACATGACGGATCGAGAACGCCTCGGCGGCGGCGTGCATCGAGAGGTCGGCATAGCTGACGCCGTCGACCGTGCTCATGGTGACGATGGCGCGCGCCGCGGTGCGGTTGAGCGCCGCGGTCAGCTCGGCGTGCCGCCACAGCAGCGGCAGCACGGCGACGACGAGGCCGGCGCGATGGGCGGCAAGCACGGTCAGCACGAACTCGACCGTGTTGGGCAACTGGATCGCGATGACGGAATTGGCCGGCAGGCCCGATTCGACGAAATGGGCCGACAGCGCCTCGATGGCGGTGTCGGCCTCGGCATAGCTCATCCGCCGCGGCTGGTGCCCGGTCACGCGCGGCTTGTTGAGAGGATCGAGCAGAGCGGTCGCATGCGGCTGCCGCATCAGCGTGCGCTGAAACAACGTGTCGAGCGTCGGCGATACGGCTGGCTGGTTCACGGCGTCACTTCGTTTGCGTCGCTTGAGGCTCACCCTTGGACCACCAGGTCTCCGGCAGGTAGCCGGACAGCGCGGTAGCCCTTGGCCGTTCTATCCGATTCCAGCGCGCGATCCATTGCTCGGATACGTTAAACAGCGGGATTGTGTAGCAGCCCGCGATCAGGGCGCGGTCGAGCGCGCGCACCGCCGAGACGAATTCCGTATGTTCACGGGCCTCCAGCAGGGCGCCGATCATGGCGTCGATGGCGGGATCCCTGGCGCCCATGTAGTTGCGGGTCCCCGGATTGTCGGCCGCAGCGCTGCCCCAATAGAAATACTGCTCGTTGCCGGGCGACAGCGACTGGTCCCAGCGGTTCTGGATCATGTCGAACTCGTAAGCGAGCCGGCGCTGGTCGAATTGCACGGGATCGACCGCGCGCACGCCGGCCTCGATGCCGGCGCGCCTGAGGTCGCGCTGGAAGGCGAGCGCGATGCGCTCCTGGTCGCGGGTCGTGACCATGATCTCGAACGTGAAGGGCGCCCTGGTCGCGCGGTTGCGCAGCACGGTGCCGTCGAGATCGTAGCCGGCTTCCGACAACAGTTTCAGCGCGGCCCGCAGCGTGGTGCGGTCGCGGCCCGAACCATCGGTCACGGGCAGGCGGTAGCTGCCGTCCATGATCTCGGGCGGGATCTGCGCGGCGAACGGCTTGAGCAGCTCGCGCTCGCGCGCATCCGCAGGCCTGCCATAGGCCGAGAGCTCCGAGCCGGCGAAATAGCCGGCGACGCGCGAGTAGAGGCCAAAGAAGTAGTTGCGGTTGACCAGCTCGAAATCGAACAGCAGCGTCAGGGCCCGGCGCACGCGGATGTCGGCAAAGATCGGACGGCGGCTGTTGAAGACCAGGAATTCGGAAGGCTGCGGCACGCCGGGCTTGACGGTGTCGCGGATCACCTCGCCGCTTCTGGCGGCCGGAAAGTCGTAGCCGTCGTGCCAGCGCAGCGGCTCGTTCTCGACGCGGAAATCGTAGAGGCCGCGCTTGAAAGCCTCGAACTGTCCGTTGGCCTCGCGGAAATAATCGAGCCTGATCTCGTCGAAATTGTAGAGCCCGCGATTGATGGCGAGGTCGCGGCCCCAATAATCCGGATTGCGCGTGAGCGTCACGCTGGCGCCGGGTTTCACCGCCGTGACGCGGTAGGGGCCGGAGCCAACCGGCCCCGTTAGCGTCGTCTCCTCGAAGGTCGCGACATCGACCGCATGCTTCGGCAGGATCGGCATCAGGCCGAGGATCAGCGGCAGCTCCCGGTCATTGGCCCCGGTGAGATCGAAGCGGACGGTGAGGGGATCGGTTGCCTCAGCCTTGGTGGCCTTGGCATAGTATTGCCGCAGGTTCGGGCGGCCGCGGTCGCGCAGCATCTGCCAGGAGAACAGCACGTCCTCGGCCGTTACCGGCTTGCCGTCGGAGAAGCGGGCGCGGGGATCGAGGCGGAACGTCACGAAGGTCCGGTCGTCGTCGGTCTCGACGGACCTGGCGAGCAGGCCGTAGAGCGTGAACGGCTCGTCCTGGCCGCGCGCAAGCAGGCTCTCGACGACGTAGCTGCGCATCTGATGCACGGGCAATCCCTTCACGATGAAGGGATTGAGACTGTCGAAGGTTCCGAGAATGCCCCAAGTCAGCCGACCGCCCTTACGGGCATCGGGATTGGCGTAGGGCATATGGGTGAAATCGGCGGGCATCGCCGGCTTGCCGTGCATGGCGATGGCATGGGCCTCCTCGGCCCGTACGGCGCCCGCCGACAGGCCCCAAGTGAGCGCACAAGCGAGCGCAAGGGCAAGCATGCAGAGGCGGAGACCGGGGCCCTCGAAGAGGCGCTGGAACATGAACATCGGCACACGTTGATTCGAGGACCGGCGGGCCTGAATCCTATCACAGGGAATTTCACTGGGCGCAGCTGCGGATGTGGTCAAAGACGCTTGTCGGCATTGATCTTTTCGTCGGCCACGCTAAGAAGGCACCCAATCGCGTAAGAGCGCCGAGCCCGTCACTTATCCGCCTCAATTGACGGGGAGAGAGCCGCGCCCAAGGCGGCTTGGTTCGGTGCTTCGGAGCGGTTCGGGCACTTCCCGTTCAGAAAGGGTTTTCTGCAATGAATTTCTGTTATTTGGCCGCGTCCGTCCGGCCGCGCGGGCGACTTCTCGCCTTGTTGACGGCGACGGCATTGGTCGTCCCGTTTGCCGCCGAAGCCCAGACCCCGGCGCCGGCTCCCGGTGCGCCCGCCGCACCCAAGGCGGCTCCGGCCCCGAAGGCGGCTCCGAAGGCTGCCCCCAAGGCTCCGGCACCCGCCCAGGCGCAGCCGGCCCCGCAGGCTCCCGCAGGCGCTCCGGCGCAGCAGGGCGCGGCCCAGCCCGCCGACCAGCAGATCCAGCTGATCTACGCCCCCTGGACCAAGTTCTGCCTCAAGGGCCAGGACGCCAACGCCAAGCAGGTCTGCTTCACCGGCAAGGACGGCCGCATCGAATCGGGCCAGCCGGTCATCGCCGCCGTGATCATCGAGCCGGAAGGCGAGCCCAAGAAGATCCTGCGCGTGACGCTGCCGCTTGGCATGCAGCTGGTCCACGGCACCCGGATCATCGTGGACAGCAACGCACCGCTGCAGCAGCCCTATGTGATCTGCTTCCAGAACGGCTGCATGTCCGATTACGAGGCCACGCCCGAGCTCATCAACAGCATGAAGAAGGGCCAGAATCTCGTTGTCCAGGCGATCAACGCCAACGGCGCGCCGCTGACCCTGCCGCTGCCGCTCGCCGGCGAATTCCAGAAGGCCTATGACGGTCCGCCGACCGATCCGAAGGTGTTCGAGGAAACCCAGAAGAAGCTCCAGGAAGAGCTTCAGAAGAAGGCTGACGAGCAGCGCAAGAAGCTCGAGCAGCAGGGTGGCGCGCCCGGCGCTCCTCCGACCGCCCAGAAGTAATTGGGACCAGATCCCGGACATGAAAAAGGCGCTCATTCGAGCGCCTTTTTTGCTGACCCGCCGTGTCCGGGCGAAGATCAGTTCAGCGACGGATTGCGCGGGCGATAGCCGCCGGTCTTGTCCTTGATGAAGATCTCGGCGACCTGGGAATGCCGGACCGGCTCGCCGGAATCGTCCGGCAGCAGGTTCTGCTCGGAGACATAGGCGACGTATTCCGACTCCGCGTTCTCCGCGAGCAGGTGGTAGAACGGCTGGTCCTTGTGGGGCCGCACCTCCTCGGGAATCGACAGCCACCACTCCTCGGTGTTGTTGAATTCCGGATCGATGTCGAAGATCACGCCCCGGAACGAGAAGATCCGGTGGCGGACGACCTGTCCGATCTGGAATTTGGCGGTCCTCGCTTTAATCATTCCCCGTCGATAGACCAGGATTGTGGCCGATGCTAGTGGCCTTAGCGGGAATTAACCTTCGCGTAAGGGGCGGATAGCCCCCAAGTCCTCAGAAAACACTTCATCAATGGTCGATATCCTCAATCTGGCTCTACCTTATTTCGGCCTGATCTTCGTTGGTTTCGCCTGCGGCAAGGTCAAGGCCTTGCCGGAATCGGGCCTCGCCTGGATGAACTTCTTCCTGCTCTACGTGTCGCTGCCGGCGCTGCTGTTCGCGATCATGTCGAAGACGCCGTTTGCCGAGCTGAACAACCCGCCGTTCCTGATCGCGACCACGCTGTCGACAGTGGCCGCATTCACGCTCGCGCTGGTCGTCGGCAAGGTGCTGGGACGTCTGACATTGCGCGAGGCGACGCTCGCCGGTCTCTCCGGCGGCTACGGCAACATTGGCTACATGGGACCGGGGTTGGCGCTCGCGGTGCTCGGGACAAAGGCCGCGGCGCCGACCGCGCTGATCTTCTGCTGCGACAGCATCTTCCTGTTCACGATCGTGCCGCTCCTCATCGAGCTCTCCGACCGCGACCATCCCTCCATCGTGCATGCCTTCGGCGTCGTGCTGAAGCAGATCGTGCTCAACCCGCTGATCATGTCGGCCTGCTTTGGTGCGGCGGTGGCCGCACTCCACATCGAGCTGCCGGTGGCGCTCGACCGCACCATCACCTTCCTCCAGAACGCGGCCGCGCCGACCGCGCTGTTCGTGCTCGGCGTGACCGTGGCGCTCCGTCCGTTCGACCGCGTGCCGTGGGAGGTGCCCGGCGTGATTGCGGTGAAGCTCCTGATTCATCCGCTCGCAGCGTTCGGCCTGATGCTGGCATTCGGCCCGTTCGCGCAGCCATGGGCCGCGACCGCCGTGCTGATGGCCTCGCTGCCGCCCGCGCTGAACGTGTTCGTGATTGCACGGCAGAACGATGCCTGGATCGAATCCGCCTCCGTCGCCGTGCTGCTCGGGACGTTCGCGTCGGTGGTCACGCTGACCAGCGTGATGTGGGCGATCCAGACCGGACGGCTGGCGTTTCCGTGAGGGCGTTCGCAGCGCGATGGGATTGAGGTTCGTCGCTTGCCGCTCGGCAGGTGCGCTCCCTCTCCCGCTTGCGGGGGAGGGCTGGGGAGGGGTTGTCTCCGCTGCGGCCAATCCCTCAATCCAAAAATTTGGCTTCGTAGAGCTACCTTCGCCAGGTCGGCGTCAGACCCTCGCGCATGGCGAAACGCCGTAGCGGGCCGATGGCGCCGAGCAGGTGCATGCCGATGGCGCGGACCGGCTGGAGCGGCAGGAAATCGTTGAGCAGGGAACGGTTGGCGATGTCGATCGCAAAGGTCCGGCTCAGGATGTCGGGCCGCCGGGCGCGATCGTAGCGCTTGAGCACGTCGTCCGCGCCGGGATCCTGGCCCGCCGCGAGCGCTTCGCCCGCAAGCCGCGCAATGTCGGCGGCATCGCGCAGGCCGAGATTGAGGCCTTGGGCGCCGATCGGCGGGACCACATGGGCGGCTTCCCCGACCAGCGCGATGCGGTCGCGGCCGAAGGATCTTGGACGCTCGATCGCCAGCGGAAACAGGTTGCGCCCGGGCTCGACCGTCATGCGTCCCAGGATCGAATGCGACTGCTTCTCGATCGCGGCGGACAGCTCCTCGTCGCTCAGGCCGCGCAACCGCTCGGCATCCGCGGGCGCCGAGACCCAGACGATGCTGGAGCGGTCGCCGGGCAGGGGCACGAACACGCAGGGACCGTGCGGCGTGTGGAACTCGGTCGAGACGTTGCGATGCGGCCGCGTGTGGCCGACGTTGAAGGTCAGCGCGGTCTGCGTCAGCTCGCGCCGCGTCACGGCGACGCCGGCAGCCTCCCGGCAGAGCGAATGCCGGCCGTCGGCGCCGACCACGAGCCGGGCCGAGAGGAATTGCGCGGAGGCCGTGCGGATTGCGACATCATCGGCTTCGATGACGACGCTCTCGGCCTCGTCGTCGAAACGGACGATCCCGGGCAGCTCGGCCGCGCGCTCTTCCAGCGCCAGCATCAGCGAACGATTGTCGATGTTGTAGCCGAAGGCGTCGAGCCCGATTTCGTGACAGGAGAAACGGACCTCCGGCGCGCGGAACAGCCGGCCGGTGTCGTCGACGAGCCGCATGACCTCGAGCGCGGCCGCCTTGTCCCTGCAGCGCTGCCAGACGTCGAGGCTCTCCAGGAGATCGACGGAGGCCCCCAGCAGCGCGGTGGTGCGATTGTCGGCATAGGGCAGGCGCCGTGCCACCAGCGCGGTCCGTGCTCCGGCCTGCGCCAGCGCAATGGCCGCGCTAAGGCCGGCCGGTCCGCCGCCGATCACGGCTGCGTCAAAAAGTGTCGATGCGTCTGTCATGGAACGACAAATGACACGCCCCGCGGCAAATTCAAGCCCACCTATTTTTCCTAGGTTTTATGGCGAATTGTGCAACCGGGCACCGCAATGGCTTATGTGCAAATCGGTCTCATTCTGATAGCAGAAGCCATGGACAGCCGAGAGGATTCCCTGAAGCCGACACCCGCGATCCGCGCCGCGGCGTTCTCGGTGCACATCTTCACCGCCTTCGGCGCGGCGCTCGCGCTGCTCGCGATGCTGGAGGCCGTGCGTGAGCACTGGGCGGCGATGTTTCAATGGCTCGGCGTCGCGCTGATCATCGACGCGATCGACGGTCCGATCGCGCGCCGGCTCGACGTCAAGAACGTGCAGCCGAACTGGTCGGGCGACGTGCTCGATCTCGTGGTCGACTTCGTCACCTATGTGTTCGTGCCGGCCTATGCGATCGTGGCGAGCGGGCTGTTGCTGCCGGTGGCGGCGCCCTTGCTCGGCGTCGCCATCATCGTCACCAGCGCATTGTATTTCGCCGATCTGCGCATGAAGGCCGACGACAATCACTTCCGCGGTTTCCCGGCGCTGTGGAATGCGGCAGCGTTCTATCTGTTCCTGCTGCACTGGTCGCCGCTGTGGTCCACGCTGCTGGTCACGGCCCTGGTGGTGCTGACCTTCGTGCCGTTCCACGTGCTGCATCCGGTCCGCGTCGTGCGGCTGCGCTGGCTGACGATGTCGCTGATCGGGCTCTGGGCGGTGCTGTCCCTCTACGCGCTGGAGATGGACTTTCACGTCGGTATCGGGGTGACCGCCGCGCTGTGCGCGATCGCGCTCTGGATCAGCTTCAGCGACGCGTTGATCCGCTTCGCAAGATCCTTCGCATGATGCATCTGATCACCAGCCCCGAGGCGTGGGCCGCGCTGCTCACACTGACCTCGCTCGAGATCGTGCTCGGCATCGACAACGTCATCTTCCTGTCGGTGATCGTCTCGCGCATCCCCGAGCAGCAGGCGAACCGCGCCCGCCAGATCGGGCTCGCGCTGGCGCTGATCTTCCGCATCATCCTGCTCAGCGTGCTGGTCTGGCTGATCGGCCTGACCGCGCCGGTGTTCTCGTTTGCAGCTAACGACTTCTCCTGGCGCGACCTGATCCTGATCGGCGGCGGCCTGTTCCTGATCGCGAAGGCAACGCACGAGATTCACGCCGAGGTCGAGGCCGATGACGACGAAGGCGATGAGCAATCCGGCGGCAGCGCCTTCTTCTGGGTGATCGTCCAGATCATCGTCATCGACATCGTGTTCTCGCTGGACTCGATCATCACCGCGATCGGCATGGCACAGGACATCGAGATCATGATCGCGGCTGTCGTGATCGCCTGCCTGATCATGTACATTTCGTCCGGGCCGGTGTCGCGATTCGTCGCGGAGCATCCGACCACGAAGATGCTGGCGCTGGCCTTCCTGGTGCTGATCGGCGTCGCGCTGGTCGCGGACGGATTCAAATTCCACATCCCGCGTGGCTACATCTATTTCGCAATTGCGTTCTCGGCGGCGGTCGAATTCTTCAACGTGCTGGCCAAGCGCAATCGCAAGAGGGCGAGCAAGCCGGCGGTCTAGCCGTTCCCGTGGGCGTTGAGTTGACAAGGCGGGCGCGATGCCTTTCGCTCAGCCTTGGAGAAGAGGAGGTCAGACGATGACCAAAGCCGTCCGGGTGCACAAGGTCGGGGGCCCCGAAGCCCTGGTCTATGAGAGCGTCGACGTACCGGCGCCCGGCCCCGGCGAGGTGCGCATCCGCCAGCACGCGGTGGGCCTCAACTTCATCGACGTCTACTACCGCACCGGCCTCTACAAGGCGCCGGGGCTGCCCTTCATCGCCGGCAACGAGGCCTCGGGCGAGGTGGTTGCGGTCGGGCCGGGCGTCACGCATTTCCATCCCGGCGACCGCGTCGCCTATTACCACAACCTGGGTGCCTATACCGGCGAGCGCA
The DNA here is from genome assembly GCF_029714325.1 of Bradyrhizobium sp. CB1717. Lineage (NCBI taxonomy): Bacteria > Pseudomonadati > Pseudomonadota > Alphaproteobacteria > Hyphomicrobiales > Nitrobacteraceae > Bradyrhizobium > Bradyrhizobium sp. CB1717. The sequence continues at coordinate 4,934,995 of NZ_CP121666.1, forward strand.
ACCTCCCCTGGGAGAAGCTGGTCAAGCTGCCCGACCACATCACCCACGAGCAGGGCGCCGTGCTGATGCTGAAGGGGCTGACGGTCTGGTATCTCCTGCACAAGACCTTCAAGGTCGAGCCGCACCACCGCGTGCTGATCCACGCCGCCGCCGGCGGTGTCGGCCTGCTCGCCTGCCAGTGGGCGAGCGCGCTCGGCGCCCATGTCATCGGCACGGTCGGCTCGCGCGAGAAGGCCGAGCTCGCGGAAGCCAATGGCTGCGACCACGTCATCCTCTACAACGAGGAGGACTTCGTCGCCCGCGTGAAGCAGATCAGCCGCAACGAGGGCTGCGACGTCGTCTATGACGGCGTCGGCAAGGCGACCTTCCCGGGCTCGCTGTCCTGCCTGAAGCCGCGCGGCATGTTCGTCTCCTTCGGCAATGCCTCAGGCCCCGTGCCGCCGTTCTCGATCTCCGAGCTCAACAATCACGGCTCGCTGTTCGCGACGCGGCCGAAGCTCAACGACTATATCGGCACCCGCAAGGAGCTGCTGGAAGGCGCCGACACGCTGTTCGCCGCCGTCATCAACGGCAAGCTGCACGTGCCGATCAACCATGCCTACGCGCTGAAGGACGCCGCGAAGGCGCATGTCGACCTCGAAAGCCGCAAGACGACCGGCGCGTCGATCTTGAAGCCGTAGCTCTTTCGGCATCGACGGTTTCGTAGTGTGGGCAAAGGCGCGGAGCGCCGTGCCCACCATTCTTCATTGCGGTGAGAAATGGTGGGCACGCTTCGCTTTGCCCACCCTACGCGACGCGCCGCGCGGCCCCAGCTTTCGTCAAGATCCCGTCGAGACAATCGACCATCTCGGCGATCTCTCCCTTGGTGACGTTGAGCGCCGGCATGAAGCGCAGGGTGTCGACCTGCGGCGCGTTGAGCAGCACGCCGGCCTCGAACGCCTGGGCGACGATGCCAGGCGCGATCGGCAGCTTGAGGTCGAGCGCCAGCAGCAGGCCGCGTCCGCGGACGCCGCCGAGGCCGTGCCGGGCCGAGACCTTCTGCAACTCGCTTTCGAGCAAGAGGCCGGTCTCGGCGACCGACTTCAGGAAGTCGGGCCTTTTGACCTCCTCCAGCACCGCAAGGCCCGCGGCGCACATGATCGGGTTGCCGTTGAACGTGCCGCCCTGGTCGCCGTGCTCGAAGCAGGAGGCGCTTTCGGTCGCAAGCAGGGCTGCGAGCGGCACGCCGCCGCCGATGCCCTTGCCGAGCGTCATGATGTCGGGCGAAATCCCGGCGTGCTCATAGTGGAAGAGCTTTCCGGTCCGGCCCATGCCGGTCTGGATCTCGTCGAAAATGAGCAGCAGGCCGTGCGCCTCGGTCAGCGCGCGCAGCTCCCTCAGGAAGGCATCGGTCGCCGGCCACACGCCGGATTCACCCTGGATCGGCTCGAGCATCACAGCCACCGTGTTGGCGTTGATCAGCTGTTCGACCGAGGCGATGTCGTTCAGCTTCGCCTTCTTGAAGCCTGATACTTTCGGCTCGAACAGCGGCTCGAACGCCTTCTTGCCCGAGGCCGACATCGTCGCCAGTGTCCTTCCGTGGAAGCCGCCCTCGAAGCTGATGATCTCGAACGCGCCGCCTTTGTGCAGGCTGCCGTATTTGCGCGCGAGCTTGATCGCGCCCTCATTGGCTTCCGCCCCCGAATTGGCGAAGAACACCTGGTCGAACGCGCTGTTCTCGACCAGCGCCTGCGCCAGCTTCAGGCTCGGCTCGTTGTAGAACGCCGGACTCGGCGTCAGCAGCCGCTTGGCTTGAGCTGCGAGCGCGTCCGCGATCGCCGGCGGGGAGTGACCGAGGCAGTTGACGGCCCAGCCCTGCACGAAATCGAGATAGCGCTTGCGGCCGTCGTCCCAGAGGTAGGAGCCGGCGCCGCGGACGAACACGGCCTTGGGCCGTGCGGTGATGTCCATCAGCGCGTCATACGGATGGGTGGCGGTGGTCATGTCGAACTCCTCTGGAGGCGGGTGGAATCGGGGCGCAAAAAGCAAGAAGGCCGCACTTTGCGGGTGCGGCCTTCTCGAAAACTATGCTGAATTTGAGTGCTTCAGCGGCGTCGTCGGACATGGCGCAACCCATCATCGTCGCGGGTGCGACGACGGAAAGCTGCGCGGCGGTGGGTCCGAGAGTTGATCATGGGGCGCGTCCGTACAGCCGAATGCCAGGACTTGTCAAGCGGGGCGTTTTGCAAGATTCCTGCCGGCCGTGCATCGGCGATGACGAGTTCTTCACTCTACGCCGTATCGGGCGAACACTTCGGCGATGCCGGCGTTGATCGCTTTCGCCGCTGCGATGTCGCGCTCGGCGCCCTCGTTGTCGCCCTTCTTCCGCTTCGCAAGCCCGCGGCCGTAAAGTGAGCTGTCGAACTTCGGCCTGGTGCCCAGCGCTGCGTCATAGTCGGCAATCGCCGCGTCGAGATTGCCGAGCTTGAGATAAGTGAAGGCGCGGCTGTCGAGCGTATCGGGGTCGTTGGGCTGCATCCGCAGCGACTGCTCGCAATCGGCCAGCGCCTCCTGGAAGCGCCCGAGGATCGCGCGCGTCATGCAGCGCGAATTGAACACGCCGGCATAGCGCGGATTGGCCTTGATCGCGCGATCGTAATCCTCCAGCGCCAGCGCATAATCGTGCTGGTCGAAATACATGTCCGCGCGGCCGCTGAGATCGGTGTCGTTGTTCGGATTGAGTGCGATCGACTTGCCGAAATCGGCCAGCGCCCGCGCCCGGTCGCCCTTGTCGCGATAGATCCGCGCGCGATTGCCGTAGGCCGGCCCGTAATCGGGATCGAGCTTGATCGACATGTCGAAGTCGTCCAGCGCGCGATCGGCGTCGGTACGCTCGCGATAGGCGGTGCCGCGGTTGTAATAGGCGAGCGCGAATTTCGGATCGAGCTTGATCGCCTGGCTGTAATCGGCCATCGCGCGCTCGTAGTCGTCCTTGCCGATGTAGGAATTGCCGCGGTTGTTGTAATAGAGGGGATCACCGGGCTCGAGCCGGATCGCGCTCGTATAGTCCGCGATGGCATGGTCGCGATCGCCGAGTTCGTCATAGACAATGCCGCGATTATACCAGGTGATGGCGTCCTTGGGATCGAGATCGATGGCGCGGTTGAGGTCGGCCAGGGCGCGCTCCCTGTCCCCCTTGCGCCGGAAGATTTCGCCGCGGTTGGCAAGCGCGCGCGCATGGGATGGGTTGGCTCTCAGCACCGCCGAGCAGCCGGCGAGGCGCTGCTCGTCGCTGATCTTGTCGGTGGCAAAGCACCATTGCCGCGCCTGGGTGGGTGACGGGGACTGGGCAGCGGCGGGAAGCGCGAGCAGGATCAACGCTGTGCCAATCGCGTACAGCCCGCTCCGGATACCAACCTTGTGATTGTATTTCATCGATCACCGCATAGAAACCATTGAGCCTCTAGCGCGTTTGTGATCAACGGACGCCAATTGGTTCGAACCGAACGTGACTCGGTTCAGACCAAGGGAGACGGGACCAACCAGACAGTTTTCAGCCTTGTCCGATACCACTTACCCGATTGACCTCGACAGCATTCGCGGCGCGTTCCCGCCGGGAATCGAAGCGCCGACGCTGCTGGTCGACTTTGCCACCTGGCTCAAGGGGCGCCCCTGGGGCAGCGTCGGCTGCTTCTCCCTGCAGGGCCAGTTCTCCGATTCCGCACCGATCGTCGATGGCAGTCCATTGCGCGACAGGTTCTCGCTTTTCATGCGCTTGCCCGACGGCTCGGCTGTCGGCGGCTGGTATGGCGCCGGTCTCGATCGCGACAACCCGCCGATCGTCGGACTGGGGTCGGAGGGCGATTACGAGCTGCTCGCACCGAGCCTCGATGGGCTGCTCGCCAAACTGACGTCGCAAGCCTTCGACAGGGCCTGGAGCGATCTCAAACCGCATGAGGAGGTCGAGTGCCAGACGGTCGAGCTCGCGCGATGGCTCGCCGGACGGCCGGCCGGCGAGCCGGCTGCTCCGGACGACGGCGCCTCTGAGCTGCCCGACTTCCGCGGCTTCGTGGAAAAATGGAGCCGGGATCGCGAGGACTATTGGGCCAACCACCGGCTGATGGCCGAGCTTGGCTGGCGGCTTGCCGCCCATCTGCCCAAGGGCAAGAATCCCTGGGACAAGACGCGTTTCGAGATCGCGATCGTAGGTAGCCAATATCAGGCGCGCGTGCTGACGCGGGGACCGCAGCCGTTCGAAGAAGCAGGCTCGATCGAATCCCTGCTGCGCGATCTGCGCGAGGGGATGCGCCGCGCGCAGCCCGAGCTCGGCCTGTGGTACGTGATGAATTTCGGGCTCTATGCCGATGGCCGCATCATGCCGAGCTTCGAATACGATTTGCGCCCGACCATCGACGGCGAACCGGCGAAGCTGTCTGAGGCGAAAGCCGATCTCGCCCGCGCCCCACGCCCGGAGCGCTGGGTGCCGAAATGGCTGGCGGCATCCTGAAGCTCGGAATCCCGTGATGCTGCCGCCCGCCCGGCGCGCCGAAATCTTCTGCTGTCGTGCCGACTTGACCTCGCGGGAACGGCACCTTCGATCCCCCTTGACTTAGAGCGCGCTCGAAGGGGTATCTGTACGTGCGTCAGTACGAGAACAGGCACCCATGAAGATCGGCGACCTCGCAAAACGAACCGGCTTGTCGACTCACACGTTGCGTTATTACGAGCGCATCGGGCTGCTGCCATACGCAGACCGGGATCGTTCCGGCCAGCGTGACTTTGACGCATCGATCCTCACATGGATCACATTCATCGGTCGGCTCAAGACCACGGGAATGCCGATCCGGGACATGTTGCGTTATGCGGCGCTTCGTGATGAAGGCGAAGCCACCGGGCCAGCCCGGCGGCAGATGCTGGAAATCCACCGGGAACAGGTTCGCACGCAGATTGCCGAACTTCAGGAATGCCTGCTCGTCCTTGATACCAAGATCGCCGGCTATGCGGGCGACGAACAGAGGACGAAGGAAAATGACGCACGCCCAAACACAAGCCGAAAGCCGCTTCGATCGCGGCCAGCGGGCCCTGTCACGCATTGACGGCAGAGCTGGCGAAAAGGTCGTCGCCTCACTCGCCGACATCGCTCCGGATTTCGCGCGATACGTGATCGAGTTTCCTTTCGGCGACATTTACAGCCGCCCGGACCTCGGCCTGCGCGATCGAGAGATTGCGACGATCGCCGCGCTGACGGCGCTCGGAAATGCTGCGCCTCAGCTCAAAGTGCATATCGAGGCGGGTCTGAACGTCGGGCTGTCTCGCGACGAGATCGTGGAGATCATCATGCAGATGGCCGTCTATGCGGGCTTCCCGGCGGCGGTGAACGGGCTGTTCGCAGCCAAGGAGGTGTTTTCCGCGCATGACGGACGGCAGGCGCCGGAAGAAGCGACATGATGGATGGCAAGACGCAAGAGCTTGGCGAGAGCTTCAATCGGCCCGGCTTAGGCATCGTAGCAGACGGCCCCGATGCACTCCTTGCAATCAACAACGGGGCTGGCGTGGTGGCGGGCGGCGTCGTGAACCTCAGAACCCCGCGACGCTGCCGTGCAGGTCGTACTGGTCGGCGCGCTCGATCTTTGCGGTGACGATCTCGCCGACACGCAGGGGGCGGCGGCTCGACAGGTAAACCGCGCCGTCGATCTCCGGCGCATCGGCCTTGGAGCGGCCCTTGGCGACGGTCGGCCCGACCTCGTCGATGATGATCTGCTGGCGCGTGCCGACCTTGCGCTTCAGCCGGCGCGCGGAGATCTTCTGCTGGCGGGCCATCAGCGCGTTGTAGCGCTCCTGCTTGACCTCTTCCGGCACCGGGTTCTCAATCGCGTTCGACGTCGCGCCGGCGACCGGCTCGTACTTGAAGCAGCCGACGCGGTCGATCTCGGCTTCGTCCAGCCAGTCGAGCAGATAGGCGAAATCGGCATCGGTCTCGCCGGGGAAGCCGACGATGAAGGTGGAGCGCAAAGCGAGATCGGGGCACTCTTCGCGCCAGCGCTTGATGCGCGCCAGCGTCTTGTCCTGCGCCGCCGGACGCTTCATCGCCTTCAGCACCTCGGGGCTCGCGTGCTGGAACGGGATGTCGAGATAGGGCAGCACCTTGCCCTCATTCATCAGCGCGATGACCTCGTCGACATGCGGGTAGGGGTAGACATATTGCAGGCGGACCCAGGCGCCGAGTTCGCCGAGCTCGCGCGCGAGGTCGAGGAATTTGGCGCGGACCTGACGGTCCTTCCACGGGCTCTCGGCGTATTTGAGGTCGACGCCGTAAGCCGAGGTGTCCTGCGAGATCACCAGCAGCTCCTTGACGCCGGCGCCGACGAGGCGCTCGGCCTCGCGCAGCACGTCATCGGCCGGACGCGAGACCAGGTCGCCGCGAAGCTTGGGGATGATGCAGAAGGTGCAGCGGTTGTTGCAGCCCTCGGAGATCTTCAAATAGGCGTAGTGGCGCGGCGTCAGCTTGATGCCCTGCGGCGGCACCAGGTCGAGATGCGGATTGTGCGCCGGCGGCAGCGCGCGGTGCACGGCGTCGAGCACGCTCTCATATTGCTGCGGGCCGGTGATGGAGAGCACGCCCGGATAGGCCTGCTCGATCTGCTCGGGTTCCGCGCCCATGCAGCCTGTCACGATCACCTTGCCGTTCTCGGCCATGGCGTCGCCGATCGCCGACAGCGACTCCTGCTTGGCGCTGTCGAGAAAGCCGCAGGTATTGACGATGACGATGTCGGCGCCATCATGCCTGCGGGCGAGCTCGTAGCCCTCCGCGCGCAGGCGCGTGATGATGCGCTCGGAATCCACCAATGCCTTGGGACACCCGAGTGACGTGAATGAAATGCGGGGCGCTCTGTCCATCGTATCGCCTGGAGCCTAGATCTGAATTGTCCGGATTTAGCGATCCAAGTAATTGAACCGATGGCGAAATTCAATAACTAACCTATGGGCCGGTTCCGATCGTGTGAGCGGAGGAGCCGAGATGGATTGCTCCAGCGTGCACGTTTTCGTTGTTGTTCTGTTCTTGCGTATTTCCACGGAGCTAAACTGCGATGCGCCGCTTCATCTTCAGCATGGTTTTCGCTGTCATTTCCTGGAGCGCGATGTTTCCAGCGCGGGCTGAAGTCGACAAGATATTACGTGTTTGCGACGGGCAAAAAGGCCTCTGCCCGGAATTCAGGCCGCGCGTGAAGGCGCCCGACGGGTGGACGAGAGACGAGGCCGCAAGCCTCAAATACGGCGCCTCCATGTTCGTGCCTAACGGGAAGAGTTTCGGCAAAGCCGAAGTGATCATCTATGCCGACGGCCGCTACAACAAGGATCGGACCGAACTGGTTCAATGGGTCGCAACCAGCGATCAGGATTGGGCGGCGACGTCCGGCAAGAATGCCAAGATCACCTCGCTTCCCTCGGCCAGCCCCGGTGTCATCATCAACCGGTACGACAATCCGTCCCTGAAGGATCAGCCGTTCGAAGTGATCGCGCATTACGTTGATGTCGACAAAGACGGCAATTCCTACGTCGTGCGCCTGGCGGTCTCCGGCAAGAACGAGAGGGCGGTGCTGGCCGCCGTGCCACTTCTCGACAGGATGATAGCTGGTGCGAAGAGTCCGTAAGAGCGTAAGCCGAGATGGCAGCCGCGGTCGTGCGGGAGTGGGCGGCTTTGAAAGTTTACATTCGTTGTCTCAGGGTCACCCGAGCGACACGAAGCTGACCTTGGGCGCAGCCGTCTGATCCATATCTGATCTGCCTGATTGACCGGCCTGAGCTAGTCCCAATTGCCCATAATTACAACCCTTTGCATCGCCCTCCGGCGTGCTATGGATGAATCACCTGCCGTGAGTGAGCCATGAGCGCCGAACAGTCGCCCAAAATCGTGATTGTCGACGAGAGCCCGATCCGGGCTGCGATCCTGGAGGAGGGGTTGCGGGAGGCCGGATTCACCCAGGTCGTCCATATCCGCGAGATGCAGAGCCTGCTCGCCCGCATCTATGCGGTGGATCCCGACATCATCCTGATCGATCTGGAAAACCCCAGCCGCGACGTGCTGGAGGCGATGTTCCAGGTCAGCCGCGCCGTGAAGCGGCCGATCGCGATGTTCGTCGACCAGAGCGATTCAGCCTCGATTCAGGCCTCGGTCGAGGCGGGGGTGTCGGCCTACATCGTCGACGGGCTGAAGAAGGAGCGCATCAAGCCGATCCTCGACCTCTGCGTGTCCCGTTTCAACGCCTTCGCGAAACTCCAAGAGGAGCTCGAGCGCACCAAGTCGCAGCTCGAGGACCGCAAGATCATCGAGCGCGCCAAGGGCATCCTGATGAAGGTGAAGGGCCTCACCGAGGACGAGGCCTATGTGCTGCTGCGCTCGACTGCGATGCGCGAGAAGAAGAAAATCGGCGAGATCGCCCAGTCGATCATCACCGCATCGGAGATGCTGAAATGACTGGACCGCTCCGCATCGGGTTCATCCCGCTGGTCGATGCTGCAGCCCTGATCGTCGCCGTCGACAAGGGTTTTGCCGCCGCTGAAGGGCTCGATGTCGAGCTGGTGCGCGAGGTGTCCTGGTCCAACGTGCGCGACAAGCTCAATATCGGCCTGTTCGATGCCGCGCATCTGCTCGCGCCCGTCGCGATCGCGTCCTCGCTCGGGCTCGGTCATGTCAAGGTACCGATCGCCGCGCCCTTCAATCTCGGCATCAACGGCAATGCGATCACGGTGTCGCCGACGCTGCATGCGGCGCTGATGGAGGAGATCGACGGCGACCGCTTCGATCCGCTTGTCACCGCGAAGGCGCTGGCGAAGGTGGTCGCCACGCGGCGCAAGCTAGGTGCCGATCCGCTGACCTTCGGCATGACCTTCCCGTTCTCGACCCACAATTACCAGCTGCGGTTCTGGATGGCGGCGGCCGGCGTCGATCCGGACGAGGACGTGCGCCTCGTCGTGCTGCCGCCGCCCTATATGGTCGAGAGCCTCAAGAGTGGTCACGTCGATGCCTTCTGTGTCGGTGCGCCCTGGAACTCGGTCGCGGTCGATCTCGGCATCGGTCATATCCTGCATTTCGTCTCCGACATCCTCGTGCGCGCCGCCGAGAAGGTGCTTGCGGTCCGTCAGGTCTGGGCCGACAAGAATCCGGATGTGGTCGCAGCCCTGGTGCGTGCGGCCGTGAAGGGCGCCGAGTTCATCGAGCAGCCGGCGAACCTCGCTGAGGCGGCGCAGATCCTGGCGCAGCCGGAGCGGATCGGTGTCGATGCGGAGGTCATCCAGCGCACCCTCACGGGACGCCTGAAGATCTCGCCGGACGGCACATTCCGCGAAAGCGGCCGCTACCTGCTGGTCGGACGCGAAGGGGCAGGGCGCCCCGAGCCGGTCCAGGCCGCCTGGCTCTACGCCCAGATGGTGCGCTGGGGGCAGACGGCACTGACGCCTGACGGCGTCAAGACGGCCATGGCCGTGTTCAGGCCGGATCTCTACGACGCCGCCGTTGGCCGCCAGGCGCCCGCTGAGGCGCCCGCGGCCTTCGGCGCGTTCGCCGGACCCGCCTTCGATCCCGACAACATCCGGGGCCACCTCGAGGCCTTCGAGGTCGGCCGCTGGAAGGCCTGATTCGTTCCTCTGCATCGTTTTTGAGCATCGGGTGGCGGCGGCTAAATTTTAGGCCGAGTGCTCGAATTTCGTGTGAGTTCCAGGACCGGCATTTTCCGGGGTCGCCCGTATCACATTGAAATATCGACAGTTTCTCTTTCAAGAAAGCTGGCACGCAACTTGTATGTTGCACTGCGGCCAGCTTGTCATTGGTGCCTGCTGAGCCAAGTCCCACAGCAACGAAGCTGATTGGACCGTCGGGTTGCGAAGCTGGCTCAAGCCGCCAGCCGAGTTCCCCGCGGGTCGCGCAATTGTCCGTCGATACCACCGAGGTGGCCGCAGGAGCTTCGTTACCGACCATGAAAATCGATACGGTCTCAGTCGACTTTACCGACGAGCAGAAACGCTATCTCGAAGGCTTCACGACCGGCCTGCAGATCAGCCGCGTCGGTCGCGGCCTTGGTGGCGGTGGCGGCAAGGCGAACGCCGAGCCGACCGGCCCTGATGCCGTGCACCTCAAGGCGCAGGACAAGGTCATCGCGGCAGGCAAGAAGCTCGCCGACCAGGAGAAGTTCAAGCGCGACGAGCATCCCTTCGATGCCTATCCGCGCCTTCGCCAGCAGGCGCTCGACAACACCCCGCCGATCCCGGCGGACAATTTCCGCTGGCGCTATTACGGCATCTTCTACGTCGCGCCGACGCAGGACTCCTACATGTGCCGCCTGCGCATCCCGAACGGCATCATGAAGCACTGGCAGCTGTCGGGCCTTGCCGATCTCGCCGACGAGCTCTGCGGTCCCTATAGCCATGTCACGACCCGCGCCAATCTCCAGCTGCGCGAGATCCCGCCGAAGCACGCGATCAGAATGATCGAGGGCATCCAGGATCTCGGCCTGTGCTCGCGCGGCTCCGGCGCCGACAACATCCGCAACGTCACGGGTACGCCGACCGCCGGCATCGATCCGCAGGAAATCATCGACACGCGGCCCTATGCGCGCGAGTGGCACTACCACATCCTCAACGACCGCTCGCTCTACGGCCTGCCGCGCAAGTTCAACGTCGCCTTCGACGGCGCCGGCAAGATTGCGGTGCTGGAAGAGACCAACGACATCGCCTTCACGGCGTATGAAGTGAAGGACGGTTTCGGGGTCGAGCCCGGCGTCTGGTTCCGGCTCGGTCTCGGCGGCATCACCGGCCACAAGGATTTTGCGAAATATTCCGGCATCATCGTCAAGCCGGAGCAGGCGACCGCTGTCGCCGACGCCATCGTGCGCGTCTTCATCGAGCACGGTGATCGCACCAACCGCAACAAGGCGCGGCTGAAATACGTGCTCGATGCGATGGGCCATGACGGCTTCCTCAAGCTGGTCGAGGAACGGCTGAAGACGCCGTTCACGCGCGTGCCGGAAGAGGCGTTTCTCCCGCGGCCCGCCGCGGATCGCATGGCCCATATCGGTGTGCACAAGCAGAAGCAGGACGGTCTCAACTGGATCGGCGTGTCACTGACGCTCGGCAAGCTCAGCTGCGATCAGATGCGCGGCCTTGCCAAGGTTTCGCGTGACCTCGGCGACGGCGAGATCCGCCTGACGGTCTGGCAGAACCTGTTGATCTCGGGCCTGCGCGACGAAAACGTCGAGCTCGCGATTGCCGCGATCAAGCAGATCGGGCTCGCGGTCGAGGCCTCGCACATTCGCGCCGGCCTGATCGCCTGCACCGGCAATGCCGGCTGCCGTTTCGCGGCCTCCAACACCAAGCGCAATGCCGCCGAGATCGGCGATTGGTGCGAGCCGCGCGTCGCCATGGACAAGCCGGTCAACATCCATCTGACCGGCTGCCACCATTCCTGCGCGCAGCACTACATCAGCGACATCGGCTTGATCGGCGCGCGCGTGCCCGTGAACGAGGAGGACACGGTCGAGGGCTATCACCTCTTCACCGGCGGCGGGTTCGGTCCCGAGGCCGATGTCGGGCAGGAGGTCTATCACGACCTCAAGGCCGAGGATGCGCCGAAAACGGTCGAGGCGCTGCTCAAGGCCTATCTCGCCCATCGCTCATCGCCCGATGAAACCTTCCTCTCCTTTGCGCGCCGCCACGACGGCGAAACGCTGCGCAAGCTTGCCGATGCACAGGTGTCCGCATGAACCAGATCACCCCTCCGCCGAAGCTCGACATCATTCCCGCCAGCGCGCCGTTCTCCGACGCGCAGCGGTCCTGGCTGAACGGCTTCTTTGCCGGGCTTTTGTCGCCTGACGTCGCAACGCCCTTGTCGGCGGAGCAGGGCGCCGCCGTCATGCAGGACGGCGACGGCGACGACGGCGAAGCGCCATGGCACGACCAGACCATGCCGATCGCCGACCGGATGAAGCTCGCCGAGGGCCGTCCCCTGCGCCGCAAGATGATGGCGGCGATGGCGCAGCAGGATTGCGGCCAGTGCGGCTACAATTGCCACGATTATTCGGAGGCGATCGCGGGCCGCAGCGAGGCGCGGCTCAATCTGTGCGTTCCCGGCGGCAAGGAAACCGCGCGGATGCTGAAGTCGCTCTACGAGGAGCTCGACAAGGCGCCCGCGGCGAAAGCGCCTGAGAAGACGGACGCGGTGGCCGCGCCCGCCGTGACCGTGACCATCGCCGAGCCGGGCCGTTCGCGCGACAATCCGACCGAAGCGACCTTCCTGTCGCGCCGTCTCCTCAACAAGGGCAAGTCGGAGAAGGAGACCTATCACGTCGAGTTCGATCTCTCCGCGAGCAAGCTCGACTACGTGGTGGGTGACTCCTTCGGCGTGTTCGCGCGCAACGACGTGGGCCTCGTCGACCAGATCATCGCGCTGCTCGGTGCCTCCCACACCACCAAGGTCAACGGCAAGACGCTGCGCGAGGTGCTGATCGACGACGTCTCGCTGTCGCCGGCGCCGGATTCGCTGTTCGAGCTGATCTCCTTCATCACCGGCGGCGCGCAGCGCGAGAAGGCGCGGGCGCTGGCGCAGGGCGAGGATCCCGATGGCGATGCCGCGACCCTTGACGTGATGGCCGCGCTGCAGAAGTTTTCCGGCACGCGTCCGCATCCGGAAGCCTTCGTCGAGGCGCTGGAGCCGCTGCAGCCGCGGCTCTATTCGATCTCGTCCTCGCACAATGCGACGCCGGGAAAACTGTCGCTGACGGTCGATTCCGTGCGCTACGTGATCGGCAAGCGCAAGCGCGTCGGCGTCGCCTCGACCTTCCTCGGCGAGCGCATCGCCGATGGCGAGAAGCTCAAGGTCTACGTGCAGAAGGCGCACAATTTCGGTCTGCCGCAGGATCCGAAGACGCCCATCATCATGATCGGCCCCGGCACCGGCATCGCGCCGTTCCGCGCCTTCCTGCTCGATCGCAAGGCGACCGGCGCGGCCGGCAAGAACTGGCTGTTCTTCGGCCATCAGCGCAGCGATTGCGATTTCTTCTACCAGGAAGAGCTCAATGCGATGAAGACCTCGGGCCAGTTGACCCGGTTGTCGCTGGCCTGGTCACGCGACGGCGAGAAGAAGTTTTATGTGCAGGACCGCATGCGCGAGGTCGGCCGCGAATTGTGGACCTGGCTTGCCGAGGGCGCCCATCTCTACATCTGCGGCGATGCCAAGCGCATGGCCAAGGACGTCGAGCGCGCGCTGGTCGACATCGTCGCCCAGTTCGGCGCGCGTTCGACCGATGAGGCCGTCAGTTTCGTCGCCGAGCTCAAGAAGACCGGCCGCTTCCAGGCTGACGTCTACTAGGCTTCAGCGGGGCCAGGGTCAGCAAAGCGGTTGCCTCTTTGCTCGGTGCCGTAGGGTGGGCAAAGCGACTTGTCCGCCGTAGCTCGAAGAGCGAAGGCGGAAGCGTGCCCACCACGTCGATCTCGTGGGCACGGCGCGCGAAAGGCGCGCCTTTGCCCACCCTACGAGAGCTGTCTTCCAGCCGTCATCGTTCCGGTTCCAGCTCGTTTGAATCTTAACGAATAAGATTCTCGGAACCCGCGCCTGGAAAGAATTTGCGCCTGCCACGAGGCCCTTTCAGAGAACTCTCATCGCTATTTCCGCCACCGTCTTGCCTCCCGCCAGGGTTGATCATTCATACTCCCGCAAATGGGGCGTTGGAGATCGACCATGCGCGAACTATCGGCGGAAGCCAGACTGCATTTCTACGCGCGCTCGCTCTCGCGTCGGACCGGGGCGAGCGCCCATCATCTGGCGCTCTACAGCGCGTTCGCCGTGATCGCGGCGATCGTGTTCGGCACGCTGTCGGTGCACCCATTTTGAAGCTCTCGTAGGGTGGGCAAAGGCGCGCTCTTCGCGCGCCGTGCCCACCATCTCTCAACGTCTAAGATCGACGTGGTGGGCACGCTTCCGCCTTCGCTCTTCGAGCTACGGCGGACAAGTCGCTTTGCCCACCCTACGGCACCTGATGTGCCTCACGCCCCGCGCTTGAACGGCGCCACCTCGATCCCGGCTCCCTTCAGCGCCTGACGCAAAGTGCGCGCGATCTCGACCGCTCCGTGCGTGTCGCCGTGAATGCAGACCGTATCCGTGCGCATCTTGATGACCTTGCCGGTGACCGACACCACCGCGCCGTCCTGCACCATGCGCACCACGCGGTCGGCGATCATCTTGGCATCATGCAGCACCGCGCCGGGCTTCTTGCGCGAGACGAGGTTGCCGTCGTCCTCATAGGCGCGGTCGGCGAACACCTCGTGCACCATCGGCAGATTGGCCGCTTCGCCGGCCTTCACCAGCTTCGAATTGGCGAGCACGACGAAGATCAGGCTGGGATCGACGGCCCTGATGCCGGCGGCGATAGCCTTCGCCGTCATGTCGTCCTCGCAGGCGACGTTGGAGAGCGCGCCGTGCGCCTTCACATGCGTGACCTTGTGGCCGGCCGCGGTCGCGATCGCCTGCAGCGCGCCGATCTGGTAGGCGACGAGGTTCTCGATCTCGGACGCTTTCAGGCCTGCGATCGGATGCCGGCCGAAGCCGTGCAGGTCGCGGTATCCGGGATGCGCGCCGACCGAGACGCCGCGCGCTTTCGCCAGTTCGACCGTCCGGCGCATGATGTCGGGATCGCCGGCGTGGAAGCCGCAGGCGACGTTGACCGAGCTCGCCAGCTCGATCATCGCGGCGTCGTTGCCCATCTCCCACGCGCCAAACCCTTCGCCGAGGTCGCAATTGAGGTCGATCGTCTTCATGGGTGCTCTCCGCCTCTGGTCTTGTGCCGCTTACGGTTCCGCCGTCACCTGCCAGGTTCCGGCGTCGACCGCGCTCACCGCGTAGCCGGCAACGTTAGCATCGCTGAGGGCCTCGATGTTGAGCTCGACGGTGTCGGAGGAGCGCAGCCGGTCGGGCAGGCTGCGGATCAGTTGCGCGAACTTGCGGGCCTCGTCTTGCGCCTCCGCCATGCTGACCTGCTTGAAGCGGAACGCGGTTCCCGCCGAGGTCTGCGCGAGGCGGCCGACATCGGCCGTGATCACGGTTGCGATCTTGGGATAGCCGCCGGAGGTGCCGCGGTCCATCATCAGCGCGATCGGCGAGCCGTTGCCGGGCACCTGGATGCTGCCGTTGACGGTGCCGTCGGAGACGATGTTGTGGCCGTGAAGGTGCTTGATCGCGGGACCTTCGAGCCGGTAGCCCATGCGGTCCGACGTCGCCGATATCTTCCACTCGCTACCTAAGAACAGCGCCTTGTTGGCGTCGTCGAACTCGTCGTCCTGCGGCCCCAGCAGCACGCGGATCGGACCTGTCGCAGGCTTCGGCAGTTCGATCCGCAGCTCCGGCGCGCCGCTTGCAGCATCGACAGTGAATTCGTCGCCGGCCTGGAGCGGGCGCGGGTAGGGGCTGCCGAGACCGGCGCGGGCGTTCACCGCGAGGCTGCCGAACACGAGCTCGCCTTTGATGCCGCCTTCGATCGCCAGATAAGTGAATGCGCCGCCGCGGGCAAAGCCGAGCGTCAGGGTCTCGCCGTCCTTCAGCGTCACCGATGTGTCCATCGCGACCGGCCGCCCGGCGACGTCGGCGTTGCGCGGTGCGCCGGCAATGGCGACGCGCACGACGCCATCACGGGCTGTGAAGGTCGCGCCGAACGGGCCGATCTCGACGGTCGCCGCGAGCGGCTCATTGCCGACCAGCGTGTTCGCCGCCGCCAGCGACAGCCGGTCCATCGCGCCGCTGACCGTCAGGCCGTAGCGCTGCGCCCCGTGGCGGCCCCCGTCCTGGACGGAGCTCGCAGGGCCGATGCTGGCGACGACGAGCCGGCTCATGCTGTCACCTGCTCGGCGACGATCTCGCCGGCCTCGGCGGCGCGGTCCATGTCCTCGAACGTCTTGTGGTCGATGGCGAAAAACGTCACGCGGTCACCGGGTTCGGTGAGGAAGGTCGGATTGCGGTGGAGCTGATAGGTTCTGACGGGCGTGCGGCCGAGGAGGTGCCAGCCGCTCGGGGCGGCCAGGCACTGGATGCCGGCCTGGATGCCGCCGATCGAGATCGTGCCGGCCGGCGTCAGCAGCCGCGGCGACTGCCGCCGCGACATGTGCAGGGATTTGTCGAGGCCGCTGAGATAGGACCAGCCCGGCGTGAAGCCGATCATGGCGACCTTGTAGTCACCGCCCGCGTGCCGGGCGATGATGTCATCGGGCGTCGTGTTCAGCGCCTTGGCGACGTCCTCGAGGTCGATGCCGTGCTCGCCGCCATAGGCCACGGGAATGCGCCAGCGGCGTGCCTTGGTGGCCGGCGGCAGCGGCCGGGTCGCGATCGGGAGGATCTTTTCGCCGAGCGCGTCGAAGTCGATCCTGCCGGGGTCGTAATGCACCAGCAGCGAGCGATAGGTCGGCACGGTCTCGGTGATGCCGTCGATGGGGCTCGCAGCGAGCGCCTTGTCGAGCGCCAGTACGCGCTGGTTGGCGTCGTCATCGATGGTGCGGCTGAACTCGACCGTGACGGCACTGTCGCCACTGGGCAGGAGGCGGGGCGGGGGAAGCGTCGCGGCCATGAGCTGTCGAAGAGCTGTCGAAATCGGGCTTCTCAGGAAACGCGGGCTCAGCGTTGAGTTCCGCGCGTCCCTGCTTCGCGTAAATGCGCCCGCAAGTCCAATAAATTAATGCAGGGGCAAACGATAAACCCTTGTTATCGCGTCGCATAACGGCCTTGCGGCCCTGCATTCTTGGGGGTCTTTTGGCCCTTGACGGAAACCGCTCCGCTCGCAAGATGCGCGCGTTGTTTTCCCGCCTATCCGGAGCTCGTTCTCGTCCATGTCGCTGTCCCCCGAAGCCCGCAAGACCCTCGCCGGCATCACCACTGCCACCATCACCACGGTCCTGCTGAAAAAGGGCCTGCGCAACGTGTGGATGCGCGGCGCGCGTCCGCTGCGCCCGGGCCTGCCGCGCCTGGTGGGACCTGCCTTCACGCTGCGCTTCGTGCCGGCGCGCGAGGATCTGGCGACGCCGGAATCCTGGTCGTCGCCGATCTCGACCCGCACCGCGATCGAGGCGATGCCGGAGGGCTGCATCGCCGTGGTCGATGCCATGGGCATCACCGACGCCGGCATCTTCGGCGATATCCTCTGCGCCCGCATGATGAAGCGCGGCGTCACTGCGCTCGTCACCGACGGCGTGGTGCGTGACGTCGAGGGTGTGCTCGGCACCAACCTGCCGGTGTGGTGCGACGGCTACGCCGCGCCGCCGTCGGTCGCGGGCCTGACCTTCGTCGGCTGGGGCGAGCCGATCGGCTGCGGCGGCGTTGCCGTTTTCCCGAACGACATCGTGGTCGCCGACCAGGACGGCTGCGTGCTGATCCCGCAGGCGATGCTCGACCACGTGCTCCATGAGGGCGTCGAGCAGGAGCGCATGGAAGCCTGGATCGTCAACGAGGTGAACAACGGCGCGGTGCTGCCGGGCCTCTATCCCATGAACGCCGAGACCAAGGCGCGCTACGCCGCCAGCAAGAAGTAACGGAAGCGAGGACCCCCATGGAGATCACCGTCGCAGGCACGCGGCCGACCCGCCGCGCGCCCAAGGAAAACTTCACCGGCACCGTGTGGCAGGACCCCGTCATCATGGCGCCCGCGCCGGCACGGCTGAACTGCTCGCGCGTCGCGTTCGAGCCCGGTGCGCGCACCAACTGGCATCACCATCCGCTCGGGCAGACGCTCTACGTCATCTCTGGCGTCGGCCGCGTCCAGTCCAAGGGCGGACCGATCCGCGAGATCCGTCCTGGCGACACCGTGTGGATTCCGCCGGGTGAATTGCACTGGCACGGCGCTTCGCCGACCAACGGCATGTGCCACATCGCCATGCAGGAAGCGCTCGACGGAGTCTATTCGACCTGGCTGGAGCCGGTGACTGACGCGGAGTACGGCGCCGCGGTTGGCTGATGCGTGTGCCCCGGACAAGACGCATCGCCTTTAGCGATGCGTCGCCGATCCGGGGCCCAGAATCTTCCGAGCGATTACCACCGCCTGGGTCCCGGCTCAGCATCGCGTCATTTCATGCCGCGCCGCGTCCGGGGCACGGCAGCATCACATCCTCTCCGCGGTCCACGTGCCCGTGCACATGGCACCGCGCCAGGTGCCGGAGCCCGAGGTGCCGCTGAGGTGACCGAAGCCGACCGCGCGCTTGATGCCGGTACTCAAGGTGACGTTGATGTTGCCGGCATCCGCCACGCGACCGGAGGCGTTCACCGTGGCGCTGCTTGATGCGATCTGACCGTTGTTGATGCCGATCGCGACGGTTGCGCCGTTGCCGCAGGTCTCGCTCGATGACGAGATGCGGACATTCCATGTGCCGTCGAAAGTGCTTGTCGCAGCACCGGCCTGCGTCAGCGGGAAGATGATGGCGACGAGGGCAGCGAAGAGTCCTTTGCGAATGCCGTTCATGGCACGCCTCTGTGGTTGACCATGCAGAGGAACGTGGCACGGTGCGCGGAACCGGCGATGTGAGAGGCGTCACGCCGGCGGCAGGCTCTGTGACGTGGGGCACATCCTGACAGCGCGGATAAAGCAAAGGGGCCCGGATCACGGGCCCCTCGTGATGGTCAGAGCGTCGAAGCCGAACTCAGTTCACTCGCGTCCAGGTCTGGCCGCCGCAGAACATGCCGCCGAAGGCGCAGCCCTGCACGCGCAGCCGGTCGGTGCCTTTCATCGCGATCGTCGAATCGTAGGTCGAGCCGGAGTTGGGATCGAGAATGCGGCCTGACCATTTCTGGTCCTTGCCGGGCTTCATGTTGATCAGAACCTGCTCGCCATTCTGGTTCGACTTGCTGTCGACCGAATAGCCGCAGAGATTGGTGCCGCACTGCTCGATGCGGACCTTGCCTTCCTTCTCCTCGGTGAGCCAGATGCCGAGCGGCGAATTGAGATCGCGCGTGGCCGCGGCTGCCGGAGCCGGGGGAGCGACGGCGGCGGACTGGACCGGCGCGGCCGCAGGTGGCGGTGGCGGCGCCGGAGGTGCCGCAGCCGCGGCCGGGGCTGGCGGTGGCGCCGGGGGCGCGGGAGGCGCAACAGCCACAGCAGCCGGCGGTGGTGCCGCGGGAGCTGCCTGCTGCTCCACGGGAGCCGGAGCCGGAGGCGGTGCGGGAGGAGGCGCGACAGCCGTAGCGGCCGGCGCAGCAGTGGCCGTCGCCGGCGGCGGAGCAGCTGGCGCGGGAGGCGGTGCGGCCACGACGGGCGCGGGAGCCTGGGTAGCTGCGGGAGGCGCTGCTGCGGCCGCAGGTGGAGGCGCCGGTGCGGCCGGCGACTGCGGATCGGTCTTGGCCTCCTGAGGCGCCTGCTGGCCCGGGCTCGTCTCGTTCTTCTTCGCCTTCTTGGCCTTGCCTTGCCCGGTGTTGTCGTACACGCCGGGAATCTGCACCGTGCCGCGGTCCGGATCGATGCGGATGGTGCGCCCGCCATATTCGAAGGTGTACTGCGCTTGCGCAGCGGTGCTCGCCAAAAGGAATGCGGCCGCGGCCAACAGCTTCTTCATGTCCGTCTCCTGAGCAGGTGGTCCCCGCGTCGACGCTTACGCTCCGGCCCCGTCGCGTAGCGTGATCTAGATCACTTTCAAGCTATGAGTCGTCCTCTCACCGATCTTGGTTCAATGGTGCGGAACTCCGCCCCGGAATGGGGCGGGGCGGCGCCGGGCCCAATGGCGCGCCTGACCGGCGAATGATCAGCGCGCCGCGTCTACTTCTGCGGACACCCCGCATTGGCCGCCTGTTGGGCGCGGGCAAGCGCTGCGTCGTTGGCCTTATCGGCATGGACATCGACCGAACCAACGAGGCAGGCATTTGCGCCACTGATCGCGAACACGGAGAGCTCCTGGAGCTCCTTCTCGTCCTCATCGACCCGTCGCCAGGTGCGGATCACCGCGGCTCTTGGTACGCCGGCACGCATGATCCACTGCACCTTTTCGCCGAACGACTTGCCGGCGCCGCGCCATTGCGCGGTCGGCCCGGACACCTTCTCAATTCCGCGCCGAGGCGCAATCGTGACCGATACGATGTTGCCCTCGTCGGCAAAGCGCACCACGTAACCGGCCGGACCCGGGCACGTCCACAGACCGAGCTCGTCTGTCGACTCGTCCTTGCATGCCGACCCGGTCGCGGGTGTGAACTTCGTCTGCGCCAGCGCACCGTGGACCCCGCTGATCCCGAGCACAATTGCGACCGCTAGTTCCCTCAGCATGTCAGTCGAACCAGGCGGCGTAGATCTTCTTGTAGCTGCCGTCTTCCATGGAAATGTGCAGCCACTGGTCGACGAAGTGCTTCAGCGCCATGTCGCGCTGGAGCCAATAGGCCTTCTCGGAGAAGTCGAACGGTTTCTCGGGATGCACCGCGCAGAGCACGCCTTGATGTTGCTTTTGCTGGTAGCGTGTCTCGGAGGCGTCGGTCATCATCAGATCGGCGTTGCCCTTGGCGATCTCGTCGAAGATCACGGTGTTGTCGGGGAAGACCGTGATCTCGGCGTCCTTGATGTTGGCGCGCGCGAAGCGCTCGTTGGTGCCGCCGGGATTGACGATGACGCGGGTGCCCTTCTTGTCGATGTCGGGGAGCGTCTGGTACTTGCCGACGTCGGCGCAGCGCGTGATCGGCGTCTTGCCCTCGCGCATGATCGGCGTCGAGAAGAAGCCTTTCTTCTGCCGGTCGAGCGTCACCGACACGCCGCCCATGGCGATGTCGAACTGATCGGCCTCGAAATCCTTCATCAGCTTCGGCCAGGCCGTGGCTACGTACTCGACCTTGACGCCGAGCGCCTTGCCGAGCGCCTCCGCCATGTCGACGTCGAAGCCAGAGAACTGCTGCGTGGTCTTGTCGAGATAAGTGAAGGGCTTGTAGTCGCCGGTCATGCCGACGCGCAATGTGCCGCGCTTCATGATCTCGTCGAGGCGCGAGGGCGCCGCCTGCTGGGCGTGGGCCGAAAGGTTCATCAGCAGCGCCACGGCCAAAGCCGCCAAAACTCGAACGGATATTCGAACGGTCATCTCTTTTCCACCCATGCCCGAGCTGTCATTGTACAGCTCCTCCGACCTGGATTTAGACCAGATGCCCGTCGCTGGCGAGGCAGAATTGAAAGGAAGCTTGGGGTGACGATTTCGATGTACGAGGCCTCGGTTGGCCTCTTCGTACCTAATCTGCGCAACCTGTCCGTCCTGCTCGACAAGGGCGTGGCCTATGCCGAGGCCCGCAAGTTCAATCCGGCAGTTTTGCTCGGCATGCGCCTCGCGCCGAACATGTACGATCTGGCGCAGCAGGTCGGCGAGGCCTGCCGCCACGCCACGGTTGCGCCGGCCCTGCTGGCGCAGCGCGATCCGGTGGTGCTGCCGGTGCTGGAGCACGACATGGCCGGGCTGCAGGCCCGTATCGCGACGTCCATCGAGTTCATCGAGAGCCTGCCGCGCGCGGCGATCGATGCCGCGACGGAGCAGAACGTCTTCTTCAGGCTGAAGAACGGCACCGAGCTGCCGTTCACCGGGCGGACGCTGCTGCTGACGTTCAGCGTCCCGCAGTTCTTCTTTCACGTCACCACCGCCTACGACCTGTTGCGGCACGCCGGCGTCGAGCTCGTGAAGAAGGATTATCTCGGAAGGAAGTAGGGGCTTCGCGTTGACCTCTCGCCAGCGGGGAGAGGTCAACGATATCCGGAGCAGGCTTCAGGCTTCGCCCTTGCGCTCGTAATCGGCGAGCGAGCTGCGGCCGGCGATCTCGCTGCGGAGCAGCTCGAAGCGCTTGTTCGCCTCTTCCTCATGCATATCGACGAAACGCACGGCGGCCTCGCTCGTCATGGGGCCGCTGACCACGGGCGCCGACTGCTCGCCGATGGTCTCGTGGACGTAGTACTGGCCGTCATCGCCGCGATGCACCGTCCATTTGAGGCGGATCGCCACCATCGGTCCGGGACCGACCTTGCTGTAGCCGTCGGCGTCGGTGTGATCAGGCACCAAGGGCTGCTCGTCGACCACCGGATGGTCATCAACCGCATGATGTTCCTCGGCGTGTTCTTCGGCGGCCGGCTGCTCACCGACGACGACGAATTCGGTCTCGCGGATGATCTCGGTTTCGCGGACGACGAGGGCCGGTTCGGGGTGCTCCAGGATGCTGGCGATGGTCGCCAGCGCATGGTCGGTCGGGTCGATCTCTGACAAGGGTCCATCCTCCAGCTCGACGCGGCCGGCAAGTCTGTCCCACTGCCGCCGCGGCCGGGAACATTAGGCGCGTTTGATTAAGGCTGAGTTGGGGCCCGATCTGCACCAAAATGGGACGCTTTCTGGCGTCCCGAAGGCGGGCGGATGGGTGGCCCGCCTTCGGTTGGACTCAGCCCAGCACGTCCTGATTAATGATGTTCTGGCGGATGGGATCGCCGTCCAGGACGCTCAGGATGTTGCGCGCGGTCTGCTCGCTCATGCGCTGGACCGCCTCGACCGTGACGCCGGCGACGTGCGGGGCCATGATGACGTTGGGCAGCGCGAACAGCGCGTTGCCCACCGGCGGCGGCTCCACCTCGAAGACGTCGATGCCGGCGCCGGCGAGCTTTCCGGATACCAGCGCGTCATACAGCGCCGCTTCCTTCACGATACCGCCGCGCGCAGTGTTGATGAGATAGGATCTCGGCTTCATGCGGCCGATCCGGGCTGCGTCGAACAGGCCGACGGTCTCCGGCGTCTTCGGGCAGTGGATGGTGACGAAGTCGGCGTGAGGCAGCGCGGCGTCGAGGTCATTGACCGGCTCGCAGCCGGCCGCCCTGATGTCGGCAGCGGACTTGTAGGGATCGTAGACCTGGACCTTCATCTCGAACGCCAGGCAGCGCTTGGCGGTACGGCTGCCGATGCGGCCGAAGCCGATGACCAGCGCGGTCTTGCCGTAGAGGTCGAACGGCAGAATGCCGAGCCGGTCGGCCCATGTGCCTTCCTTGACGCAGGAATGCAGCTCCTGCGCGCGCTTGGCCAGCGTCAGCATCATGAACAGCGCCGCTTCCGCGACCGAGGGCGAGTTGGCGCTGCCCGCCACCATCAGCGGCACCTTGCGGCGGGAGAGGGCAGGCACGTCGACGGCGTCATAGCCGACGCCGATGCGGGTCACCACCTTCATGTCTCTTGATGCCTCGAGCTCGGTCTCGCCGAAGGCGGTGGCGCCCAGCGCCACGCCATGGACCGGCGCATGGCTCTTCAGCAGCGCCTCGAAATCCTTGGCGGAGATCAGGTTGGAAAACTCGACGAGCTCGATATCGTCCCGCTGGGTGAGGAGGGCGCGTGCCCCTTGCGACAAAGTTTGTGTAACGAAAATCTTCTTCTTGTTGGTCGCCATCGCTCCCCTGCCTGCTCGCGTTTCTTAAGCCGGCGTCACAACACGACGCCGGTTTCTTCGTTTAGCAGGTGCATGTTGTTGAGGTCCATCGCCAAACGCATGGGAGCCCCGTCCGTAGCGCCGGCATTGGGATCGACACGGCCGCAGACCGGCGTGCCGTCAAGCCCGAAATAGACCAGGGTCTCCATGCCCATCGGCTCGGTGACGTCGAGCACGGTGTCGAAGGTCTCGACCCCCGGCGCAAGATGCGCATGCGACTCGGTGAGATGCTCGGGCCGGATGCCGAGCAGCAGCTTGTCGGTGCGCGGCAGCGCGTTGTAGCGCGCGGCGCGGGCCGGCGGCAGCGGGAAAGCGATACGATCGGTGAGGCGAAGCTGAAGCGTGCCGCCGACATCCTCGAGCCGGCACGGGATGAAGTTCATCGCGGGCGAGCCGATGAAGCCCGCCACGAAGCGCGTCGCCGGCTTGTGGTAGAGCTCGTTCGGCGTGCCGATCTGCTCGATGCGGCCCTTGTTCATCACCACGACGCGATCGGCCAGCGTCATCGCCTCGACCTGGTCGTGGGTGACGTAGACCGTGGTGGTGCGCACCTTCTGGTGCACCTTCTTGATCTCGATCCGCATCTGGACGCGCAGCTTGGCGTCGAGATTGGACAGCGGCTCGTCGAACAAGAATACCTTGGGATTGCGCACGATGGCACGTCCCATCGCGACACGCTGGCGCTGGCCGCCGGAGAGCTGCTTCGGCTTGCGATCGATCAGGTCGGTGATGTCCAGGAGCCGGGCGGCTTCCGTGACGCGCGCCTTGATCTCGGCCTTGGGATAATGCTTCAGGCGCAGCCCGAACGACATGTTCTCGGCGACCGTCATGTGCGGGTAGAGCGCGTAGTTCTGGAACACCATCGCGATGTCACGGTCCTTCGGCGGCACGTCGTTGACGACGTCGCCGCCGATCATGATGTCGCCGTCGCTGATGTCCTCGAGCCCGGCGATCATGCGCAGCGTCGTCGACTTGCCGCAGCCGGAGGGGCCGACCAGCACGATGAACTCATGATCGGCAATGTCGAGGTCGATGCCGCGCACGGCTTCGACGTCATCGTAACGCTTGACTACCTTCCGCAAAGCAACGTCAGCCATGAGTCATCAACCCTTTGTCGCACCGGCGGTCAGGCCGGCAATGTAGTAGTCCATCAGGAACGCGTAGATGATCAGAGGCGGCGCGGCGCCGAGCAGCGCGCCGGTCATGATCTGCCCCCAGTTGAACACGTCGCCCTTGATCAGCGTGGTGGTGATGCCGACCGGCAGCACGAGCTGATCCACCGACGTCGTGAACACCAGGGGATAAAGGAACTGCGCCCAGGACACCGTGAACGCGAAGATGGTCGCGGCGATCAGCCCGGGCAGTGCGACCGGGATGAAGATCCGCGTCAAGGTCTGCAGCCAGGAGGCGCCGTCGATGAGGGCGGCCTCATCGAGCTCTTTCGGGATCGAGGCGAAATAGCCGATCATGATCCAGGTGCAGAACGGCACGGTCAGCGTCGGATAGATGAACAGCAGCACGTACCATCGGTTCAGCAGCGTGATGCCGGTGTAATCCTGGACCACGCCGAGCATCTTGAACAGCGGGATGAACAGAAGGCTGTCCGGGATCAGGTAGGTCAGGAAGACGCCGGTGGCCAAGGTCGCCGAGCCCCAGAACTTCATCCGAGCCAGCGCGAACGCCGCGGGGATGCTGATCAGCATGGTCACGATCACGACGATGATCGAGATCATCGACGAATTCCAGAAGAACCGCAGGAACTGGTTCGAGGTGAGGAGCTCGACATAGTTCGCCAGCGTCGGGTGGAACACCCACCAGGGATTGGTCGCGGCCGATATCTCCGCGCTGCTCTTGAGCGAGGTGATCAGCATGTAGATCGGCGGCGTCAGGAAGAAGATCGCGAACAGCACCAGGAAGAAATAGGACCAGCGCAGCGCCCAGGTGCGGTCCCGGCTCATGCTGCCGTACTTGACCTTGCGGGAGGGGCCGGCCTTGTCGATTGTGAGCGTACTCATCAGGCTTCGTTCCCGCGTTTGTTGACGTCGCGCAGGATGAAGATCGCTGCGACGGCGAGGATGGGCACCATGAACAGCGACACGCAGGCGCCGAGCGGAATGTCGCTGCTCTGGATGCCGACCTGGAACGCCCAGGTGGCGAACAGATGCGTGGTATCCAGCGGACCGCCCGAGGTCAGGATGCGCACGATGTCGAAATTGGCGAAGGTGACGATCAGCGAGAACAAGGTGGTGATCGCGATGATATTGCGCATCATCGGCAAGGTGATATGCCAGATCTTCTGCCACCAATTGGCGCCGTCGATCGCGGCGGCCTCATAGAGCTGATCGGGGACCGACTTCAGCGCGGCGAGATACATGATCAGGAAGAACGGCGCGCCGTACCAGACGTTGACGAGGATGACGGAGAAGCGCGCCCAGAAGGTGTCGCCCAGCCATGGAATCGGACCGACACCGAAGAAGGAGAGCGTGTAGTTGAAGGCGCTGTAGGACGGATCGAACAGCCACAGCCAGGCCAGCGTGCTCATCGCCGGCGGAATCACCCAGGGCACCAGCAGCATGCCGCGCCATTTGCGCTGCTTCTTGCCGGGAATGTTGTGGACGAAATGCGCGACGATGAAGCCGATCAGCGCCTTGAAGATCACGGCGGTGATCGCAAAGATGCAGGACTGCTGCACCACCATCCAGAACGTTTCGCGCTTGAACAGGAAGGTGAAGTTGCTGAGGCCGACGAATTTCGTCATCGCCTTGTTCAGCGTCGCCAGATAGAGCGAATAGAAGGCGGGATAGAGCACCAGCAGCGCGATCAGGAGGATCAGCGGCAGCGTCAGGAAGAACGCAACCGTCGATTTTCGCCCGAGCGCGTTGCGCAGGCTCTTTCCCTTGCGCGCGCCCGTCGCACGGGCGACGCGACCTCGCTCAACGACGACATCAGCCATGTCAGCTTCCTCAAGTCAGCATTCTTGCAGACATTCTGACCGCGAGGCCGGCCGGTGGGTCGGCTTCGCGATCATGCGGATCGAATGACGGGGATGCGGGCGGCCCACGCACACAGCGTGAACCGCCCTGGCACATCCTGGTCTAGCTCCGCATGAAGCCTTCGCACTCGCCTTCCGCCCAGGCGAGCGCCTGCTCCATCGTCTCGCCGCGCGCGAAACGCAGCGCCATCTTGGTCAGCGTCGCCTGGAAGTAGATCTGCTGCGCGATCTTGGGCGGCGCGGGCGACGCCGCGATCGACAGCGTCTGGTGCTTGTAGGGGTCCGGATAGTGGAAGAGCGTTCCCTTCGGCGGCCCTTCTTCCGCCCAGGTCGGGAACTTGGACATGTTCGCGTAGGCCGGCAGGTCATAGCCGCCGCTCACCGCAACGAACTTCTCGATCGACGATGGCGAGGACAGGTGAACCAGCAGGCTCTTGGCCGCCTCCTTGTTCTTGCCGAAGCTCCAGACGCCCCAGAAGTAGGGCAGGTACGGTGCGAACCGTCCCTTCGGACCGGACGGGAAGCCGTGCGTCCAGCACTGCTCGGCGACCTGCGGCGCGTCGCGCTTGGCAACGGCCCAGGCGCTCGGCGGATTGAGGATCATCGCGCCGCGGCCGGAGATCAGCCATTTGTTGTTGGAGGCGTCGTCCCAGGACGGTGCATCCGGCGGCAGGAAGGCGATCAGCTTCTTGTAGAACTCCATGGCCTGGCGAACCTGGTCGGTCTTCACCGTGATGTCGCCCTTGGCGTTGACGAGCTCGGCGCCGAACGACTGGAAGATCGCGCCGGCGGTGTCCACGCTGTCGGTGGTCTCGCCGAGACCGATGCCGAACGCGAAGCCCGCCTTGTGGCAAGCCTCGGCCGCCTTCAGGAAGGTCTCCATGGTCCAGTTCTCGACCTTGGGCGGGCCGCCGGCCGGATACATCTCCTGCACGTCGATGCCGGCATGCTTCTTCATCAGATCGATACGGGAGCAGGGGCCCTTGATCTGGCTGCCGGGTGTCGCGGGCGTCGCGAGCCATTTGCCGCCCGACTGTCCGAGATATTTGACGGTGCCGTTCACCTCGCCGTTCTGCTTGAGCAGCGGCTCCATGATGTCGTTGAGCGGCTCGAGATTCTCGGCATAGGCCTGCGGCCACCAGCTCGGCATCTGCAGAATGTCATGGCCGGACTTGGCCTGGGCCTCGGCGGCGGCGGTCAGCTCGATCTTCTTGTTGTTGCTGGTGATGTAGTCGATGGAGACTTCGACCTTCTCTTTCGCAGCCCATTCATTGACGAGATCGGTCGAGGCCTTGTTGGCGCCGGGCACCCAGTGGTCCCAGAAGCCGATCGAGAGTTTGCCGGCAGCGTAGGCGCCCCGGACATAGGGCGCCGTGATCAGCGCCGCGGAGGACATTGCAGTGGCAGCCACAAATTGACGTCGCGTCAGTGTCTTTCGTGACATCTCGTTTCCTCGCTTGGGTGTTTTATTGTTCTGGTGTTTCCTCTGAACTCTTCCGAGTTTTGCTTTTGATTTTCTTGTTGGCGTTTCTTGTTGGTCGTTGCTTGCGAGTACCGTCGGCGTCGATCTGGATCGCGCGCCGCGCAGCAAATTGGTAGCGCGATCAGATCATGATTGACCGCGTCTGTCGAGAAAGCCGAAGGCGCTTGGTCTAGAACTAACGTTGTGCCCGAATGCGCGGCAGTGCCGCTTGCATCGCGCGCCGGAGGTGAATCGCGCTCCCTCGTTTTTTGCGACGCACACATCGCGTGAGCCGCTCGGGAACGATCCGTGCGCAATTACGCCGCAGTTCCGCATAAGCCTCCATAACCGCTTCGCGCGAAACACTTTTCGGGCGTGGACAGCAATCGGGTGCGTCTGGACCTTTAAGCGGCGAAAACGATAGAGTTGCAACCAGCGGGGTAGCTCCCACCCCGACAAGCCAGTCAGTTCGACGATGGAGACGAGAATGATCCACCCGGCGCCGCCAGCGCGACATTACTTGCGACGATCGCTCGCGCTGGGGTCAGTGCTCGCGCTGCTGCTCGGTGCCGCCGCAGTCGCGAACGCTCAAGGATTGGTCAAAGGCGTGCAGGAGGGGGCCGCGGCCGGGAACAAGGCGGCGGGCCCGGTCGGTGGCGTGCTCGGCGGTGCGATCGGCGGCGTGGTCGGCGTGTTCACCGGCGTGCTCGGCGTCGGCAACAACAATGCCAGTCCGGCGCCGGCCGCCAAAGATGCCAGCAAGGATGCGGGCAAGGACGCCAAGCAGCAGGGCGCCGGCAAGGACAAGGATGCCAAGAGCGCCAAGGAGAACGCCAAGGCGGGCAAGGGCGCCAAGGCCAGCAAGGAAGCCAAGAACGCGCCGAGCGCGCCGCAGGACAAGGACAATAAGGACGTCACCGTCCTCACCCAGCCCGGCGCGCCGCAACAGACCGCCGAGCAGATCGTGGCCAACAGCGATTCCTATATCGAGCGGATCAAGACCGAGCTGAACCTCACGCCTGACCAGGAGAAGCACTGGTACGGCTTCTCGAGCGCAATGCACTACTTGGGGCATAATGGTGCAGAGCGGCTCAACCTGCGGGTTGCGCGCGCCAAGCGCGATCCGCCCGACGACATCATCGAGCAGATGCGCAACGAGGCGCAATTCCTGATCGACCGGGCCGCCGATCAACGCAACGTCGCCGACGCCGCCGAGCCGCTCTATTCGAGCCTCGATGACAAGCAGAAGCAGGTTTTCATCCAGGAGATGGTGCGCCTCAGCCACGAGCGCGGACTGGATTGATCAAGTTGGATCGGATTGCGGGCGCCTGAATTAACGGCGCCCGCCACGAATTCGTGAATCCTCTCCGCAATTCGGGTATGATTAGCTTCGCGAGGCGGACTGCGGGGTTGATATGGCGGACGGACTCTCCGTTTTCCTGGTCGAAGACGAGGCGTTGATCCGGATGATGATGGCGGACATGGTGGTTGAGCTCGGCCACCACGTCGTCGCGGAAGCGGACAATGTCCGCGACGCGAGCGCCTTTGCGATGACCGCGCAATACGATTTCGCCATCCTCGACATCAATCTCAAAGGTCTTTACGTCGATCCCGTCGCCGACCTGATCGAGCGCCGCGGCAAGCCGTTCCTGTTCGCCACCGGCTACGGGCCCGAATTGCTGCCGTCCTTGCTCCGGCGCAGGCCGATCCTGCGCAAGCCGATTTCCATCGATCAGCTCAAGGCGATGATCGATTCGTTGTTTCCGGAAGCCACAACACCGGCCTGAACAACGACGGAGGCGCCGCGCCGAACGACGGCGAAGGCGCCGCCCCGGGCGACGGCGAAGACGCCGCGCCGGGATCGCCAACGAAAATGACCGCCCGTGGGGCGGCCATTTCACGATAGAAATCCGTCGCGGCTCAGATCAGGCCGGCACTGAGATCGATGCCGCGCGCCATCAGGCCGAACGAGGCGAGAAGGCCCACGCAGCAGAACAGCAAGATGGTCTTGAACGACGAACTGGCGAAACGCGTTTCGGCGACGGCCGGCATCGCGGCGAGCGAAATCATGCTCATGTTCATTCCCCCCTTTGTTGATCCTGAATTGCATCAGGTGAGGGGACTCTTAGAGCAAAAAGTTTGACGTGAGCTTGCGAGGGATCCTTAACGGAATCGCAACCGGCACGCATCAGCGCGCGTGCCGTCCCCGGATCGCAAGTCTCAGCTGCGGCCGTTCCTCAGGACGGTAGCGATGGTCTGGGCGGTCATGGCGGCGCGATCCGAGGCGCGCTGGGCGGCGAGCCGGTCTCGCGCCTTCTCCTCGATCAGGAGCTCGATCAGGGCGAGCCGCTTGTCCTCGTCGTCCGCCTCGGTCAGCAGGCGGTGATAGCGGTGATAGTCGAATCCAACGTCCTGCTTACGCATGTCACGCCCCCCGCAACCAACGCCACACACTCGGCGGATTGTTTCCCATGGGAAACAATCGGGCAAGCACGATCCTGCGTGGAACCTGGCTTTGGATGCAATCAGCTGTGAATTAGTTAACGCACCGGACGGTCTCTGCCGGCTGCGCTTCAATCCGGATTGTGGTCGGCGAACATCTTCAGGCCGAGGAAGCTCGCATCGGGTCTGGTGACCAGCCGGGTCGGAATGTTGCGCAAGTAATCCTGGAAGCGTCCCTTGGCCTCGAAACGCGCACGGAACGCCGAGGCGGCTAGGAACTCGGGAAAGCGCGGGGCGATCCCGCCGGCGATATAGACGCCGCCGCGGGCGCCGAAGGTCACCGCGAGATTGCCGGCGACCGAGCCGAGGGTGGCGCAAAACATCTCCAGCGTCGCGCGGCTGTGTGCACAACTGCCGTCCAGGGCCGCCTTGGTGATGGCAGCGGCATCGCGCTGCGGCACCTGGGCGCCGTCGACCTCCGCGAGAGCTTCGTAAAGGCTTTGCAAGCCCGAGCCGGACAGCGCGCCGCGCTCGATCGAGACATGGCCGAGGCGCCGACGCAAGCACGCGATCACGCGTTCCTCGCGCTCGTTCTCTGCCGGCAGCGTCGCATGTCCGGCTTCGGTGACGACGGCCAGGCGCGCTCCATGGCGTTCGACCAGGCAGGAGACGCCAAATCCGGTTCCTGGCCCGACCACCAGCAGCGGCTCTCCAGGCAAGCCGTCCTGTCCGCCGAGCGGGATCAGATCGGCCGGCTGCAGGGCGGGCAGGGACCAGGCCACAACCTCGAAATCGTTGAGCACGTGGACGCTGTCGAAGCCGAGCGCCGGCTGGAGCTCGTTGCCGTCGATGACCCAGGGGCTGTTGGTCATGACGCAGCGGTTGTTGGTGACCGGGCCCGCCACGGCCAGCACGGCCCGTCGCGGCGGCTCGCCGCCAGACTTGCGTGCCAGCACATCGACGATGGCTTCCCGGACGGTCGGGAAGTCGGCGACCTTCACATAGTCGATCGGCCCGCTCTCGTCGCCATCGCGCTGGCTCAGCGCAAAGCGCGCATTGGTGCCGCCGATATCGGCGAGAAGAATTTGTCCTGTCTTGCCGATGCCCATGGCTCTGTGGCTGCCGCGGCCTTGCCGGCCCTCGGGAACCCCTGCCTCCGTTCCTGATCCGATCCGCAACTGCGCGGACGGCCCGAGAATCCTCGCTTGGTTGTGCCTAGTCAACACGGACAAGGCTAAAGCGTTGCATCCTGGCATGCCCCCTGGTCGTCAGCGCGCTATCGCCCACGCGGTCGGTGGTTGCGAAGTTGCGCCGGAAGGTCGACATTGGACGCAGCATTCGGCGCTCGGCGACGGGTGGGTGGAATGGGACCTCGCGATGAAGATTTCTGACCGCGACGTGCTGCTGGTGATCGACGTGCAGAACGACTTCTGCACCGGCGGGGCGCTGGCCGTGCCCGGCGGCGAGAAAGTCGTGCCCGCCGTCAATCGCATCGCCCAAAAATTCACCAATGTGGTGCTGACCCAGGACTGGCATCCGGCTGATCACGTCTCCTTCGCGCCAAACCACGCGGGCAGGCAGCCGTTCCAGACCATCGAGCTGGACTATGGCACCCAGGTGCTCTGGCCGTCGCATTGCGTGCAGGGCACCGCCGGCGCCGAATTCCACCGCGAGCTGGATGTCACCAGAGCGAGCCTGGTGGTGCGCAAGGGCTTTCGCCGCAGTATCGATTCCTATTCGGCGCTGTTCGAGAACGACCACAGGACGCCGACGGGCCTGCTCGGCTATTTGCGCGAGCGCGAGCTGAAGACCGTTTTCGTTGCGGGTTTAGCCCTGGATTTCTGTGTCCGTTTTTCGGCGGAGGATGCCCGCAAGGCCGGGTTCGAGGTCGCGGTGATCGAGGATGCCTGCCGCGGCATCGACCTCGACGGCTCCGTGGCGGCGGCCCATCGGAGTTTTGGCGAGCTCGGCATTTCCGTCATCAGCTTCGAGGCGTTCCTGTGAGGAGTGCGAGATAGACGTGGCGCAGAAGACAGGCAAACAGCCGGGAGGACCGGATCACATCCCCGACGACCCGCTGCTGTGGCCGTTTGCAGCGGCGCGGCTCGCTATGGATGCCTGCTTCTGGTGGATGGAGCGCGGGCCGGCCGAGCCGGCCGACACCAGCCTGCCGTGGACGACGCCGAGCAGGGTCGCGCTGGAGCTTGCGACCATGCGCCTGCGCGATTGCACGACGGACCGGTCCGGCCAGTCGGCGCTGGTCTGCGCGCCCTATGCCTTGCATCGCGCCCTGATTGCGGACTTCGCGCCCGGGCACAGCGTGGTGCAGTCGCTGCAAAATGGCGGCATCGATCGGGTCTATCTCACCGACTGGCGGTCGGCGACGTCAGATATGCGCTATCTCTCGATCGACAGCTATCTTTCGGATCTCAACGTCGCCATCGACGAGATCGGTGCGCCGGTCGATCTCGTCGGGCTGTGCCAGGGTGGCTGGCTGTCGCTGCTCTATGCGGCGCGCTTTCCCGCCAAGGTGCGGCGGCTGGTCCTGGCGGGCGCCCCGGTCGACCTGTCGATCGACTCGGCAATGTCGCGGCTCGCCCGCAACGCGCCCGGTATGGTCTACGACCAGCTCGTCGCGCGTGGCGGTGGCAATGTCAGCGGCGAGGAGATGCTGCGCTTCTGGTCGAAAACGCCAAGTCGCGAGGATATCGCAACCGCTTTGCAGAGGGAGCTCTCGGACGAGGAAGGCGCGGCACTGCTCGCGCGCTTCGACCAATGGAATGTGGAGCCTCTCGATCTGCCCGGTACTTATTATCTGGAGATCGTCAACTGGATCTTCCGGGAGAACCGCATCGCCGGCGGCGACTTCGTCGCGCTTGGCCGAAAGGTTCGTCTCAAGGACGTCAAGGCGCCGATCTTCCTGCTGGCCGGGCTCGACGACGAGGTGGTGCCGGCGACGCAGGCGCTCGCCACGGCCCAGCTTGTCGGTACGCCGCCCGCCTTCATCGCGGCGGCGTCCGAGCCGAGCAACCATCTCGGCCTGTTCATGGGTGCGCGGACCCACGCGCATGCCTGGCCCCGGATCGCGGAGTGGCTGCGGAACGATCTGTCCGGCGTGCTCGCCCGCAGCGCCTGACCTCGCCAGGCGCCGGGCAGACCGACGCGCAATTCCGTTATGCATGATGGCCGATGGCCTGCACGGGGCGGGGTCCATGGGTTACATATGGATCCGGAGCTGACGGCTGCGGCCGGCCGGGAAGAGATTAAGGGTACTCGATGACTTTCCACTCGATCTACGCTCATGGATTTGCGCGCGTGGCAGCCTGCGTGACCACCTCCCATGTCGCCGATCCCGCGGCCAACGCGAAGGCCGTCCTGACCGCCGCTCATGCCTGCCACGAGCAGTCGGTGGCAGTGGCCGTGTTTCCCGAGCTTTGCTTGTCCGGCTATGCGATCGAGGACCTCGTGAAGCAGGACCCGCTGCTCGATGCGGTCGAGCGCGGGCTTGCCACCATCGTCGAGGCCTCCGCCGCTCTGATGACCGTGCTGATTGTCGGTGCGCCGCTGCGCTTTGGTCACCGCATCTACAATTGCGCCGTCGTCATCCATCGCGGCAACGTCCTTGGCGTCGTGCCGAAATCTTACCTGCCGACCTACCGCGAGTTCTACGAGGGGCGCCATTTCGCCTCCGGCGCCGGCATCGCCGGCGAGGCCATTGCCTTTGGCGGTCTGCACGCGCCATTCGGCGTCGACCTGCTGTTCGCGGCCGAGGACGTCCCCGGCCTGACCATCGGCGTCGAGATCTGCGAGGACATGTGGATCCCGGTGACGCCGGCCTCGGAGCTCGCGCTGGCGGGCGCCAGCGTGCTGATCAATCTCTCGGGTAGCCCGATCACGATCGGCCGGGCCCGTTCGCGCGCGCTGCTGTGCCAATCGACTTCGGCGCGCTGTCTCGCGGCCTATGTCTATTCCGCCGCGGGGGCGGGGGAATCGACCACGGATCTCGCCTGGGACGGCCAGACCTCGATCTACGAGAACGGCGTGCTGCTGGCCGAAGGCGAGCGATTCCGCCAGGGCGGCCAGATCACCTATGCCGATGTCGACCTCGATCTGCTCCGGCAGGAGCGCGCGCTGATGGGCACGTTCGACGACAACCGCCGACAGCGCGAGGCGTTCTTCCGCAAGGTCACCTTCGCCCTGAAGCCGCCGGCCGCCGATATCGGATTCCTGCGCAAGGTCGAGCGTTTTCCGTTCGTGCCGAGCGACGAGAGCCTGCTCGAGCAGGATTGCTACGAGGCCTACAACATCCAGGTCGCCGGCCTCGTGCAGCGCATGCGCGCGACCGGCACCAAGCGCGTCGTGATCGGCGTCTCCGGCGGCCTCGACTCCACGCATGCGCTGATCGTCGCTGCCAAGGCGGTCGACCTGCTCGGCCTGCCGCGTGAAAACATTCTCGCCTACACCATGCCCGGCTTTGCCACCGGCAGCGAGAGCAAGACCAATGCGCTGGCGCTGATGAAGGCGTTGCAGACGACGGGTCAGGAGCTCGACATCCGCACCACGGCGACGCAGATGCTGAAGGACATCGGCCATCCCTTCGGCAAGGGCGAGAAGGTCTATGACGTCACCTTCGAGAACGTGCAGGCGGGCCTACGTACGGATTATCTGTTCCGCCTCGCCAACCATCACGGCGGCATCGTCATCGGAACCGGCGATCTCTCCGAGCTCGCGCTCGGCTGGTGCACCTATGGGGTCGGCGACCAGATGGCGCATTACAACGTCAATGCCGGCGTGCCGAAGACGCTGATCCAGCATCTGATCCGCTGGGTGATCGCCTCGAAGCAGTTCAGCGGCGACGTGAACCGGACATTGGGCTCGATCCTTGCCGCGGAAATCTCGCCAGAGCTGGTGCCCGTGCAGCCCGGCGAGAAGCCGCAAAGCACGGAAGCCTCCGTCGGCCCCTACGAGCTGCAGGATTTCAACCTGTTCTACACGCTCCGCTTCGGCATGCGGCCGTCCAAGATCGCCTTCATGGCGCTCCAGGC
This sequence comes from Bradyrhizobium sp. CB1717, assembly GCF_029714325.1. Taxonomy (NCBI): domain Bacteria; kingdom Pseudomonadati; phylum Pseudomonadota; class Alphaproteobacteria; order Hyphomicrobiales; family Nitrobacteraceae; genus Bradyrhizobium; species Bradyrhizobium sp. CB1717. The sequence continues at coordinate 4,970,340 of NZ_CP121666.1, forward strand.
GTGGAGGGATGTCGGCAAGGGCGAATGGCCACCGGCGTTCCCGAACGACAAGCGCAGGGCCTACGATCTTCCCGAGATCCGGCGCTGGCTCGAGGTATTCCTGCGCCGCTTCTTCGCCTTCAGCCAGTTCAAGCGCTCGGCCATGCCGAACGGCCCGAAAGTGTCGGCCGGCGGCTCATTGTCGCCGCGCGGCGACTGGCGCGCGCCGTCCGATTCGAGCGCCGCGGCCTGGCTCGAGGATCTCGAGCGCAACGTGCCGAACTGATTGGCGCGGCGGATCGATATTGCTGGGAGCGATCTGATGTCGGCCGGTGAAGGCTCGGAAGCGGGTGAAGGGGCCAGCGTCGTCAACGGCCTCTACGTCTTCGACATCGAAATGCGCGACGGCAAGCGCGGGCAGGCGAGAGGCGTGGTCGTGCTCTGCGACGGCCGCATCATGGGCGGCGACAGCTATTTCTATTACACCGGCAGCTACACCTTCCGGAACGGCAAGTGGCGCGGTGACATGATCGTCAATCAGCACACCGAGGCGGTCGGCCGGACGCTCGCCTTCGGAGGCCGGGAGGTCACCTGCGGCTTTTCCGGCGACTATTTCCCCGGCGGCGCCGAAGTCGAGGGAATGGCGCTGGTCGGCAAGACCAGCGTGACGTTCACGGCGCGGCTGACGCTGAAGGATGCGATGTGAGCTGACGCTCACCGCGAGCTTCGTCGCGGCAAGCATATGTGGATTCAGGGATATGCTGGCGCGCTCGCGCTGATGGAAAGCGCGAGGTCCGGAGTGCCTAGGAGTCCGGACCTCGCAACCTTGCCCCAGCCTTCGATCCCCCGCCCCATGTGGTCCCCCAACCCCTTGGTGCGCGATCAGAGGGTGATGCCCTTGGAACTGGCCGCCGATCGATGTCGCGCGATGTACGCGAGATCGAAATAGGATTCCATTCCGGATCACTACGGACACGATTGAGCTTGCTTCTGCGGCAAACTGCACGTGCCTGCATCGACGGCAGCACGGCTGCACGAGATCGATGCTGGCGATGCGCAGGATGTCCACATCTGCTCGACGCGGCCGAATCTCGGTTTCACGGGCCTGTCATTGAACTGGTCTAGCGCTGCTCCCCGTCATCGCTGACGACCGAAGGAGCAAGCCATGTCGAAGCCGGTGTTGGGCGCCGCATTGTCCATCAGATCGATCCCCGCGCATCGCGACTGGCTCCTCGAGCGGCAGCGCGATCTCGAGATCCAGGATTTTTTCCGCGCCGATCTGCTCGACGGCGACTGGCGTAGCTCGGCCGGCGAGATCAAGCAGATGCTTGCCGGTCACACCGGCCGGCTCGGCATTCACGGGCCGTTCTGGGGCTTCAAGATCGACAGCCACGACCCGATGATCCGCCAGGCCGTGACCAAGCGCCTGCTGCAGGGGCTGGAAGCCGCCGAGTTCCTCGGCGCGACGCAGATGGTGATCCATTCGCCGTTCACGACCTGGGACCACAACAATCTCGATCTCTATCCGGATAACCGCGCCAATATCGTCGAACGCGTCAAGGCGACGCTCGCCGAAGTGATCGCGCGCGCCGAGACGATCGGCTGTGAGATCGTGATCGAGAACATCGAGGACAAGGACCCGCGCGACCGCGTGCGCCTCGCCAAGGCGCTCGAAAGCAACAAGGTCCGCGTCTCGCTCGATACCGGTCACGCCAACTATGCCCACATCTCCACCGGCGCGCCGCCGGTCGACTATTACGTCGAGACCGCCGGCGACATGCTGGCGCATGTGCATCTCCAGGATACCGACGGCTTTGCCGACCGGCACTGGGCGCCGGGCGAAGGCAATATTCCGTGGGTCGCCGTGTTCCGCGCGCTGGGCCGGCTGACCTCCAACCCGCGGCTGATTCTCGAGCTCCGCAACCACGACGACGTCCGCAAGGGCGCTGCGCATCTCGCCGCGCTCGGTCTCGCCGAATAACCGACATCACAGAGGGCAGGGGTTATCCTCATGAGCAAGTTCACCCGTCGCACCATCCTGAAGTCCGGCGGCGCTGCCGCGAGCACGCTTCTCCTGCCGCGCTTTGCGATCGGTCAGGCCGACAACCGTCCGTCGGTGACGATCGCCGTGCAGAAGGTGACCAATTCGAACGTGCTCGACGTGCTGCGCGAGCAGTCCAATGTCGGCGAGCGCGTGTTCTTCTCCTCGATCTGGGAGGGCCTGATCTCCAAGAACTGGCGCGGCAGCCTAGAGGCCGTGCCGGGCCTCGCCACCGAGTGGCGCCGCATCGACGACCAGACCGTCGAGGTGAAGCTGCGCCAGGGCGTCAAGTTCCACAACGGCGACGAGCTGACGGCGGAAGACGTCGTCTTCACCTTCAGCCGCCAGCGCATGTTCGGCGAGACCGAGGCCAAGAGCCGCTCCACCATCCAGGCCTTCGAGAAGATCCCGACGCCACGGCCGGGCAAGGAGTTGCCGCCGGACGTGCCGGCCGTCGCGCGCCGCATCTGGCCGGACCTCGTGCGCGTCGATGCGGTCGACAAGTACACGGTGCGCTTCTACAACGCGACGCCTGATGTCACCATCGAAGGCCGGCTGTCGCGCTACGGCTCCGACATTGCAAACCGCCGGGCCTGGGAAGAGTCTGCGAGCTATCTCGACTGGGCGCGCAAGCCGATCACGACCGGACCCTACAAGGTGGTCGAGCTCAAGCCCGACGTGTCGCTGACGCTGGAAGCACACGACGAATATTGGGGCGGCCGCCCGCCGCTCAAGCGCATCCGCTTCCTCGAAGTCCCTGAAGTCGCGAGCCGCATCAACGGGCTGCTCTCGGGCGAATACCAGTTCGCCTGCGACATCCCGCCGGACCAGATCGCCGGCATCGAGAAGAATGCCGCGTTCGAAGTGCAGGGCGGCACCATCCTCAATCACCGCCTGACCGTGTTCGACAAGAACCACGCCGTGCTCGCCAATCCGCTGGTGCGCCGCGCCTTCACCCATGCGATCGACCGCCAGGCGATCGTCGACAGCCTGTGGGCCGGCCGCACCCGCGTGCCGAAGGGCCTGCAGTGGGAGTTCTACGGCGACATGTTCAACGCCGACTGGAGCGTGCCGGCTTACGATCCGAAGCTCGCGCAGGATCTGCTCAAGCAGGCCAATTACAAGGGCGATCCGATCCCGTACCGGCTGCTCAACAACTACTACACCAACCAGGTCGCAACCGCGCAAATCCTGGTCGAGATGTGGAAGTCGGTCGGCCTCAACGTGCAGATCGAGACCAAGGAGAACTGGTCGCAGATCATGGAGCGGGCGCCGACCCGTGCGGTCCGCGACTGGTCGAACTCGGCCGCCTTCAACGATCCGGTCTCCTCGCTGGTCGCCCAGCACGGGCCGAACGGCCAGCAGCAGCAGATCGGCGAGTGGACCAATGCCGAGCTGAACACGCTCTCGGAATTCCTGGAGACGTCGACCGATCGCGCCGCGCGCAAGAAGGCGTTCCGCCGCATGCTGGAGATCGCCGAGCGCGAGGATCCCGCCTATACGGTGCTGCACCAGAACGCGACCTTCACGGCCAAGCCGAAATCGATCAAGTGGAAAGCCTCGCCCGCCTTCGCGATGGATTTCCGCGCCGGCAATTTCGAGGCCTGAAGGTGTCGCCGCTGGTCAGCATCGCAGGCTTGAACGTCGCTTTCAACGGCGTGCCGGTGCTGCGCGGCGTCGATCTCGCTCTCGGCAAGGGCGAGGCCCTCGGCCTCGTCGGCGAGTCCGGCTCCGGCAAGTCGGTGACCTGGCTCGCCGCACTCGGCCTGCTGCCGCGGCACGCGAAGATTTCGGGCTCAGTGCAGCTCGACGGACGTGAACTGCTGGGCGCGCCGGCCGCCGAGCTCGACCGCGTCAGGGGCGGGCGGGTTGCCATGATCTTCCAGGATCCGGCGAGCGCGCTCAACCCGGTGCTGACCATCCGCAAGCAGCTCTGCGAGGCGCTGGCACTGCATCGCGATCTCCAGGGCGGGACCGTGAAGGCCGAAGCGAAGCGGCTGCTCGATCTCGTCGGCATCCCCGATGCGGCGCGGCGGCTGTCGGCCTATCCGCACGAATTCTCCGGCGGCCAGGTCCAGCGCATCATGATCGCGATGGCGCTTGCGGGAAATCCGGACCTCCTGATCGCGGACGAGCCGACCACCGCGCTCGATGCCACCATCCAGGCGCAGATCTTGGAGCTGCTCTCCAGCATCCGCCGCGAGATGAGCATGGCGATGGTGCTGATCAGCCACGATCTCGGCGTCGTCGCCGAGAATTGCGACCGCGTCGCGGTGATGTATGCCGGCCGCATCGTCGAGCAGGCGCCCAGCAACCAGCTCTTCGCCGATCCCGTCCACCCTTACGCGCAGGGCCTGATCGGCGCGCTGCCGCCGCTCGACGGACCGCGCCGCCGTCTCACCGCCATTCCCGGCACCGTGCCCGATCCCGCGCACATGCCGACCGGTTGTGCCTTTGCGCCGCGCTGTACGCTGGCGACCCATCCGTGCGGTCTTGCGGCACCAACCCTCGCACCCATTGCCAATGACCGCACCGTCGCCTGCATCCGCGCCGAGGCCTCGCGCCGCGCACTGCTCGGGATCGCCGCCGAATGAGCGCGCCGCTCGTCGAGGTCCGCGCGATCTCCCGCAGCTACAGCATGCGCTCCGGAATGTTCGGCCGAGCCACGGCCGTGCATGCCGTCGACGGCGTGTCGCTCACGATTCCCAAAGGTGAGACGCTGGGCCTCGTCGGCGAGTCCGGTTCGGGCAAATCCACCACCGGCCGCATCGTGCTCGGCCTCGAGCCCCCGGATCGCGGCGAGGTGCGGTTCGGCGGCAAGCCGATGGCCGCGCCGGGAACGGCTGTGTGGCGCGCGCAGCGGGCACGGATGCAGATGATCTTCCAGGATCCGCTGGGGGCGCTGGACCGGCGCCTTCCGGTCGCCACACAGATCCGCGAGCCGCTCGACATCCACGGCCTCGGCACGCCCGCCGAGCGCGAGGAGCGTGTGCGCGAATTGCTGCGCGCAGTCGAGCTGATGCCGGCGCACGGCACCCGCTATCCGGGCGCGCTCTCGGGCGGACAGCGCCAGCGCATCGTGCTGGCACGGGCGCTGGCGACGAAGCCGGATTTCCTGGTCTGCGACGAGCCGGTCAGCGCGCTCGACGTCTCGATCCAGGCGCAGGTGGTGAACCTGCTTTGCGATCTCCAGGCGCAGTTGTCGCTGACTTTGCTGTTCATCAGCCACGATCTGCGCGTTGTCCGGCAGATCAGTAACGTTGTCGCGGTGATGTATCTCGGCCGCATCGTCGAGGTCGGTAGCGCCGACGACCTGTTCGCGCGACCGGAGCATCCCTACACACAGGCGCTGGTCTCGGCGTCGCCTGCGCCCGGCCGCCGCAGCGCCGGCCGCATCGTGCTGTCGGGCGATCCGCCGAACCCGGCGGCGCGTCCGCAAGGCTGCGCCTTCCATCCGCGCTGCCCACACGCCGTCGCGCGCTGTGCGAGCGAGGTGCCGGCGCTCTCGGCCGTCGGCAGTGACAGACAGGTCGCCTGCCATCTCGTCACCGGCGCTCAAACGCGGGACGCGGCGTGATGGGACGCTATTTCGCCATTCGCATCGGGCGCGCAGCTCTGACGATCGTGCTCGTCGTCACCTTTGCCTTCGTCGTGCTGCGGCTGTCGGGCGATCCTGCCCTGATGATTTTGGGACCGGAAGCACCGCCCGAGGTGATCGCCGCCTTCCGAAAAGCCTGGGGCCTCGATGATCCCATCTGGTTCCAGTACCTCGATTACTTCAGCGCCATCGCCAAAGGCGAGCTCGGCCGCTCCATGCGCGACGGGCGGCCCGCGATCGAGCTGGTGCTGGAGCGGATCCCGGCGACGCTGGCGCTGACGCTACCGGCCTTCTTCTTCAAGGTCGCGCTCGGCGTTCCCGCCGGCATCTACGCGGCGCTGCATCGGGGCTCGGGAATCGATCGCGCGGTGATGATGACGGCGGTCGCCGGCTTCACCGTGCCGAGCTTCGTGCTGGCGCTGCTGCTCGTACTCGTCTTCGCCGTGCAGCTCGGCTGGCTGCCGTCGGGCGGACAGGACAGCTGGCGCCACGCCATTCTGCCGATCACAACGCTCAGCCTCGGCGGCGCCGCGGTGCTGGCGCGCTTCACCCGCAGCGCGATGCTGGAGGTGCTCGGCCAGCCCTATATCCGCACGGCCTCCGCCAAGGGCGTGCCGTGGCGCAAGGTGGTGACATCGCATGCGCTGCCGAACGCGGCGATCCCGACCGTGACCATTCTCGGCTTCATGGTGGGCACGCTGATCGCCGGCGCGGTCGTGGTCGAGAGCGTGTTTGCCTGGCCGGGAGTAGGGCGGCTTCTTGTCGTTGCGGTTGCCAATCGCGATCTCGCGGTCGTGCAATGCATCCTGCTGCTGGTCGCGATGACCATGGTCACGTCCAATTTGGTCGTCGACTTCCTGTACGGCTTCCTCGATCCGCGGCTGCGCGCGAAAGGAGCCCATGCATGACCGACGCCACGTTGAAGGATACGGGCGTCCGCCGTCGCATCAGCCTGCCGGCGATCCCGGTCTCGGTGGCGCTGGCGATCGGCTGGATCGTCGCGATGCTGGTGATCGCAGCCTTCGCCGAGAAGATCGCCCCTTACGGTTTCACCCAGCTCGATTTGCGCAACCGCCTCGCGGCACCCGGCAATGTCGCGCACTGGCTCGGCACGGACGAGCTCGGCCGCGATGTGCTGTCGCGGCTGCTCGTGTCGATCCGCATCTCGCTGCTGATCGCCTTCGGCGCCACCGCAATCTCGGCCATCGTCGGCACCACGCTCGGCTTCCTGGCCGCGCATTTCCGGGGGGCTGTCGAGCAGCTCGTGCTGATGCTGACCGACTTCCAGGCCAGCATGCCCTTCCTGATCATGGCACTCGCCGTGCTCGCCTTCTTCGGCAATTCGCTGCCGCTGCTGGTCGGGTTGATGGGCCTGTTCGGCTGGGAGCGCTATGCCCGCATCGCGCGCGGCCTTGCCATCTCCGCCAATGCGCAGGGCTACGCCGCCGCGGTCCGCCAGTTAGGCGCAACGCCGTCGCGGATTTACCTGCGGCATATCCTGCCCAACATCGCCTCGACGCTGATCGTCTCGACCACGCTGGTCTTCCCCGAGGTGATCCTGATGGAGTCGGGCCTGTCCTTCCTCGGCCTCGGCGTACAGCCGCCGATGACCAGCCTCGGCAACATGGTCGGCTATGGCCGCGAGTACCTGACCCGGGCACCCTGGATCATGCTGGCACCGGCGACCACCATCGTCGTGACCACGCTCGCGGTCTCGGTCATCGGCGACTGGCTGCGCGACCGGCTGGATCCGACGCTGCAATAGCGCGACTGCCGCTTCCGGCCTTGGTCTAGCCTTGGACCTCCGGCTTCCTGCCGCGTCCGAGCGCGAATTGACCGACCGGGCCCTCGATATGGAATTCCAACTCCGTCATTTTCGCGAACAGATCGATGTTGGTGCTGCCAATGGCGCAGCCGCCGAGGCCCATATCGGTCGCCGCCAGGTAAAGCGTCTGAATCAGGCTGCCGACATCCTTCAGGATCAACGAATATGCGATTGAGCTGTATTTCCAGGAGACCCGCCCAAAACGCGCCGCGATCGTGATGAGGATTTGTGGTTGACCCGGCGCGTCCATGGCGAACTGGGCAGCCGCCAAATGCGCCTGGAGTTGTTGGGGGGAGGCGCCGATCGCGACTAGCGCGTGGCTCCCTGCATCATAGTGGTAGAGTCCGCGCGCAAGCCCGTCGCAGTTCGCGACGGTAAGGTACAATTCCAGCTCGTACGCGCTGCCCGCCGACGGATAAGGCCTTGTGCTGTAGCTGACGTCGGGACCGCCCTCGAAATACGGCTCGCTCTTCCATTCGGACACGACGCGCGCGGTGGTGTCGAGAAACTGTGCGAGTTCGCCGAGCGTGACCGGATGCTTGTCGTCGAAATCCCGTGTTGAATGGCGTTCGCGCAACAGCTTCGGGAAGTGGGAGTTTGGCTCCGCGGAGGAGAATTTGCGCAGGTCAATCTTGCTGCCGGCCCAGGGCGGACGTACCGCCGGCGACGGCGGAACGACGCCGGCATAGGTGAAGGCGGCGCCGACCGGGTTGGCTTGCCGACCCTCCGTGCTTCGCGTGTGAAACACCAGATCATGGAAATCCCAGAGAACGAGATTGCCGTCGCCTTCATTCACTCGCAGGCCGTCGCCGCCTTTCGCATCGAGCTTGAGCAGGATCTGGCTGTCCAGCAGCAGCTCGAGCAAAAGGAGGTTGAGTGACTTCGGGTCGAGCTTGCCGATCTTCTGAGGCTGCGACAGCGCAGCAAGGGTGGCGGCGATGGCGGGATCGCCAATCCGGAACAGCGCGGCGGCGCGTGGCGATTCCAGCACCAACTCGTTGCCGCGCCGGCGCAGAAAGGCAAAGCGCGATAGCACAACGGTGTCACGACTGCCCAGCTTCGCGCGCCGCGGCCAGTAGTCGGGGACCTGGGGCTCGACGACCACGAAGTCCTGCGTGCTACGCGAAGAGGAGAGGCGGTATTCCAGAAGCCCTTGCCGGGCCAGGCGATGCACCAGTGCGTCGATTTCCCTGGCGAGGATGCTCTTGCCTGCAAACGAAGCGAGCGGAAGACCGGTGCTCAGATGTCGTGCGCAGTCCATCGCGGCCGCGCTGAATTGTCCGAGGTTGACGGAATAGTCGCCGAGAGAGGCGGCGATGTTTCCGTCCGGCTGCATCTGGAGGGAAAAGCGATGGCTCAATCGGGCGGCAATCTCCGGCGCGATCTTCCTGGTCGGCTTTTTCCGGGGAGCACGCACGACGAGCAGGCCTTCAGGTGTGTGGAAGGAATGAAGTCAGATCGCTTTCCAGCCGCGGCCGGTCCAACAATCCGAGCCTCACCGGCACGTCGTATAGGCGGCCCGGTGCGAAGCGGCGATAAAAATGACGCAAGCCCGGAACGAGCACTCGGACGACCGGAACCTCGACGTCGGGACGTGTCTGGTCGAGGACGAGGAAATCGTAGCCCGCACGGGCGGCGATCTCGACGCAGGCGATGGCCTGGTCACGCGTATTGTCGTGAAGCTCGAGGCTTGGCGCCGGGGGGACGATCGGGCGATCGCTCGGTGTCAGGAACGGGTAGTCTTCCAGGCGCAGCGGGGTAACACCGTCGAGGGTCGGCTTCTCGCCGCTCGCACCGCCCATCATGCTGACGGACATGAATTGGGTCAGCTCGGTGAGGGAGCGCAGCAGGGCTATACGGCGGTCGAAATGCGCGCCGGACCCGAACTCGATATGCTCGTGTCCATCCTGCATCCAGTGCATGATTGCCACGTAAGTCGGAATGCCGAGGTCGGTGGTGACATCGAGCACCCACAGCTTGCGCCCGGCTTCCGCAAATTGAGTCCGGAGATCCCGGACATAGAAATCGTCGAACTGCTCGAGGTCGACCTCGGCGCGCTGCACCCGGTTGTACCACCAGATCGCGTAGGCATCGCGCTCGATCAGTTCGAGGAAGCCCTGGACAATCGCTTCGTCGCGGGTGTTGCCGGCCGCGCAGCCGTTGGAATCCGTATGGAAGCCGCCATAAAAGAAGTACAGGAGCCCCGTCGGCAGATATTTGAAGCGTTTGTCGCGCAACGATGAGACGGGCGACCACTCGGTCCTCGTCGAAGGATCGAACGGCTCGGGCACCGGATGGGGATCGTCCGGTTGCTGGAGAAACCTGTTCTTGAACTGCGTTTCGCTGAAGAGCTGGACATCGTTGGGAAGAAGCGCGTCGCCAGGCGCGAAATCGGCAAATCGACGGGTCGTCCTGATCTCATCGCCCTGGAAAATGCCCGAATAGCGTTCGATCGATTCCATCAGCGCGCTGGCTTCGCCCTGCTCGGCGGTCGAGCCCTTGCCAAAACTGCCGCCGCTCAATCCGGACCTGAGCTGGTCGATGCTGTGGGCGGGCGCGGAGAAATTATGCTGCGCGAAGTAGTTGGTATTCATCGGCAGGTCGACGTCGATTCGTTCGAGCCTGGTCACCACCCCTGTCAGGGGGCTCACATGTTTGCGGAAGCGCGACACCGTCGACCGCGACGTCACGGTGCGATATCCCCCGCTGGTCATGACGAGCCTCTTGCCCTCGGCAATTTCGACCAGGGCCGGAGATCGGCGCGGGTTGTTCAGCTTCCTGCTGCCGCAGGTCGGACATTGTGGACGTCGCGTCACGTAGTGCTTGGCGATGGCGGCGCCGGTGAGGTCGAAACTTGCGATGTGATTGCATAAATCGGTACGAAAATCCGATGCAATTGCCTTGGCGATTTCGACGGCCGCAAAATGGATTCCAGTCTGACCGACGCTTTCTCTGACGAGCGGCGATATGGCAACCGCATGCGCCGTTCCCCGGTCAAGAAACCCCTTGATCTCCCGGTTGCGGATCATGCGATCGAACAGGCAGGTCCAGCAGGCGCTCTCGCCCGGTTTGAACACGGGACCGACCAGCGGAAACGCGCCGGATGGCTGTACCAGCAGCCAGGGCGTCTTGCCGGCCGCGCGTTCCTGGTTCAGTTCAGCAAGTCGCCGGTCGAGATAGTCGTTCGCCAGCGTGATCGTGAACTTCGGCGCTCGCTTGGCGATTTGAACACCGAGCTTGCTCAACGCCGCGGTCAGCTCCCTGGCGCCTTTGACGTCAATCGACTCAATCCGGACGGGGCAATTAAGAAGATTTTGTTCGGCGATCTCCAGGGGGATGCCGAGGCTCGCCAGGAAACCGCCGACGGCGTCGTCGAATGCTTTCGGGTTCCGCGCAACGACATATCGGCGATCGAGGAGCCGCTTGATTGCTTCCTCGATCTTGTTGGCCGGAAAGTGCTTCGAAAGCTGGCCAATGATCTCCGGCCAAGCCTTGCCATGTTTTCCGATCGCGGTGGCCAAGGCGCAGTAGAGCTCGCCGTGCAGGAAGAACTTGCGGTCCTCGGAATAGAGGCAAACCGCATCGGGGGGCAGTACGTAAGCGGTGAAGTTCGGTGCAAATCGGAGAATGTCTTTGCGGGTCTGCCGCGCAACGCGGGTCTTGCCAGTTGCAGTCATTGAGTCAGCACGCTGATCCTGTTTCCGTCACGCTAGATCCCCGGCGCAAGATGGATCGTCACGACCGCGCGCCGGCATGTTCTCAGAGAATTGAAACGAATTCAGCTGTCACCCGCAAGCCGCCGATGCGAGCGTCGTAGCGAAATCAAGCAATTGGCCGGACCCTTTCTTGAGGCCGGCCAATGACCTATCAACCCGTGAATTCGACATTCGGAACGCGCCGGGCTCTAGCACCAGCGGCAGCGGCCCCACGATGCGCAGCAACCCGCGCATGATACGGCGCATCCCACCACACCAACGCCACAGCCAACGGCACAACCCGCACATCGGCAACCGACGCCACATCGGCAACCACGGCAACCCCGACAGCCTCTGCAGCCGCGGCAACCGCCGCATCCGCGCCACGCCAACTGCACGCGGCTACCGGCGTTTTCCTTGTCGAAGAGATGGAAGGTGGCGAGGCTGACGTCAGCCATTTCCTCTTCATCGAGCGTGATTGCTTGACCGACTCCAAGGTGGGGCAATTGTTGTACGTCGGGTGTCGGCACGGCGGACGCCGATGCGCCTCCCGCCAGCGAGAACGTCAACCCTGCGGCTCCGAACGCCGGCACGGCGACTTTGGTTACTCGCTTCTTCCCTTTAGAGGTCTTCTTCGCCTGCCGCATGGTCGACCCTCCGAGCATTGCAAGAAGCATCCCAGCCGCGGTAAGTCTACGCTCAGGAAATAACGCGAGCAACAATTACGCGCACAAAAGCGCGGCGCTGCACGTTCGGATGTATTCATCTTCATGAACGGCAATCAGCACAGCCAGTTGACACAGCGCGTCAACGATCCACGCTCTCGGCGCGCGTGCAGCTTGCTGCAGTGCCGCAAGCGCATCGAATCTTGAACGGAGAGTTCGGGGTGGCAGATCGATCAGGGCGTTTCGCTTGGTATGAACTCCTGACCACGGATGTCGCAGCGGCGGGCGCATTTTATCGCAAGGCCGTCGGCTGGGGCGTGAAGGATGAATCGACCCCGGATCTACCTTACATGGTGCTTCGTAGCGGCGGCGCTCCGCTGGGCGGACTTATGGATATCCCGGAAGAGGGGCGGAGATTGGGGGCGACGCCGCGGTGGATGGGATACGTCGCCGTCGACGACCTGGACGCGACCGCCGCGCAGATCAGGCGTCTTGGAGGCACGATCCTTGTGCCGCCGACCGACACCAATATTGGCCGCATAGCAGTCGTTGCCGATCCGCAGGAGGCGACGTTCGGGCTGATCAAAGAACCGACATATGGCCGACGGAAACCGGGCCGGCCGGACGAGCCGGGGCGTGTCGGCTGGCATGAGTTACTGGCTACCGACCGGACCGTGATCTTCGATTTCTACAGAGAACTATTCGGTTGGCAGAAGACCGACGCTCAAAGCGAACCAGCGGCCTGGTATCAATTGTTTTCGGCGGGTGGGCAGACGATCGGCGGCATGCTCACGAAACTTCCGAGCGTAACGCAGCCGAGCTGGCTGCATTACTTCAATGTCGACGACATCGGTGCTGCCATGAAACATGTGAACGCTGGCGGCGGCCGGATTCTCCAGGGGCCGATCGAATTGCCTGATGGCTGCTGGATCGCACGATGTGTCGATCCCCAGGGCGCCTTGTTTGCATTGCAGGGGGCCCGGGGTCCGACCAGCATTGAGCCATCCTCGGCTTCGGAAATCGGCTGGTCCGCCAAGTGGGGTGGCATTGCCTCCCAGGGGAGAATTGTGCTGCCCAAGCCGAAGCGCTAGCTGCAGCGTCTCTGTCCGGCGCTGACGCGCCTCTGCAATAGCCCGCGTCGGGAGCAGGGGAGCCCTGTCCGGCCCAAGTTCCCGTTGCGCCGGCCGGGCCTGTGCGGTATCCGGCCGGAAAGGCCTGAGGCGGCTCCCATTTTCCCGCCCGGCCCCAAACCCGAGGACGGAAACCGCCATGCCAGCCTATCGCTCCCGCACCACCACCCACGGCCGCAACATGGCGGGCGCGCGCGGCCTCTGGCGCGCGACGGGCATGAAGGACGCAGATTTCGGCAAGCCGATCATCGCGGTCGTCAACTCGTTCACCCAGTTCGTGCCCGGCCACGTCCACCTCAAGGACCTCGGCCAGCTCGTCGCCCGCGAGATCGAGCAGGCCGGCGGCGTCGCCAAGGAGTTCAACACCATCGCGGTCGACGACGGCATCGCCATGGGCCACGACGGCATGCTCTACAGCCTGCCGTCGCGCGAACTGATCGCCGACAGCGTCGAGTACATGGCCAACGCGCATTGCGCCGACGGCCTCGTCTGCATCTCCAATTGCGACAAGATCACGCCCGGCATGCTGATGGCCGCGCTGCGGCTCAACATCCCCGCCGTGTTCGTCTCGGGCGGGCCGATGGAGGCCGGCAAGGTCAAGCTGCAGGGCAAGACCAAGGCCGTCGACCTCATCGACGCCATGGTCGCCGCCGCTGACTCCAAGGTCAGCGACGAGGACGTCAAGGTGATCGAGCGCTCCGCGTGCCCGACCTGCGGCTCCTGCTCGGGCATGTTCACCGCGAACTCCATGAACTGCCTGACCGAGGCGCTAGGCCTTGCGCTGCCCGGCAACGGATCGGTGGTCGCGACCCACGCCGACCGCAAGCGCCTGTTCGTCGAGGCCGGCCATACCATCGTCGATCTCGTCCGCCGCTATTACGAGCAGGACGATGCTTCGGTCCTGCCGCGCAACGTCGCCAACTTCAAGGCGTTCGAGAACGCGATGACGCTCGACATCGCCATGGGCGGCTCGACCAACACCGTGCTGCATCTCTTGGCCGCCGCTCACGAGGGGCAGGTCGCGTTCACCATGAAGGACATCGATCGGCTGTCGCGTCGTGTGCCCGTGCTGTGCAAGGTCGCGCCGTCGGTGGCCGACGTGCATGTCGAGGACGTGCATCGCGCCGGCGGCATCATGGGCATTCTCGGCGAGCTCGACCGTGCCGGCCTGATCGACACCTCGGTCTCGACCGTGCATGCACCGACCATGAACGAGGCGCTGGAGCGCTGGGACATCAAGCGCTCCAAGAGCGAGGCGGTGCGCACCTTCTATCGTGCTTCGCCCGGCGGCATCCCGACCCAGGTCGCGTTCAGCCAGGAGCGCCGTTACGACGAGCTCGATGCCGACCGCGAGAAGGGCGTCGTGCGCGATCTCGAGCACGCCTTCAGCAAGGACGGCGGCCTCGCCGTGCTCTACGGCAACCTCGCGCAGGACGGCTGCATCGTGAAGACCGCCGGCGTTGACGCCTCGATCCTGAAGTTCTCCGGCCCCGCGCGCGTGTTCGAAAGCCAGGACGCCGCCGTCGAAGGCATTCTGGGCGGCAAGGTCGTCGCCGGCGAGGTCGTGGTCATCATCTACGAAGGCCCGCGCGGCGGCCCCGGCATGCAGGAGATGCTGTATCCGACCAGCTACCTGAAATCGATGGGCCTCGGCAAAGCCTGCGCGCTCGTCACCGACGGCCGCTTCTCCGGCGGCTCCTCGGGCCTGTCGATCGGCCATCTGTCGCCGGAAGCCGCCGAAGGCGGCAACATCGGCCTCGTGCGCACCGGCGATATCATCGCCATCGACATCCCGAACCGCAGCATCACGCTGGAGGTCTCCGACGAGGAGCTCGCCAGCCGCCGCGCCGCGGAGGAGGCGAAGGGCGATACCGCCTGGCAGGCGATCGGCCGCAAGCGCAACGTCTCGACCGCGCTGCAGGCTTACGCTGCGCTCACCACCAGCGCCGCGCGCGGCGCGGTGCGCGAGGTGAAGCGCCGCTCGAACTGAGCGCTGCATCGCTCGCGCTCACGTGCATGGTCAACAAGTTCTGAACGGCCGGCGCAAGCCGGCCGTTCGCATTAAGGATGCCCCGACGAACTTCAGCACACCAAGGGTTTACGGCGTATAATGCGGCCACCTTCGCAAATCCATTTCGGGCAATTGGGGCACCACATAATGTCGCGTACTCTTGCTGTTGTTTTCTCCACCGCCGTCGCCGCGATTTCGATGACGGGCGCAGCATCTGCCGGCTGCTACAATTGCTACACGCCGCCGCCGTGCACGACCTGCTATCAGCAGCAATACGTCGCGCCGCAATACCGCACCGTCGATGAGACCGTGATGGTGTCGCCCGGCTCCGTCGTCGCGCATCGCACGCCCGCGCAGTACCGCACCGTGATGGTGCCGCAGACCGTGATGGTGGCGCCGCCTGGCGTCCAGTACGAGCGCATCCCGCCGCAATACGCCACGCGCCAGCGCGTCGAAATGGTCTCGCCGGGCTATTCCTATTACGCCCCGGTGCAGATGGGCTGCGCCTCCTGCGGCTACTGACGCCCACACAGCAACGAACGAATTTCGCGCGGCGCTCCCTCGGGCGCCGCGCTTTCTTTTGGCTGCAAGCAACGGGGCCCGGACCTGAAGCAGAAACTCCAGCCGGACCCCGCAACCGGCAACGCCCTGGGCGGTGTCGACGGTCCCGCCAAGGCTAGGCCACCTGGCTGACACTCGCCTGACAGAGCGATTTCTATGGGACGAGGGGAGGCCGCCGCGAGCCCGCCAATTTCGCGTTCGCTTGGGCGGTCGATCATGGGGTTATCGATAGCCACAAGGCGGCCCCGGCTGTGGTGGGGGGCTTTTGAGGTAAGGCCGGGGCCGCTGGAGGTGCTTGGACTCTTGGGGAAGGCCAAGCGATCGATAGCTTACTCTGCGCTTCCGGCGCGGTTCTGTTCGCTTCAGCACATTGCGATGCCATTTCAGAGCGGAACTATGCCATTTTTTTTCCCGATCCGATTCACACAGATTAATGCAAGCAGAAGGATGGCCGCCTTTCCTTGCTCGTTGAGCAACCGGGGTCACCAATGACTGACAAAGAGCCGATGCAGAGCAGGTTTTTCATTCGAATGGGAGGCAAAGGTTGGATGGTCTACGATCGAGAGCGCATGGGCCCAGCACTGATCGGGACCGACATGGCGGCCAATTTGACGAAGGAGCGCGCCGAACAGTTGCTACGTGTCCTTATGTCCTCGCGTGCGGGGTGCCGCTAAGCAGCGGGCGCGACAACGGGCGCTTGTCGCGTTTTGAAGAAACGGCCCCAACTCAGTGACAGGAGGAGCTGGGGCCAGAGTTGCCGGGCGAGCAAGGCTTACGCTTAGCCCGGACTCAACGTTTGCCATCGAACCCAGGTCGCTCGCGATGGGGCAACCGGCGTACCTCGGATTTGCAGTGCTCTAGATTCCCCTCTGTGTCGGTGCAACCGAAGGGTCCCGTGGTGTCCGCTTGCCAGGTTCGGCGGAGCTGTTCTAACCCATTGGCGGAACGAAACCGCACGCCCTTTGATCTTCTCGGTTGCCGGTGAGAATGACCCCTGTGCTTCAGACTGAACGGCATCTCAATCTCGACCCGGACATATTCTGCAGTGACGACGCACTCGCCTACGAGCGCAGCCGGACGCGTTTCGCCGCCGGTCAAGGCATGTTGCTCGACGATGCCTACCGTTTGGCGCATCTGCCTCTGGTCGCTCCTCACGATCCTCGCGTGATCGCAGCGAAGGAGGGCACCTCTTACGACAGGGGACGCCACCCCACGGCCTACTCGGTGGTGTTGCCCATCTCGGCCGACGCACTCGAAGCCTCGCCGCTCTATCAGGCGCTCGATGCGGAACTGCGGACGGCTCCCTTTGCGAACAAGGTGGCGTGGCACGTGATGGACAGGCGGCGGGAGCGTCTGCACGCCACCATCTGCGGCGGCCTCGGCTCTGAGCCCCCGGCCATCGAGCCCGCCCGTCGCTCGGCCATGGCCGGGCTCGGACCCATCAGGGCCGAGGTCCGGGGGCTGTTCTCCGGGAATGTGAATCGGGGACGGCTCTATCTTCGGGTCTACCCCGAGCAGCGCGATGGCGCGAACCTCTTCCATGCGGTCCAGCGCGTGCTCGGTCGCCCGACGACGGATCTCTACGTGGTCGGACTCTGGAACCTGATGGACGATCTCGACGCCGACGAGGCCGCGATTCTCGCGGCGATGATCGAGCGCTGGTGGTCGCGGAGCTTGCTGCGGGTGGAGACGGACGAGCTTTGGTTGCTCGGCGCACGCGATGACCTCGTGCTGGATGGTGAGATCAGCGCGCGCTTAGCCCTGCGTTGAGGTGCCGTTCGATAGCGCTGTGGGGCCGGGCCGGGCGCAATGGCTCGATTCTGGCGGAAGGGGTGTCCTGTCAACCTTATTGCAATTACTTGCATTTCCTGTCTGCGTCGCGAGCAATCTACGGTCCTAGCCACGCCTAGTTTGGCGGCCTCTCGACCGTAGTTTTCGGCCAGCTCCCCGTAGCTCGCCGCGTTCGAGGGGCAGGGTGCTTTCGCCCATCAGGGCGCGGCGGACGCTGCACTCGAAGAATCGCACTTCAAGCAACACCGGCATTAAGCTCACCGCGGTAAAGTCTTACCACTGAAGCCAACCGTTGCTTGTTGGTCGGATAGCTGCCCTGTGGCAAGGGCGGCTCGCCGCGCGACTTCCAGATATTATTGAGTTTGGCGACCAGATCTGTGGTGGACGTAACGCCTAATTCCTCGGCGAGCGCTGGCTCAATTGGAAATATCCTGGGTTCTTTCGGCGGATGCGCCAGCCGCGGCTGGAAGGGACGCGATCTGGACCGTGGCCGCGGCCGAAGCTCGGGCCTTTTCTTTAGCAGAGGGAAATCGCTGAGGTTCGTAGCCGGCTTGTAGATGCCAAAGCGAACCGCGGTACGAAGAAGGTCGAATGCAGTTTCGATCTCCGGCGGCCTCAAAAGGCCGCCGTCGCTCCTGTTGAGGAACTCCGCGGCCTCCTCCCGATAAAGATGGCCGCCGGTGGACCGATGACTTCCACAAACTTCCCAAACGCGGTCTGGAGAATACCCGGTCGTTTTCTCGAAGGCCTTAAAGCGGATCTCGGTTTGTTGGCGATGCGCGTCCACAGCGTCAATCACGTTCAGCGCAGATCCGCGCGATGGTCCGTTCGTGGCTGCCACCGGATAACTCTCGACCGTGACGTCGAAGTGGAACGCAAGTCGCAATACGGCTTTCCAGAACCGTAACACGATCACCCGCGCGTGCAGGCGCCGGATCTCGTCAAGATCGTCGTTCCGGACGCGAACTCGAAGTGCTTCGCTGAGATCTTTTGTGAGATCCCGAGCTCCAGGGAAGGACAGCAGTTCATTGGAAGGGCGTTTATTCTCGTGTGCAAAAGTGGGTTCGCTGCGCTTTTTGTCCAGCGAGTCCCCGTAGCCGGCGTAGCGGCGGGTGCTAATGCGGACGGAGAGGTTTCCTGCCGAGGTCATGCCCGCCTTCACAGTGAGGCGCCTCCCGTAATCTCGCGTCTTGACGTCCGTTCGATCAAACAGGGATGCATAGGCGGCGGTGTAGAATTCGCTATCGTCGAGCAGCAACCGCAATAAGGTCTGCCCCGGGAGGGCGTACTCATCGTCTGACGCGGCGATGACGCCGAGTCGCTCAGCGACGCTGTATTGCTCTAAGTGGTTAAAGGTGCCGTGCAATTGTGGCGGGTCAGGAAGCAGCATGATGGGATTTGAGCGCAGAGAGCGAAGGCAAGTTGGGAGAAGGTTTCTACTTTCGTAGCTTTTGACCGTAGATTTCAGCGTTAGGATCAAAAAGGCAAGCGCTATCAAAGCAGCAAGGAGGAGGGAGTATCTGTCAATCGGATAGTTCACCCCACCTTTGCACGGCAGCGTACGGACGCGAGTTCGCTGTGGATTGTGCTAGGCCATCCGCTCGACGTGCGGGTGAAATCTTCGAATACTTATTGTTGGCGGCCCCTGAAGCGCTTGAGTCTGTTGGATTATTCAAAGAGCAACTTCCAGGGTAACTCCGCCTATCCTAGCAGGATGCATTTGGTGTGTTGCGGTGAAAGGCGCCGTTTCAACAACATTGGTCTGTCCTGAATCGAGTGCCCTGCTGTTTAGTCGAACAGCGTTGAACAGCTAGGTACATCAATGATTGATAGGAAAGGTGTAGGCGGCCCCGTTATCGTCGCGACCGTCAATGAAACGATGGCAGCGCTGCGTATTGGCCGCGCTAAACTCTACGAGCTCCTGAACTCCGGAGTGCTTGAAAGTTACCTCGAAGGGGCTTCTCGGAAGATCACTTGGCGCAGCATCGACGCATACGTTGAGCGGCGTCTCATGGAAGAGACCGCTCGTCGCGGCGGGAGGCGTTGTGCATCCTGCGATTAATCTGCTGACGAAATGGCGTTTGCTGCAGGCCATTGTGGCGGATCCTGAGCTCGATGCAGCAAGCAAGCTTGTTGCCACGAGACTGCTCGGCCATTGCAACACCAAGACGGGTCGCTGCGACCCCTCTTACCAAGCCATTGCGGACGCGCTCGGCTATTCGCGCCGTCACGTCATCCGTTCAATCCAGCGTCTCGCCTCCGCAGGTTGGATCCAGGTGCACCGTCGCGGGCGGGGGCGCCAAGCCAGCTCCAACAGGTTCGAGTTTCCTTGGAACCGAGCCGAGGCCGATGAGACTGGATTTTCGTCGAATTTCAGACGGGCAAAGAACGCTGAAGGCGCCCAATCGGCCTTCAAGATGAAGAGTGATCCCGAGGAGGTAGTGGCGCCCATTTCATCTCCTAGTGCCAGCGGTGTCACCGCAGTCAGTGACAAGGACGTCACCAACCGCGCCACCGCTGTCACCTCAGGTGTGACACCAGCGTCACCTAAAAAAGGGAATTCAAAACAGGAAAGGAAGAGTCAGGAATTAGAACAGGCGCCGGCGAAGCCGTCGCTCAGCCCTGCTGCTATCTTGTTTGGAGATTGCCGCGGCTATCTAGAGGAAACCGCTGGTCTGTCTGCAGACCAAGCGCGTCGGCTGCTGGGTAAATGGCGACAGACGCATCGAGACGCCGCAATCATTGAAGCGGTCAGCATAGCAATACGGAACGAAGCTCGGGATCCAGTCGGCTTCATCTCGGCGTGCTTGAGCCGCTCGTCCCCCTCCCAGTCCGTGGGGGCGATGTCGGCTATTGCTGCGATCGAAAGGTTTGAAACATGAGTCCGCACGGCAAGATCGTCTCGGAGCAGGCAAGCTGGGGCCTTGATAGGCTACTCGGTCTCTCGCGATCACTTCATGATGTGACCGGAAGGCTAGAATGGGGACGAATCGGAGTCGCGACCGGCAGGCGCCTCCTACTTGAGGCTGACAGCCTGATCGTTGAAGCTGAATCCTGTGCTTCCACCGTAGACGTCCGTGCCGCTGCTGAAGAGTTGAAGCTGCAAATTCGGCCGGCATCGCCGGGGGACGTCAAGCGCCAGCTCCAGATTTTGATCGGCTCTTTTCCAAATGCTCCAAAGCAAAACCTTCAGCTCTATGGGACGGCACTAATCCAAGATGTCCTAAACGAACGGCCATCGATTTTGGCTTTGTCAAACGCGTGCCGCACTCTTCGTCGGACTTCTCGGTTTTTACCAACCATCTCGGAGGTGCTTGGGCATTTAGAGAATGAAATGTCGCGACAACGCGATGGGATCCTGGCCGCTCAAGAGTTCCTAACGCGGATTGGCCGGGCCAAACACGTCCGTTCGGAAGCTCGCAAACAGATGGATGCAGTTTTTGAGCAACAAGTCCAAATAGCACTCCGACTGCTCCGCGCGGGAGGTAGCACCAACTTCCTGCCCGATGAGGTTTTGCTGGAGGCTAGGAAAAGGGGTGGAGCGGGCTGACGTTATCGGCCGGATTGCTTGCCGTCGGCCCACCGGGTGAGCCAAGGGCTTTCATTATGCTCCCTGAGCTCGGCAATAGTGAGACATCTGTGAGACACCCCATATGCGGCACCCTCATAACGGGGGGCGACGTCGGTCAGATCCTGGTTGGGAGACTTGACACGGCAGTGGCACGCGTTGCCGGCAGCGCTGGTGCTTAGCTCAATGGATATCGGTGAGACGCTAGGACTCGGTCAGTGGTACGATTGTTGAGACGTTGATACGATGACGAAAAGTGACGTATTTGCATGGCATTGGATGAGCTGAGCCCGATTGAGACGCCGTCAAGTGTCTCAGTCGGTTGGAGGGGGCGTCCCATCAACGCCTTTTGTCGAGCGCAACAGAGCACATTAGTCCGAATGGCGCCGACGAGGATTATGATCCACGGGGAAGCCGTCCAAGATAGACGCCACGCCCTTCCTCATCGGGACACCTCGGCGGAGAACGTAAGCGGTGGTTCCTGGTGTCTTCACTAGGGAGTCCGCAACGACTAACATTTGTACCGACAGGAGACGGGCTAACACTGCCGGCGGGTAGCCGACTTTGCGAGACGCGAGACGTCTAAGTCATTGGCTGAGACGAGAAGACGAGACTGAGACGATGGCGGATCGAAGAGGTACGGACTGCGGAGCCCGAGTGCCCCGCGACTTGACGTTGTCCGTTACGCTCTCCGTTACGTTCACCGCTCAAACTTGCGGGGCTAAGCCGTTCGACATCAGTCGATTGCGCCAGTCCGCCCTGGTTCGTGTGAGGAGCTACTAAGGCGACCGCCGGCTCGGCGTCCAAGTCGCTTATATTGGCTTCAGCGCCCCCTCACTACTGCCTTGCCGCACTGACGCGGCTGGCACAAGCCGGGGATTGGTACCGGCGAAAAGCTTTTTTCGATTGCCCGGGCCACACCGGGCATGAGCCACTGGTTCATCGATATCCCATACCCAATGGCCGCCTGCCGCTCTTGAAATCCGGCCTGACGTCGGCGCCGCGCCGCCCGCAAGATCGGCAGATGAAGCGCGACTCAATATCCGATAGGCGTAGATCATCAGCCCATCGATCGGCGCTCAAGGCAATGCTGTGGCCACAGCGATAATCGGCGCAAAAGACGATGATGCCGCGGACACCCATCTCGCGCATCTCTGCAAATGTGATCTTGCGCGGGCGGCCGTCGGTGTAGGCAGGTCGGGGCATTCCCGCAATCAAAGCGGCAACCTAAGTACATCGCAAATTGTCGATTCCTTATAGCTCTGCGTCAGAGCTGGCTACTAAGTCTCGTGGTGAGGGCTGTCGGACTGTCCCGGACCGCGGGTGTGGGATAACTCTCAGATCTGCCCGTGGAGGGAACTTAATCGTTCGTCAGTTATTACTTGCTAAGGAAAGATCCAAGGCCTATTCTTTCCAAAGACAGGGGAGATGGTGATATGCTACCGGTCATGGAAGCCGCCCGAAAGCCCTCTAAGGAGGGAATGGTCTTAACGAAGGCAACAATTAGGGCTGCCGATCGCCTTGGGATGCAGCAGCGCGTCTTGGGCAACGTGTTGGGCCTTTCCGAATCAGTAATCTCTCGCATGAAGAGCGGGGAGTATGTGCTTGAGCGGGGCAAGCCATTTGAACTCGCCGTCCTCTTTGTTCGGCTTTATCGATCGCTTGATGCAATTGTAAGTGGCGATGATAAAACGGCCGGCGAGTGGCTGAGAAACGAAAATATTGCGCTAAGGGCTCGGCCACTTGAAATGATTCAGAAGGTGCAGGGCCTCGTCGATGTCATCCGATATTTGGACTCCAGAAGAGCTATCATCTAAAGCCGCTGCCCTGGCGGCCAGATCATGGCGAATTGTCGAGGCGCAGCATCAAGCCTCGACAATGAAAGTAACGGATACATTGCCCGAGCAGGACATTCTTGAGCGACTGATAGACGAGACGAAACCACCCATCCCGCCCGGTTGCGAGGCTCTCCATTTCCTTCTGATGACGCCATTCCGCTATAGCGCTCAGAATCCCAATGGGAGCAGGTTTCGTCGCCCGAACGCCGCGGATGGCGTGTTTTACGCCGCAGAACATCCGGTCACCGCAATCGCTGAGATGG
This sequence comes from Bradyrhizobium sp. CB1717, assembly GCF_029714325.1. NCBI lineage: Bacteria > Pseudomonadati > Pseudomonadota > Alphaproteobacteria > Hyphomicrobiales > Nitrobacteraceae > Bradyrhizobium > Bradyrhizobium sp. CB1717. The sequence continues at coordinate 4,993,305 of NZ_CP121666.1, forward strand.
CCTTTTATCGTTTGCTCTTTTTCGCGGAATCTCCCGGGATTTCTTGGCCGCGAAATCCGGGAGAATATACAGCCTTTGCGGTTGAAATTGCCACGGACAGAGCTGTGGACCTTATCACCAGTCCGTTTATTGACCATGTACCGCTGTACGATCTCGTCGACTATTCCGCCTCTCAGGCAGTCGCTGACCGCGCCCGCCAAGCCGCCATTGAAGTTATCAAGTACATGTCAGTTCGAGATCCCGAAAAGCGGCCAAACCTGGCAATCCTAAGCCCAAAGGCGTTCGCGCGGCATGAGCCGGTTGACCGCCAGAGTTGGAAGCTTCATCTGGATTCGAATGGCGTCCGCGCAATCTGCGAAGCGCCTCACATATCAATTGCCTTCGATCGAGATGCTTTCCGCGCGGACCCACGAGTAAAAGATTTCGACTGGAGTCGCGAAGCAGTCTCGCCACGTTAGCGCCCGACTTAGGCGCGCCGTTCCGCAGCGCCCATTCTGCGCTTAATGAAGGCGGATAATGATTAGGGGGACGAGCGCCTGATGTCGGAACCTGTCTGCCTCGTTCGTCTTGAATCCGAGTAACACCGCTCTGGAGTTCCGCGTTCATGGCCCCCCGCGCCAACTGGAAAGGCTTCCTTCGGCTGTCACTGGTCACCTGCCCGGTAGCACTTTACCCGGCCACGTCAGACGCCGAGAAGATCTCGTTCAACCAGCTCAACCGGCAGACCGGTCACCGCATCAAGTACCTCAAGGTGGACGCCGAGACCGGCGACGAGGTGCCTAACGAGGACATCGTCAAGGGGTACGAACTCGAGAAGGGCCAATTCATCGAGGTCACCAAGGAAGAGCTAGAAGAGATCGCATTGGAGTCCACCCGGACCATCGAAATCGACGAGTTCGTCGATCATAGCGACATCGACCCGCGCTACTTTATCCGCCCCTACTACCTGCGTCCTGACGGCAAGGTCGGCCACGACGCATTCGCTGTCATCCGTGAGACCATCCGCGAGATGGATAAGGTCGCGATCGGGCGAGTGGTGCTTACCAATCGCGAGCACATCATTGCGCTAGAGCCCATGGAAAAGGGTCTGGTCGGTACGCTGCTGCGCTACCCGTACGAGGTCCGTAGCGAGCAGGAATATTTCGACGAGATCCAAGACGTGAAGGTCACGAAGGACATGCTGGACCTCGCCAGGCACATCGTCGATCAGAAGTCCGGCAATTTCGAGCCCGACAAGTTCGAGGATCAGTACGAAACCGCGCTCGTCGATCTGATCAATCAGAAGCGCGCTGGCAAGCCGATCACCCCGAAGTCCAAGCCCGCGGCGACGAACGTCGTCGACCTGATGGAGGCGCTGCGGCGATCTGTCGGCAAGGAGGCCGCGCCGGCGAAGGCGGGCAAGCCAGCCAAGAAGCCCAACAAGGGAGCGAGCGGTCAGCGCGAGATGCTGATGCCGATTGAGGGCAAGAAGCCGGCAAAGGAGGCGGCAGCCAAGAAGCCGGCAGCCAAGCCGCAGCGGAAGTCGGCCTGAGACGCGTGCGAGCAAGAGCTCACAGGGGACAACGGCAGAGAAGTCGTATGAGGCAGCGGGGTTCAAGCCGAGTAGGCACAACGCCGCGACCTTAGCACTAAAGAAACACATTTTAGACCGGTCTCCGAACTCCTAGCGGAGCGCGAAAAGATCGTTGCGTCCTCAGGGACGCTAGTAACTTTGTCTCCGCTGCAGCGAATGTTCGAGAAAGAAACGCAGCATCTCCCTCGTCGCATCCGGTCCGTCCGGATCGGTGTAGGAGCCGGCGGGGCTGCCTCCCGACCATGCGTGTCCAGCTCCGTGGATTTCCCAGTGTTCGAGGATTCCGCGCCCGCCCGCGTCGGTGTGGACCGTGCGAGTATAGGAATGCCCTCCAGGTACCCGCCCGCGATGCACCTTCGCCTTCGTGCGGGATCCGCCGATTGACTGTCGGACGATCCGAGCGCCGTTTTTGGAATGCACCGTGGTGTCGCGATCGCCGTGGAAGACGATTGTCGGCACGGGCGGGCCTTCGCTCGGCATTGCCTCAGGTCCGCCGCCTTGCTTCATGGCCATCAGCGCGGAGGGAAGGTCTCTGGCTGCTCCGCAAGCCAGTCCGGAATGAATGCCGATCGCTGCGTACAGATCGCCGTACGTCGATCCCATGACAGCCGCAGCCGCGGCTCCGGCGGACAGTCCGGCGACGTAGACGCGTTCCGGATCGATCGAATGGTCGCGCATGATCTGGCGGGTGATGCCGGCGATGAGCGAGGGCTCGCCTCCGCCGCGCTGCTGATCGGCCGGCCGAAACCAATTCCAGCATTTCGCCTGGTTCGCTTCTGCCCGCTGCGCGGGATAGGCGACGAAGCAGGTCTGTTCTTCGGCGATGAAGTTCATCCGCGTGCCGGCGGCGAAATCCTCCGGCGACTGCGTGCAGCCGTGGAGCATGACCACCAGCGGAATGGCCTGGCCATGATAGCCGCTCGGGATGAAGAGCTGGTAGGCGCGGCTTCCCGCGGCATTTGCGTAGACGCCTTCGACGAACCTGGCGCCGTCCGGCACGATGTCCGCCATGGACGGCGGGGCGCGCCCCAGCGATCCTCCCAGTCCGAGCCTGTGGAGGTTTTTGGCGATATCCACTGCCGGCTGGGTCGCCCGACGCGGACGCCTCGTCTCGGCGGCGTTCGCCTTGGCGTCGATGGTCGGCGGCTCTCCTCCTGCCGCAAGGTCGGGGTGGCCGGCCATCGGTGCGGTAGCGCCCCGTTCTTTCTCGCCCCGAAGCATGCGCTGGAGCAGCGCGGTGGCCTCGACGAGTTGGCCCGAGCGTGTGAGGCGTGTGGCTTCGCGAATGATGTCCTGGTTCAACATGAACTTACCTCGTCCTGTCAGCGAGAGCGGACTTGACCGCCGGACTGGCATGCAGGGCCCCCAGCACAGAGACCGATGCAATCGTCGCGCGGGCAAGCTCGGGCGTGACGTCCTGCGCGATGGTGGCGAGACCCAGAACATTGATGTGCAGCATCTCGCCCGCCCTCCGCGCCGCCTCGAGATCCTCGCGGCTGTAGTGTCGCAAGCCCAGGTCCAGGCTCTTTCGCGCCGTGGACTGCTTGACCACGTCGGCATGGCGTTCGAGCTGGTTGCGGATGGCGGTCCGGATGAAATCCGTGCGGTTCGAGTAGAAGCCTTCCTGCACCATCAAGTCGACCTGACCGAGATCGACAAAACCAAGATTGATCGTGATTTTTTCCGTGTCGGAAGGCTTTGGTCGAATTTCGTGAACGTTGCTCGGCATCACATCACCATCCTGATGGCATCCAGTTGGATGGTATATGGATGGGCTAGCCTATGCGTCAAGGGGGGCGTGCACAGACGGGGGGCGAGATATCTGGGATCCAGAGCGATCTGGCGAGGCTCACGCGTCTGCGGGCGGCTGCCGCCGTGAGGACGGTCGGACCGGCGAAGCCGTCTAGTCGGACTCCGTCGGGCACTCCGGGCAGGTGTCGCCAATCGAGCTAAGCACCTCGTGGATCTCTGCGACGGCTTCGTCTAAAGAAATCCCGGCTGGCGGATCGTGGCGCGCGATTTCTAAGGCACGCTCGCTGGCGTGTGGATCGGCGCGGTCTTTCATCCAGCCGTGTTCTTCGCACTCGCGGATGGCGCCGGCTTCGTGCAGCACGGAAATAGCCCATCCGCGAAGGGTTCGTATCGCCGGCCGTCGTTCCTTAGTCATCAGCATCAAGATCGCTCCCGCCAGGACGAATCCTTCCGCCCGCCTGCTCGTTCCGGGCGGTTAGCACGGGTCAGGGATTCGCAATCGGCAGAGCTCGGGCTTGTCCACGTGTTCCGCGGCGTCTGTGCAGAACTCTATGTCGCCGGCGGGGGATCTTCCTTCACGCCGCGTGCGACGATCCGCAGCGCTCCGTCCGGAAGCGGGCGCTGCAGCTTCAGAGCTTCGTCCGCAGGAGCGGTCATCCAGGTCTCGACCTCCTCTGGCGTCGTCAGAATCACGGGCATCGCTTTCGGATGGATGGCACCGACCTCGGCATTCGCTTCTGTCGTCAGAAACGCATAGAGGTTGTTCGTGGTCTCACCTTCCTTGACCTTCCGGACCGACGTCCAGTTGGTCCAAATGCCAGCGAAGCACGCGATCGGGCGGCTCTCGTCGAGTGCGAACCAGATGTCGCCGCCCTCGGCCTTGTTGAACTCGCTGAAGGAGTTGAACGGCACCACGCATCGGTGCTCCGGCCCAAGCCAGCGGGTCCAATGTTTACTTCTCACGTTGCGGATGTTGGTCGTGCCGCCGTCGGGCTCCATCCGAAGCAATTCCTTGAAATCGATGGTCTGGCCCTTCGCTTGCAGTTTCTCCGCGCGCTTCTTCGTCGCGTCCATCAGCGCCGTCGATGACGACGGCATGCCCCATCGCGCGATCGCGAGCTCGCGGCCGTCGGCACCGGTCCTGACGATCGGCGCCTTGTAGTCCGGAAATACGCCCGGCATCGGCGCGAGGTTTCCGACGTATCGGTTGACGACACGGAACAACTGCTGGATGGCCGCCTGATTGGTCGTAATGCTGTAGAGATTGCAGATGTGGACGGCCCCCCCGCTTGTCAGGATTTTAGCAGACTTCTGGCCAGATCGCTTGCTATCAGATGTCCGGCCTGTTTGCGCGGACAAAGCCCGCTGGCCAAGATGGTGTTCGCTACGCACGCTCCAAGCACATAGGCGACATTCGTGATGCCAGTGTAATCTACGGAAGCTCGCGCGTATTGACCGATCGGTCCTTCCATCTACTGCGTCCTGCAAGTTCGTGGGTCATCCGGCGAGCAATCTCGGCCGGTACACTGAGTTCAGATCAGATGGGCATGGCGGCTACCGGCCGGTTGTACACGCCACCCGATATCATCAAGCGCCAGGCGATACGGGCGAACTTGTTGGCTAAGGCCACCGCGACTAACTTCGGCGGCTTTCGCTCCAGCAGCGAAGTGAGCCAGGGTGTCGGCTTATGACGGCCCTTTCGAATGTGCCTCAGCAGCGCGGTCGCGCCGACAATCAACGTCGATCGGAGCATTGAATCTCCGGCCTTTGTGATACCGCCATATCGTTGCCGGCCGCCAGTTGAGTGATCCTTGGGGGTCAGTCCGAGCCAAGCCGCGAAGTCGCGGCCTGATCTGAACGTCTCCGGCGGGGGCGCCTTCATGCTTAGCATGGACGACCCAATCGGACCGACGCCAGGAATCGTCGCGATCCGCCTGCTGACATCATCCTCACGATGCCACTTCATCAGCTTGGCTTCGATCTTTGCCAGGCGGGCTTCGACCGCGGCATACTCCTCCGCCTGAAGGCGGAAGAGATCCCGCGCCATTTCCGGTAAGTTGTCATCCTCGAGCACCCGCTTGATAAGTGCCGTGACGTTCTGCCGACCGGCGGGGCCAACGATGCCAAACTCAGCCGCATAACTCCTGAAGGCATTAGAAAGCTGCGACTTCACGCTGACCAGGCGTTCCCGCACGGTCATCAACATGCAGGCCGCTTGCCGTTCTTTTGACTTCACCGGTACAAACCGCATACTCGGCCGGGTGACCGCCTCGCACAGCGCCTCGGCATCGGCCGCGTCGTTCTTGCCGCGCTTTACGTAAGCCTTCACATATTGGGGCGGGATCAGCTTCACTTCATGACCAAACGACTGCAGCAGGCGCGCCCAGTGATGCGAACTGCCGCAGGACTCAATGGCGACGAGGACCGGCGGAAGGCGCTCGAAGTAGCGGATCATCTCGGCTCGCCGAAACTGCCGCCGGACGACTACTGCCTCGTTCTCGTCAACACCGTGAAGCTGGAAGACCGACTTGGAAGTGTCCATACCGATACGAATGGGAAGATTCATCAGACTTTCCTCTCATCTAGCTATGACGCCAGAGCGCCATAGAACCGTGGGGATGAGAGGCCGTCCACACCAGCACATGCTCCCCACTATCCTGATTCCAAGTCAAAGCTAACGCTCTTCGGTCGGATGCACCCACTTGTAAGGCGTGATCTGCCTTGTCTCAGTCAGTTTGATCATGCGGGCGGGCGGCGCGTAGCGAGTAGTGCGGCACGATCGACACTTGAGGGAAGCTTCTAACTTCCAGAGCGGCGTATCCTGAGGCCGGCGGATGGCGTCCAGCGGGACACTGGAGCGCGCCTTACAGCGGGAGCACTCGACCTCTAACCAGGCAAGCCCGCCATTGAGGCATTGACCTATTGTCGGGGAGGGTTGGGCAGGGCCGCCGTAGCCTTCCATGCGGACGGACCAGGCTTCTGCCTCCGCTCGGTCGGCCTCTCGAACGGCCTTCTGGGCACGCTCACGGGCTCCCTGGGCGTGGATCTTCGCGCCCATAATCCGGCCGCCCCAGATGACCTCTCGCGACTTGGTGCTCATGCGAGACAGAATCCGACGAACAGAGCGGAAGGCAAGCCGCTAGGCCTAGAGAGATCCCGCGCCATCGTGCCAAAAGGTTGGTCAAGGACGAGCACCCGCCCTCAGGAATAATTTTGAAATACCGAAATTCCACTTGCTCCGTCGGGCAAAACAGTGGTTCATAAGATGCTGGCTCTAACTGCGTTAAGGGAACCGGCGCTATGGCGGACGAAGTAGAGGTCTCTTCCGAACTGTCGAAAATTGCAAAGCTGAATGGGGACTTCAGGAAGAACTACGGCACATTGCTTGGCGCGATTCTGTATCTGCGCTCGATCAGCGCAGCGCGTAAGGCATCCCATTGGGGCGGACTAATCGTAGCCTTTGCGACAGCCATTCTGACGTGGATAGCGAAGTACGGATTGCCGTGGGGGAGCCCATCGTGAAGACGTGAATTTCGTGCTCTGGGCTCGCTGCCTTAAATTGTTGGGAGCGCGACGTGTTGGAGGTGGGTCCGATGACCAACGCGCTCGTTCCGCAGAAAATCTGTCTGCCGAAATCACAGCGGGCGCGGCGCGCTGCGCAATACGTCCGGATGTCGACCGACTATCAGCAGTATTCCATTGCAAATCAGTTTGCGGTCATCGCTGCTTACGCGCAGAAGTTCGATCTAGAGATTGTCAGCACCTACCGAGACGATGGCAAGAGTGGGCTTCAGATCAAGGGTAGGACCGGCCTCCAAGATCTAATCGATGACGTACAGAGCGCACGTGCCGATTTCAGCTGCATCCTTGTCTTCGATGTCAGCAGGTGGGGACGATTTCAGGACGTCGATGAAAGCGCGTACTACGAGTTCATCTGCAAGAGAGCCGGTGTCAGAGTTATTTATTGTGCCGAGCTGTTCGGCAATGACGGGGGGTTGATGGCGAGCCTCGCAAAGAACGTCAAGCGAGCCATGGCAGCCGAATGGAGCCGAGAGCGATCTGAAAAAGTCCACGCGGGCGCCTGCTTCCTATCTCGCTTGGGATTCAGGCAAGGCGGCCGGCCATGTCTGGGTTTGCGAAGAGAGCTGATCGATATCAGTGGCCGCTCGCGCGGCGTTTTGCAAAAGGGCGAGCGGAAGTATCTTCAGACCGACAGGGTCATTCTGCGACATGGCCCCGCTGAAGAGGTCGAGCTAGTGCGCTCGATCTTTCGGCAGTTCGCGCTTAAAAAAATGAAAGAGGTCCAGATCGCACGATGGCTCAATTCCATAAAGGTTGGGTGCCCGACTGGCCGTCCTTGGACCGCCTGGATCGTCCACAACATGCTGACAAACGAAAACTATATCGGCAATATTGTTTATAATCGTCATCCATTTCGGCTTCGAGAGCGTCGTTGGTTTAATCCACCTGATCGATGGGTGCGAAAAGCCGGCGCTTTCGAGCCTGTGGTCGAACCCCGGCTCTTCGCGAGGGCTCAGGACATTATCGCTACCCGCAAGAAATTCCGGGAGCGGTCCAACGAAGAGTTGTTAAAGCAACTCAGAATCGCTTTGCACAAAAACGGCCGACTTACGCGGGCCATCATAGAGAAAACGCCCGGGATGTCCCGTCCGTCGGTCTACCAACTGCGGTTTGGGACCCTCAGGAATGCCTTTAGCCTGATCGGTTACACCCCTGAGCGGGATTGTGAGTATATCGATACACGTCAGGATCGATGTGCTCTGTTGCAGGAGATTTCCTTAAGGTTGGCAACCGCTCTCGCGGAGTTCGGGGAAGATGTACGGCTCGATCAGTTCACGTCAAAGATCGAAGTAAGGGGCATCGCAATCGTTTTTCGTACGGCTCGCACTTCCGACGACGGGAATGAACGTCATTCCAGCATCTGGACCGTCAAGCGAGAGCAGCAGACAACGTCCGGGCTAGCGATCATTGCAAGGCTCGACGCCTCAAACAAGGCTCCTCGCGATTTTTTCGTAGTGCCCGTCTCGACAATTTCGCAGCGCTTGAGATTTTCGGAAAATAGCCTCAGCCGCTACGGCTTGCGTCCAATTGAGGCGGTCGACGGCGTCATTCGCGCGGTCAAACGCCGCCTCCAGAAATCGGATACTGTCCGTATTTGATGGGCGGGTCAATGCGCGACGGCCTCGCCAACGCTGACACTGTACGTGGCGAGGCCGCCTGCGCTCCGGGTCACCAGGGCTGGTATTTGCCCGGAGGAATACCGATCTTACCACCGCCATCAGGAATAACGATTGCCCGAAAGAGGCACTCACTCCGGGATCTCGGAATCGAAAGGGGCCATCTCGCGATAGCCCCCTTGCCGGTTGCAATGATGTCCTACTGAAATGCCAGCCCCGGCCTGCGTATTACTACTTATTCCCGGAGCAATTGTGGAGTCCGCAAAACTGCGGTGTTTCATTACTAAGAATCCCAGACTGTCCTAATCTGCCCTCGCGGGTGTCCTAATTAGGACAGCACCGTTGGTCGCGGGACAGGACGTTCATGAGGGCGCAATCTCGCTGAGGCTGCAACCCAAAGCGGTCCCGGTGGCTCAGGACGCCGGATTCGGACCGGCATCTCCACACTCGTAGGGGCGGGTGTCCCGTTAGACGAGAGGCGGCCTTGCTTTAACTGATGCGATCTTCTGGATTGAGAATCGGGCCAGTGCGGCGTGTCTCCGCAGCCTTTGCCTTCTCGGCTTTGTCGTATTGCTCAAGGGCGAGGAGGTGGAGAGCCGCAGCTTTTGTTGGCTCTGGTTCTGCAAGTGATAGCCGAGCTGCGAGCACGGCTTGGCGAAGGTGATATTCCGCAGACGGCACGCTTTCGACTCTCCAATGGCCCCACAGCCAATGGACTCGAAAACCAAAGAACCCGAACTCCGTTCCGGGCTTTTGTACAAAAATGCACGCAAGCAATAGACAAGGCCTCGGCTCCGGGGCAGGCGGGCGGCTGAGGCCTTGTGGATCACGTTGTCGAGGCGCGATCCGGAACCATCAACTTAGTGCTTTTGGTTCCGTTCGGAGCATCGGGGTTAGTGAGCATTACCCGTTAGGACACTCGCAAATTCGAATTAGGACACTGGGGGTCAAATACGGACCCCGGCCGCCCCAGACGACCTCTCCTGACTTTATGCCCATGCCGACAATGCCGAGGGCCGGAGGCTGACAAATCATCAACTTATGGGGGCTCGGAACGCACAAAGACGACTACCTGTCGCCGGCTGTGGAGGACTCGAGCCATGTAAACTACTCGCTCGTCGCGGCGAGCCGCCACGCGGCGACGTCCGCAGCGGCGTGACATTGTTCGCAGGTGAGATGTCCCGCGGGGAGCGAGCGGCCGCGCGAGAGGTTGGCCGGCGATGCCGCCTTCAGGCAATTCGGACAGACCAACGCGACTCTTCGCAGTCGCCAGCGCTGTAGAAGAAACGAAAGCATTGCAGCAGTCCCCTGAGAATAGTTCTATCTGGAGGATAGGGGAATGTTAAGTGCACTTTAGGCGAGCCTAAATTCCGACTGCCAGAAAGTTCGGATATCGCGAAACTTTCGCTTGCTCCGTCGGGCAAAACAGGTGGTTCATAAGACGCTGGCTTCAGCTTGATGCGATAGGGAACGTTCCATCGCGACTGAACTCACTGTCCATAGTACCAAGCTGCCCCAACGTCGTGAGCACGAGCTCCGGGCTGCGCAGTACATCCGGATGTCGACGGATCGACAGCAATACTCGATCGCAAATCAGATGGCGTTGATCGCGGGCTACGCAGCTGAGCATCGTCTTACTATTGTGCGCACCTTTATCGATGAAGGCATTAGTGGGTTGAGGATCAACAACCGGCAGGGGCTCATTGGTCTGCTCAACGAGATAGGCCAAAGCCTCGGACTTTTTTCTTTTCAGTCCCATGCGTTACGCTCTAGTTTGTACAGTTATCTTGAGAAAGGCCGGCAAGGGTCCAGGATCCCTTCGCCTGTAGCAAGGGGCCTTGGGGACGGGCAGGGCAGCGCGGGGGCACAGTCGGCGGATCACCGCTCCGCCGAACCTCGTTACAATGGCTCGCGTTTTTGTGCGCGCCGACGAAAGCTACGGTTGGAAACTACGGTCGTCACGCTTCTTTCGCGCGCAACATTCACTACTTGTCTGAAAGGGCAGGGAGGCTTCATTTAGCGTCAAGTTCATCCTTGATCCCGACCCGTCGAGGAACGCCATACTCTCGACTCGACTTTGGTGGCCGGGTCAGCCGCTTGCGGCTTTGCGGCAGCCCTAATCAAAGGAGGTTGTTGTCGCGTGGATGACTCCCGCGTCGAAGGTGGCCGTGCGAATCTAACCATCGTCCGACGAGGTGCTTGAATAGCTTGGTCGCCATGTCGGCTTTCTGCCCATCCGCAAGTGTCGGCATGCCTCGTCGAGGTCTGTTCAAGGGGATATAGCGGACTAGATTTGCTCACCTTGAGTTCTTCGCATTTTGACCCATTTCGGACATCGTTGCGGACCCACTCACTCGATCACTTCGGGGTACCGAGGCTTGGCTTGCCGGTCGGGGGGCCGAGTTCTGAAACCAGTGCCCGTGGCGACGGATTGACCAAAGGATCACTCGGCTGCGCTTGTCGCGCGTTTCAGAGTTACCACAGCAATTCCCCCACCGGATGCCGGTGTAGGATTCTTATACGTGAGCTCATCGCCGTTGATTGCGATGAAACGCGTCTGATTCGTATTGTCCCACGCGGGAAAGCTGCCGCCGATAATATGTAAGGATATTGAATTCTCAGATTCATTGACTTTGTAGTCGCCAAACATCACGATTAGCCCCTCCAGAACAGCTTTGCTTTGCTCGGCAGTCGGAAAATCGCGGCGGGCAAATTTTGATCGTCTCGGACGCATGAGATTGATTGAGAAGTGATCTGCTGCATCGAACATGAAATATCCTTTCGGATCGGAACCAAATACTTCGGTTGTTTTCCCGGTCCTTTCCTTCACGTTTACAAATGAAACGACGCTCCAAGTGCCTACAAGCTGCTGTTTGAGCGGCTCTGCGGCTCCCGCGGATAACGTGGCGCATGTAAGAGCTGCGGCTATCGAAGCTGACAATAGTGCTTTCATGCTACACCCTCCGGTTTTCAGGAACGTTCCATCTATGACGGATTAAGGGCTGGCCGCCCGGCTTAGTCCAGAGCTCGAAATCATTGTATGGGGCACTCGTCGGCTAGTGGGGCAATTCATCCCATAATACCGCACCGACGGCCAGTACGGGATTGAGCAGTCGGCCAAAACGCTACGGCCCGCGGCGATCCCGCGGGAGCCGTCGGGCGAGAAGGCTCTTGGGCCTGTGGGTAAGAAACAGCGGTCGTTGGAGCGTTCGGCATGCCGAGCGTTACTTGTGATCGCGAGAAAGCCGGCAACGAAGGTCCGGTTCTGGCCCATGAGCGAAGTCGCGGCACGTCTCGTTAAGGTCCACTCAGCGCGGTGAAGCGGACTAGTTTTGCTCACGTCGAGTTTTTTGCATTTTGACCCAATCGGACGTTTCGCAATCCGACAAGAGGCGTCGTGCGGGGATCGTAGAACAGCTCGCTGCAAAGCAGAACGGATGGCCCGTAGTTCAATGCAGCCTCACCCCCTCCATCCGGCCTTGCCCAGACCGGCGACGAGATGTGCGTGGTCTTCTGGCCGAAACCACGGAGCTCTGTTGCGGACATACATGTCGAATGCCCCCGGTGCACGCGAGATGGCCTTTTCCAGTTCTTCCTTCGCGTCCGCCGTGCGGCCAAGCTGGCCCAGCGCCGCCGCGGACCAGCGGTAGATCATCGGAAAATCGGGATACGACCGGATCAGACGTTTTGCGGCCTCGATCGAAGCCTGGTATTCGCCGCAGAAATACAAACCGCATGCAATGTGTAACATGCGGACTGCCAGATAGGGATCGCGGGGATCGAGCCTGATACACGCGTTGAGAGCCGTGACCCCCTCCTTGGGTCGTCCGGCAAAGATCAGCGTCGCGCCTCGATGGCCATGCGCGATCGCCAGATTTGGACTCATAGAGAGAGCTCGCTCGATCTCCGCCAACGCATCGTCAGCCTCGCCGCGTGCTTGCAAGGCCCAGCCAAGGCACGAACGGGCTTCCGCATCGGCACCATCGAGCGCGACCGCCCGGCGGGCCAAGGCCTCCGCCGAGTGTTGCGCGTCTCGCAGGCCTATCTTCTGGTAGAGCGCGGCCGCTTGCAGCTGGTACAGAGCGAGCGCGCTGTAGCTGCCGCCAAAGTTCGGGTCGAGATCGATTGCCTGTCTGAAGAATTTCTCTGCGGTCTCATCGTCCTCTGCGGTCGCTTTGCTCAGGTGCCACAGGCCGCGCTGATAGGCTGCCCAGGCATCAAGGCTTCCCGGCGGCCTGCGCATGGCGCGTCGGAGCTCGGCGTCTGCAATGGCGGGCGCAAGCGCAATTGTCAGCGCTTCGGTAAGCTCGTCCTGCACGGCGAAAACATCCGCGAGATCGCGGTCGTAGCGCTCGGCCCACACATGATTGCTGGTCGCCGCCTCTATGAGCTGCGCGGTCACGCGGATCCGGCTGCCGGCCTTGCGCACGCTACCTTCAAGCACGTAGCGGACGCCGAGCTCGCGCCCGACCTGTCTCACATCAACCGCTCGCCCCTTGTAAGTGAACGACGAGTTCCGCGCGATGACGAACAACGAGGGATAGCGCGATAGCGCCGTGATCACATCTTCGGCTATTCCGTCGGAGACGAATTCCTGCTCGGGGTCGCCGCTCATATTGGTCAGCGGCAGCACGGCGACGGACGGTTTGTCAGGTAACGCGAGCGCCGGAACCTCGCGCGTCGCAGTCCGCAGGCCAGGGCCGATGATGATGCGGTAGACGTGGACAGGCCGGGCGATGTTCTTCAGAGTTTGCTCACCCGCTTCCTCGACGTCGAAAGGCACCTTGTCGCGCGCATGATTGAAGACAGTCTGAGAGATACAGATGCCGCCGGGTTCGGCGATGCTCTCGAGCCGCGCAGCGATGTTGACGCCGTCCCCAAAAATGTCATGGGCTTCGACGATGATGTCGCCGATATTGAGCCCCACACGGAAGAGAATGCGTCTGTCTACCGCGTCGTCGCTGGTAAGTTCGTTGATCCGGGACTGGAACTGCATGGCAGCCCGCACCGCTTCGACCGCACTTGGAAACTCCGCCAAAAACCCGTCGCCGGTGTTCTTCACGATGCGGCCGCCGTGCTGCACAATTGCGGGCTCGACACCTCCGGCGAGGAGTGCCGTCAGCTTGGCGTGGGTCGCCTCTTCGTCATTGTGCATGAGCCGAGAATAGCCAGCCACGTCGGCGGCCAAGATCGCCGATAATCTACGCTCGACTCGGACCCGCTCTTGCACCATGGCCCGCACCGTGCCCGCCAACCCACCAATATTCTACGACGGATCAGACCGCAGCGCCAAACGCACTTTGACGGGATCTCGGTCAATGCCGCTAAGTTGAAACGTCAGCCGCGCTGACCGGGGTGCGCCTGAATAGAGATCGATTGCGGGCCGCCAATGTCGCCCAATGGCCCTTGCCGAAGATGCCACTGACCGTCGGCACGTTGGCTCGTTGGCGTAGACCGGACGTTCGTCCAGTTCGGCCATCATTGGCAGCTTTTGACCCAAGGCGGACATCTTCTCTAGCCCAAAGGTTGCTCAGCATGCTTTGATGCACCTGCCAAAAGCGAACATCGGGGCAAGCAAATGCGGTATCTAGTGTTGGGTGCGGGCGGCACCGGTGGCTATTTCGGCGGCCGCCTCGCCGAGAGCGGAGCTGATGTTACGTTTCTCGTCCGCGACGGACGGCGCAAGAGCCTTTCCGAGCAAGGCTTGCGGATCGAGAGCCCGTTCGGGGATGCACAAATAGCGGCCAAAACGGTGGTCGCGGCGGAGGTGACGCCGGTCTATGACGCGGTGATCCTGACCTGCAAGGCATATGATCTCGATGCTGCAGTCGCTGCAATCGCGCCCGCCGTGGCGTCGAAAGGCTATGTTCTTCCATTCCTGAACGGCATTGCCCATATCGACGTCCTGAATGAGAAATTTGGCCGGCACCGTGTGCTTGGTGGCACGGCAAAGATACAGGCGACGATCATGCCGGATGGCGCGATCCGGCAGTTCAACGACTGGCGAACGCTTACCTTTGGCGAGCAATCGGGGGAGATGACCGAGCGCGTGAGAGCATTGGCCGCGCTGTTCGAGGCTGCGAAGGGCGTCGAGGTCTTCGCGGTCGCCGATATCGTTCAGCGAATGTGGGAAAAGCTGGTACACCTCTCGACCGCGGCCACCATGACCTGCCTGATGCGGGCAAATGTCGGCGAGATTGTCCGCACCCCTCATGGCCGTGAGCTGTTTCTCGATCAGCTTCGCTGTGGCGCTGCGATCGCCGCGGCCAATGGCCACGCGCCCAGCGCGGCCTTCATGAAATCGTGGGAAGAAACGTTCTCCCAGCAGGACTCGCAGTATTCGACGTCGATGCTGCGCGACATCGAACGGGGCGGGCGGACGGAGGTGGAGCACATCCTCGGCTTCATGTTGGGCATGGCTGAGCAGGCGAAGATACCGTGCAACACGCTGTTGCTTGCCTACACCAACGTCAAGGCTTTCGAGCAACGGCGCGCCGCAGGGCGTTTGTCCTGATGGCTTCACCGATGTCCGGTTCTGGCCCAATGCGAAGTGCACGATGTACGATATTTAGTCGCTATCGGGGGAAAAGCGGACGTCGCACACAATCCGCAGGCGGTCTTATTGCGCTAGAAATCTGAATGCGACAATCAGTGCCACCATGCTCGCGAAAATCAGCAGTGCCGGGAGGGATTTTCGGGTCATTGGCCTAGTCGAATGGCGCGCAGCCGATTGATCGGGTTGAGGTCTAGGTGGTCTCTGGGACCGCACGAGTTTGCCCTCTGTCGTTGGCGTTCGAGCCTTTGGTTCCGGCGCTGCGCCTACGCCTCCCATCTCGCTGTAATAAGCGCTGTAGACCTCGCGAACGGCCAGGGCCGTGGACTCGGCCTCGCTCATTGTCTCGAGCCGCGTTCGATAGTTAGCCAGAAAGCTTTGGGCGTTGGACGGCAGGTCATCGAAACCGCCGAGCTTGGCCATCATGAGCCAAGTGGCAAAATCCGCCTCAGCCTTCGTGCGCGCTTTCTTGGCGATACTGGCGTTGGAGCTAGAGGACATGGTGGTCCGATTGGTTTGAACCCGGCCGCGAAGCTGTTCTTCGACACCATACGCGCGGCGGTGGGGCAATTGGTAATCCAGTCACAGCAATGACGGCGCGGGAGAGTTCAAACGCGGACCTTACCGACTAGTCGGCTCCTGGCCCAGATTGAAGCGGACAGAGCGGGCTAGCCAGGGGAGGGCTCGCCTCTGCTGATGCCCCAACGACAGACCAACATTGAATCCTGATCCAGTTCCAATTAGTACTCTGCTCTGCGACGCACCATACGAACAGTGAGCGCGGTAACAGCGTCTGCAGGCTGATCCCTTAATGTCTGCGGATATCCACTCCTCCACACCGTTGTCGCCATTGCTTTGAGTTTTCAGCTGTTTTCTCCAAGAGCGCGCGGAGCGCAGTATCTAAGCCACGGTGACAACCCACGGCTTTGCGATCCATAGCACTCATTTGGGGTGCCTTCCATCGGTGAGGATCGAAAGCCTACTACGAGATGGATACGTGAACTCCGGGGGGCAGGCGGACATTCTGAAGATCGGCCGATCACTCGGCGTCGGCACCTCCGTCGTGCAGCGTGTAGTCGCTGGCATAGAGACCGCTTAGGCGAGGTTGCGGGCACGGAGCTAGAAAGCCGAGCATCAGCGTCTTCCAGGTTCTAAAGCCACTGCTCGGCCCTTCTTACGGGCCTTCGCTGACGCGCCAGCTGACCTCTTGCATACCGCGGAGGTGATGGAGAGCGCTCGATGCTTGCGACTTCGGCGTGCTTCACAGCTTAGCAGGATCACCTGATGGCCGCGTCGATCTTTCTAGGGTTGCGGTGAGCGCGACCAGCTCATGCTGCCGTCGCGCTCCCGTTTTGGCAAAGATTGTTTTCAACTCGCGACGTCCTGTTTCCTTTGCAATCCCGAGGTTGTCGCAAATTGCGCTCAATGCCTCACCCGTTGCTAGCCTCGCCGCAAGCCGCGCCTCCGCGGGGGACAATCCAAATGCGGCACGCAAAGCGGCTTCTTGCGGCTTCGAGCGAGCACCCGGCTCCACGAGAACGATGACGGCATGGCAGTCCGCAAAGACGTGCGAGGTGATCTTTGCGAGTTTCATAGGGTACGCGAGTATCGGCGGCAGTTCCCGACGTGGCATAGGAATTGGCGGCATCAGGGCGGCATCGTCGGCATTCCAAAGCAAACGATGAAGGGCGCGTTCGATCGCCGCAGTGGCAGACGGATCAACGGAAGTCAGCCGCCGAGCGCAAATTCGGATGTCTCCGGTTAGTAATCGATGGGCCAACCGATTTGATCGGATGACTTCTGCGCGCCGATTGAGGAGCACCGCGGCTGTTTGGCTGATGTCGAACGCTTCCAATGCAGCGTCAGCGGCGGCAAAGCCCAGCGCACGGGATACCGCTGCATTGGCAGACAACGATCTCGATAGGTGAGCCAGTCTCGATTTTTGCTGCGCCGAAAACGGATCTTGGTGCTGGCCGCGCTGAATCGAGAGGCCCCAAACATCGTCCCCACAGGCGATTTTCACACAAGCGAACCATCTAAGACCAAGGGGTGCAAGAAACTCTTGATAATAAGGAAGGTGTTTCATTTGATCGGGTGTCACGCAGTCGAGATCGTCTATGACACCGTCTCGCAGGAGCGTTGTCACACCGCGAAAGCGTTCGTCGCGCTTATGCCACCCATCTCTGAAATAGACCTCAATAGCCCGTGCCAGCCTCCCGCTTGAAGGTATATTGGGGAGAGGATCTCCTGAAATCGGCAGCAGGAGGGCTCCGCGACTCTCTGTTTGCTCCGTCACTACATCGAGAGCCTTTGACCAAAATGAGGGATCTACCGCGGCGGCAGCGAAAGCCTGTTCTACGAGAGTGAGGTTCCAAGTATTCATACTCGCCCCCCATCTCCGATCGCAAAATGTGTTTCTGAACACAAAGCGGGACAGGCAACTGGGATCAACTGATCCCTTCGAAGCAATAGCTCTTACGTATTACTCCCATTCCTCTTGTTGAGTATTCCCCACGGCTCGGGCGAGCGGCCAAGCCAAGGGGGAAGTGCGAAGTCATCATGCGACATTCTGCCCTCATGCCCCAAATGGGGCAAGACAGCTCTGGCTAGAAAGCCGCTAATCAAAGAGATGATGATCGCAGACACGCCTCGGTCCTCGCAGGTGCATTCATTAGTTGGGTTGTTTTGCCTAATCATTGTGGCCTGCCCGCCGGGGCGAGACACTTTTGGAGCTCGAGAGCGCGATCTCACTATATCGGTCGCAATTGCAAGAACACTGATCAGATTTCACTAACAGGCCGTTTGATGAACAAACGAATTTAGTCCTCTTGCACCGGGAGCTATTGGGGGGCAGGCTATGTCGACTCTCGATGGGATGTCACAGGGCTTGAATGGCCTCGTCTCGTACAAAGAACGAGATACTGCACTGAAGCTTGCGCCAAACGCAGTGCTGAGCGCATCCGGAAACTTCGGAGGCCAGACACTGGCTACCAGCGACGTGACCTCGGGTGTCAATGATGGTGATGGCAGAAAGAAGAACGGTCACGATGCTGATATTGCGCTCGCGGCAATCAAAGCGCCTGGCGTCAATCACGCGCCGGTCATTGATCTTAATGGCATCGCGGCGGGCACATCGGCAACGCTTCACTACAATGTTGGAGACGCGCTGACGGCGCTTGCTCCGGTCGCGACCGTTGTCGACGTCGATTCAGCGAATTTTGGTGGTGGTTCGCTGCACGTCGCCATTACGCAAAACGGAATCCGCTCTGATCAGTTGGCGATTGTAACAGATTCGATAGTGAGTTTAACGGGATCTGGAGGCAAGACCCACGTCAAGATCAACGGGGTACCAATTGGTGTGGTGTCGGGCGGGGAAAATGGCAACGAACTCGTCATAAGTTTTATCGGTTCGGCGACGTCAGATCGCGTTCAGATTCTTCTGGATCACATTGGATATTCGAATTCATCAAAGATTCCCTCTACGCCGACACGCGAAATATCCTTTAAACTTATCGACGGCGACGGGATCCAGCACGGAGGGAATGACACCGGTAACGCGGTCGCCTACGTCATTTTCGATTCTGCCCCGCCTGATACAGCGGCGGCATCTGGTGCGGGGGGCGAAGATGCGTCAGTGGCAATCGCGTTGTCCGGAAGCGATGCGGATGGGACAGTATCCTCCTTCAGGATTATCAACGTTCCGGCAAACGGAGTGCTCTACCGCGATGCGTTGCTGACCGCCCTGCTGCAGCCCGGCGACAGTGTTCCTGCCATCAACAATTCCGCACTTGTGTATTTCAGGCCTGCGCCGAATTGGAATGGGTCGACCGACTTCAATTACGCGTCGGTAGATAACTCAGGAGCGCAAGACGCGACGCCTGCAACAGCATCGATTACAATTCACCCGGTGAACGACGCACCAACGATCACTTCAGTGACGCTGGTGACGATCGGCGAGGATGCGGGTGCGTCGCCGGTGGGATTTTCGGCGCCGACGGACGTCGATGGCGACGCGCTGACCATCACGGTGACAAGTCTGCCTGCAAAGGGCACGGTGTATCTGGCTGACGGCATCACGGCGGTGGTGAATGGCCAGACGCTGACCAGCAGCCAACTGACCGGTCTGCTGTTCACGCCGGCGGACAATGCCAACGGCGATGCAGGCTTGTTCAGCTACACGGTATCAGACGGGATTGCAGCGCCGGTCGCCGGCTCGGTGGCGTTCACCATCACCCCGCAAAACGATGCGCCAGTGGTGGCATCGGCAACGCTGACCATCGCCGAAGACGCGCCCGCGGCTCCCTTGGGACTTTCCGCGCCCACGGACGCCGACGGAGACGCGCTGACCATTACGGTGACAAGTCTGCCTGCAAAGGGTACGGTGTATCTGGCTGACGGCATCACGGCGGTGGTGAATGGCCAGATGCTAACCAGCAGCCAACTGACCGGTCTGCTGTTCACGCCGGCGGCCAATGCCAATGGCGATGCAGGCTTGTTCAGCTACACTGTATCAGATGGGATTGCAGCGCCGGTCGCCGGCTCGGTGGGGATCAGCATCACGCCGGAAGTCGGTGGAGAGGTGACAACACCGATCATCTACCGGATCGAGGACGACACTGGCCTGGCCGGCGATGGCCTCACATCAGATCGGACACTCACACTTTCCGGGACAGCAACTCCAGGCAATTTCATTATCGTTTTCTTGGACGGACAGGAAATTGGGACAACAACGGTAGGCGCGTCCGGAGAGTGGATATTCGACTACTCGGCGGCCAGTTTAAGTGACGGCTCGTATTCGTTTTCGGCGGAAGCGCGCCTCGGCACCAGTACAAGCGACCGTTCGGATGGATTTGCGGTCGAGATAGATACCATCGCGCCCGCTCTGACCTCGTCGGAGCTCGCACGCTCGTCGGATACAGGCGCTGCCGGCGACCTGATTACTGAAGCGGCAAAGGTCACGATTGTCGGTCAGGCCGAAGCTGGAGCGACGGTAGCACTTGTTGGGACTAGCCTCAAAACCGTCGCAAATATCAACGGCGGCTTCTCGTTGCCCGGAATCGATCTTCCGCTGGGGACGAGCGAGCTTACGTTGCGCGTGGTTGACGCGGCCGGGAATGAAAATCATGCAAGTTTGACGCTCGAACGGATCGCGGCGAGCGGCGCGGAAAACGCTGCCCTTGCCTGGAATCAGACCACTCTTGATACGATCCGTGCCGACGGCGCCACGCCAATCGTTGCCTCGCGTACGCTGGCGATGGAGAGTATCGCCGTCCTGGACGTCCTTGCGGCTATTGACGGCACCCCCGCCATCATGGTGGGCCTCACGGCACCCGCGAACCTTTCGGTGGACGCCGCTGTCGCCGCTGCGGCGCATCGGGTGCTCGCGTATCTCTATCCTGGGCAAGCAGCAGCGCTGGACCAGAAGCTCGCAGCTGATCTCGCTGACATCCCGGAAGGAGACGACAAGGCGGCGGGACTTTCTTTCGGCAGAGCGGTAGCCGATGCCGTGATCGCCTTGCGTGATCATGACGGCTGGGACGCCTTCGTGACTTACAACGCCGAAGGCGCACCCGGACAGTGGGTCCCGACTCCGCCGATGTTCGATGTGCCCCTTGGGCCGCAATGGGGCTCGTTGACGCCTTTTGCGCTTCAGACAGGCGACCAGTTCCGGCCAGGCGCGCCTCCGAGCCTCGATAGCGCCGAGTATGCTGCAGCCTTTGACGAAGTCATGCGACTAGGTTCGGCCACGAGCAGCGAACGTACGGCCGAGCAAACACAGATCGCGCGCTTCTGGGCCGACGGGCTTGGATCCTTCACGCCATCCGGCCATTGGAACGCGATTGCGACGGAGGCCGCGCAGGCGGAGGGCCTCAGCCTCTCTGACTCAGCACGTATGCTTGCCATGCTCAACATTGGCCTGGCCGATGCCGGCATTGCCGCCTGGGACGCCAAATACTTTTACGGAAGCTGGCGGCCAATTACGGCCATTCGTCGCGCCGATGAGGATGGAAATCCGGAAACCACAGCCGATCCGACCTGGCAGCCGTTGCTCCTCACGCCTGCGTTTCCCGAATACATCTCGGGCCACTCAACATACAGCGCAACGGCGGCAACCATTCTGAGCGGTGTGTTTGGAGATTACGCCTTCTCAACGACAAGCATCGGACTTCCTGGCGTAACGCGCTCATTCGACAGTTTCGACGATGCTGCGGCGGAGGCCGGCCAGAGTCGCATATATGGCGGCATTCACTTCCAGTTCGCCAATATTGCCGGCCAAGCCACAGGACGCCTGATCGGTGATTGGGTTCTTGACGCATTTTCGGTTGAGGCCGACACGCGAGCGCCTGTTGTCCTTGTTGACCAGAGTGGCGGGCTGGTCACGGCGGGTGCGCTGACGCTGACCGGCTTTGCACTCGATAATCTCGCCGGTCTCGCTTCGCTGGAGGTGCAGCTCGATAATGGGCCAACGAAAAGCATATCCGTCGATGAGGTCGGACGCTTCTCGTTTGACGTGAGCACGTCATTCACTGGAATCACCGACGGACAACACGCGCTCATCTTCACCGCCAAGGACACGGCTGGCAACACCGGCGACCATGCCTTCATCTTCATACGCGATACAGCCGCGCCGACGATCACGCTAACCAGCTTCGCCGATGGCGCGGATGTCGATGCGGCGACGCGCCTGGTCGGAGCTGTTGATGGCACCGGTTCGACGATTGCGTCGCTGTCCTATCAGGTTGGCAATGGACCCATACGGCCGATTGTCTATGACCACGCGACTGGGGCCTTCGACGAGCTGCTCGAGCTCGGCACCGCGGCGCTAGGGGCGAACGAGCTGAGACTGTTTGCAAGAGACGCGGCCGGCCATACTCAAACGCTTGCGCTGTCGGTCAATTTGCCTTCACAGATTCCATTTGCAATCGACCAGTTGCTCCCGTCCGATGGGGCGGACGACATTGGCGTTACGTTCCGCCCGCAGGTGACCTTCACGCGCGCGGCCGATGCGGCCACCCTGAACGCGAACACGTTCTTTGCTACCGACGCGAGTGGAGCCAAGATTCCGGCCAACATCGTGGTTTCGCCGGATGGTTTACGCGCCTGGCTGTTCTTCGACGACCCATTGCCGGGCAGTTCGACGGTCAAGCTCAATCTCGATGGCGACGCGATCCGCGCCGTAGGTGACGGAGCGTTCCTGGATGGCGATACCGACGGAATTGATGGCGGCGATCTCTTGACTTCGTTCACGACTGTCAGCCGCACACCGCTGCCGAACACTACGATCACCGGCGTCGTGGTCGGCCCCGGCGCCGACCTCAAGCCGATGACCTATGACGACTTCCGCGCCGGCCTGGATGGCGCGGCGCATACATCAGACGATTTGTTCCTCGAGCCGATCGCCAACGCAAAGGTCTACATCCTCGGCTTTGAGGATCAGGCGGTGTTCACCGACGCGCAGGGTCGCTTTGCGCTGACCAACGTGCCGGGCGGTGTGGTCAAGGTTGCGGTCGACGGCCGCACTGCGACCAATGCGCCGGTGGGCGTCTTTTATCCCGAGATGGTGATGGACGTGAGTGTCCGCCCTGGGCAGGTCAACACGCTCATGGGCACGATGGGTTCGACCCAAGAGCAGATCGAAAACCTTAGCCGTCCGGAAGTCTATCTGCCGCGGCTTAGCACCGGTATTTTACAAACCCTATCCGATACGACGCCAACCGTGATCACAGCCGGCGCGGACGCGGGCCTTAATCTGACGGAAGCGCAACGCGAGGAGCTGCAGATCACCGTGCAGCCGGGCATCGCGCTCGACGAGAATGGCCGTCCCGTGGCGAACGCACAGGTTGGCATCCAGATGGTCGATCCGGCGCTCGTGCGCGACATGCTGCCACCTGGCATCATGCAACTCGCAGCCACGTTCACCATCCAGGCCCCCGGTGTTGCTGCGTTTGCAACCCCGGTGAAGATGTCGTTCCCCAATCTGTACAGTCTCGCGCCGGGAGAGAAGACATTCTTCTATTCTTTCAATCATACGACCGGCCTGCTCGAGATCAGCGGTACGGCGACCGTGTCCGCGGACGGCTTCTCGGTTGTAACGGATCCAGGTCAAGGCATCCTTGCACCAGGCTGGTATGGAGTCACTCCGCCCGGTAACCAAGCCCGGCTCCCCTTGGATGAAAACGGGCCGGAACTTCCAAGCAATGACCCGAACCTGCCAGAAGGTGTCAAAATAAATCCGGCGATGAGACCGGTTCCAAATTTGGACGGTGTCAAGGACGATCTTCTGAATCCTGAAACCTTGCTCAAGATCAGAGACGCGTTTCGGCATGTGTTTGGAGATGATGCAGACCTATTAATTAACTCTGGAAAACGCGATGGCACCGGAGGAAGTCAGCACAACCATGGCGAAGCACTCGATTTTCAAATTCCGCCGGGCACAACGAACGAGCAGCGGTCAGAGCTCATAAGGGAGCTGCGGGAAGCGCTGCCGAACGGATGGCGAATCGGTTTTTCCCAGGAGTTGGTAAACCTAGTAACCGGCACACCGATTTTGGGTGCGGATGGAAGGCCGATCGGAGTGCCATTGCCAAGTGCAAATTTTTTTGATCCGCCTCCCGGGCACATACACATAGACAACGGAAACAATGGCGTTCCTGTTGGTACTCGGCCATCGAGTAACGCAAATCAGCTGGAAATTTCCAACCTCTCTCTGGACCAAGGCTTGGCTGAGGCGAGTTCGCGCTTTAGCTTCTCAGACAACTACTTCACGATCAAATCGCTGACGGACGGGAACCTCATAAGGGGTGCTATCTCGCCGGGATCGGGAAATATTTTCTTAGCGTCAAATCAGGCATACTTGCTAGAGACTTTCGACGCTGATTCTGGATACGTCCTCAAACTAGAAATTCCAGCGAGGCAAAGCGGCCAAAGCATAGACGTAGCCAATTTCTTATTGCCCCGATCGGTTCCAGCTATTAGCCAAGACGACGGGATAAGCGGAGAAGATGCTGATAGCGAGATTGCTCTCGACTTCTATCTATTCAAACCCACCATCGATACTGATCACGACGGTCTTCCCGATGCGGCTGAGGAGGTTATTGGAAGTCTGGTCACATCAGCTGACAGCGATGGAGACGGGGTTTCCGATCTAGCAGAGATCAAGGCAAAGACGAATCCCCTCGACGGAGTTCCGGTTACGACCGGAGTGATTGCCGCGACTAGCGTTCAAGGCGAAGTTCGGCAAGTAACTATCGAAAGCAGCGTCGGTGTGGGTGGCTCTTCGGCCACGGCCTACGTAGCAACCGGTACTCATGGCCTCGCCGTCGTCGATGTCACCGATGCATTCAAGCCAGTGGTACGGGCCGAGCTCGATCTACCCGGCACCGCGGTTGACCTCGCCGTTGACACGTCGCTCAAGATCGCCGCCATAGCCGCGGGCGCCGGCGGACTTCATCTCGTCGACGTGTCCGATTCCGTCGCCCCGACACTGATCAAGACCGTCGCCGTCGGCGCCACCACCGTCGATATCATCGACGGTATCGCGTACGTCAACGACGGTGGCAAACTTAGGTCTTTTGACCTCGCCACCGGCGATGAAATCCAGACACTCGACCTGTTTGCCGCGGCTACGACTGTAACCGGCCTCGCACACGAGGGTTCGTTCCTCTACGTCCTCGACAACAGCAACATCGTGCACGCCGTCGAGGTGGTGAATGGCCTGCTTATGGTCGAGCGGGGTTCATTCCCCCTTGCGCTGGGACTGGGCAGCGTCGACCGCCAGCTGTTCGTCGCGGAGGGCGTGCTTCACGTGCCCGCCGGCGCGAGCTACGCCACGATCAACGTCGCCAATCCAGCGGCCATGTCGCTGATCAGCGGACCCGACGCCAACAACATCGTCGGCACGGCACTTGCGCTCAACGGCTCGGGTCTCGGTATTGCCGTCGGCAGCATTGCCGGCAACGCGATCGACATTGTTCGCACCGATGATCCTGCCAATACTGGCGATTTCGTCACCCGCATCACGCTGCCCACTGCGCCCACCTCGGTCGCCATTGGTAACGGTCTTGCCTTCGTCGGCGCCGGCAATCAGTTGCAGGTGGTGAACTATCTCGCCTTCGACACGCAAGGCCAAGCCCCGACCGTTACGCTTGCCAACTTTCCTGCGGACATCGATCCGACGCGTCCTGGCATCCAGGTTCAGGAAGGGCAGGTGGTCCCGTTCGGTGTGCGCATCGCGGACGATGTGCAGGTGCGCGACGTCGAGTTGCTCGTTAACGGACAGGTGCAGCGTGTCGATGGCGCCTATCCGTTCGATCTGCGTGCAGTCTTGCCGACCATTGCCGCGAATGACGGGACGAGCGTGACCTTGCAGGCACATGCTCGCGACACCGGTGGGAATGCGGGCCTCTCTGACCTCCTCACAATCGAGCTTGTTCCGGACACCATTCGACCGCAGCTAATGGACACCAACTTGGTCGATGGTGCGACCGTAGGTTCTTCGTTCAGAACGCTGCGGTTCAACTTCTCCGAGCCGCTCGATCCTGCGACGGTCTCGGCGGACAATTTTCACCTGTTTGGGCCTGATGGCGTCGAAATCGTGCCCACGGCCGTTCAGCTGAAGAACGGCGGTTTCACCGTGCAGCTCAGCTACGCGCCGCTCGCGCTTGGCGAGCATCGTGTGGAAGTCGACCTTGCCGAAATATCCGACCGCGCCGGTAATACGGTTGCCGCGAGCGTCCTGACCAAGTCGTTCAACGTCGCTAAATTCAGCATCGAGTGGATCGCCGCGACCGGAGGTAACGCCAACAACCCTGCCAATTGGAGCGAAAATCGCATACCGAACGCCAGCGACGATGCCTTCATTGATTTGCCCGTAGGCCAAATTGTCACTTTCAACAGCATCGGTACCGAGTTCGGGTCTTTGACCGTAACCGCAGCGACGCTGCAGCAGACGAGCGGAACGCTCACGATCTCGAATGGGCTGAAGTCGAGCGGAGCTGTCGGTCTCACCAGCGGCACGCTTGTGCTGAATGGCAATAGCAATAGCGTGGGCAGCCTTAGTCAATTGGGCGGCACTTTCTCTGGCATCGGAAGCATCGCGTTGGCGGGCGCTACATCTCTGTCCGGAGGTGTTCAAGCGGGCACCGGCACGACGGTGGCGCAGGGCGGAGCGGCATTCGGCAGCTTCTTTGCGCTGGATGGCGGGCGGGTGCTGCAGCTCGGCGGCAGCAGCACGGCCACGGGAACGTTTGCCCAGGTCGACCTCAACGGTGCCAACCCGACCACGGGGCTGAGCGAGATTGGCTCTGGGACGCTGATGATCGCGACCGGCGCGACGTTCGATGATCAGACGACGAGCAGTGGGCTGAGCATCATTGCCAGCAACTTCGGCACCACCGACGACGGCAGTACGGCGGCGGTGAACAACGAGGGTACCCTCATCAAGAGCGGGGCGGCAGCGACCTCGAGGATCAGCGCCGCATTCAGCAATCGGGGCGTGGTCGAGGTTCAGAACGGGACGCTGGTTCTGCTTGGCGGCGGTACCGACGCGGGAGCGATCTATCAG
The DNA here is from genome assembly GCF_029714325.1 of Bradyrhizobium sp. CB1717. Classification (NCBI taxonomy): domain Bacteria; kingdom Pseudomonadati; phylum Pseudomonadota; class Alphaproteobacteria; order Hyphomicrobiales; family Nitrobacteraceae; genus Bradyrhizobium; species Bradyrhizobium sp. CB1717. Next base: position 5,019,944 of record NZ_CP121666.1, read on the forward strand.
GGCGTCGGCATGGTGGAGTTCGCCGGTGGGACGCGGACGCTGGATGCTGCCTCTAGCATCACCGGCAATGCAACCTTCAGCGGCGGCACGACGACAATCAATGGGATCTATACCGGATCGGGCGGGACGACGGTGAGCGGCGTTGGCACGGTGACGTTTGCCGGTGCCGCGACCACCGGGTCTCTGGTGCAGACCGGCGGCCTTCTGGCCGGCAGCGGCACGCTGACGGCGACCGGGCCTTCTGCGTTCTCGGGTGGGACGCAGGGCGGCGCCGGCACGACACTGGCGCAGGGCGGGGCGGCATTCAGCAACTTCTTTGCGCTGGACGGCGGCCGGGTGCTGCAGCTCGGCGGCAGCAGCACGGCGGCAGGAACGTTCGTCCTGGTCGATCTCAACGGTGCCAACCCGATCACGGGCCAGAACGACGCTGGATTCGGGACGATGACGATCGCGGCCGGGGCGACGTTCGATGATCAGACGACGAGCAGCGGGCTGAGCATCATTGCCAGCAACTTCGGCACCACCGACGACGGCAGCACGGCGGCGGTGAACAACGAGGGCACGTTCATCAAGAGCGGATCGGCGGCGACATCGAGGATCAGCGCCGGGTTCAACAACCGTGGCGTGGTCGAGGTCCAGAGCGGGACGCTGGTTCTGTCTGGCGGCGGCACGGATGTCGCGGCGATCTACCAAGGCGCCGGCACGACCGAGTTCACGGGTGGCATCCGCACCCTCGATGCGGCCTCAAGCATCACCGGGAATGCGACCTTCAGTGGCGGCACGACGACCGTCAATGGGAGCTACACGGGATCGGAGACGACGACGGTGAGCGGCGGGACGGTAATGTTTGCCGGCGCCATGACGACCGGCTCACTGGTACAGACCGGCGGCCTTCTGGCCGGCGGCGGTACGGTGACGGCGAGCGGGACTTCTGCGTTCTCGGGCGGGACGCAGGGCGGCACCGGCACGATATTGGCGCAGGGCGGGGCATTGTTGAGCAACTTCTTTGCACTGGATGCCGGACGGGTGCTGCAGCTTGGCGGCAGCAGCGCGGCGACAGGAACGTTTGTCCTTGTCGAGCTTAATGGTGTCAACCCGAACACAGGCCAGAGCGAAGCCGGCTCCGGGACCTTGGCGATCGCGAGCGGAGCGACGTTTGAGGATCAGACGACGAACAGTGGGCTGAGCATAGTTGCCAACAACTTCGGCAGTGGCGACGACGGCCTGACGGCAGCGGTGAACAACTTCGGCACCCTCATCAAAAGCGGGTCGGCGGGGTCTTCAAGGATCAGCGTCGCGTTCAACAACCATGGCCTGGTCGAGGTCCAGAACGGCACGCTGGTTCTGTCCGGCGGCGGCATTGACGTGGGAGCGATCTATCAGGGTGCTGGCACGATCGAGTTCGCGGGTGGCATCCGCACCCTTGATGCGGCCTCAAGCATCACCGGGAATGCGACCTTCAGTGGCGGCACGACGACGATCGACGGGAGCTACACGGGATCTGGCACGACGACCGTGAGCGGCGTCGCGACGGTGGAGTTTGCCGGTGGCGCAACGACCGGCGCGCTGGTGCAGACTGGCGGCATTTTGACCGGCGGCGGCACGCTGACGGCGAGCGGTACTTCCGCGTTCTCGAACGGGGCGCAAGCCGGAACCGGAACGACGCTGGCACAGGGCGGGGCGGCATTCAGCAGCTTCTTCGCGCTGGATGGCGGACGGGCGCTGCAGCTCGGTGGCAGTAGCGCGGCGATCGGAGCGTTCGTTCTGGTCGAACTCAACGGCGTCAACCCGATTACGGGTCAGAGCGACGCTGGCTCCGGGACGCTGACGATCGCGAACGGGGCGACATTCGACGATCAGACGACAAGCAGCGGGCTGAGCATCGTTACCAACAATTTCAGCAGTGGTGATGACGGCAGCACGGCGGCGGTGAACAACCTCGGCACCTTCATCAAGAGCGGCTCGGGGGTAATTTCAACGATCAGCGCTGCGTTCAACAACAGCGGCGTAGTCGAGGTCCAGAATGGAACGTTGCGTCTGAGTGGCGGCGGCACCGATGTGGGAGCGATCTATCAGGGTGCTGGCACGATCGAGTTCGCGGGTGGCATCCGCACCCTTGATGCGGCCTCAAGCATCACCGGGAATGCGACCTTCAGTGGCGGCACGACGATCGTCAATGGCAGCTATACGGGATCCGGGACAACGACGGCGAGCGGCGGGACGGTGACGTTTGCCGGTGCCGCGACGACCGGCACGCTGGTGCAGACCGGCGGCCTTCTGGCCGGCAGCGGCACAGTGACGGCGATCGGGCCTTCTGCGTTCTCGGGAGGGACGCAGGGCGGCACCGGCGCGACATTCGCGCAGGGCGGGGCGTCCTTGAGCAACTTCTTCGCGCTGGATGCCGGACGGGAGCTGCAGCTGGGCGGCAGCAGCGCGGCGACAGGAACGTTTGTCCTGGTCGAGCTCAACGGTGCCAACCCGAACACGGGCCAGAGCGATGCCGGGTCGGGGGTGCTGACAATCGCGAACGGGGCGACATTCGACGACCAGACGACCAGCAGCGGGCTGAGCATCGTTGCCAACAATTTCAGCAGTGGCGATGACGGCAGCACGGCGGCGGTGAACAACCTCGGCACCTTCATCAAGAGCGGGTCGGCGGCGACATCGACCATTTCGGTCGACTTCATAAATCAAGGACTGCTCGTGGGAGAATCGGGCCTTCTGCGCTTCTCAGGTGACGTGGACAATTCTGGAGGAGTCATCCAGACCCAAGGCGGAAACCTCGAGTTCACGACGTTGGCAGGTGGAACGGTCGACGTTAACGACAGCACGGTGCATGTTCTTGGACATGCTCATGACGTTGTCATTGACTTCTCCTCAAACGAAGCGGGTACGATCAAGTTTGAGGCTGATGCACGTAGTACTGCCACGGGAGTAGAGTTTTGGGCAGCCACGGGACTGACCCTTGAGGGATTGGGCGTTGGAGATCAGCTCATTGTTCCTGAGGTTAGTCCAAGCGGCCCTGATGTAGTTGGCAACGAATATGTCCCAAACGCGACCGGCACGGGAGGAACACTGTATCTGACCTACGCTATTCCCGCGTCGGGGGCCGGCGGCGCGATTGCCTTCAACCTGGAAATTGGGGTCCTCGGAAACTATACGGCGGACAGCTTCGTTTTTGCTGATCAAGGCAATCACACCGTCATCACAATTGATCCCGCTACTGTGTCAGCCGGCCAGCAATCGACTGAACTTCAAAGCGCCTTCGCTCCATCGAATGAGGCTAGTGTCGAAAATTCGTCGATTGGGACTGTTTCAGGATCCGACGTGTTTGAGACTGCTGGATTTTCTTTCAAGGCCGACACTGCGTTCTCCGGTTTGCCTGCTGAAACGATCTCGGAAAGTGGCGCATTCACGCTTGAGACGATCGCTCCATCTGACTCAATAGCGGTCCCTGCATCGGCATCCGAAATGCTCTTTGGTTCGACGAACGATCCGGTCCAATTTGACACGTCGATCAGCGCAATCGATTTCATTTCAGCTGGCAATATCTCGACCGGCCTAGACCAAGAGCAACTTAAGAACTCGACCGTCCTGCAATCCGGTGATTGGACGATATGACTAACCTCGGAGGATGAGCTTCACGAGCCAAAAAACACCGTGAATCGGCGATTCCTTACGTTGGCTTCGACGCACGCGGGCCTGGCGGGCGGTGTCTTTGGCGTATTTCGGACCTATTGCAGATGGAAACACGGCGCTGCCGACGGATTTGGCCGTGGAGTGGCACCTCCAGGTCACCTATTTCCGCGAGTACAGAGCCAGACGAATCGCTGCAATCAGCACCCATGGCCCGCATGTGCAACCGCGGTCAGCATTCGCGCTCCTCGCTGATAATATTTGTTCCCAGCCATGAGTGAGAGCTCGGCAACACCACCATCATGGGGCGGTCCCGTGCCGACTGCTCTTCAGCTTTCCTCCGCTGGTTTTCTCATCCCACCCTCCGGTTTTGGAGCTGGAGCACATTGCTGCCGGTGAGGAATGCAGCCCAATCCTTCATTAGAGCCCGTCGCTTCTCCAACTTTTGGCCCCGCTGATAGGCTGCTGTGGTCTCGCTCTTGTATTTGTGGGCCAGCGCGGCTTCGCGTACGCCGTCCGGATAATCGGTGCATTCCTCCGCCCAAGTTGCAAAGGTTGATCGGGCCATGCACCGTCACGTGTCCGTAGCCAAGACGATCAAGCCCGGCGAGCATTGCGTTTTCGGAGAATGCTCCGCCATCAGGACTCGTGAAGATCAGTTCGCCTTGGCGTCTATCGCGCAGCTCGTCAAGCACCGCCAATGCAGGGGCGGACAGGGGAACGTAATGATCCTGGTCCATCTTCATTCGTTCGCCCGGAATTTTCCAAGTCGAGGTTGGCCGATCGATCTCGGACCAGCACGCCTCGACTGCCTCACTGGTGCGGCAAGCCGTGAAGATTAGGAAGCGCAACATGGCAGCAGCTCTGCCCGGAGCGCTAGCTAGAAGCGTCAAAAATGCCGGCGCCTCCGAATAGGGCAAAGCGGGATGATGTCGGACGACTCGCTTGGTGCGCTTTGGTAGTTTCTCGCGCATCTGCCGCGTAAGTTCGGCTGGATTGCGGAACTCCGGATCATCGATATCGACGTTCTTTGCGATGATCGTTTCAATTCGGCCGCGGACGCGGTTCGCAGTCTCCCGCTTCTCCACCCAGATTGGCTCCAGCAGATCGTAGATGTGGCTTGGCTTGATCTCCGGGATCGTCAATGTGCCGATGGTGGCGTAGGCGTAGCGCTTGAGGGAGGACGGCCACTGATCGCGATGCTTCTCACTCCACGTCGACCAGTTCGCCCGGATGTAGGCTTCCGCGCATTCTTCGAAGGTCGGCAATACCACCTTGGTCACGGTGGCTTTCGCCGCTTCGCGCGCCTTTCGACGTTCCTGGACGATGTCGACCCCGGCCGTGCTGCGATCGCCTTTCACGCGCAGCCGCGCCGCATCCCGGGCAAGCCGCGCGTCCTTTAGCGATACCTCCTTCGACGAGCCAAGACCGTGCCACCGCTCTTTCCCGTCTTTCCAGTATCTATAAGACCAGCTTTTCGACGCTGGTCCTGTGACGATCAAGTAGAGGCCGCCGCCGTCGGCGTATTTGCCGGGCTTTATGAGACGCTCTACGTCGAGTGGTTTGAGCCGTCCAGCCATTGTTCCTCCGAGAGAACCGTCCTCCGAACCCACGGTCTTCAGCTACGGTCAGTGACCCGATTAGGAAGAACACCGACGAACTGTGAAGTACAGCCCTTCGGCATAAGTCACTGAATTTGCTGTGGAGTTCGAACGACCACGAACAGTGGCGAACAATATACTGGCGGAAGGGGTGGGATTCGAACCCACGGTACCCTTGCGGGCACGCCGGTTTTCAAGACCGGTGCCTTAAACCACTCGGCCACCCTTCCAAGTCAACAGTTTCAAGTGCTTAGCGGTCGGTTCCGGGAGAACGAACCGCGAAATTGGCACCCGATTGGCACCTAACCTGCCAGCGCCGCATTGATCGCCGCTGCCGCCTTTGCCGTCGTCGTTCCTAAACAAGTGGGGGTAGACACGCAAGGTCAGTCGCGGTCCGCGGCGCTGGAGACTAGGCGCCACTCTTCGCGCGAGCGCGAAGGTAGGTTGAGATGGGTGGGACAACCAACAATAACAGTATGAACATCACCATTTCCGGCGATGCCAGCAGAGACGAGGTCGGGAGAACGATGTTCCAGGCCGGCCAGGCCTTGGCTAGGCAGCTAGCCGCGGTGGGTCGATAGATTCTAGTTGCCCATGGCCCGCATAGCGTTGTCAGTCATCTGACGGCGCCAGGAGGCGCGCTCTTTGAAACGCGCCTTGGCTAGCATCGCCACGCTGACGAGCAGGAGAAAAGCCACGGTACCGATGGTAGCCATCGTCGTCTCCACGGTGATCCCTCTTCTGAGAATCTGAATCAACCCGGGGCTGTTTTCAAGGGCAAAGCTGCGGTTGGCAAAAAAGCCGCTAGGGGGCGTTGGGCCCGTAAGCAGATTAGATAGGCCGCTCTCACCCGAAACCGGCTCAATCGGGAAAAAGTGGCAATTGGACCTGGGAAATCAGATTCAGCGGATAGATACGTAACTTCTCAGTGAGCGCACAAAAGACGCGCTTCTCTGTGGACGCACCGCCCTCGCTTTTAGCGAGCGAGGGCGAGGCCTTTTCAGGGTGAAGTCTATCGCCGATTTTTGTTTCTCTCACAGAACAGAAGCCCTGCCACTCTTGACTTGGGCGCCGATGCACCGCCTCCGGCATCTGCAACTGTAAAGCTTGGGCTTACTCCATTTGCGCCTAGCTGGAATGTATTGCCGACCCCGGCAACAAGAGCCCCGGCAGCAGGTGCATACTCCTGCCACCCTTTCGGACAGCTGGGCAGATTGAACGCCAGAACAGTGTGCTCCGGTAAGTCTTGTGCGTCCGCCGGGAAGCAGGAAACGCTCAAGAAGACGATCGACATCACGGCAGCAATTCTCATGATTAAATCCTTTCAGTTAAAAATGCCCCGGAGCAGCATAGTTTGACCGATATTTTTATGCCTGCCTAAACAGGAAGCCGTTGCACAACATTGAGCCAGCGCATGCAGATTTTTAGGAGAAATTGGCGCGTAACGCGGTTCGCTGCCTCAGTAGTGGCTTCATAAACATTTAAGAGCATGCATAAATGCTGGTTTGGTGATTTAGATTCGTCGAAAAGGTTTTTCCGAATGGCATTAGCAGCCGACCATCATGATCTGTTTCGTTTGATCCTGGCATTTCAGAAGATCAAAGACCCGGACCTGCGCCGAATGGTTCTTCAGCATGTAGAGAAGTTGGAACAGCAGCGGACGACGCCGGAAGATCATCAGTCAGCCGACGATCTGAGGATGCCGCCTAAGCGTTTTGCTGATGACGCGGCAGCCAAGAGCGGTGTCGCACAGCCGGAGCCGGACACTGCCGTCAACTGCGCTGGCCTTCAAATGTTAGCCGGTCCAGTTTCAGGATAGAGCGGCCAGATCGAAACACAGCTTGGGCCTTCCTTCTGCCTCCGGGACAATCTGGCACAAACTGCATAGCCAGGCCTGGGGTAACTTAGGTTAGGATAGGGCATGGGTAGAGAACTACTAGTGGGTGTGCTTGCCATTGGCGCTGGTGTTTTCACCGTGGCCGCCGCAACGGCGATAATCTTTAGTCTTTGATTTATCTCAAGTAGCTCACGCGAGCCGCCCGCATCCTCCCATCCGCTGGGAGGCGACAATGACAATGCGGCCTTGGATGTTGCATGCGCTGGCGTGGGGTGCAGCCGCCCTGGGCTTGGCGGCCATCATCTCAATGAGCATGTAGGGGGCCGTCCCTGTTGCACTTGCGCCTGTTAGGCGGTTTGGGCGCGCTATCCCGCTTATTCACAGGGGGCGGGTGCGCCGAGCTGGCGGGAGAAGTTTACGGGGGGCTGTCGGCACCGGGGCGGCGTTGCAGGGCTTCGATAGCGTTCCGATAGTACTCTGCCACCTTGAGAAGACCCTCGCGCTCAAGGTCGAAGGAAGCAATGGCCGCGTGCTCTCTGCAGGCGCGTTCGAGTCTGCGGAATTCCTCTAATTCCCGGTTCACCGGCAGTTCCTCAGACCGGAGGGATGACGACAGCTAGATTATCAGCAGCAAAGACAATGTACCCAATTGCCGAAAGTTCCCGCATTATCAAATGTCAACCTGCAAGCGAAACCTGACCTTTGGTACAAGCATGGTCCGGTCCTGGGTGCTACGTGCGCGCGAGCTCGCGAAGTGCGGGGCTCAGGTACCGCAGACTCTTGGCCGCCTTGAGGGGACGGTCAGGGACAATCAAGCGAGCCGGCAGAAGCTCGCCGATGAGTTCGCGGATCTGCAGCGCAAAGTGGCAGCGCAAGCCGGTGAGCGGAAGCTGTTATCCCATCGGCTTGGACCGCTCAGTTCGCGCGTCGACGCCTTGGATTCCGCGAACGCCGCCATCAACAATCCGGGGCAAAAAGGCAGGTGGGGGAGCCATGGAGTTACGACCCATGCTCTAGCGGTGCGCGGCTCCAGCCATACCGCATCGACCGCGACTGCCGTCACAGTGCTGCGACACCAAGGGGCGCTCATTGCGTCTTAGCGGGGCGAGAATTCGTACCTCTCCAGTCGCTCAATCGCTGCCTGGCGTTCGTGCTGGCCAAGCCAGACCAGCGCCAAAAGCAGCGTGCCGCAAAGCGCCGCAAGCCCGAAAACCAGACGCTTCATGGCCTGTGAATTCGAGTGCGCGGGTAAGGTTCCTGACGAGGAAGGGCATTGACCGGCCCGGTGATGGCTCGTCCTTCTCGAGGACAAATACGTTGAACGTCTTCGCAGGGGAGGACGCTTGTTGTTGGCCCTCGTGAACGGCGCGCTCTGTCGGGAAAAAGCGGCAACCTCCGGCCGGGAATCATGTAAGCTCCACGGTGCGGCCGTGTCCATTGAAGCCCCTATCGGCCGCAAATCTGGGAATGCACGGCCTTGCTTTCTCTGCCCGGAGAGAGCGGGGCCGTTTTTATGATGGAGATCGTTTGGGACTGCGCAGGACGTCAATCCGGTTGCGACACAGGTCGCCAATTCACAAAATCGAGCTTTTGCCCTGCCATTCGTTGACGACCGTTTTGGAGCAGGCGCAGCAGAACCTGCGAGGCTCATGGTCGTGTCGGGAAATCGAGATGAGAGTAGGCCCGGCTGGCGATCCCGAATGATGTCCCCAGTAAACCTGCCGGCCCGTTACCAGCGGGTCTTTCTCGTCAGGCGAGGCAGGCCAGGATGGCAAGCACGACATCGGCGCCGAGTTCGCCTGAGTACATCCAGAAAGCAATTCCAGCACCGAGCGTAAACGCAATCACCTTGAGAGCAATCATCGTCAGTCTCCCCTTGAAAGTTCGGGAAAAACTAGCAGCGCTCTGTTTCCGGGATGCTTCGCGCGGGGAGGCAAGTGGTTTCCTTCACCGAACCGTTATCCGCTCTCGTCCCTGGCGTCCTTGCGGCCCGGGATTGGACGTCGCCGGCAGCGGCGACGGATTTTTGCGAAGATGCCGGGATGCCACTGTTGTGCCCGACGGGCCAAACGTGCCTTCGTGGGTGCATAAAAAGTCGTTGTGCCAACACGACTTAGCTACTGTGCATGGGGTTGTTTTCGCTATTTTTGCTTGAGCGGCCTTCCGGCGGGGTGGACAGCTCCGATTCCGCTGTGGGCGGGCCGCCGGTCCGGGCGCGAGCTTCTGCCTGTATCACCCTGAAAAGGCAGGCATTTCGGTTTGCCTCGCCGCACCCGAGATCCGACATGCGGAACTCATTCCTCACCTCCGCGTTGTCTCGCCATGACTGAAGACCTTTCCTTCCGACGCAAACCCCTGACCCCCGAACAGCGCCAGGCGCGCGATGCGGCTCGCCGGATCGAGGCCGAAAAGGCCATGCGCGATCACGAAGCGGCGCAGAAGGCGTTTTACGCCAACAAGGAACGGCTGAAGGCCGAGCGGCTCGCACGTGAAGCTGCGGCCGCGAAAGGCTGACGGCGCCCGGCCGCAGCCCGCCGATATCCCCTGGATCGACCGCCCGACGCCTAGTGCCGCTTGGACGTGCCCTTCGCGCTCAAGGCCAGCTTGAATGCCTGGACGGCTTCTGCGAATGCCCCGCGGGGCGATTGTGCCTCGATCGCTTCGGCCGCGACGCGGCAGTCGTTGGCGACCTTGAGCAACCCGCTTCGTGCCAGGTCCATGGTGGAAAGGGCGGCCTGCTCCAGGCAGAGGCGTTCAAGCCGTCGAAACTCCCGCAGCTCTCTGTTCATGCGTCAGCTCTCGATGTCCCCCGGCCATGCGGCGCTGAGTCTGCTTAATAGACGGTTAACACTTTCCAGTAGCTGATCTGGCTGGCACGGAGCTGGCGGCAGCGGTGAACACACGCGCCTGTTGCACGCGGCAGGCTTGACGGCGTTTGCCTTCCGCCGGAAGCTTCAAATGATCCTCAACTGACGCGAAATACGGAGACGTTCGCTTCCGGCCAATCCGATCCTCTTCAGTGACAACGCAATGGAGCTGACCATGACCACGTTCGACAAGCGCGAGCAGGGCTTCGAGGCCAAATTCGCCCATGACGAGGAGCTCATGTTCAAGGTGACGGCCCGGTCCAACAAGCTGCTTGGACTCTGGGCCGCCAGCCAGCTCGGCCTCAGCGGCGATGCCGCAGCCAGCTATGCGGCGGCGCTGGTGACGGAGCATCTGGAGAGCCGGACGATCGACGAGGTCCTGGACAAGGTGTCGGGCGATCTTGCCGGCAAGGGGGTGGCGCGCGAGCAGGTCGCCCAGAAGCTTCAGGAATGCCTGCATCAGGCCATGCAGCAGCTCGAAGCAAAAAAAGAGTGAGCGCCGCGCGCCCTTGCTCACAGCTCCATGTGGATGATCTCGATGGGCTCGCCGCCGAGGCCGTGAGAGAACTGGCCTTGGCCCATTTTTCTGAAGCCGTAACGTCGGTAGAAGGCTTCGGCGTTGATCGTGGCTTCAAGGCGGATCGGCGCCTGGGCCACGCCGATGTCGAGCAGCCGTTTCCCGACACCGGAGCCGGCCGCCTCGGGCAGCACGAACAATCGGGTGACCTCGCCGGGCTCGGCATCGACGAAGCCGATGACGACGTCGTTGCGAAGACAGACGGTCATCCGCTCCTTGGCGATGAGCTCTTCATAGAACCGGGGCGTCCGTTCGCCCATCCAGTTCTCGATCTGGGCCGGTGAATAGCATCCGCGCGAAAGACCCGCGATCGAGGCCTTGGTGATGTCAAACACGGTCTCCGCGTCGTCCGCGCGCGCCGGCCTGAAGGAGATGTCGTCGGCGGGCATGGGAACTCCGGAGCCGGACGGTGTATCGCAACTCGAACGCCTCACTCGGCGTGTCTGCGCATTCCGGAATCGCTGAGCTTGTCGACATAGGCAATCCCGAGCGCCGAGACGATGAAGGTGATGTGGATCAGCACCTGCCACATCACGCCGGTCTCGGTGAAGCCGGCGCGGCTCGAGCCGAGATTGCCGGCCTCGATGAAGGTGCGCAGCAGCGCGATCGAGGAGATGCCGATGATGGCCATGGCCAGCTTGATCTTCAGCACGCTCGCATTGACGTGGCCGAGCCATTCCGGCTCGTCCGGGTGGCCCTGGAGGTCGAGCCGCGAGACGAAGGTCTCGTAGCCGCCGACGATGACCATCACCAGCAGGTTGGAGATCATCACGACGTCGATCAGCGCCAGCACGCTCATCATGATCTGTTGCTCGGTGAGATCTATCGCGTGCCAGGAAAGGTGCCAGAGCTCCTTCAGGAACAGCACGATGTAGACGCATTGCGCCACGATCAGTCCGAGATAGAGCGGCAATTGCAGCCAGCGCGAGCCGAAGATGATCATCGGCAGCACGCCAAGGCGCGGCGAGGGCAGGCGGGGTTCGGTCCTTGGCTCAGGCTCAACCGACATTCAGGCAGCATCCTCGCGAGCAGAGACGATCTCGCTTTTCTGTACCCCGACAAGATGGCCGGCGGAAGACGTGCGGTGCGCCTGGCAAGGCTTGCCGGCGATCGCGCCGTTTCGTGCTAGCGTGGACGCGGCCGTCGGGGGACGGCCCGGATCAGGGAGGAGTGACGTGCCGAACAGCTTTGGCGGCGGGCTTGGGAGAATCGCGCTTGTTGTGGCGATGATGCTCGGTGCCGGCGGGGTGTCGGCGACGCCGCTGACGCCGTTTCGCTACGAGGCGCAGGCGCAGCGCCATTGTCCGCATGACCAGGTGGTCTGGCTGGATTTCAGGAAGGGCGTCTACTACGCCAGGAGCCAGAAGCGTTACGGCCAGGGTTTTGACGGCAGCTTCGTCTGCCGTAACGAGGCCCGCGAGAGCTTCTATAGGCGGTCATTGCTCGGCCTGCGCTGAGCGCGTGACTGGCGCGCCAGGACGCCGTTACTTCTGGCTCGGCAGCTTCACGGGTACATGCGGGGCGGTGCTGACGATGCGGGGGCTTCCGTCGGGATAGGTGCGGTCGCCGCGGATCAACGATTCCAGAACCAGAAAAAATTTCTCAGCAAGCATTTGCGTCACCTTCGTTGGTGATGGCCTCTTGAAATGAGTCGAGGCGCCAAACGCAGAAATTCAATCAACTAAAAGAGAGCAGGGCAATCCCAGCGGACGGCATGCTGCGTCGCGGTGTAGCTGTGGTTAGAGATCAGGAAAGTCGTGGTTGTGCTCAGGCGAAGGCCAGTGCCACCAGGCTCGAGCACAACAGCACCAAGCCGCCTGCGGTCAATGCCAGGAAGCCATCGGATACGAGGTCATGGTTACGCATGGGACACCTGCCGCTCTCGTCTTCGATGCCCGGTCGGATCGATCAAAAACTGTCCGAACGTGCCGCCGTGAAAGAGGTGATGCTTGTCGCCCGCGCGAGTGCCTTCAGGCCCTCGTCCGGTAACCTTCAAACGCATGGGCCAGGAAAATCCCCGCGCTAACCAGACCCATCAGTGCCGAAACCGTCTCGATCATCGTTAAATTCCAAATCCCGCCCTTGCATGCGAGAGAACGCGTGCGGCCTTGCACAGTCAAAAGAATTCCAGTGAGCGGCGTGACAATGGGGGTGGAGTGAGGATTTGGCGCAACAGAATGTCCGGGAGTGGCACAGAGCAGGCGGCCTGCGCTCCGTAGATCAACGGGGACAAACGAACGGGGTGTTTACCATCCCGGCGTGATCGCCGCGGGCTCCCCATTTCCGCCGTGTTCGGGTTGCGTTATCGTTACCACATCCGACGCGGTGGTGGGCCGCTTCGGAGCAAAGGACCGGACAGCGCGTGCCCGTCACCCAAAGCGGGTTGGGTTCGCCTCCGGCGGAATGGTATTTGGGGCGAATGGGGATCCGACGGTCAGATTCGGTTTTGCGGGCCGCGCGTGGAATTGCGGCGGCCGCGACCTGCCTCGCGCTCGCCAATTGCGCCTCCTCCAACAAGTTCGCCAGCCGTGTCGATCCGAAATACGGCGTGTCCTCGAGCCCCCGGGTCGTGGCCTGGGGCGATCCGGTCCCGAAGGGCGGCGGCACCTATCGCATCGGTAAGCCCTATGTGGTGGCCGGCAAGACCTACGTTCCGGAGGAGGACGTCAACTATCGCGCCGAGGGCATGGCGTCCTGGTATGGCGACGACTTCCATGGCCGGCTGACCGCCAATGGCGAAGTGTTCGACATGGGCTCGCTGACGGCGGCGCATCCGACCCTGCCGATGCCGTCCTATGCGCGGGTGACCAACGTGTCGAACGGCAAGTCGCTGATCGTCCGCGTCAATGACCGCGGGCCCTATCATGGCAACCGGCTCATCGACGTCTCGAACAAAGCCGCCGAACTGCTTGAATTCAAGGGAAACGGCGTTGCCAAGGTCCGCGTCGAATATGTCGGCCGGGCGCCGCTCGAAGGTTCCGACGACCGCCAGCTGATGGCGACCCTGCGGACCGGGATCCCGGCGCCGTCGCCCTCGATGGTCCGGGTCGCTTCGGCGAAGCCCTTCGTGCCCGAGCTGCCGTCGTCGACCCGCGGCGCAATTCGCGGCGAGGTTCCGATGCCGGAGGGACGGCCCTACAATCTCGGCAACACTTCCGCCGACATGGCCTCGCTCAATGCGACCTCGGAAATGTCGGCCTCGAGCCGCAGCCGGGGTCGGGCGCTCCAGAACGCGCGCGCCGTGTCCTATGACGAGGACGGCCGCTACAGCACCGAGAGCGCTCCGTCTGCCGCCTATGCCTCGGACGGCGCCGCCGAAGCCCGCAGCATCCTCAGCGGCCGCGGCCTCTACTAAGCGAGCAAATCCTGCCGGCGCGTTCCGACGCCGATTGGCTGCTCAGAACGGGATGCGCGCGCGTCCCGTGAACGTCCAGATCTGCGTGTTGCCGCCGATGCCGCCGAGCTCGGCACCGAAGCCGACCGTGGCGCCGCCGGCGAGCCTTGCGCCGATGCCGCCGGTGACACGTGCCGACCAGCCCTGGAGCAGCGGTGTCGAAGCCAGTGGGATGCCGCCTGCGGCAATGATTGCGGCGGCATCGTCCTGGGTGAAATAGTAATCGGCGTAGACACCGGCATAAGGCAGCAGCAGCACGCTATCGAGCCAGGGCACGGGGTAGGAGACCCTGCTGCCCGCCGAGGCGCGGCCGCTCGAGAAGGTCCGGGCGGCCTGCTGGGTGCCGAGCGAATCGACATAGGCGTTTTCCCGCTCCCACAGCGCGTACACCTTGGCCGACGGCTCGATGTTGAAATTGGCCCAGCTGTAGCTGCCGGTGAAGCCGGTCGCGAACATCCAGCGATTGCCGTTGAAATTGCCCTGGGCCGTGCCGGCGGTGCCGTCGTAGCCGATACCGGAATAGGTCACCGCCGTGTCGTAACGCAGCGTCGGGATGATCTTCCAGCCGAGATAGGCGCCGACGGTCCAGCCGTCGCCCTTCAGCTTTCCGTTGATGTCGGTCTCGGTGTAGCTGAAGTGCTCGTAGCCACCGACCACGCCAACCAGGAGATTGGGAGTGGCCCGATAGGTCAGCCCAGACAGCAGGTTGATCTGCTGGCCGTAGAGCGTGGCCTGGGTTGCTCCCTGACCGATATTGCCGGACGAGCCCCAGCGGTCGATACCTGTGCCGCGGACGTCGATCCAGAACAGCCAGTCCTTCTGCTGCTTGAACCGCGCAGGTGGTGCCTTGGTCGGCGCCGCCCGATCGATCGCGGCGAAGGCGTCGTCGATGCGCGAAGACCCACGGCCGACCCTGCCGGAGCGACCATCGCCGGCATAGGCATTGGAGTTCTGAGGATCGACTGGGCGACCGGCCGGCGGCTCGTCATCGCCATCGGGCGTGGCGGCAAAGTTGACGCGGACACCGCCGCCGCCAGGCGTGATGTATTGTCCGCCGTTGCTGAAACCTTCGGAGATCGCGGTGTCGATGGCGCCGGAGATCGCCTGTCCCGAGTTTTGCGCGACGACCTTGGTGACGTTGACCTGAAGTGCGCGCAGCTTGGCGCTGTCCGCGGGAATATCGACCGACTGGGTCAGGGCAGGTGAGGTCGAGGTATTGAACGCCGGCGAGCCATTGTAGGTCGCGGTGATCGTGTGATTACCGACGGTCAGGATGGTCGTCGCGAAAGTCGCGGCACCTGCCGACAATGCTGACGTTCCGATCGGTGTGCCGCCGTCGTTGAACGTCACCGTTCCCGTCGGTGTTCCACCCGAGCTGCCTACGTTGGCCGTGAAGGTGACAGACTGGCCGTAGTTGCTCGGGTTCTGTGACGATGTCACTCCGGTCGTCGTCGTGGAGGACAGATAGGTGAACCGGTCTGCGGCCGAGGTAGGCGATGTGCCTCCGACCGTGGTTACCGTGACATCGACCGTGCCGGAGCCGGCCGGCGAGGTCGCCGTGATCGACGTCGCCGAGTTCACGGTAAAGCCCGTTGCGTTGTTGGCGCCGAATTTCACAGCGGTGGCGCCGGTAAAGCCGGAGCCGGTGATCGTAACGGACGTGCTGCCGACTGCCGGGCCGGATGTCGGCGAGATCGAGGTGACGGCGGGTGCCGGCGAGTAGTTGAACTGATCCGATGCTGAGGTCGGGGATGTCCCTCCAGGCGTCGTCACGGTAATATCGACGGTGCCGGCGCCGGCCGGCGCGGTCGCCGTGATCGAGGTCGCCGAATTGACGGTGAAGCTGGTGGCCGTGGCGGCGCCGAACTTCACGGCGGTCGCGCCTGAGAACGCGGTGCCGGTGATGGTGACCGACGTTCCGCCCGTCGTCGGGCCTGCATTCGGCGACACCGACGTCACTGTCGGCGTTGCGGCGTAGGTGAACTGATCCGCGGCGGACGGGGCCGACGTTCCGCCCGGCGTCGTGACCGTGATATCGACGGTGCCGGTGCCGGCGGGAGAGGTCGCGGTGATCGAGGTCGCGGAATTGACGGTGACGCCCGTCGCACTCGCCGCTCCGAATTTCACCGCAGTCGCACCGGTGAAATTGGTCCCGGTGATCGTCACCGACGTGCCGCCGGCCAGCGGTCCGCCTGTCGGCGAAATCGACGTCACCGTCGGCACGCCGAAATAGGTGAACTGGTCAGCCGCAGACGTTGCCGATGTACCGCCCGTGGTCGTCACCCTGACGTCTACGACGCCGGTCCCGGCCGGCGAGGGCACGGTGATCTGGGTGGCGGAATTGACGATGAAGCCTGTCGCAGCCACCGCGCCGAACGTCACCGCGGTTGCTCCGGTGAAATTGGTGCCGGTGATGACGACCGACGTGCCGCCGGCCTGCGGGCCGAGGGTCGGCGAGATCGACGTCACTGTCGGCGTCGCAACGTAGGTGAACTGGTCAGCCCCTGATGTCGCCGACGTGCCGCCGGCGGTTGTCACCTTGATGTCGACGACGCTGGCCCCGGCCGGCGATGTCGCGGTGATCTGGGTGGCGGAATCGACGCTGAAGCCTGTCGCGGCCGTTGCACCGAACGTCACCGCCGTCGCGGCGGTGAAATTGGTGCCGGTGATCGTCACCGTGGTGCCGCCTGTGGCTGGACCCGTGGTCGGTGAAATCGAGGTGACAGTGGGTGCTGCGACATAGGTGAATTGATCGGCAGCTGAGATCGCCGACGTCCCGCCAGGCGTCGTCACGGTGATGTCGGCAATGCCGGTGCCGGCCGGCGAGGTTGCGGTGATCTGGGTCGGCGTATTGACGGCGAATCCGGTCGCCGCCGTGCCGCCGAATGTCACCGCGATTGCACCCGACAGGTTGGTGCCGGTGATGATGACGCTTGTGCCGCCGGTCTGCGGACCTGCAGTCGGCGAGATCGACGTGACGGAAGGTACCGCGAAATAGGTGAACTGGTCCGCCGCGGACGTCGCTGACGTGCCGCCTGGAGTGGTGACCCTGACGTCGACCGTGCCAGTGCCCGCGGGAGAGGTCACGGTGATCGTCGTCGCGTTGACGACCGAGAAGCCACCGGCCGTTGTCCCGCCGAAGCTGACGGCCGTGGCGCCCGTGAAATTGGTGCCGGTGATCGTCACCGAGGTGCCGCCGGCCGTCGGCCCCGCGGTTGGCGAGATCGAGGTGACGGTCGGGGCCGCGATGTAGGTGAACTGATCCGCCGCCGACGTCGCCGACGTGCCGCCGACCGTTGTCACCCTGACGTCAACGATGCCCGAGCCTGCCGGAGCGGTCGCGGTGATCTGGGTCGCTGAATCGACACTGAAGCCTGTGGCGGCTGTGCCGCCGAAGGTCACGGCCGTCGCGCCCGAGAAGCTGGTGCCGGTCATGACGACCGACGTGCCGCCCGTGGCCGGACCGGAGGTCGGCGAGATCGACGTGACCGTCGGCGCGGCGACATAGGTGAACTGGTCCGCGGCCGAAGTCGCCGACGTTGCGACCGACGTCGTGACTGTGACATCGACAATGCCGCCGGCGCCGGCCGGGGAGGTCGCCGTGATCTGCGTGTTGGAATTGACGGTGAAGCCGGTTGCATTGGTGGCGCCGAATTTCACGGCGCTGGCGCCGCTCAGATTGGTGCCCGTGATGATCACGCTTGTGCCGCCGGTCGTTGGACCTGATGTCGGCGATATCGAGGTCACGGTCGGCGGGTTGGGCAGATTGACCGTGATGGTGAAAGAGGTGTCGGTGAGATGAACACCGGAGTTACAAGGCGCACTCTGCGAGCAGCTGCTGGTGTACCAGAGGGTGATCGTATCGGTGCCGCTTCCGGAAATCGTGTTGATCTGGATGTCGTATTCATCGGTGTGCTGGTTGTTGACCCCGTTGTTGACGGGCACCAGGGTGTAAGTGGCATTAGGCGTCGTGTAGCTCAGGTTCGTGAGGGTCGTTCCCCCCGCGGTCATCGGATAGTGCTGGAAGGCATCGATGCCGGGATTGGCGCCGTTCGAGGAGCCGTAGAGGCCCCACCGTACCGTGTCGTTGCTCACGCAGAGCCCGACCGCGTTACCGGCCCCGGCACCGGTGAAAGTGATCGTGCCGCCAGTGGGCGACGCGGACGAGAAATTGCACGCCGCGTTCGCTGCGGCCATCGCGCCGAGCATCAGGATGACAGCAATGCAGATGCGTTGAACCGCTCGCCAGAGGGGCCGCAAGACGTGCCGTGAGACGGCTCCGCCATTGCGCACGGAGATCGCCAATTCCCCGCTTATTCCTGGCACGGCCACCGCAATTGCGTGACTCACCGGCCCCCCTTCGCGGCACCCTTTCGCAGAGCTCCGCCCTGAAATCCCTGATTGTGTAATTTTTCACTGATATCGTTGCGTGCATTTGGCTGAGATGCGGTGCACAACGCAAGCGTGTGAGTTTGAACGGCGCGCTCCTGGCGCAACTTTTCAGCGAGCCGTTGCGCCACGGCAACAAAAGCGTGATCAAGTACAAGTAGGTTATTTGACGGTGAGCGCATTTATGGTTGCGCTGGCGCTTGACTGTCGGGACGGTCTGTTGAACAATCTTGGCGAGTAGATCGTTTATCGTGCATTTTATGATTTAATGGACTGTCGTCGTCGCATCACGAGACGACATGGGCGCCTGTTCTTTTTGGGGAGGGGTCATGCCGTACCAGCCAGTTCTCGGCCAGATCATGCCTTTTGCCAGCGCAATCGTTCCCAGAGGCTGGGCCCCCTGCAACGGCGCATTGGTGGCGATCCAGACCAATCAAGCGCTGTTCTCGCTGCTCGGGACCTATTACGGCGGCAACGGCGTGACGACGTTTGCGCTTCCGGATCTTCGCGGCCGTGCCATCATCGGCTCGTCCGGCGGCGGCGGGCAATATCCCGTCGGCATGGTCAGCGGATCGATGTCGATCAACCTCACGGTGTCTCAATTGCCAAGTCACAGTCACCTGATCCAGGCGATTGCGACGCAGGGTAGCGGCCGCGGTGCTCAGGTTGCCGGCAACATCTTCGGCACCAACACGCTGCCGTCCGATAATCCGAAGAAGGTCTTTGGCCCAGCGGGAAGCACCGACACGCCGTTGGCAACCGGCACCAATCTGGTGAACGAGGGCCAGGGGCAGCCCCACAACAACATGCAGCCCTATCTCGTCATCAGCTATCTGATCGCGACGCAGGGAATTTATCCGTCGCGGAACTAGGCGGCCGCGCGGCGACATTCGCAGCCGAATTCCATTGATATCGATTTTAGAGGTTGGCGCATTCCGCGATCGGATCGGGAGCGCCCAGGCAGGGGATCAAGTGCAATGGCGGATCCGTTTATCGGTGAGATCAGGTTGTTTGGCTTTCCGCGGGTGCCGAATGGGTGGTTCGCCTGCAACGGTCAGGCGATGTCGATTTCGGCGTATCAGGCGCTCTACACCGTGATCGGCACCACCTATGGCGGCGACGGCGTCAACAGCTTCAATCTTCCCGATCTTCGCGGGCGCGTTGCGATCGGACAGGGGCAGGGAACGGGCTTTCCGGTCTTTGCGCTTGGCCAGGCCGCGGGTGAGGAAAACCACACACTGGTCGAGGCCGAAATGCCGACCCACAGTCACGCGCTGATGTCCTCGACCGCGACGGGCGAGACGTCCGTGCCCGGACAGACCGTGCATCTCGCCACTGCGTCGGTCGGCAATTTCTATGCGCCGGTTGCGAACGCGGAGCCCTACGCAACCATGGCCGCCTGCGTGATGCCGGCTGGCAACAGCGTCGGGCACAACAACATGATGCCTACCGTCGTTGCCAATTACTGCATCTGCAGCGACGGCATCTTCCCTTCGCCCGGTTAGCAGCGGATCGATCCGTACTCAGTCTCGAGGAGACACCATGTCAAGTCCGTATGTCGGGGAGATCCAGGCCTTCACGTTTCCCTTTGCGACCGGCGGCTTCAACAATGCCTGGCTCCCATGCCTTGGCCAGATCGTACCAATTCAGCAATACACCCCGTTATTTTCGCTGATCGGGACCAACTATGGCGGCAACGGCACGACCAATTTTGCTTTGCCCAACCTGAACGGTTCGGTCGTGATCAGCCAGGGCCAGGGGCAGGGGTTGGAGGATCGCATCATCGGCGAGGTCGTCGGCAGTCCGACGGTCAACCTGATTTCGAGCGAGATGGCTATTCACACGCACGCCCTGCAGCTCGGGGCCGGCAACGCACAGAACGCCGCGCCGGGTCCCGGAACGGCGCAGAACATGGTTGCGCTCGATCCGCAATTCAACGGCTTCATCGCGCCGCCCGGCAATCTCACTTTGGCCCCCAACGCCGTCACGCTGACCGGGCAAGGGCAGGCCCACGACAACATGCAGCCGACCCTGGCCATCATCTGGTGCATCGCCTATGCGGGAATCTTTCCGTCCTTCGGCTGAACGCGCGGGCGCGCGTGACGGCATGATCGACGGCGTGTCGCTCGACATCGTCCCGGACGATCCGGCTCTGCGGCTGCGGTCGGTGAGCCCGATCGATGCCTCGTTCATCCGCCATCTCTTCGAGGAGGTCAGGACAGCGCAATTCACCGCGACGGGCTTGTCGGGTCCGATCGTGAGGCAGATCGTCGCGCAGCAATTCCGCAGCCAGACGATCGCCTATGCCACGCAGTTTCCGGAGGCGATTTCGCTGATCGTCACGCGAGACGGAACCGCGATCGGCCGGCTGCTGCTTCATTGCACGCGCGAACGCTGGCACATCATCGACATCGCGCTGCGGCCGGCCGATTGCGGCCTGGGCGTCGGCACGAAGATCGTGGAGGCTCTCGGCGCCGGCGCGCGGCAGCAGGGTGTCTCGGCGCTGACGCTCTCGGTGCTCGCGGCCAACCAGGGCGCGCGCCGGTTTTATCAGCGACAGGGATTTGCCGAGACCGGGACAATGGGGGCCGCGTACGTCGCGATGCGGAAGGATCTCGCGGCCTAGCGCGCCGCCGCCTCGCGCAAGAATTTCACCAGGGCCGCATTCACCTCGTCGGGCCGCTCCTGCTGCACCCAATGGCCGGCGCCCTCGATGATCAGCTTCCGTGTGAGATTGGGCAGCACGCGCTCCAGCTCGTTGACGCGCTTGGCGCCGATCAGCCCGGTGATGACGGCGTCCTTCGAACCGGCAATGAAGAGGGACGGCTGGTGGATCTGTGCATCCTGCCAAGGCGCCGTCAGTTCCCAATTGCGGTCGAGGTTGCGATACCAGTTCAGCCCGCCGCGGAAGCCTGACTTGCGGAAGGCCTCGGTGAAATAGGCGAGGTCAGTCTCGCCGAGCCAGGCGGGCAGCGGCTCTCCGGCGGTCCCGTGGCCGAGAAAGCCCTTCTCTTCCTGCACGAACATGGCGGCGGTCGGATCGGCGAGGCCGCGTCCGCCGAGCACGATGCGCATGGTGCGGGCGACGTCTCGCTCGAGCTCGGCCTCGGCGACCCCTGGCGCCTGGAAATACTGCCAGTAGAAGTTGGTCACGCCGCCCTCGCGCAGCAGGTCGAGCGGCTTGCCACGACCGCGGAATGGCGGCGGCACGCTCAGGCCCGCCACCGCCGTGAAGATGTCGGGCCGAAACAGCGCCGCATGCCAGGCCACCGGTGCCCCCCAATCGTGGCCGACCACCATGGCCCTGGTTTCGCCGAGCGCCCGGACGAGGCCGACCACGTCGCCGACGGTGTCGAAGATCGAGTAGGCGTTCACGTCGGCCGGCGCCGCGCTCTGGCCGTAGCCGCGCATGTCGGGGGCGACGACGTGAAATCCGGCGTCCGCCAGCGCCGGGATCTGGTGGCGCCAGGAGTAAGAAAGTTCCGGCCAGCCGTGGCAGAGCACGACCAGCGGACCCTGGCCGGCTTCGCGGATGTACAGGTCGATGCCGTTGGCCTTGATCGTGCGGGTGGAGGACATCGCTTTTCCGCCTTGTTTCAGGGGTTTGGTCGATAAATATAAGGTGTCACGATAGGGGCGTGACGAGAATCATGCAAACTCGGGTGCCGGCGCCGGCCTCGTGTTGTTCGTACCGGTTCCAACTGTTAGAACGCCGCTCTCAGGGCTTCGCCATGGCATTTCGTCTTTTTTCGCTCCACCGCCCCCGGTTCACCGCCGGAGCGATGGCGCGCGCGCTGATCGCTGCCGTTCTCGTGGCGGCGATTGGCTGGGATGGGGCGCTCTATGCGGCCAACCAGAGCGTCCAGGGCGCCAAGAAGACGGAAGACGCCGGCTTCGACGGCGATGCGCCCACCGCGATCCTGATCGAGGCGTCCAGTGGCAGCGTGCTGTTCGAGAAGAATGCCGACGAGCTGCGCGCGCCGTCCAGCATGATGAAGCTGATGACGGCGGAAGTCGTGTTCAACGCCATCAAGAAAGGCGACATCAAGCTCACCGACGAGTACCGGATCAGCGAGAACGCCTGGCGCAGGGGCGGCGCGCCCTCGGGCGGCTCGACCATGTTCGCCGCCATCAACAGCAAGGTCTCGGTCGACGATCTCCTGCATGGCGCGATCATCCAGAGCGGCAACGACGCCTGCATCGCGCTCGCCGAAGCCATGGCGGGCAACGAGCGGATCTTTGCCGCCGACTTCATGACCAAGCGGGCGCGCGAGCTCGGCATGACCAAGTCGACCTTCGGCAACTCCAACGGTCTGCCCGACCCGGCCAACAAGATGACGGTGCGGGAGCTCGGCATCCTCGCCCGGCACATCATCCTGGACTTTCCGGAGTTCTACAAACTGTTCGGCGAGAAGGAGTACACCTGGAACAAGATCCGTCAGCCCAACCGCAATCCGCTGCTGAATTCGATGGAAGGTGCTGACGGCCTCAAGACCGGCTACACCAAGGAGGGTGGCTACGGCATGGTCGGCTCGGCGGTGCAGAACGGCACCCGGCTGATCGTCGTCGTCAACGGCCTGGAAGACCCCGAGGACCGCGCCACCGAAGCCAAGAAGATGCTGGAATGGGGTTTCCGCAACTTCGAGACCCGCACCCTGATCGCGGCCGACCAGCCGGTCGGCTACGCAAAGGTGTTTGGCGGCGAGAGCCGCTCGGTGAAACTCGTCGCCAAGATGCCCGTGAAGGTGATGGTGCACAAGAACGGCAGCGACAAGCTGATCGCGCGCGTGGTCTACAAGGGGCCGGTACGGGCGCCGGTCGAGGCCGGTCAGCAGGTCGGTGTGGTCAAGGTCTGGCGTAGTGGCAACATCGCGGTGGAGACGCCGGTCTATGCAGGTGAAGCGATCGGCACCGGTTCGACCATGCGGCGCGCGATCGACGGCGCCAGCGAGCTCGTGATCGGCATGTTCCGCGCGGGCGCCGAGAAGCTCTGATCATGAGTGAGAGCAAGGTACAGCGACCGTCCGGACGCGGACGCTTCGTCACCTTTGAAGGCGGCGAGGGGACGGGCAAGTCGACCCAGATCAAGAAGCTCGCCGACCGCCTCAAGGCGGCCAGGATGCGCGTCCTCGTCACGCGCGAGCCGGGCGGATCGCCGGGCGCCGAGATCATGCGCCATCTGGTGCTGTCGGGGATGGGCAAGCTGCTCGGGCCCGAAGCCGAGACGCTGCTGTTTGCCGCCGCGCGCGACGATCATGTTCGTACCGTGATCCAGCCCGCGCTGAACCAGGGCGCGTGGGTCCTCTGTGATCGCTTTGCGGACTCGACGCGGGCCTATCAGGGCAGCCTCGGCCGCGTCCCGATCGGGCTGATCAACGCGATGCAGCGCGTCACCATCGGCGATCTCAAGCCGGATCTCACCATCATCCTCGACCTGCCGGTCGAGATCGGCTTGCAGCGTGCTGCCGTGCGCCGCGGCGCTGGCACGCCCGACCGGTTCGAGAGCGAGCAGCTCAGCTTTCATCAGGGCCTGCGTGAAGCTTATCGCAAGATCGCTGAGGAAGAGCCCGCGCGCTGCGTGCTGATCGACGCCAATTCCGATCCTGACACCGTCGCAGACCGCGTCTGGACCGCGCTGCGCGAGCGTCTCCTTCCCACGACCGCCTCGGTGATCTCAGCATGAGCCCGCGTCAGGCCGAGCGTGAGACTGCCATTCCGCATCCGCGCGAGACGAGCCTTCTGTTCGGCCATCGCGAGGCCGAGACGGCGCTGCTGGCGGCCTATCGCAGCGGGCGGATTCCGCACGCCTGGCTGATCGGGGGAGCGCAAGGCATCGGCAAGGCGACGCTGGCCTATCGCATGGCGCGCTTCGTGCTCGCGCACGGCCATCCGCTTTCGCCGGCCGTGCAGAGCGCCGAAAACCTCGCGATCGATCCCGATGACGCCGTGGCGCGGCAGGTCGCAGCCGGCTCGCATGGCGGGCTGCTGACGCTGGAGCGCACCGCCAATGATCGCGGCGTGATGCGCACGGTGATCACCGTCGACGAGACGCGCGAGACGATCGGCTTCTTCGGCTCGACTGCTGCGGCGGAAGGCTGGCGCGTCTGCATCGTCGACACCGTCGACGAGCTCAATCCGAATGCGGCCAACGCGCTTCTGAAGATCCTTGAGGAACCGCCGCAGCAGTCGCTGTTCCTGTTGGTGAGCCACGCGCCCGCGCGCGTGCTCGCCACGATCCAGTCGCGCTGCCGCAAGCTGCGCCTGCGGCCGCTCGGAACGGACGAGGTGATCGGCGCCGCGGCCGCTGCCGCCGACCTTGCTCCGACCGATCTGGCGCTGCGCGAGGCCGCGGAGGCCTCCGAGGGCAGCGTCGCACGCGCCCTGACGTTGCTCGGTGGAGACGCCCTGAAACTGCAGCAGCGCACGGCAGCGCTGCTGGCGCGACTGCCGCAGGTCGATCCGCGCGAACTGCATACGCTCGGCGACTCGCTCGGCACCAGCGACCGCGTTGCGCTCGCGGCCTTCATCGACGGCATCGACCGCTGGATCGCGGAGCGCCTGCATGCGGACGAAGCCAACGCCAACCAGAACCTGCCGCGCCTTGCGCGCCTAGCTGAGGTATGGGAAAAGATCGTCCGCGCCGCGCGCGACACCGAAACCTACAATCTGGAGCGAAAGCCCTTGGTTTTCTCGGTGTTCGGCTGGCTGGCGGACGCAACGCGCTAGAGCATGATCCGGAAAAGTGTGGAGCGGTTTTCCGAGAGGATCGTGCTCAAAACAATGACCCAACGCAGGTTCGTTTCCAAATTTTGATACAGCCGGGTAAAGGAATTCGTCGTGGCAACGCGAGGTAAGAAAACCGTCAAAGCCAAGAGCAGCAAGAAGAAGGCTGCCAAGAAGGCCGAAAAGAAAGCCGCGAAAAAGGCCGGGAAGGCGCGTGCGTCCAAGACCGCGAAGAAGGCCAAGAAGGCCGCTGCAAAGAAGGGCGTGAAGAAGAGCGCCGCGAAGACGGCAAAGAAGGCCGGGAAGAAGGCTTCTAAGAAGCAGGTCATCGCCAGGAAGGCTACGAAGAAGACGGCTGCCAAAAAGCCGGCCAAGACTCCGGCCAAGACTCCGGCGAAGAAGGTTGCGAAAAAGGCGGCTGCGCCTGCCGTGATATCCGCGCCGGCTCCGGCTGCCGCGCCGCCGGCGTCCGTGAAGCCCAAAGTTTCAAAACCGAAGGCGCCGCGCGCGCCGAAGCCCGTCGCAGCTCCGCAAGCCACAGCTCCCGTCGCCGCTCCGGCGCGCGACAACGTCTTCTACATCACGACCGCGATCGCCTATCCCAACGGCAGCCCGCATATCGGCCACGCCTATGAGGCGATTGCAACTGACGTGCTGGCGCGCTTTGCGCGGCTCGACGGCAAGGACGTGTTCTTCCTGACCGGCACCGACGAGCACGGCTTGAAGATGGTCCAGACCGCGCAGAACGAGGGCCTGACGCCCGCAGCGCTCGCGACCCGCAATGCCGGCCGTTTCAAGGAGATGGACGAGCGGCTGAACGTGTCGTTCGACCGCTTCATCCGCACCACCGAGGAACAGCACCATCGCTCGACCCAGGAGATCTGGCGGCGCATGGAGGCGAACGGCGACATCTATGCCGATACCTATTCCGGCTGGTACTCGGTGCGCGATGAAGCCTATTACGCCGAGGACGAGACGCGCCTGAACGACGACGGCGTGCGCCTTGGTCCGCAGGGCACGCCGGTCGAGTGGGTCGAGGAGAAGAGCTATTTCTTCCGTCTGTCCGCCTATCAGGACAAGCTCCTGAAGCTGTACACGGACAATCCCGACTTCATCGGCCCGGACTCGCGCCGCAATGAGGTGGTGAGCTTCGTCAAAGGCGGCCTGCGCGATCTCTCGATCTCGCGCACCACGTTCGACTGGGGCGTCAAGGTGCCCGGCGACGAAGAGCATGTGATGTATGTCTGGGTCGACGCGCTGACCAACTACATCACTGGCATCGGCTTTCCCGATGAGAGCGATGGGAACTGGCGCTACTGGCCGGCCGATGTGCACATCATCGGCAAGGACATCATCCGCTTCCACGCCGTGTACTGGCCCGCGTTCCTGATCTCGGCCGGCATTCCCGTGCCGAAGCGGGTCTATGCCCACGGCTTCCTGTTCAACCGGGGCGAGAAGATGTCGAAGTCGGTCGGCAACGTCGTCGACCCCTTCAACCTCGCCGACCAGTACGGCGTCGACCAGATGCGCTATTTCTTCCTGCGCGAGGTGCCGTTCGGCCAGGACGGCAACTACAACCACGAGGCCATCGTTGCGCGCATCAATGCCGACCTCGCCAACGATCTCGGCAATCTCGCGCAGCGTTCGCTGTCGATGATCGCCAAACAGCTCGGCGGCGTGCTGCCGGAGCCCGGCGAGTTCAGCGACAACGACAAGGCGATCCTGGCGATGGCCGACGGCATGATCGCAGCGTCGCGTGAGGCGATGTCGACGCAGCAGATCCATCACTGGCTCAACGCGGTGTGGGCCGTGGTCGCGGAGGCCAACCGCTATTTCGCGGGCGAGGCGCCATGGGCGCTCGCCAAGACCGATCCCGCCCGACAGAAGACGGTGCTTTACGTCACCGCCGAAGTGGTGCGTCGGATCGCGATCCTGGCCCAGCCGGCAATGCCGACTGCATCGGGTTTGCTGCTCGACAGCCTCGGCATTCCCGCGGACGAGCGCAATTTTGCGACACTCGGCGGCGCCAAGCGCATCGCGCCCGGCTCGACGCTGCCGGCGCCGACGCCTGCGTTCCCGCGCTATATCGAGCCGGCGGCGTAAGGCGTTCGTTCGATGCTGGTCGACAGTCATTGCCATCTGGATTTTCCGGACTTCGCGGAAGATCTCGACGGGATCGTGTCGCGCGCCCGCGCGGCCGGCATCACCCGCATGGTCACGATCTCGACGCGGGTCCGGAGGCTGAATCAACTTCTGCCCATCGCCGAGCGCTACGAGGACGTCTATTGCTCGGTCGGCACCCATCCGCATCACGCGGATGAGGAGGACGGCATTTCGCCGGACGAGCTGATCGCGCTGACCGGGCATCCCAAGGTCGTCGCGCTCGGCGAGGCCGGGCTCGACTATTTCTATGACAACGGTTCGCCGGAAGCGCAGGCGAGGGGCTTTCGCGCCCACATCGCCGCGGCACGCGCCACCGGCCTGCCGCTCGTGATCCACACCCGGGAGGCCGACGAGGACTGCGCCCGCATTCTGGAAGAGGAGGCGGCACGCGGATCGTTTCGCGCCGTGCTGCATTGTTACACGGGCGGGCGCGAGCTGGCGCTGAAGGCGGTGTCGCTCGGGCTCTATATCGGCTTTACGGGCATCCTGACCTTCAAGAAATCGGAGGCCCTGCGTGCGCTTGCAGCCGAGCTGCCGGCTGACCGTATTCTGGTTGAAACAGACTCGCCCTATCTTGCGCCGGGCAAGTTTCGAGGCAAGCGCAACGAGCCGGCCTATGTGGTCGAGGTTGCCAAAGTGCTGGCCGAGACGCGCGGCGTGTCATTCGACGAGATCTCACGCCAAACAAGCGAAAACTTCTTCCGCCTGTTCTCCAAGGTGAAAGCTTGAGACTGGAAGCCGCATGACGCTGACGCTGACGATCCTGGGCTGCGGCTCTTCCGCCGGCGTGCCGCGCCCGGCGCTCGGCTGGGGCGCCTGCGATCCCAACAATCCAAAAAACCGCCGCCGCCGCTGCTCGCTGCTGGTCGAACGGGCCTCCGAGCATGGCACAACGCGCATCGTCATCGACACCTCGCCGGATCTGCGCGAGCAATTGCTCTCGACCAACGTCGACCATATCGATGCGGTGTTCCTGACTCACGAGCATGCCGACCAGACCCACGGCATGGACGATCTGCGCTCGGTCGTCATGCACATGCGCCGGCGCATTCCGACCTACTTCAACCTGTCGACCGCCAAGGACATCATGGCGCGGTTCTCCTATTGCTTCATCTCGCCGGAGGGCAGCGATTATCCGCCGATCCTGACCCGGCATTCGATCGAAGCGGGCGAGAGCCAGACCATTCTGGGGAAGGGCGGCGCGGTCACGATGACCGCGTTCCTCGTGCAGCACGGCCACATTCCCGCGCTCGGCTATCGCATCGGCGATGCCGCCTACACACCCGACCTCAACGACATCCCGCGCGAAAGCTGGGGCGCACTCGAGAATCTCGATCTCTGGATCGTCGACGGCTTGCGCTACACCAGCCATGTCAGCCATTTCAGCATCAACGACGCGTTGTCCTGGATCGACCGCTTCAAGCCGAAGCGCGCGGTCATCACCAACATGACCGCCGATGTCGATTATGAGGTGATCAGGCAATCGCTGCCTCCTGGCGTGGTGCCCGCCTATGATGGGCTGCGGCTGGAGACGCATTAGAGCGTTTTCGCGCGAAGTGGATACCGGTTCGCATCAAGAAAACGCGTCAAACCGAAAAGCGCGCCTACCAGGCGTAACGGAGCGCGGCCTTGCCGGTGTAGGCACGTATCAGGCTCGACACTTCGCTGTCGAAGCTCGCCGAGGCGGACCAGCCATTCACAGCGCGCAGCTCGAGCGCAATGCCTGTCAGCGCGGCGTTCGACGCCAAGGCTGCGCCGCTCGCGGTCAAGCCCTGGCCGGGCAAGGACAGGAACGCCGCCGGGATCGATTGCCCTGCGCTGAAGTCATGCGCCCAGGCAAGCCGCCCGCGCAGGCTGACCACGCTGCCCGGCAACACAAGCTGCGTGCTCGTGCGCAGGCCGAGCTCGGTGCGGCTGTCGGTGAAGCTGTCGCTGCCGGGCCCGGTCGAAAATGCGTTGGCCCTCTCGGGCGGCTGCGCTCCGCTCGAGGAGGGCAGGCGGAAGGTGGTGATCTGCGCCGCCGCATAGGGCGTGATGCCGAACCAGGCTGTGGCAAGACGATAGCCGCCTTCGACGCGTCCGGAATAAGCGTTGGCGTTGACCGCCGCGGTGAACTGTCCGGAGCCGGCCGGCGTCACCGGATGATCGTTGCTGATCGCTTGCCAGCCGTAGGCGAGACCGGTGGCGACATAGGCTGATCCGACGCTGTGCCGGACGAAGGAGCCGGCCTGAAACAGATCGGAGCGGCCATTCGAAAAATTGTTGGCGAAGCCGGTGCCACCTCCGGCCAGCGCAAAGCCCATCCGCGTCTGCGGCGAGAGCGAATAATCGGCACCGGCCACGGTGCCAAAACTGCGGCTGGCCGAGCCGGTGCCGCCGGTCGATACCTGCGAGCCGCCGAAACCCGCAGCCCAGACGTTCCAGTGCGGAGCCGCGAGCGCTGGCCTGCCGTAGATCGCCCCATAGGCCTCGCGCCCGATGCCGCCATGCGTCCGGTCGTTTCCGATATCGGCATAGGCCGCCAGCTCTGCGTCCAATTCGGCCGGGCCGATGCCGCGGCCATCGATGGCGGGATCGAGCAGGGCGAGCGTGAACTGCCTCATCGCCAGGAAGGTGGCCTGCGCCGTCTCGCCGCGCGGAGCACCATCGGAGCCGCCGCCAAAGGCTTCTCGCATGCCGAACCGTGCCGCGCCGGCAAGTCCCGGCGGCACGCTATTCCAGCCGTAGTTCGGTGGCATGCTGCCGCCATTGCCGTTGCCGAACGGCGCTCCGCCAAAACCGGCGGCCTGCGGGCCGCCGAACATGGGGCCATTCATGCCGCCGAAATTATTAAAACCGTTGCCGGGCGCATTCGGACCGGGGGGAGCGAAATTCTCGGCGCCTCCGAACGCGCCGAACTCGCGCATGACCTGCGCATCCGCCGCGCGCGGCAGCAGCAATCCGGCCGTCAATAGCAGCAGCGCCAGACGCGCACGCACGTCTGCGCTCAAGACACAAACCGCATGAAGCGCCCCAACCGCACCGGCCGCCGGCCGCGCAGCCCGCGCGGCGAATCAGGTGGAATCAGCGAATCCGACGGAGCTGAATCGTAAATGCGTCTCTAACGTTTTCCAATCTTTTCCTGGTGTGTCCTGATGTCGTCGACCCCGCACAAACGGTTTCCCGACGATGCGGCAATCGCCGTCGAGACGCGGTCAATGTTTCCAAATGTGTCGAGGCTCAGGCCGAGATCGCCTTCACTGATCCCACTTCGTTGCGCAGCAGGAATTTCTGGATCTTGCCCGTGGACGTCTTCGGGATCGGTCCGAACACGACCGCCTTCGGCGTCTTGAAGCCGCTCATCTGCGAACGGCAGAAGGCGATGATCTCGGCCTCGGTCGCACTGGCATCGTCCTTCAGCTCGACGAAGGCGCAAGGCACCTCGCCCCATTTCGGATCGGGCTTGGCGACGACCGCGGCGAACAGCACGGCCGGGTGCTTGTAGAGGATGTCCTCGACCTCGACTGACGAAATGTTCTCGCCGCCGGAGATGATGATATCCTTCGAGCGGTCCTTGATGATGACATAGCCGTGCTCGTCGAGCACGCCGAGATCGCCGGTGTGAAACCAGCCGCCTGCGAAGGCTTCCGTCGTCGCCTTCTCGTTCTTGAGGTAACCCTTCATCACGATGTTGCCGCGGAACATGACCTCGCCGATGGTCTCGCCGTCGCGCGGCACCTCCTGCATGGTCTGCGGATTGATGACGGTGACGCTTTCTTCGAGCGGGTAGGGCACGCCCTGCCGCCGCTTCAGGCTGGCGCGTTCGGCGGCGGGCAGGTCGTCCCAGCCGGGCTGCTCGGCGCAGACGGAGGCGGGGCCGTAGACCTCGGTGAGGCCGTAGACATGCGTCAGCTTGATGCCGATGTTTTCTGCGCCTTCGAGCACCGCGACAGGCGGTGCGGCGCCGGCGATCAGGCCGACCACCCGGCGCGCGGCGTTACCCTTCGGCGCGTCAGGTGCATTGATCAGTGTGTTGTAGACGATCGGCGCGCCACACATGTGGGTGACGCCATGTTGCCTGATCAGCTCGAAGATCTTTGTCGGCTCGACCTTGCGCAGGCAGACATTGATGCCGGCCGCGGCCGCGATGGTCCAGGGGAAGCACCAGCCGTTGCAGTGGAACATCGGCAGCGTCCAGAGATAGACCGGATGCTGGCCGAGATTGCCGGCGAGGATGTTGCTGACCGCGTTCAGATACGCGCCGCGGTGATGGGTGACGACGCCCTTGGGATTGCCCGTCGTGCCCGAGGTGTAGCTCAGCGCGATCGCGTCCCATTCGTCGCTTGGTGGGACCGCGGCGAAGCCGGGATTGCCTTGGGCAACGGCGGCCTCATATTCAATCTCGCCGATCCGCTTGCCGCCCTTGAAGGCGGCATCGTCGACATCGATCACGAACGGCTTTGGCCCGCTCATCTGCGCCAGCGCATCGGTGATGACGCCCGAAAATTCGGGATCGACCAGGATGATCTTCGCCCCGCCATGATCGAGCTGGAACGCGATCGAGGGCGCATCGAGGCGGATGTTGAGCGCGTTGAGCACGGCGCCGGCCATCGGCACGGCGAAGTGCGCCTCGTTCATCGCGGGGATGTTCGGGAGCATCGCCGCCACGGAGTCGCCGACGCCGATGCCCTTGCCGACGAGATACGAGGCAAAGCGTCTGCAGCGTTCATAGGTCTGCGCCCAGGTGAAGCTGCGGCCTTCATAGACGGTGCTGACGTGATCGGGATAGACCGCCGCGCTGCGCGCGAGGAAGCTTAGCGGGCTCAGCGGCACGTAGTTGGCTTGGGTCTTGTCGAGGCCAATATTGTACGGGTTCTGTCGCTCACTCATCGACACCCTCCTTAAACCGCGTCAAAGAAATCCGATCGAGATCCAGGGGAAGATCGCAACGATGATCAATCCCACGAGCAGCGCCAGCAGATAGCCCCAGATCGGCCTGATGCCTTCGGCCGGATCGACGCGTCCGATGGCGCAGGCGGCATAATAGCCGACGCCGAAGGGCGGCGCGAATAGTCCTATACCCATGGCGAGAATGATCACCATGGCATAGTGCACCTCGTGCACGCCGACGGCGCGGGCGATCGGAAACAGCAGCGGCCCGAACAGAACGATCGCCGGGATGCCCTCCAGCACGCTGCCGAGGATCGTGAAAGCCAGGATGGACACGGCGATGAAGGTCGCAGCCCCGCCAGGCAAACCGGTCATGGCGGCTGCCAGCGAGCGCGAGAAACCGGATTGCGTCAGGCCCCAGGCCATCCCGGTGGCCGTGCCGATGATCAGGAGGATCGCGCCCGACAGCGCCGCGGTCTCGACCAGCATCGGAAACAGCCGCCGCCAGTCGAAGCGGCGGTAGACGAGGAGGCCGACCAGGGCGCCATAGACGATTCCGATGGTGGAGACCTCGGTCGCGGTCGCAATGCCCTCGACCACGGCGTAGCGGATCACGAAGGGCAGTGCGAGTGCGGGCAGGGCGATGACGAAGGTCTTGCCGATCTCCGAAGCCGTGGCGCGGCGGACGTGGCTCATGTCCTCGTGGCGGTAGCGCCACCACACCAGCATGCACAGGGTGACCGCGAGCACGACGCCGGGCAACAGGCCGCCGGTGAACAGCGCCGCGATCGAGACGCCCGTGACCGAGCCGATGGTGATCAGCACGAGGCTCGGCGGAATGGTCTCGGTCTGGGCGCCGGTTGCCGCCAGCAGCGCGACGAGATCGCCGGGCTTGGCGCCGCGCTGCTTCATTTCGGGGAACAGCACGGGCGCGACCGCGGCCATGTCGGCGGCCTTGGCGCCTGATATGCCTGAGACCAGGTACATGGCGCCGACCAGCACATAATGCAGGCCGCCGCGGACATGGCCGAGCAGGCTGGCCAGGAAGGCCACCATGGCGCGTGCCATGCCGGTCATCTCGATCAGCAACCCCAGGAACACGAATAGCGGCACCGAGAGCAGGATGAGGTGGCTCATGCCCTCGTCCATCCGCCCGACCAGCACCATCACCGGCGTGCGCGTGGTCAGCGCCAGGTAGCCGAAGATGGCGAGACCAAAGCCGAACGCAATGGGAACGCCGGCAAAGACGCAGAAGCCAGCGACGCCGACGAAGAAGATGACGAGGTTGAGATTGCCGAGCGGCCGCAAGTATGGCTGCGCGAGCCAGAACAGGCCGACGACGATAGCAACCGAGATCACGGCCGCAAGCACCATCCGGTAATCGGCGGCGCGCAGCAGCCGCAGCAGCGCGAACGCGGCCATCAGGCAGACGCCGGCCGGCAGCGCCGCGGCGCGCCACATGTTCGAGATCTGCAGCGCCGGCGTGGTGATGAAGCTTTCCTCGTAGGCGTAGTCCCAGGACGGCCAGACGATCAGCGCCAGGAATGCCAGCGCTGCAGAGGTCGCGATCAGGTCGAGATAGGCCCGCATCGCAGGTCCGGCGCTCGCGACGACGGCGGTCATGCGCATGTGCTCGGAGCGGCGGAATGCGACCGCCGCGCCCAGCATGGCGAGCCACAGGAACAGGATCGAGGCGAGCTCGTCCGACCAGATCAGCGGCCGGTGCAGGCCATAGCGCGCGACCACGCCGGCGAACAGGATCACGATCTCGGCGACCACCAGAATGGCCGCCGGGATTTCGACCAGGAGGCCGAGCAGGCGCTCCGTCGAGGTCAGCAAGGAAGGTCGGCGAGGGGACTGAACAGCCGCCTCGCCCGCCACTTCGGTCACCTGAACCTCGACATGAGCCATGACGGCCCCAACGCGTTACGACAGCTTGCCGACGGCCTTTTCCAGCAGGTCCCAGGCCTGGTCGCCGTACTTGCCCTTCCACTCGGCATAGAAGCCCGCGGACCGCAGCTTGTCGCGGAATGGCGCGACAGTGGGCTGGTTGAAGGTCAGGCCCTTGGCCGCGAGCTCCTGCTGCAGATTGGCATTGAGCTTGGCGGTGTCCTCACGCTCCTTGACGGCGGCGGCATTGATGTTCTTGGCGACGATGGTGCGCACGTCCTCCGGCAACGCGCTCCAGGCGCGCCGGTTGGCCAGGAACCAGAAGCCGTCCCACATGTGGTTGGTCAGCGAGCAGTACTTCTGCACCTCGTAGAGCTTGGCGGTCGAGATGATCGCCAGCGGGTTCTCCTGGCCCTCGACGATCTTGGTCTGGAGCGCCGAATAGACCTCGCTGAAATTGATCGAGGCGGGCGCGGCGTCGAACGCCTTGAACATCGAGGTCCACAGCGGCGACACCGGGACGCGGATCTTGAAGCCCTTGAGATCGTCGGGACCGGTGATCGGCCTGGTCGAGGACGTGGTCTGGCGGAAGCCGTTGTCCCAGATCTTGTCCATGACCTCGAGGCCGGCCTTCTTGATCTCGCCGCGGACATGGGCGCCGAGGTCGCCGTCCATGGCCTTCCAGACCGTGTCGTAGTCCGGGAACGCAAAGCCGATGCCATTGATGGACGCGGCCGGCACCAGGGTCGACAGGATCAGGCCCGACAGCGTGAAGAACTCGACGCCGCCGGAGCGGATCTGGCTCAGCATGTCGGTGTCGGAGCCGAGCTGGTTGTTCGGGAAGATCTGGAGGTCGAATTTGCCGTGGGTCTCGGCCTTGATCGCAGCCGCCATCTCCTTGGCGCGCACGTTCAGCGGATGGGTGTCCGGCAGGTTGTTGGCGTATTTGTAGGTGAACTCGGCGCTCTGGGCGCGGGCCACATGGGGCGCGCCAATGCCGCCCAGGACCGCGGTCGCGGCGGAGGCCTTGAGAAGCGTGCGTCGGGAAAAGCGCGTTGAAAAGACCATGGGTCTGCTTCCTCGGAAGGATTGTTTTTGTTCTGAGATGCAAACCTATACGGACGTCACGTCAGAAGGTCATCTGCGATCTCGCGAAGCTCGCTTATTGCAGCCGGACAACGTCACGGCAATATCGGCTTTCGCCACATGGGGCCCGACAAAAAAAGTACGAAAACAACCCCATGCACAGTAGCCGTCAAGCGCTGGGACAATGGTCGAGTGCTGGGCCGGAACGGCGCCGGAGCGAAGGCGCGGTGTCAGAAGTTCTGCCTAAATATCTGATCCAATTGTATATAAAGATATTCCATAATATACCTTATGCGAATTACGGATATGGTGTTGCGGCCTTGCTGCGGCCTGGCTGTCGTCCGCGTTTGTCACTGGCAGCCGCTTCACCCGCTCTGCTGAAGCAAGTTGACCTTTCGGCCAAATCTCACGTGAACCGACGGTCTATGATGCCTTTCTCGGCCGGTGCGAGCCTGCCTGACGCTGGGAGGGCTTGCCGGTCGACGACGCTGCTTGCGCCGCACGCGGCTCCGCTTGCTCGCGCGCCACGGAGGTGCTCGGCGCCGGCGGTTTCGTTTCCACGACACGCTGCGGCCTGGGTCGGCGCTCGAAAGTGACCTTCTGCTCGTTGCCGTCCCGGCGCACCGTGACGCGGTCGCCGTCCTGAACTTCGCCGGCCAGCATGGCGCGGGCCAGCTCGGTCTCGATTTCGGAGCGAATGAGACGGCGCAGCTCACGCGCGCCGTATTCGGGCTGGTAACCGACCACGGCCAGATGGTCGATCAGCGTCGCGTCGAATTCCAGGTCGACGCCCTGGCCATGCGCCGTCCGCTTGACCCGCTCGAGCTGCAGATTGACGATGTCGCGGAGCTGCTCGCGCGTGAGCGAGTGGAAGACGATGATCTCGTCGATGCGATTGAGGAACTCCGGCCGGAAGTGGCCGCGCAGGATCTCCATAAGGTCGCGGCGGAGCCGCTCCTGTGCCTCCTTGTCGCTTGCATCCAGGCGCAGCTGCCGGGCGACCACGTCGGCGCCGAGATTGCTGGTCGCGATGATGATCGTGTTGGTGAAATCCACCACGCGGCCCTTGCCGTCGGTCAAGCGCCCGTCGTCGAACACCTGCAGCAGGACATTGTAGACGTCGGTATGCGCCTTCTCGATCTCGTCGAGCAGAATGACGGAATATGGCCGGCGCCGAACGCGCTCGGTCAGCTGCCCGCCTTCCTCATAGCCGACATAGCCGGGCGGCGCGCCGATCAGCCGCGCGACCGTGTGGCGTTCCCGGTATTCCGACATGTCGATGCGGATCATGGCGTCCTCGTCGCCATAGACCGCCTCGGCCAACGCTTTGGCCAGCTCGGTCTTGCCCACCCCGGTCGGTCCCAAGAACAGGAAATTGGCGACTGGCCGCCGGCCTTCGCGCAAGCCCGCCCGCGCCAGCCGCACCGCGTCGCTCACCGCCTTGACGGCTTCGTCCTGGCCGATGACGCGATGATGCAGCTTCTCTTCGAGCTTGATCAGCCGCTCGCGCTCTTCGGTCGTGAGCTCGGTAACCGGAATGCCGGTGAGCTTTGAAACGACCTGGGCGATGTGCTCGGTGCGCACCTCGGCCGACGCCGAGCCCAGGCTCCGCTTCCAGCGCTCCGTCGACTGCTGCAATTCCTTTTCCTTCGCCTCGTGCTGGGATTGCAGATCAGATGCGCGGTCGAACTGTTTGCGCGAGGTTGAGTAATCCTGCTCGCGCTTGAGCTGCCGGACTTCGGACTCCAGGTCCTGCACCTCCACCGGCCGCGCCGTCGCCGACATCTTCACGCGCGCCGCCGCCTGGTCGACCAGGTCGATGGCCTTGTCGGGCAGATAACGGCCGGTGACGTAGCGGTCGGAGAGCTCGGCCGCCGCGATCATCGCTTCGTCGGTGATGGCGACCTTATGATGCGCCTCGAGCGTGTCGCGCAGGCCGCGCAGGATCATGATCGTCTGCGCCACGCTGGGCTCGGGGATGAAGACCGGCTGGAACCGCCGCTCCAGGGCGGCATCCTTCTCGATGTGCTTCTGGTATTCGTTGAGTGTCGTCGCGCCGATCAGGTGGAGCTCGCCGCGGGCAAGTGCTGGCTTAAGCACGTTGGCAACGTCGAGGCCGCCCTCACCGCCGGTCGATCCGGCGCCGACGATGGTGTGAATCTCGTCGATGAAAAGGATCAGCTCGTCCTGACGGTCGGTCACTTCCTTGAGAACCTGCTGCACCCGCTCCTCGAACTCGCCGCGATATTTCGAGCCGGCAACAAGCGAGTTGATCGCAAGCTCGACCAGCCGCTTGCCGCGCAATGCTTCCGGGACTTCGCCGGCGACGATGCGCTGAGCCAATCCCTCGACGATCGCCGTCTTGCCGACGCCAGGCTCGCCGATCAGCACCGGATTGTTCTTCTTGCGGCGGGCCAGCACCTCGACGGTGGTCTCGATCTCGCTGGCGCGGCCGATCACCGGATCAAGCTTGCTCTCGCGCGCGAGCTTGGTCAGATCGCGGGAATATTTGTCGAGCGTCGGCGTGTTGGTGGGCGCACCGACTTGTCCTTCCTCGGCGCCGCGGCCGACGACTTTGACCGCCTGCTGGCGGATCGCCTGCGGCGTCAGGCCGTACCGTCGCAACACATCACCCGCAACGCCCTCCTCCTCGGCGAGCCCGATCAGGAAATGCTCGGGCCCGACATAGGAATGACCAAGCTCGCGCGAGACGGCGAAAGCATGCCCCAGCGCACTCTTGACCCGCGGGGTCACGCCGATCTCGCCGCCCTCCTCCATCTTGGTCTTGCCGCGCGGAGCTTCCTGCTCGATCTGCCGGCGCAGATCGTCGACCGAGACCTTGAACTGTCCAAGAATCGTGCGCACCACTTCGCTGTCGAGCAGAGCGAGCAGGAGGTGCTCGGTATCGACCTCGCCGCGGCTGAACTCGACCGTCTTTCGTGCCGCCGTTTGCAAAAGTTCCTGGGCGTGCTCGCTCAGGCGCTCTTCGGCACTGCCGCCTCGCCGGCTGTGGGATGGACGGGACGATTGCGAGGAGCGGATCGGTATGGTGGCGGCGTCCGCGTCCCGATCGGCGCCCGCGGTTTCCGCATCAGGGCCGCGGGATGATCGGCTGCCGAAAAAATCGTCGCCGAAGAAATCCTCAAACAGGCCACCGCGCCCGCCGAACAGGGATTCGATTGGAGAGCTTTGCCTTTGTTGGCGAGCCAAACGCCGGTAATCGACTTCACAGAGGTCGAGAACCTGTGTGTCGCCGTCGCTGGTGGTCACCTGCGTGCGGACGGTGGCGGGCCGAATCCCACAAATATCGCATCGCTTGGCCATGACCGCCTCTCCCTGACTGAACGGTTTCCGCAGTCGTTATGTGCAGTTCCGCGCGGACGACGCCTGCGCGCACAAGCTTCGCGATCAAAAGTTGCCCGGCCCGCGGGGTCATTGATGGATCGCAAGGGCCGGCATGGAGGCTTCAGGCGGAGAACGCGGCCAGAGTGAAAGAGTTCGGAAACAATTTGGCGCAATCGCGCGAAGGCAAAAAACAGGCGAAACGTGCCGGCTGCGGCATGCCCCTCCCTATTCCCTCCCCGCTTGCAGCCGAAGTCGGGTGTTTCCGACTTCGGCCGGATATTAGGCGGCCGAACTCGGCTATGCCCGAGTTCGGCTGGAGGGAAGTTTTTTGACTTTTGGAACCGAAGGCCACCCGAGGAGCGCTTTATCCATGCTTGCGTCAGCCTTAGCCCAGAGCCGACATCGTGAGTGCTCCCCTGCAACGTCCGCCCTCAGTGGAGAAGCGGACCTCCAGGCAGAGGCCGTACTTGGTCTGCTTCTGGCCCTTCAGAGACTTGCCGACCGCCACGGTGAATGTCCGCGTTCGAGGGCAAAGCGGAAAATATATGCTCGCACTGAGTTCTCTCAGTTTGACCCATAGCGGGCGTCACGACCGTACGGCATTATCTGTGAAAATCATGCTATGCCTAAAGCCCGCGGGCTGATGGAGCCGACGATGTCCTTGAAAAAGGAATTCTCTGATCTGCGCCTGTCGTTCGAGCCGCTGACGCTCTACCAGAAATTCGAGCAGGTCTGCATCCTGATGCTGATCATGCTGATCGCCATCATCATTGCCCTCGCGCTGTGGAATCTGACGCTGAAAATCCTGCTCAGCATCTTGGCAACCAATTTCGATCCGACCGATTATGGTGTGTTCCAGACGGTGTTCGGTATGATCTTTACCGTCATCATTGCACTTGAGTTCAAGCGCTCCCTGCTGGTGGTAGCGGAGCGGCGCGACAGTGTTGTGCAAGTACGCTCTGTCATCCTGATTGCGTTGCTGGCGGTGGTACGCAAATTGATCATTCTCGATCTGTCGAGCACGGATGCCTTCCATCTGCTGGCGCTCGCCGCAGCCATCCTTGCGCTGGGCGCCGTCTATTGGCTGGTGCGCGACCAAGGCAGCCGCGCGAAATCATCGCGGCGCGAGACGGATGAGATTGCATTGCAGGGCGGTCGCTACAAAAGCTGACAAAACGATTTTCAAATTCGAAGTTCCCGGCCTTGCGCGAGAACAGGTTGCCAGCAAACCGACCTGCACTTCCGTTGTTGGCCCAAAAGGTTGCCCAGGTTCGTTTGGCCTGTTGGGGCGGCCCCCGGCCGGAGACGTCGCTCGACAGATCGTTCCAGCAAAAGGAGCTGCCTACCGCTGGGCATTCGCAATGCAAAGCGAAAAACCGGATCGTCCGGCTATTGATTGAGAGCTAGATTAGCCAGAGGTCGCTGCAGCCGTGTTCGTTCCAGGGGGCGTGGCGCGTTTGTTCCAGCGCTCGGCCGCCTGTGTAACGGTCGGCGCACTGGGGCCGAACGCCCAACATTTCCTGCATGCCACGAATTTCGGCACGATGTCGCTGTTGATCCAAACTTCCGAGCCGCCGCAGAAAGGACAGGGCTGCAGCGGTTGCACAGAAACAGGGAATCCGTGCAGTGGATCGATAGCAGCGCTATGAGTGAGTTTCCTAGGCATGCAATTTCTCGTGTTCTCATCGCAAGGCGCAGGGAGGGACGGCGCGTTTGCCAATACACGCTGGACGGCGCGATGGCGAGGGCGAGTTCGAGCCTCGAGGTGCATGTCGTGAATTACTCAGAGTCTATCCCGTCTATCCACCGCGTTCAGTTCGGCACCGATCTTGTCGAGGAGACGCCCGATTTCGATCATGGCGCGCCGCCGTTGCACCCGGGATGGTCGCGACGGATGGCCGCTCTGCGGACCCAACGGTGCGTTCGTCGACACGGGTGAAGTTCGAGGCGTCACCCGTGATCGTCCGGCCGGCGATCAGGACGGCGCCGCGAAGTCGTAGGAGATGCGTCCGGCGGGCAGATAGAACAGCGCGATGACGGCGCCGCCGCGGACCTCGGGATAGTGACGGCTTCCGGGATCGGGCGCGGTCCAGCCGGGCCCCTGCCACCCCTGCAGCCCCTTCAGCTCGGCGCCTTTGTCCAGCGGCACGACCAGGTTCAGTTCCCCGTATGGGTGGCCATGATATTGCCCGCGCAGCACGTCGTGGTCGTCCTCGTCCTTGAAGCGGCGCGGATCGGCGCTGTTCATGTAGACGGCCGTGATGCTGAACTGGAACGTTTCGGGCACCGGCTCCAGGATGCGGCTGCGCCGGTAGTTCGGGCCGTCGACCTCCTGGTTCGCCGCCCAGCCTTCCGAGACCCCAAGCCTAATCAGACGCGCCAGGTCCTGGTAGAGCTGGCTAGGCTCGCCGTATTTTTGATTGAGCCACCGCTCCATCTCCGCGCCGGGCGTCATGTCCTTGACCTCGCGCAGAAACGGAATGCTGCACTGAATCAGCTCGTCTCGGCTTCCCATGGCCTTGTCCTTTCCATTCGGGTTGCATTCTGATCCTCAAATCCTGCGAAGGAGGCGAACTCCGCGACGTCGGCGCGTGGCATCAGCCTGTCCTTGGCAGCGTCCCTGGCGCGGCCGATCGAGATGCCGCAAACCACGATCTGTTCCGCCGGGATCGCGAGCTGCGGGCGCAGGATCCGGTGGTATTTCGAGAACGTCTCCTGCGGACAGGACT
Organism: Bradyrhizobium sp. CB1717; assembly: GCF_029714325.1. NCBI lineage: Bacteria > Pseudomonadati > Pseudomonadota > Alphaproteobacteria > Hyphomicrobiales > Nitrobacteraceae > Bradyrhizobium > Bradyrhizobium sp. CB1717. Next base: position 5,061,050 of record NZ_CP121666.1, read on the forward strand.
GAAGCCCATGGCCTGCCGCGGCCAGCAGCACGTTCTGGACGAACATGCCGAGGTCGAGCCAGCTTCCGACCTGCAGGCGCCGGTCGATGGTGACGATGAGTCCGACGGGCGCGCCGAAGAACGCGTAGTTCTTGGCGGTCTGACCGCTTCTGGCTTGGAGATCGGTCTGGGCGATGCCGAGCGAGCCGTAGAACAGCCGGCCAAACTCCTGGCGTCGCCGCAGGTAGGGTTCGGGCAGGTCGCTGGCGTAATAGCTGTATTCCGATACGTGCGCGTCGCGGGCGGTTTCGTGCGCCTCGCGGAGAGCCACGGACACTTTGTCCTTGGCGGTGCCCGCCAGCACGTAGACATGCCAGGGCTGGATATTGGCGCCGCTTGGCGCAAACCGCGCCACGCGCAGGATCTGCTCGATGGTCCCTCGCCCGACTGGCGCGTCTGAGAAATCGCGGCACGCAAAGCGGCCTGCGATGATCTCGTCGATCGGGCTTCGCGCAGCCGCGACCGCGCCGGTCATAGCTTCTTCAGGAACGGACATCCACCCTGCTCCATCGGCCGGAAAGCTTCGTCACCCGGGATCGTTGCCAGCAGCTCGTAATAGTCGAACTTGTATTTCGACTGCTCGGGCGACTTGACGCGGAACAGATACATGTCGCGGACCAGCCGGCCGTCCTCGCGGATCCGGCCATTCTTCGTCATGAAATCGTTCACGTGCGTCTCGCGCATCCTGGCGGCGACGGTCGGTCCATCCAGCGTGCCGGCCGCCTGCACTGCCTTGAGGTAGTGCGTCACCGCGCCATAGGTACCGGCGTGGATCATGGTCGGGACCTTCTGGGTCTTCGCGATGAAGCGCTTCGACCAGGCGCGGGTGTCATCGTTCAGGTCCCAGTAGAAGGCCGAGCTCAGCATCAGGCCCTGGGCGCTCTGCAGTCCGAGGCTGTGAATGTCGGCGATGAACACGAGCAGTCCGACCAGCTTCTGCCGCTGGGTGATGCCGAATTCGCCGGCCTGCTTGACCGCGTTGATGAAGTCACCGCCGGAATCGGCGAGCGCGATCACATCCGCCTTCGACGACTGCGCCTGGAGCAGGAAGGACGAGAAATCCGGCGTGTTGATCGGATGCTTCACGGCGCCGCGGATCTTGCCGCCCATGGCGTCGATGACCTGGCGGCTGTCGGCCTCGAGTTGGGCGCCGAGAGAGTAGTCGACCGAAACGAAGAACCAGGAGCTTGCGCCGAGACGCGACATCGCCCGCGTCGTTCCCTGCGACAGCGCGTAGGTGTCGTAGGTCCAGTGAATTCCGGTCGGCGAGCATTCGTCGCCGGTGAGGCGGGACGTCGCGGCGCCCGTGGCGAGGAACAGCTTCTTCTTGTCGCGCGTGATGCCCTGCACCGCCAGCGCGACCGCAGAATTCGGCACGTCGAGAATGACCTCGACGTTTTCATTTTCGAGCCAGCGCCGGGCGATGGTCGATCCCACATCGGCCTTGTTCTGATGGTCTCCCGCGACGATCTGGATGCTGCGCCCCAGCACCTGGCCGCCGAAGTCGTCGACCGCCATTTGCGCCGCGACCACCGAGCCCTGGCCGCCATTGTCGGCATAGAGCGAGGACATGTCGGTGAGGACGCCGAGCTTCACAGGACCATCCTGTGCAATCGCCTGCGCCGTGAGAAGCGTCAGTGCTAGTCCGAAAGCTCCGATCGAGATCCCGCAGGATTTCATTGCCCGTCTCCTCCAAATCCGGCGCCGGGATCATGACGGGATCGCTCGATTGCGGAAGTGAAACTCTTGCAGAGTGATCCTGAACCGCCTTCAGTTTGGTGGGGCGAGCGGCCAGGCATCGCGCTCCGGGGCCTGCTCGGTTGCGTCGGCTGCGTGGTTGGCCTTAACTGCAAGCGATCGCAATAAAGCAACGGGCGCGCGATCCGCCTCGAGACGGTGTGCTGCGCGTGGCTGTTTCCTTCAAGACGCTGGACCTGAACCTGCTCAAGGTCTTCGACGCCGTGATGGAGGAGCGGAGCGTGCTGCGGGCGAGCCAGAGGGTTGCCCTCAGTCAATCCGCCGTGAGCCATTCGCTCGCCCGGCTGCGCGAGATGCTCGAAGACGATTTGTTCGTGCGTACGGCGACCGGCATGCAACCGACCGCGCGCGCGCTGACGATGGCTCCGCAGGTTCGCGAAGCGCTGCGATCGCTCGAAGCAGCGGTCGAGCAGCCGCGCTTCGTTCCGGCGGCTTCCACCAGGCAGTTCACCCTCGCCGCCAACGACTTCACCACGATGGTGCTGGCCTCACCGCTCCTGAAGATACTGAAGGCTGAAGCGCCGGCGATCGACCTGATCATCAAGCCGGTGACGCGGATCGACCTCGCGGAGCAGATCGACCTCGGCCGCATCGACGTTGCGATCGGCGTCTTCTCGGATCCGCCGAGCCGCTTCCGCACCTCGCTATTGTTCGAATATGACGACGTGCTGATCGTGGGCGGCAAGCGCAAGCTCGGCCGGATCACCAACGCGACGCTGGCGCGCATGCCGCTGGTCGTCGTCTCCTTCGGCGGCGAGCAGGAGGGAGCGATCGGAGGCTTCATCTCCGAGCGGGGCCTTGCCCGGCGATCGGAAATGTATGACCGCGCGGCGCTCGAACGGGCACTGTCCGAAAGCGACCGGCCGCCGCGAATAGCTGTTTCGCTGCCGCATTTTCTTGCCCTGCCCGCCCTGCTCGCGAACTCCGAGTTGGCGGCCATCGTTCCGCGTCCATTGGCGCGGGCATTCGAACGCGCCCATGCCGTCACCGCTTACGAGCTGCCTTACGCCACAACTCCGGTCGAAGTCCGGCTATTGTGGCACGAACGTATCGAGGGCGAGCCGGCGCATGACTGGCTTCACGACGTCCTCAGGCGCACGACTGAGGACCTCCGGCACGGACGCTAGCGGGAGACGCTCATCTGTCCAGTTGGCGCTCACGGCCAGTCGGCAAAGTTGAGCGTCGGCCGCGACCGGCCGGCTCGGACGCGCGCCGCAACGCGTCGGCGCCAGACACCCGGTGCTTCGCCGGTGTGCTTGCGGAAGAAGCGGCTGAAGTAGGCGGTGTCCTTGAAGCCCAGCGCAAAGGCGATCTGCTTGACGGCTACGGTGCCGGCCTCGAGCCGCGTCGCGGCTTCCTTGACGAGGCGCTGCTGGATCAGTTCGCTCGGCGAGCGCTTCAGCTCGCGGCTGCACAGCGCGTGCAGGCGATCCGGCGTCATGCCGAGGAGGTTGGCGTAGTCGCTCACGCGCAGGTGCTGCTGATAACGCTCCTCGAGCAGCCGGCGGAAGCGACTCAGGATTTCGGCACTGCTCCCCTCCTCGTCCCGATCGTCGGTAGCGCCGGCGAACAGGCGCCAGAAGCGCAGAACGCACAGCGTCAGCTCGGCCGACATGATCGATGCCGCGCCGCTGCGGGCGGGCGATGCGATCTCGGCGGCGATCGCCGCGATCGACCGTGACATCGTGGTGACGAGGTCGGGCTCGACCGGCCGCGCCATGATGCCACCGGCGGCTTCGAGCGCGAGATAGGCAGGTTCAGCCGACGGCGGCAGATAGCGATGCCACACGCCCGCGCGCAGTTGCAGCAGCTCGGCGGTGGCCCCGGCCGGCACCTCGAGCCATTCGGCCGATCCCGCCGGCAGCCAGACGATGGCCGGGCCGGTGAACGTCGTCGTCTTGCCGGGCTGGCCGACCTCGGCGGTGGCTCCGCGGTGCAGGCAGAGCAGATGGATGAACGGCCGCGCCGCTTTCGACGTCAGCATCCAGCGCCGCGGAACGTAGTGCGAGGTGATCAGCTCGGCTCCGACGGGTGTAGCGCCGCTCGCGGCCGCTGGACCGGCGCCCGCGACGCCTCGACGCACCTGGTCGTCGCGACCAGAAACGTCCAATCTTTCGCCGGATCTGTCCATTGTGCGAACAAACCCCTCGGTGCTTGCTAGGTCAAGTCCTGGTCGTGGGTCGGCTTCCTGAAGCCGCGCCGAAAAGAAGCCGGGACCAAGAGGAACGGCCCACTCACACCGCTTGCGAACAATCGCTGGAGTGAAACACGAGGGAGGATCGACATGTTTTCGGCGAACCGTCGAACGTTGCTGCGCGCGACTAGCCTTGTGGCTGTCGCCACGGCGCTGGGGAGCTTTGCGTCCACGGCCGATGCCCAGGAGAAGATCCGGATCGGCTACGCCATTTCCAAGACCGGTCCCTATGCCGGCGGCGCCGGCATCACCACCCTGCCCAACTACGAGCTATGGGTAAAGGACGTGAATGCCGCCGGCGGCATCAAGCTCGGCGACAAGAAGCTGGCGATCGAGGTGGTCGAATATGACGACCGCTCCAGCTCGGAGGAGGCCGTCAAGGCGATCGAGCGCCTCGCCAACCAGGACAAGGTCGATTTCATTCTTCCGCCCTGGAGCACGGGCCTCAACCTTGCGGTCGGCCCGACGCTGAACCGTCTCGGCTACCCGCACCTCGCGGTCACCTCGGTGACCGACAAGGCGCCGGAGCTCGCCAAGCGCTGGTCGAACGCCACGTTCTGGCTCGGCACCTCCGCGCAAATCTCCGAGGGTCTGGCGGATCTGCTCGGCAAGCTGAAGAGCGAGGGCAAGATCGGCGCGAACGTCGCGATGGTCAGCGTCGCCGATCAGTTCGGCATCGAGCTCTCCGCTGCGGGCCGCGAGGCTTTCAAGAAGCACGGATTCACCCTGACCTATGACAAGACCTATCCGATGGGCGCGCAGGATCTTCAGCCGCTGCTGAAGGACGCGATCGCGTCGAATCCGGATGCGTTCGTCGCCTTCAGCTATCCGCCGGATACGATCGCGCTGACCGAGCAGGCACAGCTGCTGAAGTTCAATCCGAAGGTCTTCTACGTCGGCGTCGGCACCGCCTTTCCGCTCTACAAGGGCAAGTTCGGCGCGGGCAGCGAGGGCGTGATGGGGATCGGCGGCTGGAACGCGGACTCGCCGCAACTGAAGGACTATCTCGCGCGCCACAAGGCCGCGACCGGCAAGGAGCCCGATCGCTGGGCGAGCTCGATCACCTATGCGAGCCTCCAGGTGCTGCAGCAGGCGATCGAAAAGGTCGGCAAGCTCGATCGCGCGGCAGTGGCGGCGGAAATCCGTTCGGGCACCTTCGACACCATCATCGGCAAGGTCAAGCTGAAGGACGGGCTGCTCCAGGAGGTGTGGAGCGTCGGCCAGTGGCAGAGCGGCGAGTTCTACGCGCTCGCGCCCGCCTCGCTACCGGGCGCGCGTGCGCCGGTCGTGCCCAAGGCACAGTGGCAGTAAGACTGGCCGGCGGGCCTTGCGACGCGAGGCCTGCCCGCCGTCCGCTGTAGAGGACGTTTCATGCTGCTTGTCGACATCATCCTGCCGGGCCTCGTGCTCGGCGGCATGTACGCGCTGATCGCGCTGGGGCTGACGCTGCAATACGGCGTGGCGCGGATCATGAACCTCTCCTACGGGGAGTCGCTGGTCGCGGCCGCCTTTGGCGCGTTCTCGCTCTACAGCGGCCTTGGCCTGAGCCCGCTGGCGGCGCTGCTGCTGGCCGTCCCGATCGCGATGCTGCTGAACTGGCTGCTCTATCGCTTCCTGCTCGAACGGCTGATGCGGCGGGGCAAGGACCGCGGCGCGCAGGAGATCGACAGCATCCTCGTGACCTTCGGCGTGCTGTTCGTGATCCAGGGCGCCATGCTGGTCGCCTTCGGTGGCCAGTATTACAGCTATAGCTATCTCTCCATTCCGCTGACGATCATGGGCTCGACGCTTGCGGTCAACCGCCTGGTCGCGCTGCTGTTTGCGGCCGTGGTCGGCGGCGCCGTCTATGTCGCCCTCACCCGCACGCGGATCGGCACTGCAGTCCGCGCTATCGCAGTCGATGCCAACGCCGCGCGCCTTGTCGGGATCGACGTGGCCGCGCTCTCAGGATTCGCGTTTGCCTTCGGCGGCGGCCTCGTCGCCGTCGGCGGCGTGCTGGTCAGCATGTTCCTCACCTTCAACGCCGCGATGGGCGTGGTCTTCACCATGAAGGCGCTGGTCGTCGTCATCATGGGCGGCGTCGGCAACGTCCTGGGCGCGCTGGTGGCGGGGCTGCTGCTCGGCGTGGTCGAGACCGCGGTGGCGCGGCTGGTCGACCCCGGGCTGACGCTGGCTGCGACCTACGCGCTGTTTCTCGGCGTGCTCCTTATCAAACCCACCGGCCTGTTCGGGAGAGCAGCGTCGTGACCGGGCCGATGCGAGCATTGTTGTGGTGTGCCGCGCTTGCCCTGGCTGCGGCTGTTGTCACCTATCCGCTTTACGCCAACGGCTACTATCTCGCGCTCGGCATCAGCGTCCTCTATTTCACGATTCTTGCGACGGCGTGGGCGATGTTCTCGGGGCCGACCCGCTACATCTCGCTGGCGACGGTCGCGTTCTTCGGCCTCGGCGCTTACACCGCCGCAGTGCTGGGTGAGACCATGCCCTGGCCGGTCGTGCTGCTGGCCGCAGCCGGCGTAGGCGCCCTCACCGCCGCCATCACCGGACTTTCGACGCTGCGGCTGTCAGGCATCTATTTCGTGATCTTCTCCTTCGGGCTTGCCGAGCTGATCCGGCAGCTGGTGATCTGGTACGAGGTCAACATCCACAAATCGGTCGGCCGCTATCTCTTCAGCGCGGTGACGCAGGACATTCTCTACTGGCAGCTGCTGGGCCTGACCGCCATCGTCTTCCTGGTGGGCTGGCTGCTCGGGCGCTCGCGCTACGGGCTGGCCTTGCGCGCCATCGGTGCCGACGAGACCGCGGCCAGCCATTCCGGCATCGATGCGACGCGGATCAAGCTCGGCGTCTTCATCCTGAGCGCGACCTTCATGGCGATGACCGGCGCGGTGATGGCGCCGCGCTGGACCTATATCGATCCCGCGATCGCCTTCAACCCGACCATCTCGTTCCAGGTCGTGATCATGGCCCTGCTGGGCGGTGCCGGCTCGCTGTTCGGGCCCGTGCTCGGCGTCATTCCGCTGGTGCTGCTGTTCGAGGTGCTGACGGCGACGCTGCCCAACCATTTCAGCATCGTGCTCGGCATCATCTTCGTCCTCATCGTCATGGTGCTGCCGAACGGCGTTATCGGCCTGTTCGGGGCGGGCCGCTGGCGCGTTCCGGCAGGTCATCCCGCGGCCGCTTCCGTCCGCAAGACGGATGCAACGCTGCTCGCGGTCGACGGCGTCAGCAAATCGTTCAGCGGGCTGCGTGCCGTCGAGGACGTCAGCTTCACCGTCGCGCCGGGTGAGATCATCGGCATCATCGGCCCGAACGGCTCCGGCAAGACGACGCTGCTGAATACGCTGTCAGGCGCCTTGCGCCCCTCGTCGGGCACGATCCGCTTCAGTGGCACCGTCCTCAACGGCCTGCGCGCGTATCAGATCGCGCGCCTCGGCCTCGCGCGCACATTCCAGCTGGTACGGGTGATGCCGGACCTGACCGTCGCCGAGAACGTCGCAGCGGCGCGGCTGTTCTCCACGTCAAACGGTTCGGACGCAACGGCAGGCGAGCTGCTGGATCTGGTCGGGCTCGGCGCCATGCACGAAGCCCCCGCGAGCGAATTGACCTATATCGACCAGAAGCGGCTCGAGCTTGCCCGCGCGCTGGCGCTGCAGCCGCGCCTCGTGCTGCTCGACGAATGGCTGGCGGGCCTCAATCCGAGCGAGCTCGAGACCGGCATCGCCCTGATCGCGAAACTGCGCGAGCGCGGGCTCACCATCATCATGGTCGAGCATGTCATGGATGCGATCCGCGCGCTGTGCGGCCATTGCATCGTCATGAACGCCGGCAGCGTGATCGCGCGCGGCACGCCGGACGATGTCCTGGCCGATCCAAAGGTTGTCGCCGCCTATCTCGGAGGTGACGATGCTTGAGGTCGCCGCCCTCTCCCACTTCTATGGCAAGCACCAGGCGCTGGCCGACGTCGGGCTCGGCATCAAGCAAGGTGAGATCGTCGCAATCCTCGGCGCCAACGGCGCCGGCAAGTCCACCCTGCTCAAGAGCATCGCCGGCCTGGTCAGGCCTGCGCCGGGCGCGACCATCAGGTTCGAAGGACAGAGCATTGGCGAGCTGCCGGCACATTTGATCGTGGAGCGCGGCATCGCCCTAGTGCCTGAGGGACGCGGCGTCTTCGGCGATCTGACCGTTGCCGAGAATTTGCAGCTCGGCGCCTATCCCGCGCGCGCCCGCGCCGGCGAAGCGGACCGGCTCGCAAGGATCCTGCAGCTGTTCCCGCGCCTTGCCGAGCGCATGAGGCAGGCCGTCCGCACCATGAGCGGCGGCGAGCAGCAGATGGTGGCGATCGGCCGGGCGCTGATGTCGAACCCGCTGCTGCTCCTGCTCGATGAGCCCTCGCTCGGCCTGTCGCCCCTCCTCAGCCGCGAGGTGTTTCGCGCGCTGGCGCAGATCCGCGCCGGAGGCCTCAGCGTGCTGCTGGTCGAGCAGAATGCACGCGCCAGCCTCGACATCGCCGACCGCGTCTACCTGATCGAATCCGGCCGCAACGCCGGCAGCGGACCAGCCGTCGCGATGAAGAACGATCCCGAGATCCAGCGTGCCTATCTCGGCACGGCGCGCGCCGCATCGCCCCCACATTGATCACCCAGAACCCCATGGAGAGCGCCATGAATGCAATCGACCTTCTCATCGGCGGCAAGGACCAGACGGCCAGCAACCAGCGGACCTTCCAACGCTGCAATCCGATCTCCGGTGAGGTCGCGACCATCGTGGCCGCCGCCTCGATCGACGATGCGATGCGCGCCGCCGATGCAGCGGCTGCCGCCTTTCCGGCCTGGTCGCAGCTCGGCCCCTCCGAGCGCCGCAAGCGGCTCAGCGCGGCCGCTGACATCCTCGCGCGCCGTGCGGCGGAGTTCACCGCGCTGATGGTCGCTGAGACCGGCGCCACCGCGGGCTGGGCCGGATTCAACGTGCATCTCGCCGAAGGCATGCTGCGCGAGGCCGCCGCCATGACGACGCAGATCTCGGGCGAGGTCATCCCGTCTGACAAGCCCGACAATCTCGCGATGGCCTTCCGCCAGCCGGTCGGCGTCGTGCTCGGAATTGCGCCGTGGAATGCGCCTGTCATTCTCGGCGTGCGGTCGGTGGCGATGCCGCTTGCCTGCGGCAACACGGTGGTGCTGAAGGCCTCCGAGATGAGCCCCGGCGTGCACCGGCTGATCGGAAGCTGCCTGGCGGAGGCCGGGCTCGGCGACGGCGTCGTCAATGTCGTGACCAATGCGCCGGAGGATGCGCAGGCCGTGGTCGAGGCGCTGATCGCCCATCCCGCCATCCGCCGCGTCAACTTCACCGGTTCGACCCGGGTCGGCCGTCTGATCGCACTCGCTTGCGCCAAGCATCTCAAGCGCGCGCTGCTGGAGCTCGGTGGCAAGGCCCCGCTCGTGATCCTCGACGATGCCGACCTCGATGCCGCCGTGAATGCCGCGGCCTTCGGCGCCTTCATGAACCAGGGTCAGATCTGCATGTCGACGGAACGGATCGTCGTCGACGACAAGGTGGCGGACGCCTTCATCGCCAAGTTCGCCGCCAAGGCGAAGAGCCTGCCCCACGGTGATCCCGGCAAGGGCAATGTCGTGCTCGGCTCGCTCATCAGTGACGCCGCCTGCGACCGCGTACGCGGCCTGATCGACGACGCCGTCGCCAAGGGAGCGGTACTTGCGGCAGGCGGACACGGCAGCGGCACCATCATGCCGGCCAGCATCGTCGATCACGTCACCCCGGCGATGCGCATCTATGGCGAGGAAAGCTTTGGTCCGGTCGTGACCGTTGTGCGGGTCAGCGGGGTGGATGAGGCGGTGCGCGTTGCCAATGACACCGAATACGGCCTCTCCTCCGCTGTGTTCGGCCGCGATATCGCGCGTGCCCTCGGCGTCGCCAAACGGATCGAAGCCGGCATCTGCCACGTCAATGCGCCAACCGTGCACGACGAGCCCCAGATGCCGTTCGGCGGCACCAAGGCGTCGGGCTACGGGCGCTTCGGCGGCAAGGCTGCCATCGACGAGTTCACCGAGCTGCGCTGGATCACCGTGCAGACCGGACCTCGCCATTACCCGTTCTGAAGCAAGGCGGCCGTTCGCCTCAGCGCAGCGGCAGCAGGTCGAGCTGGCTCTGCGCCGTCTGCACCGCTGCTCCGAACCAGCTCTGGCTCGGCGCTTCCTTGGCGAAACACTTCGTATAGGCGTCCATAGCCTGGTCCTCTTTGGCCATGGCGTCCTGCGGGGTCTTCCTGGCCATCATCTGCTTCCAGACCTTCTCGCAGGTCGGGATCTCAGCCGTCTTCGCGGCATCGGTTGCGGAGAGGAAGAAGACCTTGTCGCCCTTGATCGCGACCACACCGATTTCGCGCGGCGGGCCCTTCAAATCGCCGTTGCCGCGCACGCCCAGCACGGCGACCGCGGCGCTCGCGGAGGCGGGCTTGGTGACCGGCAACTCCGCATATTTGGCGAAGGCGGCGTCCTGGATCGCCTGATAGTAGAAGCGGTCCGACTTGATCGCCGCGCCGATCTCCTGCGGCATGCCGTCGGCGCGGTGCTCGCTCAGCCAGTGCTTGAGCAATCCTGTGGTGGTCACCACGGCCTGCATCTTGTCGCCCTCGGAGGCGAAGCCGAGGCCGTCGAGATGGCCGAAGCCTGAATCGCCCTTGAACAGGGTATCGACGTTCGACTTGCCGTCGGCCGGGAGGCCCTTGATCGTGACCGGGCCTACCAGGCCGCGCAGGACGCGCGTCAACTCCTCGAGCGCCGCGTCATGCTGCTTGAAGGTCTCGTCGTTCTCCTTGGCCTTGGAGAACTTCGCGATGTAGCGGTCGCGCAGGTCGAGATAATTCTGCTCGGGCGCGGCCGCCCGCGCGGGTATGGCCAGGACGAGCAGGCAGAGCAAGGCGAGCGATCTCATGCGATGTCCGAAAGGCTGGAAGCAATCTCCAGTCTTGGTGCCGGTGCCCCGCGTGAAGGTTCACCGGCAGGCAAGGACCTGCACAGGCCAGGACTTGCACAGCCAGGACTTGCACAGCCAAGACTTGCACAGGCCAAGACTTGCGGCCCGCCGCCCGTCTCCCCCTGCTCCGCAGGCGTCTACGTGGCGCCTATGCGCGCTTCTTGCTTTTCCTGGCGCGGGTCTTGGCTGTCTTCCTGCCCGCCTTCTTCACAGCCGCGGCTGTCTTGCGCGACTTGGCAGGCGACTTCTTCTTTGCGGAGGTCTTTTTCGCGGGCTTCCTGGCGACCGCGACCTTCCTGCGCGGCGCGGCCTTCTTCGCCGTCCTGGTCCGTCCGGCTTTCCGTGGCTTGGTCCGCCGCGCGCGCGGTGCGGGCGGGGCCGCCGACGATACCGCCATGTCGGCCTCTGCCTGCTCCGCACGGACGCCCGCGAGCGTCGTCTGGAGGGCCGCGTCCCAGGCCGCGAGGTCGAAATGCTGGGGGTCGTCGTGGTCGCCCACGCCCAGATCCAGCACGCAGTGGTAGACCGGGACCATCCATTCGCCGCGCCTGACGCCGGCGATGACATATTGCAGCGCGAGCCTGGCATATTGGGCGGGCGTGAATCCGGGGTCGGGCGACTGGAAATCCTGGGTGCCGGGGCCCATGCGCGGCTGCACCAGTTCGTGATGCAGGAACAGTCCCCTGAAGCGGGTACTTGGCTTTTCGAACTGGGTCGCGCGCCAAGGCGTGCCGTAGGTCCGGTCCGTCCGTGTCTCGCCGAGGCGCGTGATGTAGATGTGGGTTTTGCCGTCAGGCAGACCCGAAAGCTTGTTGCCGGACCAGGCGGCCGTGTTGATGAAATCCGGGTCGAAGTCTTGTCCGGCCCCAAGTTTGAAGCTGGTGTCGTGGATGACGAAATAACGCGCAAGCGGTGCGTTCGGGTCGTCGGAATTGGCGTGGCAGATGCGATCCGTCACCGAGCCGCCCACGGTGCTTTCGGCAATCCCCTGCGTCTGCAGGAATGATCGCAACTGCGCCTTGGTCACCCCCAGCGCTGCGGGACTGGCGAGCAGGCCGGACAGCACCGGCGGCAGATCGGCTGGCGGCTCGGCCACGATGCCGTGGGGCTTGACGGTGCGAAGCAGGCACCGGGCCTGATCCAGCGGCGATCCCTCGAATGACAACTGAGCGGAGTTGAAGTGACAAGGCGTGGTCATTGGACGCTCCCGGCGAATGATCACCCGCGCTGCCTGGCAGCGCGTTCACCCTTGCAACCTTACGGAAAGCCGCGCCGCGTCACAACTTTTATTTGAACGCATTGGTGGGCCCGGACAGACTTGCCCGGCGCCCTACTCTGCGGGCGTGAGCTGCCGGTTGAGGCGCAGCGCAGCGGTCTCGCGCACGCGGACACGGGCGCGGCGCTTGCGCCACCAGATCACGACCCCGGTGACCGAGAGCGCGGCCACGACGAGGCCCATGACCGAGATCAGGATGCGGCCGGGCAGTCCGACGATGCGGCCTGAATGCAGCGGAAACTGCGCCTGCACGAAGATGTCGGCGGCGGTGCCGACCCAGGGCAGCCGCTCGCCGATCGGACGGCCGTCCTCGCTGTCGTAATAGAGCTGCGCCGGGCCGACACCGCCGGCGCCGTGATCGTCGCCGGGTTGAAAGAAGGCGGCGGCGTAGACGCCATGGGCCGGGCCATAGCTGAGCGCGCCGACCGGGGTGGTCCAGCCACGCGCCTTACCGTCGGCGGCCGCGCGGGCGGCGATCTCGGCGAACGTCATCCTGGGCTCGATCGGGTTATCGAGATCGCGATAGGGCCGCTGCTCATAAGGTGTCGGCGTGTAGTTCGACACCATCTTCATCAGCGGCGAGAACACCTCGAAATAGAGGTTCAGCGAGAATGCCGTGAAGGCGATGATGAACAAGACGCCCCAGGTCCACAGGCTGAAGGCGCGGTGGATGTCGAAATTGATCCGGTAGGCGCTGCCGGAGGTCTTGATGGTCCAGGCCGGCGCCCAGCGCGCCCAGAAGCCGCGGTCGAGCTGTCGCGTGACCTCGGGCGCCCGCGCCGCCTTGGCGCGTCGCCGCGAGGGCAGCGTCAGATAGAAACCGACGAAGCAGTCGATGGTCCAGATGATGGCGATCACGCCGAGCACGCGCATGCCCCAGCGGTCGCTGCCCCAGAATTCCGGGATGTGCATGGTGTAGTGCAGCTTGTACAGGAACGAGACGAAGTTCTCTCGCGTGACCGGCCACACCGCGCCCCAATAGCGGCGTCCGAGCTCCACGCCGGTGTTGGGATCGAGGAAGACCTGGTTGTAGTCGAGCGGATAGCGCTTGCCGGTCGTGGGATCGATCCGCGGCATGATGAAGAACCACAGCGAGTGGCCCTCCTCCGGCGTCATGAAGAGATACACGACGCGCGCACGAGGATCGCGCTGCTCGATCATCTTGGCGAGCTCGATCGAAGGGATGGCCGGGCCCTTGGTCGAGACATCGAACAGATGGCTGTTCAGGACATCGTCGATCTCATGGTCCCAGGAGATGATCGCGCCCGTGATGCCGGAGAAGAACAGGAATCCGGCCGTGAGCAATCCCGCCCAGCGATGTAGTTTGCCGAATATTGCTCTCATCGTCTTCTCTCATCCAGCAGGTCCGGCTCCCCATTGCCGGACCATCTTCAGTTCGAACTCACCAGCGGTACGTCAGCTTGCCGATCGCCTTACGTCCCTCCGCGTAGAAACAGCCCGACAGGTTGTAGCAGGCGGCGACGTAGCGGGTGTCGGCGAGGTTGGTGACATTCAGCGACAGGCGCCAATTGTCCCTGGTGTAGGCAAGCAGCGCATCCAGCACGGTCGAGGCTCCCACCTTGAACGTGTTGGCGTCATCGCCCCAGGTCGCGCCGACATAACGAATGCCGCCGCCGAACTGCAGGCCCGCCAGCACCCCGTTCTGGAGCGTATAATCGCTCCACAGCGAGGCGCGATTGAGCGGCACGGTGACCGGCGCCTTGCCGACATTGACCGGATCCTGCGTCACCATGGCATCGACATAGGCATAGGCCGCACGCAGGTTCCAGCCGTCGGCGAGCGACATCGTGCCTTCGAGCTCGATGCCGCGCGATTTCACCTGCCCGGTTTGTTCGGCATAGGTCGCTGCAGGCACGTAGGTGACGACGTTGTCGCGCGTCAGGTCGAAGGCAGCGAAGGTGAACAGCGCGTTCCAGCCGAGTGGCTGGTACTTGACGCCCACTTCGTATTGGACGCCCGTCTCGGGATTGAGCATCTGTCCGCCAAAACCTGTCGCCAGCACCGGCAGGAACGATTCCGAATAGCTGAAGTAAGGCGCGATGCCGTTGTCGAAATTGTACATCACCGCGGCGCGGCCGGTGAAGGCCGAGGCATCCTTTGAGACCGACGTGTTGGCGATTCCGTTGTCGACCTGCGTCGTCACGAAATCCTGGCGGCCACCAAGTTGGAACGACAGCCGGCCGAGCTTGATCTGGTCCTGCGCATAGAGGCCGACCTGCGACTGCTTGACGCCGGTCTTGTCGCTGGCCACGGCGTCCACAGCGTAGTCGTAGCTGTACACCGGGTTGAAGACGTTGACCGTGGGCGCCGACGTCGTGACGCCAAAGGCGGTGTCGCGGAACGTGGTGTTGCGATAGTCGACCCCGACCAGCGTGGTGTGGCTCAGGATTCCGGTCGTGAACTTGCCCTGGAGCTGGTTATCCACCGCAAAGGAGTTGATGTAGGAGTTGCTGTAGCTGCCATAGCGCGCGAGCTGCCCCGCCGCCTCGTCGGTATAGCCGCCGCCGTAAAACACCTTCTCCTCATTGTGCTGGTAGGCGTAGCGCAGATTCTGGCGGAACGTGATGTTGTCGGTGAAATCGTGCGAGAGCTGGTAGCCGGCGGTCGCGATCTCGGTGTTGAAGGCGTCGAAGCTCGGCACGCCCGCGAAGAACGAGACCGGAATGGTGCGGCCGTTGTTCGGCCAGACCGTGCCGGAGGCCGGCAGGAACTGGAGTCCCCACCCTGCCCGATCCCTCTGATAGTTGGCGAGCACGGTGAGGGTCGTGTCCTCGTTCGGCTTGAAGGTGACGGCGGGCGCGATGAAGACGCGGTTGTCCTTGCTGAAGTCGACCTGGGTCTCGCCGTCGCGCACGACGCCGGTCAGGCGCCACAGCACGGTGCCTTCCTTGTTGGCCGGGCCGCCCATGTCGAACTGGCCTTGATATCGGTTGAAGCTGCCGCCGGAGATCGAGACCTCGCCGAGCTGCTGCGCCGTCGGCAGTTTTGTCACGTAGTTGAGCAGGCCGCCGGTGCCGCTGCCGCCATACATCGCGGAAGACGGTCCTTTGAGAATCTCGAGGCGTTCGGCACCGTAGGGATCGAGCCCGTTGAAATGCACGTAGTTGCTGGAGGGGATTCGCAGGCCGTCGATGTAGAGGCCCGGCATGGTCATGTCGAAGCCGCGGATCTGGAGACCGCCGAAGCGGGTGTCCGAGCCGCCATTGACGTCGCCGCTGACGCCGGCCGTGTAGCGCAGCGCCTCGCCGATCGAGACCGCGCCCTGATTCCTGATCTGGTCGGTGGTGACGACGGAGATCGATTGGGGGGTCTCGATCAGCGGCGTGTCGGTCTTGGTGGCGGTGCTGCTGCGCGTGGCGACGAAGCCGCGCACAGGTCCGCCGGCGCGTTCGCCCGTCGCGCCATTCGACGCCGACTGGGCCGGCGCGGCCTGCAGCGCAGGAGCACGACGATTGGCGCGGAAGGTGCGCGTCGATGCCGATCGTCGCGAGGCCGCGGTCGCCGCAGGACGTGCGCGCTGGGCCGGCGCGTCAACGGTGACCGAGGGAATTTGCGTCTGCGCCTGCACCTGCACGGGACCAAGGGAAAGGAGGAGAGCCGCTGAGCTGACGGCTCCGAAGAAGAGCACCTGAAGCTGTCGATGGCGCGTTCGAAAACGCGCAGGAAGTTGGAAGTCAGTCACGTCTTAGCAGCCCCACGCACTGCCGGCTTCGCCGGTATCGTTTTTGATGCCCCGCCCTAACGCAGGCGATTTCGGAGCGCGATAGGAACCGGGTTAGAACTTCTCCAGACCTGTGCGCAGCATGTGCGGCGAATGCGCTCAGGCGCAGAGAGAGCGGATTTGGAATCCTTCTAGGCGACTGTGGTCGACGCGACGAAGCGCGAGCACCAATGACATCGCAAGCGGCGCGGAGAACGAATCCTTTACCATGGCCTCGGCGCTCGATTGAGCCTGAGGAACCGTGGGGGTAGAATCTGTTGCGGGATATTTCATTTGCATTGCAGACCGTGCCGCAACGTTCTGTGCCGGCGCATCCGGGGGCGACGTCCATGAGCGAATTGCGCGCTGCGATCAGGCAATCGACCGCGAGGACGGGGCTCGTCGAGTTTGACGGCGCCAGGGGCGCCGTCAGCATCCCCTGCACGATCGCGGACGTCTCAGGCACCGGAGCAAGGCTGAAGCTCGACTGGTCGCTGGCGTTGCCCAAACAGGCCACGCTGACCTTTGCCGATGGCTTGCGAAAGACCTGTCGTGTGGCCTGGCAGAAGCGGCGGCTGCTCGGTGTCGCCTTCGCGGACGGCGTTGCGAGCCTCGACGAGCAGGCTCTGATGATGACCGAGGAAGAGCAGGCGTTGCACCGGCGGCATATCGGCGCGCAAGTCCGCAGCGCACGCGAGGCGCGTGGCTACACCGAGGGCCAGATGGCGAGCCTCATTGGTATCTCACCCCAAGATGTGTCGCGGGCCGAGCGCGGTGAGATCAGCATCCCGCTCCACCAGCTCACGCACATTGCCGATCTGCTGCTTGTCGACCTCGACAGCCTGGTCGCAGGCCCGGCGTCGATCGCTCTGCCTCCCGTCGGCGACGCCGAACTGGCGGCCGGCTGACTACCGCGCCGCTAGTCCTTGTCGCAGCACGAGGCGGCGCCCTTCCCATCGCCCGCGAGCACGCTGCGGCTGTTGCGCTCCGGCGGGATGTCGAAGGCCGCATTGGCGGCGAAGAAGCCGGTCGGCTTCAGCATGAAGCCGGCATATTCGACCGGCATGATCGGAAAATCCTCGGGCTTGCAGACATGGGTGTGGCCGAAGGAGTGCCACACCACGATGTCGGCATTCTCGATGTTGCGGTTCTGCGCGGCGTAGCGCGGCAGGCCGTCGCCGCCGGCATGGACGTTGGGATAGTCGCCGCTGGCGTATTTTTCCTCTGGGTCGAACGCCGTCACCCAGACGTGCTTGGTGGCAAAGCCGCCACGCTTGCGCACATAGCTGCCCTCCTGCGCCAGCATCAGCGGGCTCGGATTGACGACGAGCTTGTAGGCCGGCGCATTGCCGACCGAATTGGTCTCGTTGGGATTGCTGATCTTCCAGAACCGGCCGGTCTCGCCATTGGCGACCGCCGCGGCGTCGCGCTCGCGCGACAGCACGCGCGTCGTGGTGTCGAACACGTTGCCATGGGGATTGTCGCGGCCCCAGGGGCGCGGCACGAAGTCGTGCTCCGTCACGGTGTTGCCGCCGCCATCGAGGTCCATGTGCAGGCGCACGTTGAAGAAGTGCTGGTGCGTGGGACCGCCGAGATTGTCGTCGACCATGCCGCCCCATCTGTACGTTTCGCCTGATGGCACGGCCGCGGTCTGGATGATGCCGGTGAGTTTTGTCTCGAGCTGGATCGTGCCGTCCTGGTAGAGGTACCAGTAGAAGCCGTAGTCGTAATTGCCGACGGTCGCGAAGAACGAGATCACGAGCCGCCGGGACCGGCGCACCTCGAACAGGCCATTGCGGAATTCGTAGTGTTTCCAGGCAATTCCGTAGTCTTCTTCATGCATGCAGATAGCGTTCTGCATGACGAAGGGCTCGCCCTTGCTGTCGGCGGCGGGCACGTCGAAATAATGGATGTTGCCGAGGCAGTCGCAGCCGAGCTCGAGCGCGTTGGCGAGCATGCCGAGCCCGTATTCGCCGGCATCGAACGCCGACTTCCAGAAATGGTTCGCGGTCGGATCGGCATAAGGCACCACCATCTCGGTGACGCTGGCGCGATGGATCAGCGAGCGCTTGCGCGCGCCGTCCTGATAGGCGAGCTGATGCAGCACCAGGCCCTCGCGCGGGGTGAAGCCGACGCGAAAGCTCCATTTCTGCCAGTCGACCTTCCAGCCCTCGACGCGAAAGCTCGCACCCTCCGGCTGCTCGATATGCAGCGGCTTGATGTCGGTGCGCGGGTTTTGGACTTCATGCGCGCCGTAATTCCGCTTCTTGCGCGGGATCGGCACGATCGGGTCCTCGTCGGTGAGATCGATCACCTTGCCACCGATCAGGTCGACCACGGCCACCACACCCTCGATCGGATGGGCGTAGCCGTTGTCCTGCAGGTGCTCGCGAAAATAGCTGACGGCCCGCACGATGCGGGCGCCGCGCTCGAACTCCTTGTCGAAGAAGCCCGACGAGAACGGATCGACCTGGACCAGCTCGATGTCCTTGTCGCTGAGCCCGCGCCGGACCATCGCCGCGCGCCATCTGGCGTCGGCCTTCACCACGGCCTCACACTTGAAGAACTCTTCCAGCATCACCGGAGGCTGCCCGTAGGGCGCCTCGCGGTTCGGGATGATTTTTCGTGCGACGATCTCGCCACGACTGAGATCGACGATGTGTTCGATCGCCTCGCCCGTGGCCACGTCCAGCGTCAGCACGAAAGCGCGGCGCCCTGCCCCGCCTGCTGCCAGCTCCTGCTTGGTCGGCTCTTCCAGCCGTACCGTCGGGAAGCGGCAGTTCTCCGGTGAGGTCGCGGCGGCACGCACCAGGATACAGGCTGCGGTGATCTCTACAGCCGTCAGCGGATCGAGCGGATGCGGCGCAGCAGCCTGCGCTTGCGGTTTGGCTTTGACGGTATCGAGCATAGGCATGTCCAAAAGTCAGGCGAGATGCGCGGTGATGGCGCTGAAGGCGGCAAACCAGCGCTGATCGATCGGCACGTCCATCGCCTTGGGCTGCGTCGCGAGCTTGACGATGACGGTATCGGAGTCGAGATCGACATAGAGGTGCTGGCCGTGAATGCCGATCGCGGTGAGCGCGTTGCGTGACGGATCGATCGTGAACCATTTGCTGCGGTAGCGCGCGCCTGGGAAGAACTCGGCGAGGTCGCCGTCGGCCCAGGCCTTGGGATCGCCGTTCTCGCGGATGTCGTCGATCCACCAGCCGGGCACCACCTGCCGCCCCTCGACCACGCCGCGGCAGCGGATCATCTCGCCGAAGCGGATGAGGTCGCGTGCGGTGACGGAGATGCCGCCGGCGATGCGGCCCATGCCGTGGCTGTCGAGCGTGAGGGAGCCGTCCTCCTCCGCGCCCAAGGGCTGCCAGAGATATTCGGAGAGGATGCGATGGTATGGCATGCCGCAGGCGCGCTCATAGACCCAGCCGAGCACTTCGGTATTGGTCGAGACGTAGTGGAACACCTTGCCGTGCGGCTTGCCGGTGCCGCGCAGCGTCGTGAGATAGGCGCGCTGATGACTGGGATCGACGCCCGGAGGCGGCACATCCCAGCCCGAGGAGAAGCGATAGCGCGCGACGTCGCCAGCGGGATCCTCGTAATCCTCCTCGAACTCGATGGCGACGGCCATGTCGAGCAGGTTGCGGACGGTGCAGCCGGCATAGACCGAGGTTTCCAGCTCCGGCACGTAGCGCAGCACCCTCGCGTCCGGATCGACCAGGCCCCTCGCGGCCAGAATGCCGCCGAGCGTGCCGGCGATCGCCTTGCTTATGGAGCAGATCAGATGCGGCGTGGTCGCGCCCATGCCGTCGCCGTACCATTCGTGGATCAGGGTGCCCCGGTGCATCACGAGCAGCGTATCGGCGAAGGTCTCGCGCAATGTCGCTTCAATCGTGGTCGGCTTGCCGTCCGGCGCGGTGAAGCCGAGCTTTTGCAGCTCGCGCGGTGCGCTTGGCATCGGTGACGGATGCGTGGAGCGGCGGACCTCGGCCGTCGGCAGCACTTCCCGGGTGTGGGTGAAGCCCCAGCGGATCGCGGGAAAGCTGCGCCAGTTGGCGCGGGTCACCAGGGCCTCGGGTGCGGGCGGGCTGCCGCGCATGATATCGGTCGGTCGCATCTCGATCTCTCCGCGAAGCATAATCCCGACTGCGATGTCGGAACGGGAAGCCTGCACCGCGGCGCAGTCAGGCGTTATCGAAATCCCGCAATATTTTGCTGGACAGCGGCGCGGGGCATGCCAGTCTTGACGCAGTTATTGCCCAATTCTTGGCTGGCAAATTCCGTCGTACCGTCATGGCCTTAAGCGCAACTCCTCCGATTCAGGACTCGGCTGCCTGCCTGCTCCAGGCCAGCAGCACGGATGTCGACGAGCATTGCGCCGCGCTCGGCCGTTGGCACCTGAGCTACGACCAGATCAGCGCCGGCGCCTTCCGGGGCAGCTTCACCCAGCTCTCCTTGCCCCGCGTCGAAGTGTTTCGCGAGATCACGAGCCAGCAGGTTCGCCAATACGGTCAGCTTGGCGCGGACAGTTTTGGCATCGGCCTGCCCTGGGACGGTGACGGCGAGGTCAATTGCAACGGCGCGAGCGTGGCTGGGGCCCAGGTGATCGCCTGCATCGACGCCGAGGTCGATATGTGCACGCCGAAGGCGTTCGAGCTACGCGGCGTCGTCGCCAGCGCAGCGCTGATCGAGGAGCTTGCCGCCCGCCTCGACATCGCGCTGCCGCGCGCCGTCTGGAATCAGTTGCGGGTGATCGAGATGGCGGAGGCGCCGGTGGCGCGGCTGCGCGCGCATCTCGCCGCCATTCACGAGACCATCACGACAGCTCCCGCGCAATTCGACGACCCCGCGGCACGGCAGGCGCTGGAGGAAGCCCTCCTCGTCGAGATCATGGACATGTTGCCGACGGCGCGGCCGACCGATCCCGGCCGCAGCTCAGCGGCGCGCCGGCGCACAGTCGACCGCGCCCGCGAGCTGATGCATAGCAGCGCCGATCGCTCCCTCTCATTGCTTGAGGTCTGCAAGGCTGTCGGCGCCAGCCCGCGCAAGCTCGGCTATTGCTTTCAGGAGGTCTTGGGCACGAGCCCGATGCACTATTGGCGCGCGATGCGGCTGAACCGCGTGCGGCGCGATCTGAAACGCGCCGGCGGCGCCGCCGAGACGTCCATCTACGACATCGCCGTGCAGCACGGCTTCTGGCACTTCAGCCAGTTCTCGCTGGACTACAAGCGCCACTTCTCCGAAAAGCCCTCGGAGACGCTCCGGCGCGCCAGGCTGGCGGCCTGACGCGCGTTCGGCCTTACCAGGTCGGCAGATACGTGCCTTTGAAACGCGTCTCCAGAAACGCCTTCACGGGTTCGGAGTGATAGACCTCGATCAGCTGCTTCACCCAGGGCTTGTCCTTGTCCTCCTCGCGCACGGCGAGGATGTTGACCCAGGGTCCGTCAGGGTTTTCGCGCGCGATCGCGTCGGTCGCGGGATTGAGGCCGGCCTGCACCGCGTAATTGTTGTTGATCGAGACGACGTCGACGTCCTGGAGCGCGCGCGGAAGCTGGGCGGCATCGAGCTCGACGAAGCGGAGCTTCTTCGGGTTGTCGGTGATGTCGGCGATGGTCGAAGAGACGTTGTTCGGGTCCTTCAGCTTGATCACGCCATGCAGCGCCAGGATCATCAGGCCGCGCGCGCCGTTGGAGGGATCGTTGGCGATCGCGACGCGCGCTCCTTCCGGCAGATCGGCAAGCTTCTTGTATTTCTGCGAATAGACGCCCTGCGGCGAGCCGATCGTGTTAGCGACCTTGATGATCTTCCAGCCGGTCTTGGAGATCTGGTTCTTCAGGTAGGGCTCATGCTGGAACGAGTTGGCTTCCAGGTCCTTCAGCGCCAGCGCCTGGTTCGGGATCACGTAGTCGGTGAACTCGACCACCTTGATGTCGAGGCCGCGCTCGGCGCCGACCTTCTTCACGACATCAAGGATCTCGGCATGGGGACCGGCGGTGACGCCGACGCGGATGGTTTCGGCATGTGCCGAGGTCGCAAGCAAGGCTGCAGCCGCAAGGGTTGCGAGAAAACGCATTGATGTCTCCAGTTTCGAAGAAGTTGGGTTCAGCGGTGCCGCAGCCGGCGGTTGACCCGGCGCGCCAGATAATCGCCCGCGCTCTGGACCAGTTGCACCAGCGCGATCAGCACGACCACGACGGCGAGCATCATCTCCGGCATGAAGCGCTGGTAGCCGTAACGGATGCCGAGATCGCCAAGGCCGCCGCCGCCGACCGCGCCGACCATGGCGGAGTAGCCGAGCAGGCTGACCACGGCGAGCGTCAGCGCCAGCAAGAGGCCCGGCAGCGCCTCGGGGATCAGCACCTTGAGCACGATCTGGAGCGGGGATGCACCGAACGAGGACGCGGTCTCGATCAGACCGCCATCGACCTCGCGGATCGCAGCCTCGACGAGGCGTGCGATGAACGGCGCCGAAGCGATGGTCAGCGGCACGATCGCCGCGGTCGAGCCGATCGAGGTGCCGGCGACGAGCCGCGTGAACGGGATGATGGCGACGACCAGGATGATGAAGGGCGTGGAGCGCGTCGCATTGACGACGGCGCCGAGCAGACGATTGACGACGGGCGCCGCGAAAAGCTCGCCCTTCCGGCTGGTGGCGAGGAAGACGCCGAGCGGCAGGCCGAAGGCGGTGCCGAGAGCTGCCGCGATGCCGACCATGTACAGGCTCTCACCCGTGGCCTGGATGATCAGATTGATGAGTTCAGGCGACATAGCCGAGATGCTCCGCCGAGAATTGATATTGAGAGAGCCAGGCGAGAACCCGCGCCTGCACGTCCTCGCTGCCGGGGACACCGAGAACGAGCGAGCCGACATGCTGGCCGCCGATCTCGTCGATGCGGGCCGACAGCAGCGCGACGTCGAGGCCGAGCTCGCGCGCGAGCCGCGCCACCACCGTGTCGCCGGCCCCTGCCCCACGCACCTGCACGCGGATCACGGCCTGCCCGCCCGCGGGCGACTCCGCCACGATCCGGCTCGCCAGCGAGACCGGCAGGCTGTCGCCGACCACTTCGGCCAGGAAGGACTGCGTGATCGGATGTCTGGGATGGGTGAAGATGTCGGCGACATGGCCGCTCTCGACGACGTGGCCGGCATCGAGCACCACCACTTCCTTGGCGAGCTGGCGCACCACGGACATTTCGTGGGTGATGAGCACGATGGTGACCCCGAGCTCGCGGTTGATGTTGGCGAGCAGATCGAGGATCGCGCGCGTGGTCTGCGGGTCGAGCGCCGAGGTCGCCTCATCCGACAGCAGCACGCTCGGCCGCGTCGCCAGGGCTCGCGCGATGCCGACGCGCTGCTTCTGGCCGCCGGAGAGCTCGGAAGGGTAGCGGTCGTGCTTGTCCGCGATGCCGACCAGCGCGAGCAGCTCGGTCACCCGGGCCTTGATATCGGCCCTGGCCCAGCCGGCGATCTCGAGCGGCAGCGCGATGTTGTCGGCCGCGGTGCGCGAGGACAGCAGGTTGAAGTGCTGGAAGATCATGCCGATCGAGCGCTGCGCCAGCCGCAACTCGCGCCCAGCCAGGGCCGAGATGTCCCTGTTGTCCACGATCACGCGGCCTGTGGTCGGCTTCTCCAGCCCGTTGATCAGGCGCACCAGGCTCGACTTGCCGGCGCCGGAGCGGCCGATCACACCGGTGATGGAACCGCGCGGAATGGCGAAGTCGATGTTTTGCAGCGCGTTGACGCCGGGCTTGCCGCGATAGGCCGGATAGGTCTTCGAGATGCTTTCGAAACGGACCATCGCGTCCGGCTCGGTCGCAGCGGGTGAAATCGCTTCAAGCGTGTCGATCGGCTGTCCGATCGCGAGCGATTGGTGGGCGTTCATGGCGGCGGCCTTCATGCACAATAGTTCGCGTTCCCCGGGGCACGGGAACCGGGTCGCATCGAGCGACGGGGAGTGAAACGTCGGCGAGGGTCCGGAAGGAACGCGCTGCACCGCAGCACGCACCATCGCCTTTTCCGGTCTTTCTTGCAATTTCAGATATTTGACGGGAGTTGGACGAAGATTTCCCGATCCCTCCCCGGAGAAGAATATTCCTCCGCCGACTCCCGCCCGGCTCACCGCATCTGCAACCAGGGCAGAACAATCAAGAGCAGGCCGGCGAAATAGAGCAGCCCGAAGATCAGCCCAAAGCCCCAAAACTGGCCCTTCCCGATATATCCGCTGCCGAAATACATCGGCGCCGGCCCGGTCGCATAAGGCGAGATCACGCCCATCAGGCCGAGCGAATACATGCAGAGCATCGCGAGTGTGGTGACCGGCAGACCAGGGATGCCCGATCCGACCGCGAGCACCACCGGCAGCACGGCGGCGGCGTGCGAGGTGATGCTCGAGAAGAAATAGTGGATCCAGAAGAACAGCGCGACCAGGAGCAGCATCGCGGTAAAGGGCGAGAGCCCGGCGAGCGGTTTTGCGTATTCGGTCGCGAACCATTTGATGAAGCCGATCTCGTTGAGGCCCGAGGCCAGCGTCAGCAGCGAGGTGAAATAGAAGAACACCTCCCAGGCGCTTTTCTCGCTGACGATGTCGGCGAACTCGATCACGCCGGTCACCAGCATCAGGGAGATCACGATGAACACGACGGTGGTGGCGTTGACGAAGTTGGAGCCGATACCGGGAACGTGGATGTCCGGGCTCGAGCCCGCGATCCACAGGAACATCGCCAGCACGATCAGGGCCAGCATGATCCACTCGTTGCGCGACATCGGGCCCATCTCGCTGAGCTCCTTCGCCGCCCATTCGGTGATCTCCGGGCTGCGCTTCACCTCGGGCCGGCAGACCAGATAGCTGAGCAGAGGCACGACGATCATGAGAAGAAGCCCGAGCGGGGCAAAGCCCATGAACCATTGCGCCCAGCTCACCTCGACGCCGACGGTCTTCTTGGCGATCGCCAGCGCCGCCGCATTGGGCGCGAGCGCGGTGAAGAACAGCGAGCTGGTGATCGCGGTCGCGGCGAAGGCGGTCCACATCACGTAGGTGCCGATCTTGCCGGCGGTCGGACCGGGCTCCGAGCCGTAGATGCGCGGGATGTTGCTGATGATGGGATAGACGATGCCGCCGCTGCGCGCGGTGTTGGAGGGCGTCGCCGGCGCGAGCAGGAAGTCCGACATCGCGACCGCATAGCCGAGGCCGAGCGTGTTGCGGCCGAGCCGCTGCACCAGCACAAGCGCGATACGCCGGCCGAGCTGGCTCTTGCGGTAACCGATCGAGAACACGAAGGCGCCGACGATCAGCCACACCGTGCTCTCGGCAAAACCCGCCAGCATCCAGCGCAGCGATTTGCCGGGATCGGGATCGATATAGCCGGCGACGCCTGCGACCGTCAGGCCGATGAAGCCGACCGCGCCGACCGGCATCGATTCCAGGATGAGCCCGGTGATGACGGCCGCGAAAACGGCAAAATAGTGCCACTGATTGACGTTGAGCCCCGTGGGCACGGGCCACACATAGATCGCCAGCCACACCACGAGCGGCGCGATCAGCTTCCAGCGAAACCCTTTTGCTTCAGGCGCCTGCGAACCAGCGGCCATGGGCCCTCCCCTCGATTGCCGTCACATCGTGCGCCCGTTGGCCGGGCCGTTCTTGTCCCAGCTCGGCGTATACGAACTGTCCGCAGCGCGATCAATGGCCAGACTCGGGTTCTGTCGCTCCGCGCCCGATTTTTCCGTGGGCTCACAAATGCCCGGTGCGCCGATGCTCCGGCTCACTGCCGTGGACCGGAAATCGGATGGTGGTGCCGATGGTGATCCAGTTGGCGTTCTCGCCGGTGATGTTGCGGCCGTAGATCGCGTCGACGGAGAATATCTCGTTCGGCCGGTAGCGCACGCCGGTCTGAAAGCGCGGCTGCACGACGCTCGCGGACTCGGCGGCGCCGGCCTGCCCAAAGGCCTCGATGGTCCACTGCAACGTGTCGGTGAACTTCCAGTCGAAGCCGATGCCGTAGGTCAGGTAGTGGCGATCGACGGTGCGATCCCAGAGCCAGCCGCCATTGACGTTGACGCGCATGGTCTCGGACAGGCGAAAGGTCGCAGGTATGACGGCAAAGGCGGTCAGCGCCTCGCCGGTCGCCACGTCGAACGAGCCACCGCCATAAGCCGACAATCCCCACCGCCCGACCCCGGTCGGTATGAAATTCGTCTTGGCTTTTGGGGCCACCGTCGTGCTCCAGTCGCCATCGCTGCGGCCACGGATGGTCTGCATGCTCAATTCGATCGGCCTGAAGGGATCGACGACGCAAGAGGGATTTGCGACCGCCAGGAAATCGGTGTTGCTCGCCGCCGACATCCAGCTTTCGACCTTGCAGGAGCCGACCTCGGAGATGTCGGCGGCATCCACCGCATAGGCGCCATTCGCGGCGCGCGCATCCTGCGCCGCAAGTGCGACAAGAGCCGCAATTGCTGCGGTTATTCCCGTTCGTCCAGCCAAGCCCATGGCACGATGTTAGCAGAGTCTTCGCCTCGACAAGGCCCGGATTCTGGGACTATCTTCGCGCCATGAGCGAGCATCATCACGACCACGATCACGACCATTCCGAGCTGTCCGAGACCGAGCTGCGCGTGCGCGCGCTCGAGACGATCCTGACCGAAAAAGGCTATGTCGAGCCGGCCGCGCTCGATGCCATCATCCAGGCCTACGAGACCAAGATCGGCCCGCATAACGGCGCGCGCGTCGTCGCCAAGGCCTGGACCGATCCGGCGTTCAAGCAGGCGCTGCTGGAGGATGGCTCCAAGGCGATCGGCACGCTCGGTCATGTCAGCCGCGTCGGCGATCATCTCGTCGTGGTCGAGAACACGCCAGAGCGACACAACATGGTCGTGTGCACGCTGTGCTCCTGCTACCCCTGGGAAATGCTGGGGCTGCCGCCGGTCTGGTACAAGGCTGCGCCCTATCGTTCGCGCGCAGTGAAGGACCCGCGCGGCGTGCTCGCCGATTTCGACGTGACCCTGCCGAAAGACATCGAGATCCGGGTCTGGGACTCCACAGCCGAGACCCGCTTCCTGGTGCTGCCGATGCGGCCCGCGGGCACCGAAGGCTGGAGCGAGGAGCAGCTCGCCGAGCTCGTCACGCGCGATTCCATGATCGGGACCGGCTTTCCCAGGACGCCGGGAGCGCCGTCATGAACGGCGTGCACGACATGGGCGGCATGGACGGGTTCGGCAAGGTCGAGCCCGAGCCGAACGAGCCGATGTTTCACGAGGAATGGGAGTCGCGCGTGCTGGCCATGGTGCGCGCGATGGGCGCGGCCGGCGCCTTCAACATCGACACCTCGCGCTTCTATCGCGAGACGCTGCCGCCGCACGTCTATCTCTCGAGCTCTTATTACAAGAAATGGTTTCTCGGGCTCGAGGAGATGCTGATCGAGAAGGGCTACCTCACAAGGGAGGAAGTTGCTGCCGGTCACGCGATGCAACCGGCCAAGGCACTCAAGCATGGCAAGTTCGATCTCGCCAACGTCGAGCGCGTAATGGTGCGTGGCAAGTTCGCCCGCCCTGCCCCGGCCCCCGCCAAGTTCAATATCGGTGACCGCGTGCGTGCCAAGAACATCCATCCGGCGACCCACACGCGGCTGCCGCGCTATGTCCGCGGCCATGTCGGCGTGGTCGAGTTGAATCACGGCTGCCACGTGTTCCCGGATTCCGCGGCGATGGAGCTCGGCGAGAATCCGCAATGGCTCTACACGGTCGTGTTCGAAGGCCGCGATCTCTGGGGCGAGGACGGCGATCCGACGCTGAAGGTCTCGATCGACGCGTTCGAGCCCTATCTGGATCCGGCGTAATGAGTGGTAGCGCTGCTGCCGCCGCGACGGCGGCCATTCCAAGCATTCCCCGCGATGACGACGGCCCGGTGTTCCGCGCGCCCTGGGAGGCGCATGCGTTCGCGATGGCGTTGACGCTCCACGAGCGTGGTGTGTTCACCTGGCCGGAATGGGCCGCAGCCTTGGCCTCCGAGATCAAGCGTGCGCAGGCCGCTGGTGATCCTGATACGGGCGAGACCTACTATCTGCACTGGCTTGCCACGCTGGAGGGCCTCGTCGCGCGGAAAGGCGTCGCCTCGATGGAAACGCTGCATCGCTATCGCGACGCCTGGGACCACGCGGCGGATCGCACGCCGCACGGCAAGCCGATCGAGCTTAGGCCGGAGGATTTTGCGGGGTAGCTGCCTCACCCGTCATTGCGAGCGCAGCGAAGCAATCCAGAATCCTTCCACGGCGGCAGTCTGGATTGCTTCGTCGCAAGGGCTCCTCGCAATGACGGCGGAGAGAGACGCCTACCTCCCCGCCACATACTCCCGCCACCCCCTCGCCCGCAAACTGCAGGCCGGGCACTCCCCGCACCCATATCCCCAGTCGTGCTGCGCGCCGCGTTCGCCGAGATAGCAGGTGTGGGACTGCTCGCGAATGAGGTCGACCAGCCCGTCGCCGCCGAGATCATGCGCCAGCTTCCAGGTCGCGGCCTTGTCGATCCACATCAGCGGCGTGTGCAGTTCGAAGGGCCTGGCCAGGCCGAGCGAGAGCGCGGCCTGCATGGCGCGGATGGTCTCGTCGCGGCAATCGGGATAGCCGGAATAGTCGGTCTCGCACATGCCGCCGACGATGTGGGTGATGCCGCGCCGGTAAGCCAGGGCGGCGGCGAAGGTGAGGAACACGAGGTTGCGGCCCGGCACGAACGTGTTGGGCAGGCCATCGGCCCCCATCGCGATCGCGACATCGCGGGTCAGCGCCGTCTCCGACACCGCCGCCAGCGTCGGGATCGACAGCGTATGGCTCTCGCCGAGCTTTGCGGCCCAATCGGCGCGCAGGCCCTTGATGCCGTCGAACAGGCGGTCGCGGCAGGCGAGCTCAATGGCGTGGCGCTGGCCGTACTCGAACCCCAACATCTCCACGCGGGCAAAGCGGTTCAGCGCCCAGGCGAGACAGGTGGTGGAATCCTGGCCGCCGGAGAACAGCACCAGCGCGGTTTGCGAGGAAAATGCGTCACTCATGTCCCGCGCTTTAGCACTGCGCACCTCGCCCGCCAATCGGTGGAAATTGGCCTGTTCCGTATGCCGGCGCTGGGAACGGCGGCCCGCTTTTGGCATAAGGCTTTGGACCCAGGAGACTGCCCCGCAATGACCCCTTCCCGCGACATTTCCCGCCTGATCGAGATCATGGCGGCGCTGCGCACGCCGGTGACCGGCTGCCCCTGGGACCTCGAGCAGGATTTTGCGACGATCGCGCCCTACACGATCGAGGAGGCCTATGAGGTGGTCGACGCCATCACCCGCGGCGATCTCGACGATCTCAGAGAGGAGCTCGGCGATCTCCTGCTCCAGGTCGTGTTCCACGCCCAGATGGCGTCAGAGCAGAACGCCTTCGCTTTTGGAGATGTCGTCGAGGCCATCACCCGCAAGATGATCCGGCGTCATCCGCATGTCTTTGCCGACAAGGACGGCAATCTGGCATCGCACCACGTCAAGGAAGTCTGGGACCGGATCAAGGCGGAGGAGAAGGCCGAGCGCGCCGCACGCCGGCCGCCAGAGGACGTGCCGGAGCATAAGTCACTGCTTGCAGGCGTGAAGGCCGGCCAGCCCGCCTTGACCCGCGCCATGGAGCTTCAGCGCAAGGCCTCCACGGTCGGCTTCGACTGGAACGACCCGCGCGCGGTCCTGCAAAAGATCCGTGAGGAAGCCGACGAGATCGAGGCTGCGCTCGACCGCAACGACAAGCAGGAGATCGCCGAAGAGACCGGCGATCTGATGTTCGCCCTCGTCAACCTCGCCCGCCACGTCGATGCCGATCCGGAAGCCGCACTGCGCGCGACCAACGCGAAGTTCGAGCGGCGCTTTGCCTATATCGAGCAGGCGCTGGAGGCGCAGGGCCGGACGCTCGAGCAGGCCTCGCTGCCGGAGATGGACGCGCTGTGGAATGCGGCGAAGACCGCCACCTGATATAAGGACGCGCAGTGGACATCAGGCAGGACGATCCGAAGGCGCCACACGTCGCCGAGTTGCTGACGCATCATCTGGAGGAGCTCCGCAGCGTCATGGGCGAACACGCGAAGGCGCTCGATGCGAGCGGTCTTTCGGCTCCGAGCGTGACGTTCTGGACAGCCTGGCAGGACGGTGTGCTAGCTGGCTTCGGCGCCCTGAAGCAGCTGGATGATACGCATGGCGAGGTGAAGTCGATGCGCGCCGCACCTACTGCACGGCGGACCGGTGTCGGGCGCACGATCCTGCAACACATCATTGCCGAGGGCCGCAAGCGAGGATATGGGCGCCTCAGCCTGGAGACGGGCACGGCACCGCTACATGCGCCTGCAATCGCGCTGTACCGCAGCGCCGGCTTCGTATCCTGCGAGCCGTTCGCCGACTATCAGGCGAGCCCGCACAACCAGTTCATGAGCCTCGACCTGTGCAGATGACTTTCTACATGCGCCGCCGCCGTCGTCCTGGCGAAAGCCAGGACCCATTACCCCACAAGGTAATTTGGCGAAGGCTCGAAGTTTGATATTCGCCGGTACGGCGATCGCCTGCCTCGATAGATCACGCGGTATGGGTCCTGGCATTCGCCAGGACGACTATGGGGCCGACAGATGCGGCACGGCGTCGAACCTGTTCACCACGATATCCCGCTTGGTCTCGTCTACCCGCACGGTCATGTCGAAGCGGCCGTCGTGCAGCTCTTTCGCCAGCACCTCGGAATTGCGGTGCAGCCAGCTGATGCCGGCGCCGTCGGCGGCGTCGATGGAGAGATCGAGCGTGGTGCGCTTGGCGGCTAGGCGCTCCTCGATCGCGGCGAGCAGTGCGTCGATGCCCTCGCCCGACACGGCGGAGACGAGCATCGCCGGATGATCCTCCGGCCTGCGGGCGGCGATGTTCAGAAGCTCCTCGCGCTGCTGGACGTCGTAACGGTCGATCTTGTTCCAGACCTCGATGATGCGGCCCGAGTCATCGGGATTGATGCCGAGCTGGCGCAGCACGGCGTCGACGTCGCTCTGCTGTGCCTCGGCATCCTCATGCGAGATGTCGCGGACATGCAGGATGACGTCGGCCTCCAGCACCTCCTCCAGCGTGGCGCGGAAGGCGGCGACGAGCTGGGTCGGTAGGTTGGAGATGAAGCCGACGGTGTCGGACAGCATCGCCTTGCCGCCATGCGGCAGGTTGAGCGCGCGCAGGGTCGGGTCGAGGGTTGCGAACAGCATGTCGGCGGCCTGCACGTCCGCGCGGGTCAGGCGGTTGAACAGCGTCGACTTGCCGGCATTGGTGTAGCCGACCAGCGCGACCACGCGATACGGCACGCGCTGCCGTCCGGCGCGATGCAGCCGCCGCGTCGCCTGCACCTTCTTCAGCTCACTCTCGAGCTTGGTGATGCGCTCCTGGATCAGGCGGCGGTCGGCCTCGATCTGGGTCTCGCCGGGACCGCCCATGAATCCAAAGCCGCCGCGCTGGCGTTCGAGATGGGTCCAGGATCGCACCAGGCGCGAGCGCTGGTAATTGAGATGCGCGAGCTCGACCTGGAGCGAGCCCTCCTTGGTCTTGGCGCGGCGGCCGAAGATTTCCAGGATGAGACCGGTGCGGTCGAGCACCTTGGCGTGCAGCTCCTTCTCGAGATTGCGCTGCTGGATCGGCGCCAGCGCGCAATCCATCACCACGAGCTCGACGTCGAGGCTCTTGGCTAGCGCTGCGATCTCCTCGACCTTGCCCTTCCCGATATAGGTGGCGGGCCGGATCTGACTGATCGGCGCGATGATCGCATCGGCGATGACAAGGTCGATCGCGCGCGCGAGGCCCGCGGCTTCATCAAGCCGGGCCTCGGCGTCGCGTTGGACATAACTTTCCGATTGCGCGTCGGCACTTCCCGCGCGCACTCGCAAATAGGGACCGATGACAAGCACCCGCCCCGTCTGCTTAGCCCCTGCCGACCGCGGACGGTCGGCGTCCCCGTCGAAATTCCGGGGTTCCAATCAGATCACTCTCAAGCCGGCTGATCCTCGCCGCCTTCGAACAACTGGATGGGCGCGCCCGGCATGATGGTCGAGATCGCATGCTTGTAGACAAGCTGCGAGTGACCGTCGCGCCGAAGCAGCAAACAGAAATTGTCGAACCAGGTCACGATGCCCTGGAGCTTCACTCCGTTGACCAGAAAGATCGTCAGTGGCGTCTTGGTTTTGCGAACGTGATTAAGGAAGGTGTCCTGCAGGTTTTGTGCGCGGTCTGCCGCCATTGTTTTTTTCTCGCTTTGAGTTTCTTTTTATTGCGCCGGATGCGGCCCTCTTTGTGAAATTCGGGGCCTCTTCCGGTTGCCGCTCCTCATGAGATCCCCCTCGGAGGAACAGCGGTTCGATTAGAGGACAGGTCGGGTTATTAGGCAAGCCGCTTCACGCGGCAGCCCGTGCTCTATTGCCCCGAAAAACTACGGAAATCGATGATTTTCCTCGTTTATCCCTGACGAGCGGCCGCGATGTCGCGGCGTTTTCTGTATGCCGACCGGTATCCACTTCACTCGGAACGTTTCAGCCGACTCCGAGTGCCTTCAGCTTCCGGTGCAGGGCCGACCGTTCCATGCCAACGAACTCAGCCGTTCGAGAAATATTTCCTGAAAAACGGCTGATCTGTGCAATCAAATAGTCGCGCTCGAACACTTCGCGCGCCTCGCGCAGCGGCAGGCCCATGATGTGCTCGCCATTGTTGCTGGTCGGCATCGCCGGCACCATCGAGCCGACGTCCTGCGGCAGCATGTCGGCGGTGATGATGACCTCCGGGCCGCCTGCGGCCAGAATCATGACTCGTTCAACATTGTTGCGGAGCTGGCGCACATTGCCGGGCCAGACGTGCGATTGCAGCACCGCCATCGCGTCCTGCCCGATCTGGCGCTTGGGCAGGCCGCTGCCGGCCGAGATCTGCTCCATGAAGTAGTCGATCAGCTCCGGAATGTCCTCGCGACGCTCCGACAGCGCCGGCACGCGGATCGGCACCACCGAGAGCCGATGATAGAGGTCCTCGCGGAAATGGCCGGCCGCGATCTCCTCCTCCAGGTTGCGCGCGGTCGAGGAGATGATGCGCACGTCGACCTGCACCTTGGCGGTGCCGCCGACGCGCTGGAACGACTGCTCGACCAGCACGCGCAGGATCTTGTTCTGGGTCTCGCGCGGCATGTCCGCGATCTCGTCGATGAACAGCGTACCGCCATGCGCCTCTTCGAGCGCACCGGGCTTGCGCGGCTGCTCGCCGTTGGACTGCTCGATGCCGAACAGCTCGTGCTCCATCCGCTCGGGGGTGATCGCGGCGGCGTTGATGACGACGAAGGGACCGTCGGCGCGGCCCGAGGCCGTATGCAGCGTGCGCGCGGTCAGCTCCTTGCCGGCGCCGGCGGGGCCGACGATCAGGATGCGGCTGTTGGCCTTGGCGGCGCGCTCGATGGTCTGGCGCAGCTGGTTCATGCTGGGTGAGCGGCCGACGAGCTGGCTTGCGCTCGGGGCGAGCTGCTTCAGCTCCTTGACCTCGCGCTTGAGGCGCGAGTTTTCCAGTGCGCGATTGGCGACCAGGATCAGGCGATCGGCCTTGAACGGCTTCTCGATGAAGTCATAGGCGCCGCGCTTGATCGCGGCGACCGCGGTCTCGATGTTGCCGTGGCCCGAGATCATCACGACCGGCAGGTCGGCATTGTCCTTCTTGACCTGCTCCAAGAGCTGCAGGCCGTCGAGCTTGGAGCCCTGCAGCCAGATGTCGAGGAACACCAAATGCGGCCTGCGATTGGCGATCTCGGCGAGCGCCGAGTCGCTGTCGCGTGCGGTCCTTGTGACGAACCCCTCGTCTTCGAGAATGCCCGCGACGAGATCCCGAATATCGGCTTCGTCATCGACAATCAGAATTTCACTAGCCATGGGTCGCGCCTGTCTTGTCAGCTGCCTGTTGAGGCTTCGATTTTCGTTGAATCATTGGTCTTTTCTTCCGGCTCTTTGGTTCCGGCCGCCGGCTCTTTTGTTTCCTGCGCCTTGATGGAATCCGCAGGCGTTTCCTTGGTATCCGGGGCGGTTGCGTCCTTGGCGGGTGCCTCGGCCGCGTCCTTCGCCTCTTCCTTGGCCGCCGGCGCCTGCTCGGCTCCCTCGGCCTTCTTGGCCTGGCCGGAAATCGCAAAGCGCATGCGCATCCAGGCGCCGCGCTGGCCTTCGCGGAAGTCGGAGGCGTCCTTCAGCTCGATGCGCCCGCCATGGTCTTCCAGCACGCGGCCGACGATCGCAAGGCCAAGGCCGGTGCCCTTGGCGCGCGTGGTCACATAGGGCTCGAGCAGCCGCGAGCGCGCGACCTTGGGCAGGCCGATGCCGTTGTCGATCACGTCGATCAGCACGTCGTCGCCCTCGCGCGACACCACGACGTCGATGCGGCCTTTGCCGAGCTCCTCCGGCGGGACCTGCTCGATCGCCTCGGTGGCGTTCTTGACGATGTTGGTGACCGCCTGCGAGATCAGCCGCCGGTCGAACTGGGCCCGGAGCGGATCCTCCTTGAACTCGGCTTCGATATCGAGCTCGGGATGGGCGACCTTCATCAGGAACACCGCCTGCCGCACGGTGTCGGCGACATCCTCGCCCTCCATCACGGGCTTCGGCATTCGAGCAAAGCGCGAGAACTCGTCGACCATGCGCCTGATGTCGTCGACCTGGCGCACGATGGTGTCGGTGCACTGGTCGAAGATCTGTTTGTCCTTGGCCTCGGTGATGTCCTTGCCGAACTTGCGGCGGATGCGCTCGGCGGAGAGCTGGATCGGCGTCAACGGGTTCTTGATCTCGTGGGCGATGCGGCGCGCCACGTCGCCCCAGGCCGAAGTACGCTGTGCCGAGACCAGCTCGGTGATGTCGTCGAGGGTGATGATGTAGCTGTCGTGCGGCTGGTTCTTCTCGGCGCTGACGCGGACCGAGAGGTTGCGCTCGGTGCCGTCGCGGGTGATCGTGATCTGGCCCTGCACCAGGCGCTGGGTCCCTTCCCGCGCCGTCTTCATCATCTCGTCGAGCTCGGGGAGCACGTCGGAGAGCGGATGGCCGAGCGTCTCGGCTTCGGAGTGCCCGATCAGCTTCTCGGCGGAGCGGTTGAGAATGCCGACGCTGCCGGAGGTATCGACGCCGATGATGCCGGCGCTCGCCGAGGACAGCACGGCCTCGATGAAGCGGCGACGGCTGTCGATGAGATCGCTGGCATTGACGAGCTCGTCGCGCTGGCTGCGCAATTCCTGCGTCATCTTGTTGAAGGTCTCGCCCAGCTGGGCGAGGTCGCCTTCCGACTGGTCTACCGGCACCTTCACATGAAGATCGCCGGTCGAAACCGTATGGGCCGCGTTCATCAGCCGCCGGATCGGCGCCACCAGCGAGTTGGCGAAGTTCAGCCCGATCAGCACCGATGCCATCAGGATGGTCAGCGCGATCACCGCGAACATCAGCGCGAAGGCGACCTGGATGCCGAGCCGCCGCGACTCGATCTGGGCATATTCGGCGACGCTGACCTCGGTCTGCTTGAGCTGGTTCACCACATTCGGGTCGAGCGGCCGCGCGACGTAGAGGAAGGTGTCGTTGAAGGCACGCAGGCGGATCACCGCGGCGACGAAGCTCGCATCGGGCAGCACCGCGATCTCGGGCTCGTTCTCGTTGACGTTGCTGAGGAAGTCCGGTGCCGGCGGCGAGTAGGCGAGCCGCATGCCGGTGTCGGCGGATTCCAGGATGTTGGTGTTCTTGTCGATGATCATCGCGCCCGGCAGATTGCGGGAGCTGGCGCTGGCGGTCAGCATCTCGCGGAACGAGCGCCGGTCCTGGTCGTAGAGCGGCCTCGCATGCGCGATGTCGTTGGCCATGCCGAGAATGTCGCCGCGGATCAGCTGCGCATGGTCCTGCATGTAGGCGCGCGCGATGTTCAGCGAGTTCTGGATGACCTCCTTGGTCGGCCCCGAGAACAGCCGGTCGAGGCCGCGCTCGAGGGTGACATTGGCGACCACGGAGACCAGCACCGCCGGCAGCACCGCCACGATCGAGAACAGGCTGACGATCTGGACATGCAGGCGCGCTGCCGCCCTGCCCCGCCGCCGTGCCAGGATCAGCTGCCAGAGCTCGCGGACGATAATCCCGACCAGCAGCAGGATCGTGCCGGCATTGATCAGGTAGAACGAGCGGACCACCTCCGGCGTCGGGTCTATCCGCGTCAGGCCGGTCAGGACCAGGAAGGTCAGCAGGCCCGAGAGCAGTGCGAGCGCCACGGCAAAGGGCGCCAGCCAGCGTCGCGGCGACCAGCGCCGCGGCTCTTCGGCTGGGGCCGTGTCAAAGGATGCGGCCGAGGTATCTGCGCTGGTCATTCCGACAATGGTGCTGAAAACGGGTCCGCGGCGGGCGGAGACTGATGTATTCGTACCACATTGTTGCCGAGACACTACAGTGTCAATTAGCCACGTAATCTCAGTAGCTTACCGAATTCAACTTCTTCTTTTGGCCACGATTTACCAAAATGGAGCAGTCGGGATTCGATAAGTCGTCGACCGAGTTCGGCGACTGTCTCACTTCAGTGAAATCGTGATCTGGCTGATGTTGGCCGCGAGCTCCAGGCCCGCCTTCGGGCCCTGCAGCACGAGCGTCACGCCTTTTTCGTTGCGCAGCTGGACGCCATTGATGCCGCCAACGAGGGCGAAGCCGCCGCCGACGGAACTGTACGTCCCGGCGAAGTCGGCGACGTCCCGGATACCCGACGCCCGTCCCTCGAACCGGCCAACGCTCGCGCCAGCCGTGATGCCCAAGCTCAGGCCGCCGACGGTGAAGGGATAGTTCCGGCCGCGATAGTTCAACACGCCGCTGCCCGCACCGCCGCCGACCAGAAGGCCGGCCTTGACGAACTTGACGCGGACCTGGCCGGTCGCCTGTGCCAGGGATGGCGTGGCCGGGATCGCGAGCAGGACGAGCATCAGCGCCGCAAGGCCGCTTGCGACGGCGCGTAGGACGCGTTTCAGCCTAGGGCTTCTCGGCATCGACCTTCTTCCACGTCTGGTCGGGATCGAACTGCGTCATGCGCTGCGCCAGGAAGCTGGTCCGCGTGCCGAGATCCTTCTGGTAGACGGTGCCGTCATGGTTGACCAGAAAGGTCATCACGCCGGAATTGCCGTACTCCGCGGGCCATGCGATCAGCGCGAAGCCGCCGATCATCTTGCCCTTGACGACGTAGTTGAGCGCGCCGCCGGGCGCATTGGGGCCCTGGCCCTTCAGGATGTGGAAGAAATAGCCGTGATAGGGCGCCGGCTCGTCGCCCGCTCCTTGCTTGTAGCCCTCGGCCGCAGCCTCCGCGACCAGCGCGCCGAGTGGACTCGGATCGGCATCATCTCGCCAGAACAGGCCGTCCTTCTTGCCGGCCGTGGAGATGAAGCGCTGCGCGTAGACGCCTGCGCCCTCGCCGCGATCCTTGTCGGCATATTCGTTCTGCGCGTCGACATAGGCCAGCGCGGTCTGGATCGCGTCGAGCTCGTTGCGGCCGATGCGGCGGCGAAGCACTTCGATGCGGCCTTCGTCGGTGTCGAACTCCCAGCCGTTCCTGGCGTTGACAAGCGGAATCGGGAACGGGAAGTCGTCCGGTCCGAGCAGCAGCGTGGCCTTCTTGTTGCCTTCGGCCTTGATCGCGTGCTTGGCCTCATACATCGAGACGAACCGCGCGCGGATGTCGGCGTCGGCGACCTCGTCGCCGGACGAGACGATGTCGTCCGCCGCCCTGCCCAGCACCTTCAGGAGGTCGCGCGGGCCGCTCTTGGCGGCCGCAGCCAGTGCGGCGGCCGCGTCCTCAGGCGTCTTGTAGGATTCCTGCGCCTGGGACGCCGATCCCAGAAGCGCCAGCACCATCATGCCCAGCAGAACCGCGCGACAAAGCGACATCAGACCGATCATGGCACGATCTCCGCGGGGACCTTCGCGCCGCCGGCGAGCCAATCGCTGTAGGTGCGGAATTTCAGACCAAGCTTTTCGTAATGGACGCGCAGATAGCCGTCGCTGCCGCGGGTCACCGCCGCCGGCATCACGCTTTCGACCTCCTGCGCCATGACGCCGACATAGGCCTTGTCGCTACCGATATAGCTGAAGCGATAATAGCCGAGGCCGTTGCCGAGATGGCCGAGCAGCGCGATGTCGTGCTTCAGTGCGATATCCGAGCGCCGGCCACCGCCGCCGCCGCGTCCGCCTCCTCCAAAGCCGCCACCTCCACCACCACGCATCGCCATTCCGCCTCCGCCGCCGCGTCCGGCAAAGCTCGGCCCGCCGCCGCCACCGCGCGGCATGCTCGCCATGCTGGAGCGACCGCGCGCCGACGCCGCGGCCGCCGACCGACCGGAGGAGACGTTCATCGCGCCGCCGCGATTGCCGCCGCCACGATTGGCCGCACCGCCGCCGGCACGGTTCGCAGCCTTTGCACGATCTCCGCCACCCTTGGCGCGGTCACCCCCGCCTTTGGCGCGGTCACCGGCACCGGCACGATCGCCGCCGCCGGGCCGGTCGCGCGTCCCTGCACTGGGGCGATCCCCGGCACCCGGACGATCGCCGCGATTGCCGGCGCGATCGCCGGGTCCGCCACGATCGCCGCGATCGCCTGCACGATCGCCCGCGCGGTCTCCGGCACCCTGGTTCGGACGCAGCACCTGGTTGCCGTCGCGGCCGCGGAAATCCATCCGGTCCGATACGCCGGCCTTCAGATTGTTGTTGCCGAAGCGCTGCTGAACATTGGTGTTGTTGTAGCGTACGCCCTGGCGATGCGCCGGATTGTGCTGCCAGCCATTGCCGATGTTGGTGGTGCGATGATTGACGTAGACGTTGCGGTTGCCCCAGTTGAAGCCGCCGCCCCAGTAATTGCCCCAGCGTCCGATCGCCCACGCCGTGCCGAAGGCGAGCCCGGCGGCAACCACGCCGGCGCCGATGTACGAGGGATAGCCCCAGTAATACGGCGGATATTCTGCGTAAGGCCAGGTGCCGTAGACCGTCGCGGGATCGTAATACGGCACGTACAACTCCGCAGGATCGGCCTGCTGGATGACGACCACCTGCTTGCCTTCCTGCGACTGGACGCTGACCTTCTGCTGCTTGGTGGTGACCAGCTTCTTGTTGTCGTAGGCCTTGTTGCGCAGGCGCTGGATCGCATCCATCACGTCGGGCTGCTGGGCGAGAAAGGCGTCACCCAGCTTCTGGGTCCAGTCGAGCTTGTCGCTCATCATGGAAAGAATTTCGGCCGTGCTCGCGAGCGCCTTGACGCTGTCGTCCCAGCCCTGCTTGTCGACCTCGGTCTTCAGCGCATCCCCCTTCAGCGTCTTGCGTTCCTTCAGCCAGCGGTCGGCCTGCACCACTTCGAGCGGATAGGTCGAAGCGGCCAAAACGTTGGCGAGCAGCTCGTCGGGATAGAGCGCAATCGGTGCAACCAAGGCTTCGAGCTGTTCCGGCTTCAACAGCTCGGCGGCCGGTGCTTGCGCGGTTGCAGGCTGCGCCTGCGTGCTCGGCGTCGCCGGCTTGTCCGCCGTCTGCGCAATTGCCGCAGCCGGCATCGCCAGCATCAGCGCAATTGCCATCAGGGTCTTGCCGCAGCGAGACATTCCAGCCTCCATCCAACTTTCCGACCGCAAAGATCGGGGCCGCGGCATGGGCGTTTGTTGATCGAGATCAACGAAACGGGAGCCGCCGTTTCTGTTGCAACGCGAGACCAAGGCCTCACTCGATCAGCTCGGCCTCCATCAGGAGCCGGCTTGGTATCGCCAACCCAAGCGCATTGGCGGCTTTCATGTTGATGACGAGCTCGAACTTGCTGGCGAATTGCACCGGGAGTGTGCGGATGTCTGCCCCTCGCAGGATGCGATCGACATAACCGGCACCATCGCGAAACTGCTGGGTCAGATCGGCACCGTATGACATCAGGCCGCCATTGGCGGCGTAGAAGCGGACCGCGAAAATCGCCGGCACCCGGCGCTGTGCCAGCAAGGGAATCGTCATCGCGCTCTGTGCGCCGAAGAAGCCGCCGTCCGGCAACACGACAAGGCCGGCTCCATTGCGTGCCGCCGCCTCGATCACTCCCGCGATGTCGGCTCCGGTCCGAACGCTCGCCCCAGTAATCTTCATGCCGAGACGGCTTTCCATCTGGTGCGCGGCCTCGATGTAGAATGGCGCATAGGGTGCCGAGTCCGGATTGAACAGAACCGCGGCATGACTCATGCCCGGCACCATGTCCTTGAGCAGGCTGAGCCACTTCCCGCTCATCGAGTGCTCGTAGAGCGAGAAGCCGGTCAGGTTGCCGGTCGGTCGCGCCAGATTGGCGACCAGACCGGTCCCGACCGGATCGGAGAGCCCGACGAAGACGATCGGAATCCGCTGGGTCGCCTCGCGCAGTGCCCGGGTCGTGCCCGTGCTGGTCGCAAACAAGACGTCCGGCGTGGTGGCGACGAGCTCGAGCGCCTCCAGTTTCTGCCGCGCCGGATCGGGACCCGGCCAGCGTATTTCGAGCCGATAATTCTGGTTGGCAATCCAGCCGCGATCGGCCAGCCCCTGCTGGAACGCATCGACCCGCATCTGGGCACCGGGATCGCCCGCAACATTGCCGGTCAACACCCCCACCGAAGGCATCGACTGCCACGGTGCCCTTTCCTGCCCTTGCGCGGTGACTGGAAACACAGCCGCAGCGCCAAGCAGAGCCATGAACTCACGGCGTCTCATGATCAAACCACCACCCCCACCATGCCCGCGTCCAGCCCGGCCATGACGCAACCGCGAAAGGAAACGGCCTCAGCGGGCTGAAGGTTTGATCGAGATCAAGATACTGCTGTCAGCGAATGAGCGGCAGCCTGATCGTGAACAGGGCTCCGCCCGACGGCTGGTTCTCAGCGGCGATCGTGCCGTGATGGGCCTCGATGATGGTCTTCACGATCGCAAGTCCCATTCCCATTCCTTGCGGCTTGGTCGTGAAGAACGGATTGAAGACGTTTGCGAGATCCGCGGAAGCAATGCCTGGACCGGTGTCGGAAATCCTGATCTCGGCCTGGTTGCCGGCCCGCATGGTCGACACGGCGATGTCGCGCTTTTTCATGTCGGCGTCCGAGACTGCATCCATCGCATTGATGATCAAATTGAGCACGACCTGCTGAAGCTGCACGGGATCGCCCTTGACGTGCAAATCCGCGAGCAAGGGCATGTAGGCCAGGGCGATGCGGCGTCCATCGGCGACGGCGCTCACCAGCCCGATCGCCTCCCGCACCGTGTCGTTCAGCTCGATATCCCTGACCTCGAACGGGGTCTTCTTCAGGACGCTGCGCAGCCTGCGGATCACCTCGCTCGCCCGCTGGTCATCCCGTCTGATGTCGGCGAGGATCTGCCGGATCTCGTCGATATCGGGCGGAGCGGCCCTGAGCATGAGCTCCGCCGTCTCGGCGTTGGTCAGGATGGATCCGAGCGGCTGGTTCAATTCATGCGCAATGGAGGTCGTCAGCTCGCCGACGGCCGAGTACCGGTTCACGTGGGCGAGTTCCGCCAGCCGCTGGCGCGATTCCACTTCGGCGAGCCGGCGGCGGCGACGCTCATGCAGCAGCCCGCTGATGAGCCCGGCCTGCACCAGGAATACGGCCGAGATCATCAGCATCTGCCAGCGATAGCGCTCCCAGATGTTCGGTTCGCGAAACAGGATTTCGCTGCCGGGAGGCAAGCGGCTCTCGCTGATGCCCCAGCGCTGCAATTCGCGCCAATCATAGCGCGGCGCCGCGAAGCCGAGCGGCTCATAATTAATGCTCGAAGGTTTTGCGCCTCCGAGAACGCGCAGTGCGACGCTGACGGTCCTCGAACTCGTTTCCGCGACCGAATGCATGGGGCCGCCGACGGTGCTGCCCCCGAAGAACGGGTCCTGGTAGGAAAAGATCGGCGCATTCGCAACCGCGTGCAGGCTGCGCAGGGCGATGTCGCTCTCGTGGACGATCCCGGCTGCGTCGACCGACATCAGCCCCCAGAACAGCACCGTGTGCGGGGGAAGACTCGATGCACGTTTCAGGATTTCCTCGAATGACAGGTTAGAATACCAGATCAGCTCCAGCCGCTCGCCCATGGGCTTCAGCTCGCGTTTCACCTCCTCCATCCAGAATTTCTCCAGCGGCGAGGCACCGATCACGATCGCGACCGCCCTGGTGTCCGGCAGCAGCTGAAGGATGTTGGCGAATGCGGCCGTGAAATCGTTGCGGATCGCCACGACCACGTCGTTGTCGGTGAGATCGGCACGGTCGATCAGCCGGTACTCGACCGCGGAAAGAATCAACGGCGTGTTGGGGAACAATCTTGCGCGGTATCTCTGCGCGAACCGGGCGGCAGGTGCGCCAATGGTCAACACGATATCGGGCAACGCTCCCTGGTAGAGCGATTGCAGATACTCGACGAAGGGCGCCTCGGGACCAGGATTATTGAACCGCGCCGTGAGCAGCGCATGCTCCTGTATGTCGAGTGCCCACGGCGATTGCCGCTCGAGCTCGGCCTTGATGTCGCGTGCGTATTCGCTCCACGGCCGAAACTCGCGGCCAAACGAATGCAGCAAAAGCACGCGCTTGAGCTCGCCGCGCAGGCTTCGCTCGACGCCACTTGCCTGATCTGGCGACATGCACGCGGCGACGAACAGGCCCAGGCAGAACAGCACGGCAGGCCACGACCTGACCGGGTCAGAGGACATGCGTCCGCTCAGCTCCAATTCCCGCAGCTTCCGGCGGCTGCTTTCCGGACAATTCTAGCGGCAATTGTCGCGCTCGGACAGCCCGTGAGAGCACGCCTCAGCAGCGTGTGGTGACGCGTCCGTAGGCATAGCTCATCGGCGCGAAAGCACGTCCCGCCCTCGCCTGCGCCTCTGCGAGGAGGCCGAGGCGGGTCGTGCCATTCCAGGACAATCCCGCGGCAAATGTGCAACGCGTCGCTAAGAGGCCGGGCAACGGAAATAGCGGATCTCCATGTCCTCCATGCCCGGGAACAGCCGGGTGATGCTGTTTGCATCCACCTCCTTCAGGCTGAACTGGATGCTGGAGAGCATCATGTCGGTCGCGCAGGCCGCAACCAGGTTGACGTTCGGACCGTTGTCCTTCCTCGCCTTGATCCGGCAGCGCGCGAATTTTCCGACGATCTGATCGCCGTCGACGATGAAGCCGCCGCCATAGACGTCCGACATGTCGGTGAAGCCGAGCTGCGCGCCCTTGCGG
The DNA here is from genome assembly GCF_029714325.1 of Bradyrhizobium sp. CB1717. Lineage (NCBI taxonomy): Bacteria > Pseudomonadati > Pseudomonadota > Alphaproteobacteria > Hyphomicrobiales > Nitrobacteraceae > Bradyrhizobium > Bradyrhizobium sp. CB1717. The sequence continues at coordinate 5,104,264 of NZ_CP121666.1, forward strand.
GCAAACACCTTGCTGCAATTGTCGGCATCGCCGGCCCAGGCGCCGTTGAGGTCGAGCGCCCTGGCGCTGGCGGCTGCAACGACCAGTGAGATCAACGTCGCGCCGAGCGTGACCAGTTTCCGTGAAGCCATGTGATCCGTCCTTTTCTCGCCGTTCAATGGCCACTCAGCACGAGTGTCTGGATCGGCAGCAACAGCGCCTGGATGCGCAGCAGCAGCGCATGCACGAGGCCGACCCCGTCCACGACGTGCAGCACGATCTTCCGGCTGGTCGGCGTATCCTTGGCGGAGATTTCCTCGTGGTTGCTGGTGTAGGCATTGACGATGCAGCTCGAGCCCGGCGTCACGCCCTCGAGCCCGCCCTTGTAGAGCGGCTCCATGAACACCAAGATGGTGCCGGGCTTCACCGCGTTCTGCGCTTCCAGCAATTGCTCGCCGGACCGGAATTGCCCGGCTGCGATGTAGTCCTGCACGGTCGTGATCACCATCGGGATGATCACCCACGGTTTGGAAATGCAGGTCGCCTCCGCCACCATGCCGGTCTGCATCACCTGCGCCTCGATCTGGCCGAAGCCGGCCTGGAGAACCTTTCGGCCAGCCTCTTCCGGAATCAGGACGCCGGCCGGGCGCATCAGCTGGTTGACGACGTCGCCGGGGCGAACCAGGAACTGCTCGACCCGCCCGTCAACACCGGCCCGGACGAGAGTCTTGTCGAGATCGACCTGGGCCTGGTCGAGCGCGGCCTCGGCGCTGGATTTCTGCGCCGGCAGCAGCGTGGATATCTGCAAGGACGCGGATTGCTTCGCGGCATTTGCGGCATCGACTCCGGCCTGGCGCTGATCGACCAGGACCTGGAGCTTTTCGATGTCACGCTGCGGCACGATGCCGGGGTTGCGGCGCTGCAGCTCGCTCTTGACCTCGAGCTCGTCCTTGGCCTGCTGGTAGTTGGCCTTCGCCTCCCCGATCTGCGCCTCGGCCTTGACCACGTCGGCCTGCGCCGTCTGCATGGTGGCATCGACCTCGGCAACCTTGCGCTTGGCGGTTTCAACCGCGGCCTGCTGCTTCGAGCTGTCGAGCGTAAACAGTACGTCGCCCTTCTTGACCGGCGCGCTGAAGCCGACCTTGACCTCGGCAACACGCCCCGAGCCTTCGGGAAGGATGGGCACCGTGCGGAAGTACAGCGTCGCCGACGACGTCGACGGGTGGAAGTAGAAGATCATCGTGATCAGCGACACCGTCAGCATCAGGCAGCCGGTGATGCCCCAGCGCAGCTCGTACCAGACCGAGAAGAAGGTGATCTCCTTGCCGAAGCGCTTGCCCTGGACGTAACGGCGGTAGAGGTAGTCGGGCAGGATCGTCACGAGGGAGCAGATCAGGAGCTCAAACATGGCTGTGCTCCTTCTCCTTGGCGGACACCGGCCTGTCTGCCGGAGGCGGCGCGGCAGCCTCGGCCGGGACGTCGCCGCCATCGGCCGCCGGCGTCGCGTCGGCAATCTTCTCGACGGACCCGGCTATGCTGCGCAATGGCGTGCCGAAGTCGGGCAGATCGATCAACGCGAGCAGGAGACCTGCGACCCAGAAGATATGCATGTGCGTGAACAGCGAGATCAGGCCGAGCACCGCAACCAATTCGAATTGCAGCTTCTGCGACTTGTGCGCCATCCGTTCTGGCAAGCTGTGTAGCTTCCAATAGAGCGTGCCGACCCAGAGGATGGTGCCGATCAGGAACACGCCCATCACCACCATGAGCGTATCGGTGCCGCTTCCCGGCGCGAGATAGAACGGCAGGTGGTGCGGAGCCATCGGATGAAGCTGGTCGCTCAAACGTCTCTCCCGGTCAGTGAACGTGCTCTTGCACTCTGTTCAGGGAGCTTCCCGATTTGCTTGATTTGAATCAAGAGAACGCCCGTTGCCGGACATAGCGTCCCGGGAACTGAATGCACAATCCAGGGGAGCCGCCGCCATGCCCGGCCTCGACGAACTCATTCCCAGTGCCACACAGATCCGCAAAGAGGCCGCGCTCAAGGAGGCCGAGAAGGCGGAAGAGTACGTCCGCCTCGCCGCGGCCGCCGAGGCCGAGAAACAGGCCCTGATCGAGCGGCTGAGCAAGCCTTCCGGCAAGACCGAGGAGGAGAAGATCAAGCTCGCCTCGACGATCATCCAGCGTGCGGTGCGAAACGGGCTCACCGAGGTCCTGGTCTATCGCTTCCCCAACACGCTCTGCACCGACAAGGGACGCGCCATCAACCAGATGGAAAAGGGCTGGGAGAATACGCTGACCGGCATCCCCAAGGAGATCTTTCAGCTCTGGACCGACTATCTGAAGCCCCGCGGCTATCGCATCGCCTATCAGGTCATCGAATTTCCGGGCGGCGTGCCCGGCGACATCGGCGTGACCATTTCATGGGGCGACGAGTAGCGCCGTAGCAGCGGAAGGACGGGCATGGCCAAGGACGATTCTGCCGGGCGGATGAAGCGGAAGGACTACGAGAAGGAGCTCGAAAAGCTCCAGGTCGAGCTGTGCCATCTCCAGGACTGGGTCAGAGCCCAGAAGCTGAAGGTGATCATCATCTTCGAGGGCCGCGACGCCGCCGGCAAGGGCGGCACCATCAAGGCATTGACCGAAAAGGTCAGCCCGCGCGTCTTCCGCGTCTGCGCCCTGCCCGCGCCATCCGACCGGCAGAAATCCCAGCTGTTCCTGCAGCGCTATATCGAGCAATACCCGGCGGGCGGCGAAATCGTGATCTTCGACCGCAGCTGGTACAACCGCGCCGGCGTCGAATATGTCATGGGCTTCTGCTCGCCGGCCGAGCACAAGCGTTTCCTGGAATTGTGTCCGACGGTCGAGAAATTCGCCGTCGACGCCGGCATCATCCTGATCAAGCTCTGGCTCGAGGTCGGGATGGAGGAGCAGGAACGCCGCTTCATGGCGCGGATCGAGGATCCGCTGCGGCAGTGGAAGCTGAGCCCGATGGACACGGAATCGTTCGGACGCTGGTACGATTATTCGCGCGCGCGCGACATGATGTTCGAGGCGACCGATACCAAACATGCGCCTTGGCGACTGATCCGCTCCGACGACAAGCGGCGCGCGCGGCTCAACGTCATCTCGCACATCCTGAGAACGATCCCTTACAAGAAGGTCAAGCGCGATAAGGTCAAGCTGCCGTCGCGGTCGAACAAGGGACGCTACAACGACCAGGCAAGCCTGCGCGGATTGAAGTTCGTCGAGGAACGGTACTGAACCCAGCGATATTGAAAAGCGAAACGGGCTGCGGCGACACAGCCCGTTTGCTTAGAGGCCCTTTGCGGGGCCCTATTTTAGTCGGATCGTCACGCCGCCGACCGCGGCCGACACCTCCGCGCCGATCTTGGGACCGGTGAGCTGAAGGATCACGCCATTGCCGTTCTGCAACTGGACGGCACCGGCGCCGGCTGCGACCGCACCGCCGGCTCCGCCCACCGCGTAGGATCCTTCGATGGACGCGGGGCCCTTCAGATTGATGGCCTTGCCCACGAACTTGGTGGTCGATGCGCCGATGGTGAAGCCGACGCTCATGCCGGAGACCGTGAAGGGGTATTTCTTGCCCCTCAGAAGCAGGACGCCCTCCCCGCCGCCGACGCCGACGATGAATCCGCCCTTGGTGAAGACGACCGCAACGTCGCCGGTCTCGGCACGCGTAGGCGTGCTGAAGCCGGCAATGGCTGCGAGCGAGGCGATCAGGACGGCGCCGATGGTGAACTTTCTCATGACGTTTTCTTCCCCCTATTGAGCCAGGATCATGGCGAAGTAGCCAAACACGGTGAGCAGGATGAGCAGCAGAGCGATTTCGGCTGTATCGTCGCGTCGGATCGCGCCGGAGGCAATGTCCAGAGAATTCATGTCGGCAATGCCGGGCGGTCACCTATCCCACAAGACTGCATTGGGGCGCCTTGGCTCTAGCTAGACTTGATCTGGATCAAGCAATGTTCTCGCGCGCCAGATCGAATCCGTTGCGATCCGTTGGGGAAAAGCAGCCATGGTCACTGTCACATGGATCATCACTACCGCATCGGAAATCTTCCCGCTGCTGGCGATCGCGCCTGGCGCCATGCTCGGCCGTGGCTTCTCAATCGTGACCAGGGCCTGCGTCCTGATTGTCCCTGTGCTCGGCGTCGCCGTTCCCTACGCTGTCGGCAAGGTCGCCCTCACCGTGCTCGGTCCGATCGTGGTGGCCGCCACGTTCACGGGTTGAGGAGGCCAGGATGCGCTTTGATCTCCCCGCACTCCGTCGCCTCCTTGCAGGCGTCCTGCTCCTTCTCGCCGGGCTCGTGGCACCTGCCCGTGCCGAGGACGACATCCGCATCCAGGAGGAGATCTGGGCGCTGCCGCTGCCGCTGCCAATGTTCGCTTATCTGGTGCGCCCCGTCGGTGACGGCCCCTTCCCGCTAGTGATCATGAATCACGGTGTCTCACTCAACCCGACCGACAGGAGCTTTTTTCCGCTGGTCGAATTCCGTGACGCCGCCAAATGGTTCGCAAAACGCGGCCATCTCGTGGTGGCACCGGTCGGCAGCGGGTATGGCGCGCAGGCGATCGACATTCCCGAACGTGCGATCTATGGGCCGTTCTTCTCCAAAGTCGGCAAGTGCACCAATCCGAACTTTCATGATGCGGGCCTAGCGGTCGCGCAGGTCGATCTGTGGATCATCGACCACCTGGCGGCCGAGAAGCGCATCATTCCAAAGGACGTGATCGTGGTCGGACAGTCCGCCGGCGGCTGGGCTTCCATCGCCCTGTCGAGCGTCAATCCACCGCAAGTGAAGGCCATCATCACCTTCGCTGCCGGCCGAGGCGGCCGGGTCGGCGGCAAGCCCAACAACAATTGCGCGCCGGACAAGCTGGTCGAGGCGACCGCGGATTTCGGCCGTACCTCGCGGGTGCCGATGCTGTGGATCTACATCGAGAACGACACGTTCTTCGGGCCCGACCTGTCGAAGCGCATGCATGCGGCGTTCACCGCCGCCGGCGGCCGCGCCGAATATCATCTGATGCCGCCATTCGGCAGCGAAGGGCATTTCTTCATCGGCTCGCCGGATGCGATCCCGCTCTGGTCGCCGCTGGTGACAAAATTTCTCGAGGCACAGAAGTAGAGCCTGCCCTGGAGGCGCAACCATGTTCACCATCCGTGATCATATCTGTGGCGTGCTGGTTAGCGCCCTCGTCGGGCTTGCGACATATCCTGCCATCGCCTCGCCGAAAGCCACACCGGCCGATAAACCACCCGAGGTGGCCACACGCGGCCAGCGCGAAGCCAAGGACATCAGCTACGGTGACTGGCAGAAGCTCTGCTTCAAGGCCGGCGGCGCGCCGATGCTGTGCCGGACGACCATCACCGGGACATTCCCGACCGGGCAGGTAGCTGTGCGCGTCGACCTGATCGAACGCGAGGGCACCCCGACGGCCCGGCTGCAACTTTTCGTGCCTATCGGAATGTACCTGCAGCGGCCGCCCAAGCTGTCCGTCGACCCCGGCAGCAGCTTTAGCGTCCCCTACAACTGGTGCCTGACCAACATCTGCATCGCGGCTGACGTCGTCCCATCCGGGATCGTCGAGGAAATGGAGTCGGCAAAGACAATGGCGCTCGAGGTTGTCGATTCGAACCTGCTGGCGCTGACGACCCTCGTGCCGCTGGCGCAGTTCGGCTCGGTCCACAAAGGTGCGCCCACGAAAATGCTGGAACAGTATGTCGACGAATGATCGGCGTTTCCACGCTAGGCCGCAGCCGCGCGCGTGACCGAATCGATCAATGACTGCGCCGTGAACGGCTTTGTCAGATAGGCGACGCAGCCCGACGCAACCGCGGCACTACGGTTCACCGGGCTGTCATTGCCGGTAACGTAGATCACTGGCGCCGTGACGCCCTCCTCCGCCAGCTTGCGGCGCAGCTCGACGCCCGACTTGCCGTCGAGATTGATGTCGATGACGATGCAGATCGCCTTGTCGAAGCCGCCGTGTTCAAGCAGGGCCTCCGCGGAATCGAACAGCGTCACGGCGAATCCGTGCGCGCGCAGCAGCCTGTTCATGCTGACTCGCATGGAGGGATCGTCGTCAACGATGAAGACTGATTCGCGCATCGGCAGGAAAGCGACCTTTCGGGCTCGGCACGATGGTGATGCGGTGGCTGCAATCAGTACGCGTGCCGTCGATGCGCTTCATATTGTCCTTTGGGGCAGTGACATGGCGGGAACTGGATTCGAAGCGACGGAATGGCTAACCGCTATTCGAATCCAGCATTCCAAGCCGCTCCGCGATCGAAACGAGCTCGGCAAGCGAATGAACCCGCATCTTCTCCATCACCTGATGGCGATGCGCTTTCACGGTCCGCTCGGTCGTCCCCAGCTCGTAAGCGATCTGCTTGTTGATCTTGCCGCGGACGATGAGATCGAACACCTGCCGTTCGCGCTGCGTCAGCGTTGCAAGGTGCGCGCGAAATGCTTCGAGCTTGCCGCGTTGGCTGCGCGCGGCATCTTGCCTCGCCAGTGCACGCGCGATCGCATCGAGCAACAGCTCCGACGAAACCGGTTTGGTCAGGAAGTCTTCCGCTCCCGCCTTGATGGCCTGCACGGTCGTCGGCGTGTCGGCGTGCCCCGTCAGGAATATGATCGGCAAATTCGAGCCCGCGGCGATCAGGCGACTTTGCAGTTCAGGACCGCTCAAGCCCGGTATGCGCACGTCGAGCAGGATGCATCCCGGCTGCTCGTCGTCTGGCGCCGCGTCCAGGAGATCCTGCGCCGATGCGTAGGTTTTGACGTCATAACCGGCAAGCTTCAGCCGGCGCTCGATCGCCGTCCGGAACGATGCGTCGTCATCGACCACGTGGACAAGGCCGGGCACCATTTACCTCGCGTAAAATTCAGTAAAGCAATCTTTTAACCGAGGCCGCGTGGTTGCCAACGGTTCAAAAACCGAAACATATGCTTCGCAACAGAATACTTTTGGGCTTCCATTGAAGTCTTTCTCAGTCCGCGCAGCGAACGCCCCCCGCTGTCCCTTGGGACATTGACCCTTGGGACAATGGATTGGAATACCTCGTTAGTCGTAAATCAACCTCGGCGGGAGTGCGATTGCGCGGCGTATTCCAGTGCAAGAGATTTTTGTCTCAAAGACCAAATTCGACGGCAAGCTGAGGAGCTGGCCCATGTTCGTTCGCATCACCACTGATTCCGCGCTGCGCCCCAACTCCCTTCGCGACCTCGGCATGACAAGCGATTCAAATGCGCTCGTCAGTTTAATCGAATTTTCCTACAAGAAGGGCACCGAGATCTATGGCGAGAAAGAACCCGCCGAATATGTCTACCAGGTCAAGTCTGGTGCGGTGCGGAGCTACAAGCTGCTGTCGGATGGCCGCAGGCAGATCGGCGCGTTTCACCTGACCAGCGATATTTTCGGGTTGGAGAACGGATACGAGCACCGCTTCACCACGGAGGCGATCGTCGACACCACGGTGCGCCTCGTGAGGCGGGAGAGCCTCGAGATGGTGGCCGAGAGCGATGCCATGGTTGCAAGAAACCTGCTCAGCATGACCACGACCAATCTCCAGCACGCCGAAGATCACATGCTGCTGCTCGGCCGCAAGACCTCGCTGGAACGGGTCGCGGCTTTCCTGCTGGAAATGGACAAGAGGCTGACCGCTGCGGGTGTCCTCGCGCTGCCGATGTCACGGCGCGATATCGCCGATTATCTCGGCCTGACGCTGGAAACCGTCTCGCGCGCGCTCTCGCGGCTGCATGAGCTCGGCATCCTCGGCTTCATCGGCAACACCCAGCGCCAGATCGTGCTCCTGGACCGGAACCAGCTCGCCAGCCTCGATCTTCAGCCCTGAGCGACAGGCTCATTGTCCTGTCTTGCCCGGGAACCGCGCGATCGCTTCGAGATGCTCCATCGTTTTGCGCAGGACCTCGAACAGGATGGCCGCCGACCAGCCGAACAGCAGGATGCCGTTCATGGCCGTCAACGGCCCGATCAGCCGCCATTCGGGCACCGGCGTGATGTCGCCATAGCCGAGCGTGGTGTAGTTCACGAAGGCGAAATACAAGAGGTCACTTCCCGCCGGCGCGGCCTGGACGAACCAATACGTGCAGGCCCAGACCAGGACCTCCAAGGTGTGCGCAACACTCAGCGCTGTGGCCGTTGCGACCATCACCCCCATCAAATGCAGTCGCGGACCATCGGTCAGCCTCAGGCCGGCCGTTCGCGCGATCGATACGGCACCGACGGTCGCTAGCGCGTGGATCCCGATATTGATCGCGCTGACCAGCGCGCTGACGAGGACTTGAAGCAGCATCAGGACCGACCTCTTGCCTTTCGAACCTATCTCGGCGCGACGGAAGGCTGTTCAACAATGGCGGACTCGTTCTGCTCCCGTAGCGCTGCGGAACGGTCGATCTGGATCCAGGCCGCCGCGAGCTCCCAGGCGACCGCCAGAATGATCGGGCCGATGAAGAGGCCGAGGATGCCGTGCGCCAATGTGCCGCCGATGACCCCGATCAGGATGACGAGCGTCGGCGTGCTCAGGCCGCGGCCCATGACCAATGGCTTGAGGATATTGTCGAGCAGGCCGACGACGACGAGGAAGATCGTCAGAGGCACTGCCGTCGCGACGTCCTTGTCCATCCAGATCCAGATCACCACGGGTATGAGCACGATCGCGGCCCCGATCTGCACGATCGACAGCAGCAAAACGACGATGGCCAGCAAGCCTGCGCTCGGGATGCCCGCAAGCTTGAGGCCGATGCCGGCGAGCAGCGCCTGGATGATCGCAACGCCGATCACGCCTTGCGACACCGCCCGGATCGTCGCGCCGGCCAGCTCGAGAAAATGCTCGCTTTGCTCCGGCACGATGCGGAACAGGAAAGCGCGGACCGCGCCAACGAGCTGCGGTCCGTACGGGAACAGGAAGCCGGCGACCAGTACCGACAGCAGGAACTGCAGCGTGCCGACGCCGGCGCTGCCGGCGAACGACAGCATCACCCCCGCCAGTGGTTTCAGATACGGCGCCACTTCGCGCAGAACGGCGCGAATGTTGGTATAGGCCAGTGTCCAGAGATCGAACAGCTGGGGGCCGACCAGCGGCCAGTCCTTGAGCCATTCAGGCGCCGCCTGGAGCACGACATCGCCGGTGCCGATCTGGGTCGCGAGGTCCTTGATGCCCTCGGCCGCGCTCAGCCCGAGCCATGCCGCCGGACCGATGACGATGCCAAGCATCATCAGCGTGAGGAGGACCGCGGCCGTCCGGGGGCGACCGCCCAGACGTTTGGCGAGCCAGCTGAAGGCTGGATAGAACGCGACCGCAAGCACCGCGCTCCAGGTCAGGATCGGCACGAAGGGGCGGATGATCAGAAACGTCCATACGATCAGGAGCGCCAGCAATCCGAGTCGGATCACCAGCTGGACGATCTGCTCCGCGGAGAGAAGCTTGCGAAGTGTGGTCAAGACGACCGTCCTTCCGGGAGGTGCGGATACCCGATGGACGTAGCGGCCTCCGCCGCGCGGCATTCTTGATCCAGATCAAGCGGCCGCGGGAGACGCGTCCTTCGTCCCCGATCTCATGCGGCCTGCGCGGATCATACCGATCGCCGTGCCTAGGACATGCCGCGCCGGCGAAAGGCAATATTTGTAAGATATTGTAATTGCGATTATATTTTTTATGGCGCCCTGGTGGCGAAATCGACAGGAGTCAGCTGATCGGCACTCTCTCGCGGGAACGGATTCCCTCATCTCCGGATTGACCAGGATGGATAGAGTCTTTCTTGCGACGATGGTTTCAGCCGTGCTGCTGCTGATTGTGGCCGCCGACCTCCTGGTCAACGGCGTCGGGCTGCAGCCGCCGCCGACGCAACTGGCCAATGTGGTGCCGGTACCTGCACGCCCGGTCAGATAGTGCGAAGCCGCGTCTCGCGGCCGAATGACCAATTTGAACGGTTCCCACGGAACATTTCGGCCCCATCAGGACTTCTGCTCACCGCGCCAGCCACAACGGCCAGCGCGATCCGGACAGGCTCAGCTCCGCTGTGGTAGGGGGAGCTGAGCCACCGTCGGCTTCATGAAGTCTAGCCCCCGCTCCGATAGACCTGGATATCGAGATCGCGGATCTTCTTCCGCAGCGTGTTGCGGTTGAGGCCGAGCAGGTCGGCGGCGCGGATCTGGTTGCCGCGGGTGGCGGCGAGCGCCGCCGTGAGCAGCGGCACCTCGATCTCCTTGAGGATGCGGTGATAGAGGCCCGGCGGCGGCATGCCGTTCGGGAAGCCCTGGAAGTGCGAGGACAGATAGGCCTCGACCGCGCCGCCGAGATTGTCCACGCCCTGCTGGACCACGGCCCCCGGACTGACCGAGGGCGGCGCCAGCTCGCCGTCGATGACGGAGGCCGTGATCACGTCCTGCGGATAAAGCGCGGCAAGGCGCCGGGCGAGGTTCTCGAGCTCGCGGACGTTGCCGGGCCAGCGGTGCTGCTTCAGCCGCTCCAGCGCCAGCGTGTCGAGCTTCTTCGGCGGCAGACCGTCCTTCTCGGCGAGCGCGAAGAAGTGACGTACGAGATCCGGCAGGTCCTCGATGCGCTCGCGCAGCGGCGGCAGCCGCAGCGGCACGACGTTGAGGCGGAAGAACAGGTCTTCGCGGAACAGGCCCTGCTGGATCAGGACGCGCAGATCCTTGTTGGAGGCCGCGACGATGCGCACGTCGGTCTTGATCGGCGTGCGGCCGCCGACGGTGGTGTATTCGCCCTGCTGCAACACGCGCAGCAAGCGGGTCTGCGCCTCCATCGGCATGTCGCCGATCTCGTCGAGGAACAGCGTGCCGCCCTCGGCCTGCTCGAACCGGCCCGAGGCGCGGGTGTTGGCGCCGGTGAAGGCACCGCGCTCGTGGCCGAACAGCTCGGATTCGATGAGGTCGCGCGGGATCGCCGCCATGTTGACGGCGACGAACGGGCCGTTGCGGCGCTTGCCGTAATCGTGCAGCGCGCGCGCCACCAGCTCCTTGCCGGTGCCGGACTCGCCCGTGATCATCACGGTGAGGTCGGTCTGCATCAGGCGCGCCAGCACACGGTAGATTTCCTGCATCGCCGGCGAGCGGCCGACCAGCGGGATCGCCTCCATCTCGGCGTCCTCGTCCGGCGTCGAGACCCGCTCCTTCGGCTCGGCCAGCGCGCGGCCGACGATGGCGATCAGCTCCTTCAGGTCGAAGGGCTTTGGCAGATATTCATACGCCCCGCGCTCGGAAGCGCGGATCGCCGTCATGAAGGTGTTTTGCGCGCTCATGACGATGACGGGCAAGTTCGGCCGCATCTTCTTGATCCGCGGCAACAGGTCGAAGGCGTTCTCGTCCGGCATCACCACGTCGGTGATGACGAGATCGCCCTCCCCCTGGCTGACCCAGCGCCACAGCGTTGCGGCGTTGCCCGTGAGCCTGACTTCATAGCCGGCGCGGGAAAGTGCCTGATTGAGAACCGTGCGGATGGCGGTGTCGTCATCAGCAACGAGAATGCTACCTGCGGGCATCGTTAATCCTCATTTTGCCCCCTGTGACGCAGACGACGACTTCCCGGCAGAGCCGTCGCGACTGCTTTGATCGGCATGTTTCACCGATGTGGAATACATCGGCATCAGCACGCGGAAGGTGGTCTTGCGCGGCTGAGATTCGCATTCGATGATGCCCCCGTGATCGCCGACGATTTTTGCGACCAGCGCCAAGCCGAGGCCGGAACCGGTCTGCTTGGTGGTCACGAAGGGATCGAACAGGTTGGGCAGAAGATCATCCGGCACGCCCGGTCCATTGTCCTTCACGCAGAATTCGAGCGGCAGGGATACCCGGGATTTTTGACCGGGGACTGACAGGCGCACGCCGGGGCGGAACGCGGTGGTGAGCTGGATCTCGGCGTCGGGCACGTCGATCAGCGCTTCGGCGGCATTCTTCACGAGGTTGAGGAACACCTGGATCAGTTGATCCTGGTTCGCCAGCACCGGCGGCAGCGAGGGATCGTAATCCTCGATGAAGCGGATGTTGCGGGCAAAGCCCGACTGCGCCAGCCGCTTCACGTGATCGAGCACCGAATGGATGTTGACGGGGCCGCGCACCACGGGACGCTCGTCGCCGAACACCTCCATGCGGTCGACCAGCGTCACGATGCGGTCGGCCTCATCGCAGATCAGCCGCGTCAGCATGCGGTCCTCGGACGAGGCCTGCTGCTCCAAAAGCTGCGCCGCGCCGCGGATGCCCGAAAGCGGATTCTTGATCTCGTGCGCGAGCATGGCTGCTAGCGCTATCACCGAGCGCGCCGCGCTACGGTGGGTGAGCTGGCGGTCCATCTTGTCGGCGATGGTGCGCTCCTGCAGCATCACCACGATATGGCCGGGCCGCTCGGTGAGCGGGGCGACATGCAGATCGACCTGGCGGTCGCCGCCCATGCGCGGCGTGCCGAGATCGACCTTGTATTCGTTGACCGGCGAATTCGAGGAGCGCACCTGGTCGATCAGCGCCAGCAAGGGGCTGCCGAACGGCACCAGCTCTTTCAGCGACTGCCGCTTCAGGAACTGCGTCGAGATCTCGAAGAAGGCTTCGGTCGCGATGTTGGCGGCGACGATCTTGCCGTCCGGCCCGATCATGAGCACGGGGTTGGGAAGCGCGTCCAGGATGGCATCGCTGTCGGACGCAAGCGGCCGACGATGTTCAACGGCTGAGCTCATGCAGCAGCGCTCCATGCGAAGTCGTCGAAGGCATCTTGCAGTGAACTGTGAACGAGGCGCGGATCCTCGGAGGTGAGGATCTTCTGGCGCCAGGTTTTCAGCTTCGCAGCCGGCGCGCGGCTCGCATCGGCCGCGACGTCGAGCGCCCAGCCCAGATGCTTGCGCGCGTGTCTGAGGCCGACGCGCATTCCATAGAGTGCGCAGACGCCATCATAGAGCGTGCGGACATAATGGAGCTGCGTCTGCAGCGACGGCGCGGCTTCTGCCGCCCCGCCCATGAGGCGGCGACCGATCTGGCCCGGCAGCCAGGGCTGGCCCTGCGCGCCGCGGCCGATCATCACGGCATCGGCGCCGGAGGCCTCGAGCGCCGCGCGCGCTTTTTCGTATGACGTGATGTCGCCATTGACGATGAGTGGAATCGAGATCGCTTCGCGTACGGCGCGGATCGCATCCCAGTCGGCCTCGCCCTTGTAGAACTGGCAGCGGGTGCGGCCGTGAACGGTGACGAGCTTGACGCCGGCGGCTTCCGCGCGTCGCGCCAGCTCCGGTGCATTGCGGCTGCGGTCGTCCCAGCCGAGCCGCATCTTCAGCGTCACCGGCACCTTCACCGCCGCAATCGTCGCATCGATCAGGCTGACGGCGTGGTCGAGATCGCGCATCAGGGCGGAGCCGGACTGGCCGCCGGTGACGTGGCGGGCCGGACAGCCCATGTTGATATCGATGATGTCGGCGCCTTCGACCTCCGCGATCCGGGCGCCTTCGGCCATCCAGTGCGCCTCGCAACCTGCGAGCTGGACCACGTGCGGACCGATTCCCGTCGCTTCGCAACGCAACCGCGACATCCGATGGCCGTTGGCAAGCTCATCGCTCGCGGTCATCTCGGACACAACCAGACCGGCCCCGAGCTCGGCCACCAACCGCCGAACGGGCGAGTCAGTCACCCCCGACATCGGCGCCAGGAAGACCGGGGTGGCGACTTCAATATCGCCTATTTTCAACGGCTTAGAGCCGGATACTGCCGGGCCGGTCACAGGGGTCTCGTCAACTCAGCAGCGCCTCATCGCGCTGGCCATGACCTATCTTGCGCACAATTCTTGTGCAGTCAAGCGTCATGCCTACAGTTTAGACAGTTCTGCAGATCTTTCAAGTGCAGTGCAGCAAAATGCTGTTTCCCACAATCCGGGGAAACCCCCTTTTTTTGCGGGCCTGCCGTGCTAGAGGCATGCCGGCAAATCACCCCCTGCTCTTTCATTAGCAACTGAGTATTTGAGTCCTATGGCGAAATCACAACGCACCGCTGTCGTCCTCGTGGCGGCCGGACGCGGCCTGCGCGCCGGCGCCGGCGGGCCCAAGCAATATCGCGAGATCGGCGGCGTGCCTGTGATCTATCGCGCCATGGAAGCCTTCAGCCGCCACGCTGATGTGTTTGCGGTGCAGCCGGTGGTGAACCCCGACGACAGCGCCATGTTCACGGCAGCTGTCGCGGGGTTGAAGCACGAGCCGCCGGCCGATGGCGGCGCCACCCGTCAGGCTTCGGTGCTCGCCGGTCTCGAGGCGCTGGCCAAGCACAAGCCGGACATCGTCCTGATCCATGACGCCGCGCGCCCGTTCGTCTCTGAAGGCGTGATCTCGCGCGCGATCGAGGCGGCAAGCCGCACCGGCGCTGCGATCCCCGTCGTTGCCGTCACCGATACCATCAAGCTCACCGGCGAGAGCGGCAATGTCGAGGACACGCCGGACCGGTCGCGCCTGCGGATCGCGCAGACGCCGCAATCCTTTCGTTTCGATGTCATCCTCGAGGCGCATCGTCGCGCCGCGAAGGACGGACGCTCCGATTTCACCGACGATGCCGCGATTGCCGAATGGGCGGGATTGACGGTTGCGACCTTTGAAGGCGATGTTGCCAATATGAAGCTCACCACTCCCGAGGATTTCGTGCGCGAGGAAGCGCGCCTGGCTGCCCAGCTCGGCGACATCAGGACCGGTACCGGCTACGACGTGCATGCCTTCGGCGAAGGCGACCATGTCATGATCTGCGGCGTGCGTGTGCCGCACAGCAAGGGTTTCCTGGCGCATTCCGACGGCGATGTCGGCCTGCATGCGCTGGTCGATGCCATTCTCGGCGCGCTCGCCGACGGCGACATCGGCTCGCACTTCCCGCCGAGCGACGCCAAGTGGAAGGGCGCCTCCTCCGACCAGTTCCTGAAATACGCCATCGAACGCGTCACGGCGCGCGGCGGCCGCGTTGCCAATCTCGAGGTCACCATGATCTGCGAGCGGCCGAAGATCGGCCCCTTGCGCGACGCCATGCGCGCGCGCATCGCCGAGATCTCCGGCGTCGACATCTCCCGCGTCGCGGTGAAGGCGACGACCAGCGAGCGGCTCGGCTTCACCGGCCGTGAGGAAGGCATCGCGGCCACCGCGAGCGCCACCATCCGCCTTCCCTGGAGCGCGTAAGCCATGGGCGGCAGCGACGCACGCGCCCTCTCCCGCTCGCTGCTGGATTTGTGCCGGATGCGCAAGCTGACGATCGCGACCGCGGAGTCCTGCACCGGCGGCCTGGTTGCCGGCGCACTGACCGACATCCCCGGCTCGTCCGACGTCATCGACCGCGGCTTCGTCACCTATTCCAATGACGCCAAGCGCGCGATGCTTGGCGTCGAAGCCGGCACGCTGACGAATTTCGGCGCGGTGAGCAAGGAGACCGCAACCGCGATGGCTATCGGCGCGCTCGAGCGTGCGGATGTCGATCTCGCCGTCGCCATCACCGGCATCGCCGGCCCCGGTGGCGCCACGCCGGGCAAGCCGGTCGGCCTCGTGCACTTTGCCGCTGCCGCGCGCGACGGCCGCATCATCCACCGCGAGCACCGTTTTGGCGCGATCGGCCGCAGTGCGGTGCGCGCGCGCTCGGTGGTCGAGGCGCTGCGCATGCTGATGGATCTCGCCCGCGGCCCGCAAGTCGCGGCCAAGCCGCAACGCACCGCCGCCAGCCGCCTGCGCCCGCGCGTCACCCGCTCGCCGCGCCGGCATGCGGTGAAGCGCCGGCCGCCACGCTCGCCAAGGGGCTGACGCCCCCTCGCTCGGGTGAGCGACTTGTCCGCCGAAGCTCAACGAGCGAAGGCGGAAGCCGGGACATCCGCTGCCCCGCATGTCCTGTCATTGCGCCGTTCGCTCGGTCCGATAAATGACGGGAAGCTTTTGCTCGATCGCCTTCGCGAGCACCGTTCCCGTGGTCCGTCCGAGCTCTTTCGCGATCGTCGTGATTGGCTTGGTGCCTGCGAGCTTCCTGAGCCGGTTGAGATCGTCCTCGCTCCACGATTGCTTCCAGCGCGCCATATCTCCAGTCCCACTCCACAAGCCCCCGCGCCCGACTCAGATTTTAGTTGAACATCCCATGAAATACAGCCCTTGCAGGTGTACCGCTCGCGGCAAGGGGTGTTCCGTCATTGCGCCGCCTTTTGGCACAAACTGCACTTGTCAGCTTCGGCCGCGCGAAGTCTTGATTTCGGATTGTGCGCCCGGCTCGCCGGTGTCCGCCCATATCTACAAGCCCTTGTGCTGCTGGTCGGGCAAAACACCCATCCGGCGGGTCAACCGCCGCGCGCGAAAATATTCCACTTTACCGAAATTCGGCTTTGGCGTATTCGTGCGTCACCTCATCCCGGTCAGAGGGGCGTATCGCGATCGTCACGAAACGTGGGGTGAGCGGCGGTGGACGTTCGTCACATCGGCGCGAGAAGGCATCGCGGGGCGGGCAACCGTGAGCGGACGCCATCGCGCACACGACCGGTGTGATTTGCGTACGGCAAAACCGTGTCGTCCTGGCGCCCGGGGTCTGAGCGCCAAGTCTTGCGGTGATGCGGCGGCCCGACCGGGCACGTGCATCAGCCATCGGCAAGGCGACGGGGGCAATAGTGCATCGCTCCCCGGGGAGAGCGCGGCATAAGCCGTCAAACCACTGCGCAGGGAAGGCCGTGTGTTGGGCTTCACCTGTATGCCGCTGTGCAGCCTCTTGTAGCGCAACCTTCGCACAGTGGACCGTGGGTGCCCGGCCGGCACCCGGCCTTCCCTGCGCCCTCTGACAAAGAGAGCGCGACACGACGAAGCAAAGCTCGGACGAAACGCGTCGCGAGATTAAAGCGTCATGCCTGCTTTCCAAAAAGCACGCAATTTTTGTCGAAAACGATCGGGATCATAAATGTGCAGGCGCGACCAAACGTCGTGACACGTGCCTGATCTTGCGCAGGAAAATATTGGCGCAATAATGCCGCC
Source organism: Bradyrhizobium sp. CB1717 (assembly GCF_029714325.1). Taxonomy (NCBI): domain Bacteria; kingdom Pseudomonadati; phylum Pseudomonadota; class Alphaproteobacteria; order Hyphomicrobiales; family Nitrobacteraceae; genus Bradyrhizobium; species Bradyrhizobium sp. CB1717. The sequence continues at coordinate 5,121,255 of NZ_CP121666.1, forward strand.
CTACTTTGTGATCCGGAATCAACCGGACCAGTCTTGTGGAGGGCGACGCAAGTGTTCGCTCGCACCGCGGCCTCGGCCGCCGTCATTGTCACTTTGGCCGCGTTTGATGGTGCGGCCGCACAAACGGCCAACCAGCCGCCGGATACGATGGCGGCGCGGGTGGAGGCCTGCACGCCCTGTCACGGCAACAAGGGCGAAGGCACCAGCGACGTCTATTTCCCGCGGCTCGCCGGCAAGCCCGCCGGCTATCTCTATAACCAGCTCCTCGCCTTCCGCAGCGGCCGGCGCAAATATCCGCCGATGAACTATCTCTTGGAGTTTTTGCCGGATCCCTATCTCGAAGCGATGGCGGAGTATTTCGCCAGCGAGCATCCGCCGCTGCCCCAGCCGGCGCCGAGTGAGGTCAGCAAGGACGTCTTGGCGCAGGGCGAATTGCTCGCGACCAGCGGCGATGCCGGTCGTAACATACCGGCGTGCGTGAGCTGTCACGGCCCGGGCCTCACGGGCATGCAGCCCGGCATCCCCGGCCTGCTTGGCCTCCGTGCCCCCTATATCAGCGCGCAGCTCGGAGCCTGGCGATACGGCACGCGCACGGCGAAGTCGCCCGACTGCATGCAGCTCGTCGCCGGACACCTGACGGAAGCAGATGTTACCGCCGTCGCAGCCTGGCTCGCGACGCGTCCCGCGCCTGCCAACCCGGCTCCCGTGCCGAAAGGCACCTACGCGCTGCCGTTCGGCTGCGGCAGCCAGCCCAACTGACGAGGCGGATGATGGGCTCGAAACTGTCGATCGCAATCCTCACCTTCGCCGCGCTCACGACGGTTGCGCAGGCGCAAGAAAAAACAGGCGACAAATCCAGCGACATCATCGCGCGCGGCGAATATCTCGCGCGCGCCGGCGACTGCACCGCCTGTCACACCGCGCCCGAAGGACGCCTGTTCGCCGGCGGTCGCGCCATGCCGACCCCGTTCGGCACGCTCTACACCTCCAACATCACGCCCGATCCGGAGACCGGGATCGGCAAGTGGAGCGCTGACGATTTCTACAAGACCATGCACAGCGGCCGCTACCCCGACGGCGGGCTGATCTATCCGGCGATGCCGTTCGCCTCCTACACCAAGGTCACGCGCGCCGACAGCGACGCGATCTTCGCCTATTTGCGCTCGATCCCGCCGGTGAATCAGAAGAACCGGCCGCACGACCTCCGCTTCCCCTATGACAACCGCCAGCTCATCCTCGGCTGGCGCACGCTGTTCTTCCGCGAGGGCGAGTTCAAGCCCGACCCGACCAAGTCGGCGGAATGGAATCGCGGCGCCTATCTGGTCGAAGGCCTCGGCCATTGCGGCATGTGCCATTCGCCGATCAACGCACTCGGCGGCACCTCGCAATCGGACGCCTTCAAGGGCGGCCTGATCCCGATGCAGAACTGGTACGCGCCGTCCCTCACCTCCAACCGCGAGGCGGGACTGGGTGACTGGAGCATCAAGGACATTACTGATCTGCTCCAGACCGGCGTTTCGGCGCGGGGCGTCGTCTACGGCCCGATGGCCGAGGTCGTGCACAACAGCCTGCAATATCTCAGCGACGAGGACACGCGCGCGATGGCGGTGTACCTCAAGGGCATCTCTGAACCCTCGCCGCCGCCGCCGGCAAGCTCGGCGTTGCCGACCACCGAGAGTAGCCTGCTGATCAGCCTCGGCAAGACCGTCTACGACAAGAACTGCGCGAGTTGTCACGGCACGCAGGGCGAAGGCAAGCCGCCGCACTGGCCGCCGCTCGCCAACAACCAGTCGATCGAGATGCAGTCGGCGGTCAACCCGATCCGCATGGTGCTCAATGGCGGCTATCCACCCGGCACCAAGGGCAACCCGATGCCCTACGGCATGCCGCCTTTCGCCGGCCTCCTCTCCGACAATGAGGTCGCCGCCGTTGTCTCCTACATCCGCACCGCCTGGGGCAATCGCGGTACGCCGGTCTCGGCGCGCGAGGCCAACGAGCTGCGCTCCGCACCGCTGAACTGAGATCCGTCATGATCAATTCCGATCCGCCGACCAGCCCAGCCGCCGCCGATCAGGCCGTCGAGGAGGTTGTGGCACAAGGTCCCTCCGGCGCGCTTCTGCTCGCCGGTATCGCCACCGCCTGCGTGGTCGCGATGTGGCTCGCCTTCTATCTGTTCGTCTTCCTGCCGCGCGGGCCGCTGCAATGAGCACTGAGGAAACCCATGGAAACGGCAGCGCCAGCGCCGAGGTCGCGGCCCGCGTCGAGCGGCGCTGGGCGACCATTGCCGTGATCATCATCGTGATGATGGCGCTGCTCGCGGCCTTCGCCGGCATCCACCGCGCGACCATGCCGCAGCCACGCGTCGAGACCACCGATCCCTCGCGGATTCATCTGTCCGGCGAATTCGTCGAGAGCAATCTCGGCAGCGTGCTGGAGGCCAACGGCAATGTCACCGTGCGCGCGATCGGCCAGCAATATTCCTTCACGCCGGCCTGCATCGTGGTGCCCGTGGACACGCCGATCACGCTGCGTGCCACCAGCGCCGACGTCGTGCACGGCATCCTGATCCAGGGCACCAACATCAATACCATGCTGGTGCCGGGCTACATCTCCGAGCAGCTGATGCGCTTTGCGAGGACCGGCGACTATCTGATGCCCTGCCAGGAGTTTTGTTCCTTCGGTCATGAGGGCATGTGGGGCAAGGTCAAGGTGATCGACAAGATCGAATTCGCGGGTCGTGCGAAAGGCGGCGGGAGGCTGAGCTGTGTTGGTCAATAGGAAGCTCATCCTCGCCCATTTCTGGCTCGCCTTCGCGGTGTTCGGCATCGCGCTGACGCTTGGCGCCTGGCAGATGTTCATCCGCAGTCCGATCGGGACCTGGCTGTCCAATCCCGAGCTCTACTACCGCTCGCTCACCGCCCACGGCACGGTGATGGGCTACGTCTTCCCGACGCTGGTCGCGATGGGTTTTGGCTATGCCATCAGCGAGTCCGCGCTGGAGCAGCGCCTGGTCGGCGTGCGCTGGGCCTGGACCGGCTTCTGGCTGATCGTCATCGGCAGCGTCATGGCGGTGATTCCGGTCGCGTTGGGGCGCGCCTCGGTGCTCTACACCTTCTATCCGCCGCTGATCGGCAACGTCTTCTACTATCTCGGCGTCGTGCTGGTCGTGGTCGGCTCCTGGATCTGGGTCGCGCTGATGTCGATCAATTTGCGCGTCTGGCGCAAGGCCCATCCCGGCGCGCCGGTGCCGCTCGCGATGTTCGCCAATGTCGCGGGTGCTTACCTCTGGGCCTGGACCGCCGTTGGCGCCGCGCTCGAGCTGCTGCTTCAGATCATTCCCGTCGCGGCGGGACTGAAGGCCACGATCGACGCTGGCCTCGCCCGCGTCTTCTTCTCCTGGACGCTGCACGCCATCGTCTATTTCTGGCTGATGCCGACCTACATCGCCTACTACACCATCGTGCCGCGGGCGATCGGCGGCCGCGTCTATTCCGACAGCATGGCGCGGATCTCGTTCATCCTGTTCCTGGTGGTGGCGATGCCGATCGGCATGCACCACACCTTTGCCGATCCGATGGTCGGCGCCGGCTTCAAGTTCATCCATTCGGCCTTCACCGCGCTGGTCGCGCTGCCGACGCTGCTGACGGTGTTCACGATCTGCGCCTCGGTCGAGATCGCGGCGCGGTTGCGTGGCGGGCGCGGAATGTTCGGCTGGATCAGGACCCTGCCCTGGGACAATCCGATGATGCTGGCGCTGGCCTTCTCCTTCGTCATGCTCGGCTTCGGCGGCGCCGGCGGCCTCATCAACATGGGCTATCAGCTCGATGCGTCGATCCACAACACGCAGTGGATCACCGGCCATTTCCACCTGATTTTCGGCGGCGCCATCGTGATCATGTATTTCGCGATCGCCTATGATCTGTGGCCGCATCTGACCGGGCGCGAGCTCATCGACCTCCGCCTGATCCGCACCCAGCTCTGGCTGTGGTTCATCGGCATGATCGTCACCACGTTCCCGTGGCACTGGGTCGGCATCCTCGGCATGCCGCGCCGCATGGCCTATTTCGACTTCGGCGATCCCGCGATCGCGCCGCAGGCGCTCTCGGTCACCTTCTCCGCGATCGGCGGCTTCATCCTGCTGGCCTCGGGCATCCTGTTCCTGGTCATCCTCGCCCGCGGCATGCGCGCACCTCAGGCCGAGGCCGGACCCTATCGCTTTGCGCTGGCCGTGCACCAGCCCGCGACCGTGCCGATCGCGCTGAACACCCACGCGCTCTGGGTGGCGCTGATGATCGCGCTCACCCTCACCAACTACGGCTACCCGATCCTGACGCTGGCGATGACCGAGGGCACGTCGGTGCCGGCCGTCTATGTGGGAGCGCAGTGATGAGCGCGCGCGACCTCTTCACCTTCAGCAATCCGCATTTCACACGCGGCGTCGGCATTACCGTTGCGATTCTGATCGTGACGGCGATTGTGGGCTTCATCGTGCTACCCTTCGCCCAGCCCTGGGTCCAGTTCGCCAACGTCTGGGACGCGATCTGCAGCGCTGCCGGTGTGCCCCAGCGCGCGGCGAACGTCACGGCGCCTGAACAGGCAAAGCGCCTGTCGGAGGTCGTGCTCACGTCAAAAACGCTGTCGCGCCCGAGCCAGGAGGCGATCGGCCGCGGCGCGACGCTGGCGCAGCGCTGTGCCATCTGCCACGGCCCGACTGGCATCAGCCGCGCGGATTCGCCAAACCTCGCTGGCCAGTACGCGGCCGTGATCTACAAGGAGCTGCACGATTTCCGCTCCGGTGCTCGCACCAATGCCGTGATGTCGCCGTTCGCCGTCAATCTGACCGATCAGGAGATCGCCGATCTCTCGCTCTACTACGCCTACCTGCCGCGGCTGCCCGCCTATCACCCGACGCCGCAGCTTCCCAAACCCAACATCGTCATCTACGGCGCCCCGATGCGCGGCATCGCGCCCTGCGGCTCCTGTCACGGCAGTCTCGACAACAAGACCGGCAGCCCGTGGCTGGAAGGCCAGTCCGAGGCCTATATGAAGGCGCAGCTCCAGGCCTTCGCATCCGGCGAGCGCCGCAACGACATCAGCCAGCAGATGCGCAACATCGCCCGCGCAATGACGCCGCAGGAGATCGAGCAGGCCGCGGCGTATTACGCCTCGCAGCCGCCTGATGTGGTGAAGGCAGTGGATTGAAGTAATTGGCTCGCCTGCAGCCACATCGTCATTGCGAGCGTAGCGAAGCAATCCAGAATCCCTCCGCGGAAAGACTCTGGATTGCTTCGTCGCTTCGCTCCTCGCAATGACGGTGAAGAGGGTAACGCTCTACGTCGGCGCCAGCTTCGGCCGCCCGTAGATCGCATCCGCCCGCTTCTCGAACGCGGCCGAGAACCGCGCGAAGGCCGCATCGAACATCGAGCCCATCAGCATCGCCAGCATGCGGCTCCTGAACTCGTAGGCGAGGAAGAAACCGACGTCGCAGACGCCCTCACCCCCCTCTTGGCCTTTGGGCTCGAACGTCCAGCGATTTTCGAGCTTACTGAACGGACCTTGCAGATATTCGACGAGGATTTTCAAATTGGCGCGGTCGAGCGTCACGCGGCTGGTGAAGGATTCCTTGACCAGCTTGAACGACACCGTCATGTCCGCGATCAGCACCTCGGTGCCGTCGGGCTTCGCCATGCGCTGGCGCACCTTCAGTGCGCTGCACAGGGGCACGAATTCCGGGTAGCGCTCGACGTCGGCGACCAGATCAAACATCTCGGATGCGCTGTGATTGACACGGCGCTTGCTCGAAAATTTGGGCATATCGGTTCAGCGGGCGCTAGCTGCCCGCGCGGCCTTCAGTCTCGCAAAATCCTCGCCGGCATGATGCGAGGAACGGGTGAGCGGGCTCGCCGACACCATCAGGAAGCCCTTGGTGTAGGCGATCTTCTCATAGGACGAAAACTCGTCCGGCGGCACGTAGCGCATCACCGCGTGATGCTTGCGGGTCGGCTGCAGATATTGCCCGATCGTCAGGAAGTCGACGTCGGCCGAGCGCAGATCGTCCATCACCTGCTGCACCTCGTGGCGCTCCTCGCCGAGGCCGACCATGATGCCGGACTTGGTGAAGATGGTGGGATCGAGCTCCTTGACCCGTTGCAGCAGCCGGATCGAATGGAAGTAGCGCGCGCCGGGCCGCACCGTGAGATAGCGCGACGGCACGGTCTCGAGATTGTGGTTGAACACGTCGGGCCTCGCCGCGACAACAACCTCGAGCGCGCCATCCTTGCGCAGGAAGTCCGGCGTCAGAATCTCGATCGTGGTCGAGGGGCACGCGGCGCGGATCGCTCGGATGGTCTGGGCAAAATGCTCGGCGCCGCCGTCAGTGAGGTCGTCACGGTCGACCGAGGTGATGACGACGTGGGCGAGACCGAGCTTGGCCACGGCCTCCGCGACGTTCCGCGGCTCGGAAGCATCCAGCGCGTTGGGCAGGCCGGTCTTGACGTTGCAGAAGGCGCAGGCCCGGGTGCAGGTGTCACCCATGATCATGAAGGTCGCGTGCTTCTTGTCCCAGCACTCGCCGATGTTCGGGCAGCCCGCCTCCTCGCACACCGTGTGCAGGCCGTTGGCGCGCACGATGTTGCGGGTGTCGGCATAGCCGCGGGTATTGGGCGCGCGTACGCGGATCCAGTCCGGCTTCGGCGGCGAAGCGGAATCAGGACGATTCACCTTTTCAGGGTGGCGCGGGCGCAGCGGGTTCGAGATGGTATCGACAATAACGACCATAGGGTATCCGGTCTGTTCAGGTCCTACCTAGTCGGTCTGGCCCGGCATCGCAACCCGGCTCGCACCACTTCAGGGAACATGGCAGATATGGGCAATATCCTGCTCTGTTCTCAGGCGATTCTCACCTCGAATGGCTCCAGTCTCGAAACCTTCCACACCTCGGCTTGGCAAGGCCCTGAAGCGTGCCTTTTTCGCGCGCAACGTCCGCGAGGTCGCCCACGACCTGATCGGTGCGACCATGCTGGTCGACGGCGTCGGCGGGATCATCGTCGAGGTCGAGGCCTATCATCATACCGAGCCGGCGGCGCACTCCTATAATGGCCCGACGCCGCGGAACCAGGTGATGTTCGGGCCGCCCGGCTATGCCTATGTCTACCGTTCCTACGGCATCCACTGGTGCGTGAACTTCGTCTGCGAGGAGGAGGGCTCGGCCAGCGCCGTCCTGATCCGCGCACTGGAGCCGACACATGGCTTGGCTGCGATGCGCCGCCGCCGCCATCTCCAGGACCTACACGCGCTGTGCTCGGGCCCGGGCAAGCTGACCGAGGCGCTCGGCATCACCATCGCGCACAACACGCTGCCCCTGGACCGGCCGCCGATCGCGCTGCATGCGCGGACGGAGGATTTGGAGGTCGCAACAGGCATCCGGATCGGCATTACCAAGGCCGTCGAGCTGCCCTGGCGCTATGGCGTCAGGGGCTCGAAGTTTCTCAGCAAGCCGTTTCCGAAGTAGTTGTCGTTCCGGGGCGCGTCGAAGACGCGAACCCGGAACCTCGAGATTCCGGATTCGATGCTGCGCATCGCTCCGGAATGACGCTGGGGTCACGAAGCCTGCTTCAGCCGCTCCAGCGCCTCCAGCAGCTTGGCCTTGCGGGCCAGCGCCGCCTCGCGCTTCTCGCGCTCCTCCTCGACGACCTCCTCGGCCGCGTTGGCGACGAACTTTTCGTTCGCCAGCTTGGATTCGGCGCGCTTGATGTCGGCGTCGGCCTTGCCGATCTCCTTGTCGAGGCGCGTGCGCTCGGCGGCAACGTCGATCACGCCCTTGAGCGGCAGCGCGGCCACTTCGCCGCGCACCAGGAGCTGAACGGCACCGTCGGGGGCACGGTCGGCGAAGGAGATGTCGGACAGCCGCGCCATGCGCTTGATGACGTCGGTCCAGCGCGGCGCGCGCTCCTTCGTTTCAGCCGAGGCGCCCGCGAGCACCAGCGCCGTCAGCGTCGCCGGCGCGATGTTCATCTCGGCGCGCACGGAGCGGATTTGCGTGACCAGGTCGATGACCCAGCCGATCTCGGCTTCCGCCTTGGGATCGGTGAAGTCGGCATGGTCGAAGATCGGCAAGACCAGGGCCGGCGAGATCAGCGGATCGGTCGGGCCGGCCGCCGCAGCGAGCATCGCGAGCTGCTCCGGCGTCGGTTCGGACGGCTTCAGCGGCCACGGCGCCAGCGCGAGCAAGCCGTCGCGCTTGGCCGTCACCTCCCACAGCTCTTCGGTGATGAAGGGCATGAAGGGGTGCAGCAGCTTCAGGATCTCGTCGCGTGCCCAGGCCACCATGGCGCGGGTTTCGTCCTTGGCGGGGCTGTCCGGGCCGAGCAGCACGGGCTTGGCGAGCTCGACATACCAGTCGCAATAGACGTTCCAGACGAAGCGGTAGATCGCACCGGCGGCATCGTTGAAGCGATAGGCCTCGATCGCCTCGGTCACCTCGCGCGTGGTGTGCGCGCTCTCATGCGCGATCCAGCGGTTCAGCGTCTCCTTCGCCTTGGCCGGCTCGAAGCCGTCGGGCTCGGCGCAATGGTTCATCTCGGCAAAGCGGGACGCGTTCCAGAGCTTGGTCGCGAAGTTGCGGTAGCCCTCGACGCGGCTGGTTGCGAGCTTGATGTCGCGGCCCTGCGCCGCCATCGCGGCCAGCGTGAAGCGCAGCGCGTCCGCGCCATATTCGTCGATCAGGTTGAGCGGATCGATGACGTTGCCCTTCGACTTCGACATCTTGGCGCCCTTCTCGTCGCGGACGAGGGCGTGGATGTAGATCGTCGAGAACGGGATCTCCTTCATGAAGTGCATGCCCATCATCATCATGCGGGCAACCCAGAAGAAGATGATGTCGAAGCCGGTGACCAGCGCATTGGTCGGGTAATAGCGCTGCACCTCGGGCGTATCGTCGGGCCAGCCGAGCGTCGAGAACGGCCATAGCGCCGAGGAGAACCAGGTGTCGAGCACGTCCTCGTCACGCGTGATGAAGCCTTCGCGCTTGTTGCGGTCGAGCGCCATCTCGCGGCCCTGCTCGACCGTGATGACCTCCTGCTCGACGTAATAGCCGAGCGCGTGGCTGATCGCCTCTTCCTCGGTTTCGGCGACGAACACCTTGCCGTCGGGCCCATACCAGGCCGGGATCTGATGGCCCCACCACAGCTGGCGCGAGATGCACCAAGGCTGGATGTTTTCCATCCACTCGAAATAAGTCTTCTCCCAGTTCTTCGGCACGAAGGTCGTTTCGCCCGAGCGCACCGCCGCGATCGCCGGTTTTGCCAGCGTCTTCGCGTCGACATACCACTGGTCAGTCAGGTATGGCTCGATCACGCTGTTGGAGCGGTCGCCATGCGGCACCATGTGGGTGTGAGGCTCGATCCGCTCGACGAAGCCGAACGACTCCAAACGCTCGACAATGCGCTTGCGCGCCGCGAAGCGATCGACCTTGTTGAACTCCTCGGCGAATTGCGCGGCGCCTTCCGGCAGGTCGCGCAGGTAATCCTCGTTGTCGAGGAGATCGAGGCAGCCTTCCTTGTCGAGCACGCTGATGCGGCGCAGGCCGTGGCGATTGCCGACCTCGAAATCGTTGAAGTCGTGCGCCGGCGTCACCTTGACCGCGCCCGAGCCCTTCTCGGGATCGGAATATTCGTCGGCGACGATTTTGATCTTGCGGCCGACCAGCGGCAGGATCACGTTCTTGCCGATCAGCTTCTGGTAGCGCTCGTCCTCGGGGTGCACGGCAACGCCGGTGTCGCCGAGCATGGTCTCAGGACGCGTGGTGGCGACCACGATGAAGGTCGTGGGATCCTCGGGGCTGAAGGTCTTGCCCTCGATCGGATAGCGCAGATACCAGAGGCTACCCTTGACCTCGGTCTGCTGCACTTCGAGATCGGAGATCGCGGTCAGGAGCTTGGTGTCCCAGTTCACCAGCCGCTTGTCCTTGTAGATCAATCCGTCGCGATGCAGCTCGACGAACACCTTCACGACGGCCTTCGACAGGCCCTCGTCCATGGTGAAGCGCTCGCGCGACCAGTCGCAGGACGCACCGAGCCGCTTGAGCTGGTTGATGATGGTGTCGCCGCTCTCGGCCTTCCACTGCCAGACCCGCTCGAGAAACTTCTCGCGGCCCATCTCGCGGCGGCCGGGCTGCTGGCGCTCCATCAGCTGCCGCTCGACCACCATCTGGGTGGCGATGCCGGCATGGTCGGTGCCGGGCTGCCACAGCACGTCGCGGCCGCGCATGCGCTCGAACCGGCACAGGATGTCCTGGAGCGTGTTGTTGAGGGCGTGGCCCATGTGCAGCGAGCCCGTCACGTTCGGCGGCGGGATCACGATGGTGAAGGGCACCGCGTCGCGGCGGTCGGGACGGCCGGCCTTGAAGGCAAGGCTGTCCTCCCACACGACGGACATGCGGGCTTCGATATCGGCGGGCTGGTAATTTTTCTCGATCATGGGCTGCTAGAAAGCCGCGCACGGGGGGCAAGTCAACGAAAAGGTCAACGGAAACGGTCAGCGAAAGCCGCGGCGGCAACGCGGCTTCGTGGCCCGTCCGGAACGCTCAATATAATACTTAAGCGGGGCTTAAAGAGGGCCCCGGCTGTGCCTCTACCGGCCGCCGCGCGAGACCCGCTCGATTTCGGCCTTCACGATGCGTTCAACCAGGCCCGGCAGGTTGTCGTCGAGCCAGGACTTCAGCATCGGACGCAGCATCTCCTTGACCAGATCCTCCAGCGTCCGCGCATTGCTGCTGAGGACCGTATGGGCCAGGGAGTTGAAGGCGGACTCGACCGCGGAGACGGTCGATTGCGCCAGGATCGGCTGTTGCAGCGGCAGCGGTGGCGCCTCGAAATCCACCGGCGCGTAGGAGGGCGGAGGCGCCGGACGCGGCGGCGGTGGCGATTCGGCGAATTCGAGATCGTCGCGCGGCTCGACCTTGCGGAAGCTTGGCGGCGGCGGGGGCGGTGTCGGCGCCGGGTCCATCGCCATTTCGTCGGTCAATTCGAGCACGTCGGGTTCAGGCTCGGGCTCCGGTTCTGGAGCACGGACCTCGGGCGCAGGCGTGGCCGCGTCGAGCCCGGCCAGCAGCGCGTCGATATCGTCCTGGCTGTTCGGTCCGGCATCCGCAGCGGGCGCGGGTGGCGGCGGTGCCGGAGCCGGCTTTGGGGCCGGCGGCGGTGCGGGCTTTTCGGCGGCAGGTTTGGGCGGAGCGACCTTGGATGGCGGAATGTCGTTCATCGGCTTCGGCGGCGCGGCGGGTGCCGCAGCCTTCTCGGGCTTCGCAGCTTCGGCCGGCGGCGGCTTGGCCTCGTCGTCGGCAATGATGCGCCGGATCGAGGCCAGAATCTCCTCCATGGAGGGTTCTGTGACCTTTGCAGGCTGCGTCATCTCCGACTCCACATCATCAACGCCCTCGCATGCGTTGTTTTACACCAAGCACGACAGGATTGGCCGGTTCCGCAACGAGCGCCCCGACATTTTCGCCGCGGCAGCCCGACTTGTCCCCAGATCACGGCTCAACGTGCGGCGGCGCCCTGCCCTCGGCACTCAAGCTCTACGCATACGACATCGGCTGCGGAGCGAATCGATCCGCATCTTCTTGGCAAGGCTATGTCAGGGATTTTGATGATTGCAAGCAAAGCACCGGTCGGCCGCAATTGTTCGCGAGGCCGACCGGATACTTACGGGAATTAGCGCCCGTCAGGCGTACGCACGCCACCCCAGCTGTCACGGACCTGATGGTAGTGAACGCTGGCATCGTAGACCGTGGTCGCAAGGCCGAGCACCTGCGGCGACAGACGGCCGACGGCGGCAAGGACGTTATACGATGCCACCACGCGGTCGTGCTGCGCGGTCACCAGCGCGACGCGCGCATTGACCAGCGCCTGCTGCGCGTTGAGCACGTCGAGCGTGGTGCGCTGACCGGCCTTGGCTTCCTCGCGCACACCGTTGAGTGCGATCTCGGACGCCGTCACCTGCGCCTGCGCAGACTGCACCTGCGCCTTGCCGGCCTGCAACGTCCCCCAGAACTGCACCACGTTCGCACGAGTCTGGTCGCGCGTGGTTTCGAGGTTAAGACGCTGCTGCGCCAGGTTTTCCTTGGATTGGCGGATCAGCGAATATTCGCTACCGCCCTGATAAATCGGCACCGAGACCTGCGCGATCGCGGATGCGTTGAACGAGCGCAACTGAATCAAGGACTGTTCGTTGGACTGCGTGGCCGCTGCCTGGATCGTAACCGTCGGCAGCAACGCACCTTCGGCGACTTTGACCTGCAGGAAATTGACGTCGATGCCATACATTGCGGCAGTGACGTTGGGATGCTCGATCAGACCGAGCTCGACCGCCGAAGCGAGCGTTGACGGCAGGAACCGGTCGACCGGCGAGCCCGGCGCGAGGTTCGTCGGCTCGTTGCCGATGATGCGGCGGAAGTTCGCCCGCGTCGTGGTGAGGTTCGCCTCCGCGGTGAGCGCCTGCGTTTTGCCGGCCGCAAGTTGCGCTTCCGATTGCGCAACGTCGGTGCGCGTCACTTCGCCGACGTTGAAACGATCACGGGTCTGCTTCAGCGTCTGCTCGAGCACGCGCACGTTGCTGCGCTGGACTTCCAGCGTGGCGGCATCGCGCAGATAATCCATGTAGGTCGTCGCGGCCTGGAGCAGCACGGTTTGATCGAGGCTGCGCAGCGCTTCGCGGGAGCCTGAAACCTGACTCTCCGCGGCGCGCGTCCTGTTGGCAGTCTGGTTGCCATTGTAGAGCGTCTGCGTAGCGGTAACGCCAACGCTGCGAGGCAATACCGATCCGTGGATTGCGCTACTCCCCACGCCGCTCTGCAAATCCGTATATTGATAGCCGCCGCTCGCGGTCAGTGCGACCTTGGGGCGATACCCGGACAAAGCCTGCGGCACGTTCTCGTCCGTCGAGCGCACCTGCGCGCGCTGTGCGTTGAGCTGCGGATTGTTCTGATAGGCGCGCACCAAGGCGGCCTCGATCGTGTCCGCCAAGGCAGGCGTCGGCCCGGCCAGCGCCAGCAGCAGGACCGAAACCGCAGCTCCGGTGAAGAGCTTCACCCCATGCATCCCAAAATTTCCGTTTCATTTTAACGCCCGGCTCGTGCCCGCGAGCCGGGTTACCGTCTACCGAGTGGAGTCGTTGCCCCGCCGCAACATAGGACGCGGATTGCCGCGACGGAACTACCTCAAGGTAGTTCTCGGTGGAAACTCTTCACGTGCAGCATCCCGGCCACACTTCTGATTCAGAACGGGATTTTAACGGGATTTCGGCCGTCAGAAGACGAAGGCGGCGGCCCGTTCCAGCCCGGGAAGGACCGGAGCTGTGGCGTCGAACAGCGCCCGATGGCCGAATTCGCCGTGGGTCCGGGTCACGATCACCGCCCGCGGCGGCCGCGATTCGGCCGACACGCCCACCAGACGCCCGCCTTCCCTGAGCTGCCCGAGCAGCCCTTCCGGGGTCACCTCGGCGGCGCCGTTGAGGATGATCACATCATAGGGTGCGGCAGACGGATCGCCTTCGGTGCAGGCAGCGGCCTTGCAGGTGACGTTGGCGAGGCCGAGGGTGGCAAAGGCCTCCCTGGCCTTCGCGGCCAGAGCCGAATCGCACTCCGTCGCGGTGACCTGACGCGCCAGCTTGGCCGCCAGCGCGGCGAGGTAGCCCGTCGCGCAGCCGACGACCAGGACGCTGTCGCCCTCGTCAATCTCGGCGGCCTGGAGCAGCTTGCCGGTCAGCTGCGGCTTGATCAGAAACCGCTTGGCGGCGCCCTCGCTCACATCGAGGTCGAGGTCGAGATAGGCCAAGGCCTGCCGGCTCGCCGGCACGAAGGCCTCGCGCGGAACCGTGAGCATGGCATCGAGAATACGACGATCGGTGACGTCATTGGTGCGCACCTGGCCATCGACCATTTTGAGGCGCGCGGTCGAGAAACCGGACATTTGCGGACCCTGAAATGCGGACGATGCCGCGGACGGAAGTTGGCGGCATCTTTGGAACATGCTCGGCGAAAACGCAACATGGCCGTTGACGTGAGCCGGCCAAGGCTCCCGCAACTCACGCGCATCAGGGAACAGGACGGATTATTCGATCGTCACCGCGAGGCGGCCGATCAGGGCGGCCACCTCATCCAGCCGCGCCGAATCGGGGGTCTCGACCGCACGTGCAAGACAGGCGAGGCATTCGTCGTCGCTGAGCTCGGGAACGTCGGCCGGCAGAATCGAGGGAGCCAGCTGGGCGCGGTCGATCTGGATGTCGGGCATAGGAATCAGCTCCGTAAGAGTCCGGCTCAGCGAAGCTCGATTTGAATTAAGTCGATTTGGTGCCATCCCGGCGGCAGCGATGGCGCTGCCGGACACAACTGCTTGAACGCGATTCTGCGTGTATCGGGCCGCCAAGTGTTGAGACAAGTGTTGAGCGATGACTCAAGCGGCATCGCGCGTCGCATCAGCGAGCGCTCACAAGTCAATGAACTTACAGCGGAATTTGGCTCCCCGGGCTGGATTCGAACCAGCGACCATCCGATTAACAGTCGGATGCTCTACCGCTGAGCTACCGAGGAAAAGGGCGAACTGTCGTCCGCGCGCGGGTGCGTATAACAAAGCCGGTTGCGCTTGCAAAGGACGAATTCGTCATCTTCCGCAACGCATCCGAGGAAGGGGCTGGGCCGGCCCCCCTCCCCATCTGTCAGGCGAAACTACTCCGCGACGAACGAGGTGGTCTTGGTGCCGGAATCGTAGCGCAGGCGGAGCGCGGTGAACTTGCAGAGGTTGACGTTCTTCCAGAGCACCGACTCGTCATAGTTCTGCCAATCGACGCGGATGTTCCAGACACAGCCCTCGTCGTCCTCGTCGAACTCGACATAGGTGCTCGCCTGGTTCTGCAAGACCTTGTCGAGCTCGTTCTCCCATTCGTCCAGACCATCGTCCGGCGCATTGAAGCCGAGGAATTTGATGGCATAGCCGGTCTCGTTGACGACGGTGACGTTGCGGGCATCGGCAGCGAACGACCCCGTGGCCGCGATCGAAAGACCGATCGCGATCAGTCCGGACAGAAAATACTTCATGTGAAATGCTCCCGATCGAAACAGGCTGTAAGCGCCTGACGTCGATCGGCGCAGGCGCCGCGGCAACAAATGGCGTTGCCTCGAGGAGTCGTCCGGAGTGCGATCGACGGATTCAATACGCGATCGATCCGCACTCCGGCGCGTTGCGCGACGCGAGACGCGCAACGGGCCTGTTCTTATCGTTTCGAATTCTCAGCAGCAATGAACCGGCATTCATAGATCAGCGCTGTTTGTTTTCTCAGGCGCGGGAGCCGGCACAGCGGCGCCGTTGCTCTTGCCGGTCACGGCGCCGACCAGCGCCTTCACCGGATCGTCCCCCGGCGCAAAGCCGCTCTGGCGCAGGATCTCGTCGATCATCGGACGCAGCGCGTGCACCTTGAGCAGCTCGCCGGCAAGGCCTTCACCGAAACCGACGTTGCCGCTACCTGCGCCATTGCCGCCGAACGCACCGCCGGTGTGGAGGATGCGGACATCCTTGAGGTTGGCGATCGGCTTCACCATCTCGGCCAGCGCCGAGGGCATGGTCTCGATCCGCTTCTTGGCGATCTCGAAATCGATGACGTTGCTGCCGAGCTTGTTCTGCGCCTCGTTCTTCATCGTGATGACGGCGGCCTCGGCCTCACCGATGTTCCGCACGCCGACCGCCTTGATCTTGTTGGATTCGGCTTCGGCCGTGGCGAGCGTCTTGACGGCCTCGGCACGGTCGAGCGAGGCCTTCTTCTCGGCTTCGGCCGCGACGATCAATTCGGTCGACTTGCGCTCGGCCTCGGTCCGTGCAGCCAGCACCTGGGTGAGACGGGCGCGATCGGCGACCTCGACCGCGCGTGCGGTCAGAACCTTTTCCTCTGCCGAGACGGCAACTGCTTCAGCCGTCTTGGCTTCGGCCACGGCTTCGGAGGTCTGCTTGCTCTTGGCCGCGATCTGGATCTCGTTCTCTTGCGTTGCGATCTGGATCTCGCGCTGGGCGTCGGTCTTGCGCTTGTTGATCGCCAGATCCGACTCGATGACAGCGGTTTCCTTGACTTGCTTGGCACCAGCCTCCTTCTCGGCAACGGCCCGGTCGGTGTCGATGCGGGCGTTCTCCTCGGTGAGGCGCGCGGTCTGGGTCGCGGTTGCGACCTCGGCGCGGGTGCTGGCGGTCTTGTTGGCGATGTCGCGCTCCTGCGACAGCTCGGCCTCCTTCTTGGTCCGCTCGATGCCGAGGGTTTGCTGCCGCGCCTCGAGGTCCTTTTGCGCAATCGCCACCTCGTTGTCGCGCACGATGGCGTTGCGGTCGCGCCGGCGGGTCTCCGTGACGGTCTTGAGCTGGGTCAGACCTTCGGCGTCGAAGAAATTCTCTGGGTTGAAGAATTTGACGTCGGTCTGGTCGAGCTTGGTCAGCGACACCGATTCAAGCTCGAGCCCGTTCGACTTCACGTCGGACTCGACCGTGGACTGCACGTGCTTGACGAAGTCCGAGCGCTTCTCCTGAAGCTCCAGGATGCTCATGGTCGCGGCAACCGAGCGCAGGCCGTCGACGAACTTCGCCTCGACTTGGTTGCGCAGCGCCTCGGCATCGTTGGTCAGCGCGCCCAGCGTCTGGCTCGCCAACGCGATGCTTTCCTCATCGGGGCGGACGCGCACGTAGAACTCGGCGACGATGTCGACGCGCAGGCGGTCCTTGGTGATCAGGGATTCCCGCTCCTTGCGCTCCACGGTGAGCCGCAGCGTCTTCAGGTTGACGCTGGCATAGGAGTGGAAGATCGGCAGGATCATGGCGCCGCCGTCGAGCACGACCTTCTTGCCGCCGAGGCCGGTGCGCACGAACGCCTCGTCACGCGTGGCGCGCTTGTAGAGAATGGTGAAGACGATCCCCAGGACGACGATCAGCGCGACGCCGATCATGGCCGGGACTGCGATGTCGAACATGACTTTCTCCAATGAATGACTTAGCTGCTGCTTAGAGGTGGCTTGGACGGTTTGAGTTCATCCTCGGCCTTCACCGCCACGAAGCGGGTCCCATCGCGATCGACCAGCAGGACCAGAGTTCCCTGCGGCAGGGGCGACGACGTAGGTGCCGCGACCGCCAGGACGAAGTGGCGGTTGCCGTGGACGTCGGCGACGCTGACCCGGCCGGGCGGCCCCTGGTCGAGCGGACCGATGACGACCTCACCGACGCGGCCGACGAGATCGCCGAGGCCGACGACATAGCTCTCGTCCTTGGGAATGATCCGCGCGATGGCGCCGCTGGCGGCGCGTACCAGCGGTACCGACACCGCGACGGCCCCCAGCGAGGCGACCGTCGCCGGCAAGGGACCGGCGACCATCCGTGCGACGTCCTGGATCAGGAAGCCGGTGATGGAAAAGGCGCCGAGCGCCAGCAACAGGAAGATCAAGAGCGGTACGCCGCCGACATTGATCCAGGAGATGGCGTTGAGCACGCCGTTGTCGCTGGGGTGGCTGAAATCGATGCTGGTGCCGAGCATCTCGCTGAGGGAAGCCCCGACCAGCATCGTGATCACCTCGAGCGTGCCGACGATGACGATCATGGCCGCCGCGATCGCGAACGGCCTGACCTCGGGCGACATCACGTGTTCGAGCAATGCGCTCATGACACGGCACTCAGGAGCGCGACTTCAACCGTGCGAGCCTCGCCGCAATCTCCTTGTCGCGATGAAGCGCGCTCAGTTCATCGATGTCGCTCGAATACGGGATGCCCTGCGGCACGCCGGTCGCGCGTGCCACCGCCCTGCCCGCCCGCAAGGCCTTGGCTGTAGCGAAAGCCCCG
Source organism: Bradyrhizobium sp. CB1717 (assembly GCF_029714325.1). Lineage (NCBI taxonomy): Bacteria > Pseudomonadati > Pseudomonadota > Alphaproteobacteria > Hyphomicrobiales > Nitrobacteraceae > Bradyrhizobium > Bradyrhizobium sp. CB1717. Next base: position 5,139,113 of record NZ_CP121666.1, read on the forward strand.
CCGGACTTCCGGGGCGACGTCGCGGCCTGATGGCCGGCATGTGCCTCGCTCTTTTCAAGATCGGCGCGGCGCTGCTCGGCATCCTGGAGTGCCGACAGCACCGCGCGCAGCGAGGTCACGCATTGCTCGATCTTCTCGTTGTTCTCGTCGATGGCACGGGAGAGCACCTCGAACTGCGCCTCAAGGTCCATCTGCCGCGCGATGCCGGCGCGGGCGAGGTCGTCGCGGCCATCGGTGATCGCGCCCTCGATCTTGGGGGCGAGATCGGTCATCTCGCGCTCGATCTCGGTGCGGCGCGCGTTGAGGCGGTATTCCTCGGCGCGTGCGGCCGCGAGCGCGTCGCGCGCCTCGCTTTCGGCGCGCTCGATCTCGCGGATGGCCTGTCCAACCACCTTGAGCTTGTTCTTGCCCTCCGCCTGCTCGATCGCGTCATAGGCGATCCCGGCGATCAGGCGCCCGACCCGGGACAGGAAGTTGTCGGGGGCGGCAGCGATGGTATCCATGGCGTTCTCCTCCTCTGGCAGACTGTTCGGCGTGACGCCGTAGTGAACTTCGAAGCCGTCGTCGCTGCGGATGAGGCGCGCGGGCACGCTCTGCCCCCAGCCCTCGGCATAGCCGGCGTAGTCGAAGGGCACGCTGAAGCGCCCTTGCACGGTCGCAATCGAAATGGTGGCGGGGCCCTTGATCTTGGCGAGCTTGTCGTCGAGCGGCAGGCGGCGGCCTTGCGCCGCGCGATATTCCGTGCGGTCGCGCAGGCCCAGCGTCACCAGGCGCGAGGGCAGCGCGGTTTCTTTCCGGATCGGCTCATAGGCGTGGGCGTGGAGCAGGACGACGTTGGAACCCACGTTATGGGTCCGCGCCACCTCGTCGAGGATCTCCATCATGCGGTCATAGGCCTGGAATGTCGCCTCGATGGCGGCCTTGGCGGCCGGGTCAGGGGCAAGCCTGTAACGCAGCGCGGACGGCGCGTTTCGGGGCGACTGGCTCATGGAAAGCACTAAAGCACCATTTTGGTGCTTTAGGAAGGGGAAGCTCGATCACGTTCCACTGATCCTTGTGCACTCTATGGGTTTAGTCGCTGCCGGCAGGCGGCACGTTCAAGGCCGGTGATCACCCCTGGTTCACGGCGGATCAATCGTCGTTGCGCGGCGCTCTTGCGACGAAGCAATCCAGAGTCGCGCAATGACGAGCAAGCGGTAATCGCCGTTTCCCTCTTACGCGCTCGTCGACATGCCCCCGCCCTCGCGGCTTATCTCGCCAGAGCATCTTTGCCTTGCCACCTGGTGCGGCATTTCGAATTCGGAAGAACGAAATGATCAAAGTTGATGGCACAATCTGGCCGGCCAAAAAATCATCAATGCCGATCAGGGAATCATTCGATAAAGAGATTTGACGGAGATATGACGGTCACCACCGGAAATACGCCGCCGGGCCGAAGCATCTGCGGGGATATCCGCAGCAAATCAACCGGCATTCCACAGGCTGTCCGCAGCATATCCACAGCCCGACTATGCCGGATTCGCCAGCCCGCACGAGCCACTTGCTGCGCACAAACCCACAGGACAGCCATGTCAGCCACGAGCCTGATCGAACACGGTGCGGCAAGCCTCGCTCAAGCTTGATCGGTTACGGCGCAGGCACGCGGTAATGGCGCGGACGTTGGGGATCTCGCCGGCGCAGAGCCGATAGACGTCGGGAGTGCAGGCCCGGCGCTGTTCAGGTGTCCCCTGCTGCGCCTGAGCGGCGGAAGCAAACAGCGTCAGGAACAGCCCGACAGTCGAGGCGCGGCGCGCCCGGCTCTTCACGCCCGCAAACCGCAAGAACCTCGTCTTCATGACCAAGTCTCCCGCTCTGCCCGCCCGCTCCCGGCCTGCGTTGGCCGGTCGTTGCGAAGGGGTAGGAGAAATAAATCGCCGAGAATGTGATCTCTTTCACACTAGCGGCGGGCCAAGGACGCCTATGTTCCCGCGGGGATTTTTTCAGGAATCGCTAACCAATCGGGACCCGATCGCCGGATCGTTAAAATGCGAACGATCGGCTCAATCGGGTAACAAACCGGCTTTGCGACATTGCGCCATCCGCGTTCTGCGAGGGTGTGATGAGCGAAGCCGAATTCAACTTGCTGCTGGATGCCGTCCGGGACGCCATGATCAACGAAGATTTCGCGCCTGAGCCGGAGGAGAATTTCGTGCCCCGCTCTTGGTCGTACGCCGCAACACCCAAAGCCGCCAACGACAATGAGGGCGCCTGGCCCCTGCTGCCGTTTCCGGACGGCTGGTACGCGGCCTGCTGAGGTCCGCCTTGCCGTGACCTGATGCGCCCGCCTTGCGGGCGGTTCGGCATCACCGAGCGCCGGGGACCGGCGCAGCCCCGATCAAGTCTTGACGCGCTCCTCGCCGTCCTGCGGCGCCCGGTCGGGTGCAGCCGGCGGGAAGATGCTGTCATAGATCGCGCGCGCCTCGGCAATGAGGCGGGCCCGCTCCAGCTCGGATTTCGGGACAAATCGAACGACGTCGCCCACGTGCTCTCCAGCTCCAGGGTTGGGAATGCGTCACTTCGCAGATGCGAAGTCTATGCCAGAGGGCCTGAATCCGGGTTTCCGCCAAGCCCCGGGCAAACCCGGTGGGCGCGAGGCGCGCGCAGCCCGGCGGAACCGCGCAGAAATCAGATTTTTGCTGGAAGATCAGAGATTTGTGATGGAGGCCACGACCAGAATTGAACTGGTGTACACGGTTTTGCAGACCGTTGCGTAACCACTCCGCCACGTGGCCCCGTAAGGGCGGACCAATATAGGGGATCAATGGCTTAGGCAACCGCCTTCGTCCGACTTTGGCGGCGACAGCCTCTTTCCGATGTGGACCAAGCTCAGGCGCGCTTGCCGCGCCGGAAGTCACGCCGGCGGCCCTTTGCGGCGGGCTTTGGCGCCAGCTCCGGCATCTCGGCCTGGACCTCGCGGTAGCGGGTCAGCATCCGTTCGAAACTGGCATGCAGGGTCTCGGCGATGTCGGGGCGCCGCTCGAGGCTGGACAGGATCGACGCGGCCGCCTCGATGGTCGAGAGACCGTCCTTGCGCGGCTCCTTGCGGAGGCGCCCGTAGCGCGAGGGATGCGCCGGGTTGAGGATCACGCGCTGGCATTTCAGCATCCAGGGATTGCGCCACCACAGCGCCTTGGCCTGGCTCCAGGTGCCGTCAAGCAGCACCACGCCTTCGAGCTTGCCAAGGAGCGCGCGCTGGTTGTCCGCAACCTCCCCCTTGCGATTCAGCGCCACGATCTCGGCCTCGGCTTCGAGATCGGCCGCGCGCGCCGAGCCGAGATAGAGCACGGCCCAGTGCGAAGCGTTCTCGATGGGCCTCCCCAGCGCCTTGGACAGGCTCGGCCAGGACAAGCCGACGCGCACCGTTGCATCGGCAAAATGCTTCGCCAGCAGCCGCGCGGTGCCGAGCGCCCTGTCCTGCTCCTGCGGATGCTGCAGGATCAGCAGCGACAGCCGGTTCTCAATCGGCGTGACACTGTCGCAGATGCACAGCGGCATCGGCTTCTGGCAGTGTGGGCATTCGGGGATCGGCTCGGCCGGCGCGGCGGCGGTGGGGTTCGACATGGTCGCCGCTATACGCCCGAAGCGGCTCCTCAACAACCTGCCTATTCCGCCGGCGCAGGGACCGGGCGCGGCTCGGATCGGCGCCGCAGGCGGTCGATCAGCAGGTAGATCACGGGGGTCGTGTAGAGCGTCAGGATCTGCGAGACGAACAGGCCGCCGATGATGGTGATGCCGAGCGGCCGCCGCAGCTCCGTGCCCGGGCCGGTTGCGACCACCAGCGGGATGCCGGCGAACAGCGCCGCCATGGTCGTCATCAGGATGGGCCGGAAGCGCGCCTGGCAGGCCTCGAAGATCGCCTCCGCCGAGGACAGGCCGCGCTGGCGCTCGGCGTCGAGCGCGAAGTCGACCATCATGATGCCGTTCTTCTTGACGATGCCGATCAAGAGGATGATGCCGACGAAGGCGATCACCGTCAGCGGTGTGTTGGTCACCTGCAAGGCCAGCAGCGCGCCGAGGCCGGCCGAAGGCAGCGTCGAGATGATCGTGAGCGGATGGGCAAGGCTCTCGTAGAGCACCCCCAGCACGATATACATCGCCACCAGCGCGCCGAGGATCAAGAGCGGCTGGCGGCCGCTGGTCCTGGCGAAATCGCCGGCATTGCCGTCAAAGCTGCCGCGGATGCCTTCGGGCATGTGCAGCTCCTCGACCGCGCGCTGGATGTTTTGCGTGGCAGCCTGGAGCGGCACACCGGGCAGCAGGTTGAACGACACCGTGGTCGAAGGAAACGACTGCGAATGATAGACCGCGAGCGCGGCGAGCCCACGCGTCGCCCGCACGACCGCCGACAGCGGCACCTGCGTATCTCCGGCGCCGGCGACGTAGATGCGGTCGAGGTTGGAGGGATCGACCTGGAATTTCGGGTCGATCTCGAGCACGGTCATGTACTGGTTGCGCTGGGTGTAGATGATCGAGATCTGCCGCTGCGAGAACGCGTTGTTGAGCGCGTTGTCGATGTCCTGGACCTTGACGCCGAGCGCCGAAGCTTTCTGGCGGTCGATGGACAAGGTCAGTTGCAGCCCGCCGGGATCGCGGTCGCTGGAAATATCGGTGATGCCTTCGACGCTTTCCATGCGCTTGGCGACGATCGGCGCCCATTTCTGCAACAGGTTAAGATCGGTCGAGGAGAGCGTGTACTGGTAGTCGGAATCGCTTTGCCGTCCGCCGGCGCGCACGTCCTGGGCGGCGAACATGAAGAGACGGATGCCGGGCACCGGATACAATGCACGCCGGAGGCGGTCGATCACCACCTGCGTCGAGACGTGGTCGCGCTCCTCCGGCGGCTTCAGGCTGATGAACATGGTGCCGCGGTTCGAGGTTGCAGCTCCCGGCCCTCCGCCACCGCTGCCGACGGTCGAGCCGATGCCGGCCACGGCCGGATCCTGCATCACGATGTCGGCGAGCCGCTGCTGCAGGCCAAGCATCGACTGGAACGAGATGTCGGCCGAGGCGCGCGTCGCGCCGATGACGAAGCCGGAATCGTCGGTCGGAAAGTAACCCTTGGGGACCTTGATGTAGAGCGTCACCGTGAGACCGATGGTGGCGAAGAACACCAGCAGCGTCAGCATCGGATATTCCAGCACGGTCCGTAAGGTCCGCGCGTAGAAGGCAACGATGCGCGACAGCGAGCCCTCGATGATCCGGTCGAACAGCGTCGCGGTGCCGGAGGTTGTCTGCCGGATGTAATGCGCGCAGATCATCGGCGTGACCGTCAGCGACACCAGCGTCGAGACCAGGATCGCGAAGGTCAACGTCAGCGAGAATTCGCGCAGCAGGCGCCCGACGATGCCGTCCATGAAGATCAGCGGCGTGAACGCCGCGATCAGCGACAGGCTGATCGAGACCACGGTGAAGCCGATCTGCTTTGCCCCCTCCTGGGCTGCCTGGAACGGCCGCATGCCGTGCTCGAGATTGCGGAACATGTTCTCGATCATGACGATGGCATCGTCGACCACGAAGCCGACGGAGATGGCGAGCGCCATCAGCGACAGATTGTCGATCGAGAAGCCCGCGACCCACATGCCAGCGCAGGTGCCGGCCAAAGCCAACGGCACCGAGATGCCGGCCGCGATCGTTGGCGTCAGCCGCCGCAGGAACACGAACACGACGACCATCACGAGGAACGCAGTCGCCAGCAGCGTCCATTGCAAGTCCAGCACGCTGGCGCGGATCGTGCCGGTGCGGTCGACCAGGGTGGAGATCTCGACGCCGGCCGGAATCCACTGCTTCAGTTCGGGGATCAGCGCCTTCACCCGGTCGACGGTATCGATGACGTTGGCATCGCCCTGCTTGGTGATCTGGATCAGCACCGCCGGTTGCTTGTTGAACCAGGCGATGGAGCGGGCGTTGCGGACGGAATCCTCGATGTCGGCGACGTCGGAGAGCCGGACGAAATTGCCGTTGGAGCTCTTGATGACGATGTCGCGGAACTCCTTCGCCGTGCGCATCTGCTTGTTCAGCGACAGCGTCTCGCTCTGGCGCTCGCCGTTGAAGATGCCGACGGGGCCGAGCGGGTTGGCGTTGACGATCGCGGTCCGGACGTCGTCGGTGGCAATGCCGGCGTTCGACAGCGCCACGGGGTTGAGCTGCACCCGCACCGCCGGCTGGTCGGCTCCGGAGACGGTGACGTCGCCCACACCCGGCACCTGCGAGATGCGCTGCGCCAGCACCGTGTCGGCGACGTCGTAGATCGCGCTCGCCGACAGCGTCTTCGAGGTCAGCGCCAGCACGAACACCGGCGCGCCCGCCGTGTTGGCCTTGCGGAAGCGCGGCAGCGTCGGCAGGTCGCTCGGCAGGTCAACCAGCGAGGCGTTGATGGCCGCCTGCACGTCGCGCGCGGCCTTGTCGATGTTGCGGCCGATATCGAACTGGAGCTGGATGTTGGTGACGCCGAGCGAGCTTGTCGAGGTGATCTGGTTGATGCCCGATATTTCGCCGAGGCGCCGCTCCAGCGGCGAGGCCACGGTCGCCGCCATCACGGAAGGGTCGGCGCCCGGCCGGCTGGCCGAGACGAAGATCGCGGGGAAGTCGACGTTCGGGACCGAGGCGACGGGCAGGAACTCGTAGGCGACGACACCCAGCAGGAACAACCCGATCGACAGAAGCGTGGTCGCGACCGGACGGCGGATGAAGGGCTCCGAGATCGATGCCATCACTGCATCCCCTCGGTCGCGCCCGCGACCGGCGGGCCGCCGGATTGCGCCGGCGGCAGCGCCTGCTCGAGGCGGCGGTTGATGCGGTCGAGCGCGAGATAGATCACGGGGGTGGTGTAGAGCGTCAGCAGCTGGCTCAGCAAAAGGCCGCCGATGATGGAGATGCCGAGCGGAAAGCGCAGCTCGGCACCGGTGCCGCTCTCGATCGCCAGCGGCAGCGCGCCGAACAGCGCCGCCAGCGTCGTCATCATGATCGGGCGGAAGCGCAACAGGCACGCCTGCACGATCGCCTCGTTGGGCGACATCCCCTGCCCGCGCTCGGCCTCGAGCGCGAAGTCGATCATCATGATCGCGTTCTTCTTGACGATGCCCATCAGGAGGATGATGCCGATCAGGCCGATGACCGACAGGTCCTGCCCGCATAGCACCAGCGCCAGGATGGCGCCGACGCCGGCCGAGGGCAGCGTCGACAGGATCGTGATCGGGTGGATGTAACTCTCATAGAGCACGCCCAGCACGATGTAGATCGTGATCACGGCGGCCAGCAGCAGCCAGGGCTGCCCGGCGAGCGCCTTGGCGAATTCGGCGGCATCGCCGGCATAGACGCCGACAATGCTGTTGGGCATTTCGATGCGGGTCTCGATCGCCTTCACGGCTTCGACGGCGTCGCCGAGGGCCGCGCCCGGCGCGAGGTTGAAGCTGAGCGAGATCGACGGAAATTGCGCCTGGTGCGAGATCGCGAGCGGCGCCGTGGTCCGCTTCAGCGTCGCCACAGCCGACAGCGGCACCTGGGCGCTGGGCGCGCCGGCGGTCGTGCTCGCCGCGCCCGGCAGATACAGCTTTGACAGGATCGAGGGGTCGCGCTGATACATCGGCAGCGCCTCCAGCACCACTCGGTACTGGTTGGCCTGGCCGTAGATGGTCGAGATCTGCCGCTGTGCGAAAGCATCGTTGAGCGTATCGGTGATGGCCTGGAGGCTGACGCCGAGTTGCCCGGCGCGGGTGCGGTCGACATCGAGCTGCGCCCGCAGGCCGCCTTCCTGCGCCTCGGAGGAGACGTCGCGGAACAGGGGATCGCGCCGCATCTCCGCAACCAGCTTGCGCGCCCATTCCGACACCAGCGCCGCATCGGTGCCGGTCAGCGTGTACTGGTATTGCGAGCGGCTCGACTGGGTCGATATCTGCACGTCCTGTACCGGCTGGAAATAGACGGTCATGCCGGCAATGCCCGCCACCCGCTCCTTCAGCCGCGTCACGACCACGCCGACATCGTCACGCCGCTCGCCGCGCGGCTTCAGGGTCATGACGAGCCGGCCGACATTGGTGGTCGGGTTGACCGAGCCTGCGCCGATCACCGAGACCACGCCGACCACGTCAGGATCGGCCTTGATGGCGTCGGCCGCCTCGGCCTGCCGTTTCTGCATCTCCGCGAACGAGACGTCGGGCCCCGCCTCCGTCACCGCCGTGATCGAGGCGGTGTCCTGGAGCGGCAGGAAGCCTTTTGGCGCCACGACGTAGAGGACCAGGGTCGCAATCAGCGTCGCGAAGGTCACGACCAGCGTGAGGCGCTGGTGCTGCAACACCACAAGCAGCGTGCGATGATAGAACTCGACGGTGCGGTCGATGAAGCGGCTGATGGCAGCAAGGCCCGGCACCGCCAGTTCCTCATGGGCGTGTTTCAGCAGCCGCGAGCACATCATCGGCGTCAGCGTCAGCGAGACCACGGCGGAGGTCACGACCGCGATGGTCAGCGTCAGCGCGAATTCGCGGAACATGCGGCCGACGAGGCCTGACATGAACAGAAGCGGGATGAACACCGCGATCAGCGACACCGTCAGCGAGATCACCGTGAAGCCGATTTCGCTGGCGCCCTTGAGCGAGGCCTCCATCGGCCCGTCGCCGTTCTCCATGTGACGGACGATGTTCTCGATCATGACGATGGCGTCGTCGACCACGAAGCCGGTGCCGATCGTCAGCGCCATCAGCGACAGATTGTCGAGGCTGAAGCCGGCGAAATACATGATGCCAAAGCTGGTGATCAGCGACAGCGGCAGCGCAACGCCCGCGATCAGCGTTGCCCGCAGCGAGCGCAGGAACAGCAGCACCACCAGCGTCACCAGCACCACGCTGAGGATCAGCGTGAATTGCACGTCGCGCACCGAGGCGCGGATGGTGACGGTGCGGTCGGAGACGATGGTGAGGTTGACGCCGGCTGGAATGGCGCGCTGGACTTTTGGGATTTCGGCGCGGATCTGGCTGACGACGTCGATGACGTTGGCGCCGGGCTGGCGCTGGATGTCGATGATGACGGCCGGCGTGCCCTGGTACCAGCCGCCGGTGCGGTCGTTCTCCAGGCCGTCGACGATCTGAGCGACGTCGGCGATTGTGACCGGCGAGCCGTTGCGGTAGGCAATGATGACGGGCTTGTAGGCCTCGGCGGCGGCGATCTGGTCGTTGGCGGCGATGATGTAGGATTGCTGCGCGCCGTCGAGCGAGCCCTTCGGTCCTGATACGTTGGCATTGGCGATCGCGGTGCGCAGGTCTTCCATGGCGATGCCATAGGCGGCGAGCCGCGCGAGATCGGCCTGGATGCGCACGGCCGGCTTCAGCCCGCCGAGCACGGAGACGCGGCCGACGCCGGAGATCTGGCTCAAGCGTTGCGCCAGGAGTGTATCGGCGATGTCGCTCATCGCCCGCAGCGAGATCGTGTCGGAGCGCAGCGCCAGCGTCATCACCGGCGCATCCGCCGGGTTCACCTTGGCGTAGGTCGGCGGGTAAGGCAGCGTCTTGGGCAGCACGCCGGCGGCCGCGTTGATCGCGGCCTGCACGTCCTGCGTCGCGCCGTCGATGTCGCGGTTGAGGTCGAACTGCAGCGAGATCTGGCTGACGCCGTACGAGCTCGTCGAGTTCATCGCCGACAGCGACGGGATCTGGCCGAGCTGCCGCTCCAGCGGCGCCGTGATCAGCGAGGCGATCACGTCGGGGCTCGCGCCCGGCAGCTGCGTCGTCACCTGCACGGTCGGAAAGTCGACCTGCGGCAGCGCCGAGACCGGCAGCGAGAAATAGCCGAGCAGCCCGCCGATCAAGAGCGCGATGCCGAGCAGCGAGGTCGCGATGGGCCGGCGGATGAAGGGTTCGGAGACTCCCATGGATTACGCCTGCCGCCTAGGCGGCTGTTGTCGGGATCATGGCTGCTTGGCCCCAGATCCCGATGCCCCCGGCCCCGGTGCCGGACCGGTCTGTCCCTTCTGGTCGCCTTCACTACTGTTTCGCCTGGCGCGGAACTCGCCGTCCTTACCTTGCGAATCCTTCTGGCCTTCCTTGACGCCGTCCTTGGCGCCATCCTTCTTCTGGGCGTCTGGTCCGCGCGAGCGCTTGCGCGGGGCGAGATCAGCCGACGGGGTCTGGTCGTCGCGGCCAACGATCACCTTGGAGCCGTCGGACAGATTGGCAAAGCCGGTGGTGACGACCTTGTCGTTCGCCGACAGGCCGCTGGCGATCACGGCGTCATGCTCGTTCTGCTGCGTCACCGTCACGGGCTTGGCCGAGACGACATTGTCCTCGCCGATGACATAGCTGAAGGTGCCGATCGGGCCGCGCTGCACCGCAGAGGTCGGCACCACCAGCGCCTGCGTCAAGGTCTCGACCTTGAGGCGGACATTGACGAACTGGCCGGGCCAGAGTTGGTAATTGGCGTTGGGGAATTCCGCCTTGAGCCTGAGCGTGCCGGTCGTCTGGTCGACCTGGTTGTCGATGCCGGTCAGCTTGCCGGTATCGATCACGGTGATGCCGTCATTGCCGAACACGTCGACCGCGAGCGTGCCCTTCGCCGCAGCCGCGTTGACCCGCATGATCTGCTGCTGCGGCAGGCTGAACCACACTGCGATCGGCTGCAATTGCGTGATCACCACGAGGCCCGTGGTGTCGGAGGCGTGGATGATGTTGCCCTGGTCGACCTGGCGCAGGCCGGCGCGCCCCGACAGCGGCGCCACGATCTTGGTGTAACTCAGCGTTGCCGCCGCATTGTCGATCGCGGCCTGGTCGGCCTTGACCAGCGCCTCGGTCTGCGCGACCAGCGCGCGCTGGGTGTCGGCCTGCTGCTTGGAGCCGGCATTGGAGGCAGCGAGCTGCTCGTAGCGCGCAAGGTCGATGCGCTGGTTGGCGAGCTGGGCCAGATCCTGCGCCTTCTTGGCGACCGCCTGATCGTACGTCGCCTGGTAGAGCGCGGGATCGATCTCGCCGAGCACGTCCCCCTTCTTGACGTCCTGGCCTTCGGTGAAGTTGACTGCGATCAGCTTGCCGTCGACCTGCGAGCGCACGGTCACGGTGTTGAGTGCGCGGATCGCGCCGACGCCGTCGAGATAGACCGGCACGTCCTGGATGCGCGGGGTCGCTGCCAGCACGGGCACCGGCAGATCGGGCCGCTGGTTGCGGTTGTTCGCCTGCTGCTGGTGCATGACGGTCCAGCCGATGTAACTAAGGCCGCCGAGGATCGCGAGCGTGATCAGGGTCATGACGAAGCCGCGGCCGCGCGACTTCTTCGCCATCCCCTCTTTCACGCCGTCCTTCGTATCCGGCTTAAAGAGCATTGACCGGTTTCTCCATCCTCGGCTCCCAGCCGCCGCCGAGCGCCTGATACAGGCTGACGATGGCAAGAAGCCGTGCGAGTTGGGCCTGCGACAGCGCGTCTAGCGCCTGGAACAGGGTCTGTTGCACGTTGAGCACGGTCACGATGTCGGCGGTGCCGGCCCGCAATTGCTGCTCGGCGAGCTCGAAGGCGCGGCGCGAAGAGCTGACCACATCGCGCTGCAATTGCAGCTTGATCGTAGTCTGCTTGATCGAGAACAGCGCGTTGTCGACGTCGGCAAAGGACTGGACGATGGTCTTGCGATAGGTCTGGAGCAGCTCGTCCTGCCGCGCTTTGGCAAATTCGAAATTGCCGAGGATCTTGCCGCCGTCGAAGATCGGCTGCGTCGCACTGCCGACGAGCTGGAAGAACGCCGCATGCGGCTGGAACAGCGAGACCAGCGCCGAGCTCTGGTAGCCGCCATTGCCGGTGAGCTGGATGGTCGGAAAGAACTGCGCGCGGGCATTGCCGATGTTCGCGGTCGCCGACGCAAGCTGGGCCTCCTGGCGGCGGATGTCGGGCCGCTGCGTCAAAATCTCCGACGGCAGGCCGGGCGTGACACGCGGAATCGCGATGTTGTTCAGCGAACCGCCGGCGATGCGCACGCTTTCCGGCGGACGCGACACCAGCACGGCGAGCGCATTTCTGTTTTGGTCGAGGGTCTGGCGCAGCGGCGGCACCAGCGCCTTCTGGTTGGCGAGCAGGCTCTCCTGCTGGGCGACGTCGAGATCGGTGCCGGTGCCGGCCTTGCGGCGCTCGCGGATGGCATCGAGAACGCGCTGTGCGCTGGCGATGTTGCTCTGGGCGGTACGCAGGCGGTCCTGCGAGGCCAGCACCTGGAAATAGGCGTTGGCGACGGCGGCGAGCGTCGTCAGGGCGACGACGTCACGATCGAAACGGTTGGCATTCGCCGTCTCTTCCGCTGTTTGCAGCGCATCGCGGTTCTGGCCCCAGAAATCGAGCTGGTAGCTGGCGCTGAGCGAAGCCTGATAGTTGACGACCTCACGGCCGCCATTGGTGAGCCCCGAGGCCGAGGAGCCGGAGGTGCGCGAATAGGTTTCTTGGCCGGTGCCGGACAGGCTCGGCAACAACGCCGCGCCGGCCTGCCGCGCCTGGGCGTCAGCCTGGATGATGCGTGCGACGGCGGCGGCGATATCGAGATTGACGGTCTGCGCCTCCTCCATCAGCTGCGTCAGCTCGCCGGACCGAAAGCCACGCCACCAATCCAGCGACGGCGGCGCATCGCCCTTTCCGGCATATTTGTATTGTGTGGGAACATCGAGCGCGGGATCCGGAAGATCCTGCGTCAGCACGCATGCGCCTGAACTTGCAGCGAGGCATACAACCACGAGCCAGCGCGCTGCACGACGCGTCCGGGACGTAGACCCTAGAGACCGCCAGTCGGCGATCACCGGAACAAGCTGTGTCACATCCACCCCCCGCCGGGCAGATCGAGCCGCCACCGCGCAGCCGGATTAACCGATTCGCGGCCTGACGGTCGGGGGGCTTTTGGCAACTCGTTCACAGCTAATGCTTTCTGCGGAACCTGAATCCATACTAGCCGGGCGCGGAACAGCGGGACAGTCCCGCAGGCGCGAGATGGCTGCCCCCGCGCCTCCCCAACGCGATCAAGCAAATACGAAATATGCCTGTCTTGCAGAGACTTTTCGACTTTTCACAGCATCGGAAAGAGCGTTCAAGCTTACCAAGATTTCATGTGATATTGGCGCCACACCCAGATGAGCTGGCTTGATCCGGCTGCATCGGTCAGCAACGAGCTGCACGCGGCCCTCGGCTCAGTCTCGAGAAGCAGCCGGCCACCGCGGGTTCATGTCCGCGTTCCGCATGCCAGGAACTGCGTACAGCCAAGCCGGCTTGCACCCGATCACGGTCCGGCTCGCACACGATAGAGATTGGCTATCAGAGCTGCTTGCGACGATTGATCTCTCCCATCCCCCGACGGTCGCCGGGCATATTCGTTCCGCCGATATCCGGGATCGCATCCCGGCATCATTCGCGCGGTTCTTTGCGCGGAAATATCGCCGCTCCGCGAGCTGCGTCGGGACTTTCGCCGCAGCGCAAAAGCCTTCCCCTTTGGGCTTCCAGGCACTAGGTTCTGCTCAATCAGATCAACCCTTTGCCAGTGATTTCCCCCGACATGACCTTTCGAACCAACGTTGTCGAAGCCATCGGCAACACCCCGCTGATCAAGCTCAAGCGCGCCTCGGAATTGACCGGCTGCACCATCCTGGGCAAGGCGGAGTTCATGAATCCCGGCCAGTCGGTGAAGGATCGGGCCGGCAAATGGATGATCCTGGAGGCCGAGAAGCGCGGCGAGCTCAAGCCCGGCGGCCTCGTGGTGGAAGCGACAGCCGGCAATACCGGCATCGGGCTCGCGGTCGTCGCCAGCGCTCGCGGCTACCGCACGCTGATCGTGATCCCGGAGACGCAGAGCCAGGAGAAGAAGGATTTTCTCAAGCTGTGCGGCGCAGAGCTGATCGAAGTGCCGGCCCTGCCCTACGCCAACCCGAACAACTACCAGCATGTCGGCCGCAGGCTCGCTGACGAGTTGCGCAAGACCGAGCCGAACGGCGTGCTGTTCGCCGACCAGTGGAACAACCTCGACAACGCCAAGGCGCATTACGAGTCGACTGGACCGGAGATCTGGGAGCAGACCGGCGGCAAGATCGACGGCTTCATCTGCTCGGTCGGCACCGGCGGCACGCTGGCCGGCACCAGCCGCTATCTCAAGGAGAAGCACCCCGGAATCGTCAATGCCTGCGCCGATCCGCAAGGATTTGCGATGTACGAGCTGTTCAAGAACGGCCAGGCCAAATCGACCCCGGGCGACTCCATCACCGAGGGTATCGGCCTCGGCCGCGTCACGCCCGTGATCGAAACCGCCAAGGTCGACGATGCCTTCCTGATTCCGGACACCGAAGCCGTGTCGGTGATCTACGACCTGCTCCTGCACGAAGGCCTGTGCCTCGGCGGCTCCACCGGCATCAACATTGCCGGCGCGATGCGCCTCGCCAAGCAGCTCGGGCCGGGCAAGACCATCGTCACCGTGCTGTGCGATTCCGGCAGCCGCTATCAGTCCAAGCTGTTCAACGCGGATTTCATGCGCGCCAAGAACCTTCCGGTGCCGGAATGGCTGGAGAAGCGCAGCAACATCAAGCCGCCGTTCGTTTAGCTCTCGAGCTGCATCAACTCCAGGTCGGGCGCGAGGCGCCCTGCGACACGCGCGCCAGGCGCTCGTTCGTCAGTGACGGCGAGGCCGCGTGCGTGCGCGATTGGAAAGCTCTGGCACAAGAACCTTCACTGTCGGCGCCCGGCCAGAACGTCAGCACGAGCATCAGCACGAGATTGACCAGCGCGCCGACGGCCGTGCCCTGGTGCTCCTGGCCGATGGCCCAGGCCGGAAACCGGCCCGCGACGACGTGATCGACGACCATCAGCGCGATCCAGGCGGGGACCACACAGACCGGGTCCCAGCCGATGTCGCGGATGCGCATCGATTGCAGCATGAAGGTCGCGGCTCCGAACAACACCATCGCAGCGATGATCGCCCGGTTCTTCACGAGCTCGTCCGGCCGGATCATGCCAGGCGAGGTGTCGCGGAGGACGGCCATCGCGATCGCAAAGCAGATCGCGGTCATCAGGACCGCAAGCGCGACCGTCGCCAGGAAGAAATGCAAGCGCCCGAGGCGGGCATTGAAGCCGAACAGGAAACCGAGCATTGGCGCACCTTTTTGGCGCCATATGCGCAGAAATAGCTTTCGGAGCCGTGAAGCGGCGCGACCGCGCGGCGGTCCATGGTTTCCCGAGAACTAAAGCGGTCCGCGCAGTTTGAGGCGTTCGCTTTGGCTCGCCCGGGTCAGGCGCCCTCGCCGCCCTGCGCGGCTGCGGCACAATAGTCGCGCCAGAACCGGCGGTAAGCCGCTTCAACCTCGCGCGTATAGACCTCGACATTGCCGGCGGACGACGCCGCGATCCGAGCCGGCAAATCCGCGCGCAGCTTCGCCAAAGCAGCAGGCTGCGCCGCGAATTTGCGCGCGATCGCGGCATAACCCTCGTCGTCCTCGGCGACCCAGTCATTGAGACCGACGGCGGCCACGATGGAGCCGCCGGCGCGGGACGAGGCGCCATGGCCGAGCTTGGCGACGACAGGAACGCCCGCATAGAGAGATTCCCAGGTGCTGACGCCACCGTTTTGCGGGAACGTATCGAGGGAGATGTCGACTTTCGCAAAGGTCTGCAGATGTTCCTGGCGCGGGGTCGAGCCCAGGCAGATGACGTTGTCCTCGGCAATGCCCTGCGCCACGAAACGTGCAAGGAGGCCATCGCGCACCAGGGCATCGTCGAGCAGGGTATGCTTGATCATGATCTTCGATCCCGCCACCTCGCGCATCAGATTCGACCAGACGCGGATGGCCGCGTCCGAGATCTTGTTGACGCGGTTGAACACGCCGAAGGTCACATGGCCGTTGCGGAGCATCGGAAGCTCCGAAGACGGCACATCCAGGATGGGATCGACCGTGATCAGGCACGGCAGGTCATGGACTTTCTCGGCCAGCAGATGCCGCGCCGATTGCGGAACGAAGACGGGATCCGCGAGCACATAGTCCATGGTCCGAAGGCCCGTGCCGGTCGCGTGCCCGAAGCCCGTGACCTGGATGGGGGCCGGCTTCCGTGCGAAGACGGGAAGCCGGTTGCCGGTCGAGTGCCCGGACACGTCGATCAGGATATCGACCTTGTCGGCCTCGATGCGATCGGCCAGCTCGTCGTCCGAAAGCTGCCAGGCGTCGACCCAGACGTCCGCCAACGCCATGAATTTAGCGGTCATCTCGTCGCGCGACGGCGAGCACGAATAACAGATGATCTCGAACTTGGCGTGGTCATGACGGCTCAGCACCGGAAGCAGCGCGAACGCCGCCGAATGGTACCAGAACTCGGCAGCGACATAGCCGATCACGATCCGCCTGTCGGGATCGAGCTGCCGGGATGACAGCAGCCTTTGCGGCACCCTGGCGGCGACCGTTTCGCCCCAATATTTTCGCGCGGCCTGCTGGACCGCGAAATCGGCATCGGGGAGGAAGTCGAGAAAGTAGATCTTCCGCGCGATCAAGTCCGGATCCGGTGCAATGGCCAGCGCGGCGTCGAGATGCTCGATCGCGGCGGCGATCTCGCCCTGGTTGGCGAAACAGGCGCTCAGCAGCGCGAGCGCGATCGCAGAGCGCGGATTTTCCTCGAGCAACGTCTTGCAGGCCAGGATCGCCTGCGCGGTTTGCCCCATGCCCAGCGCGACTTCGGCCTTGCCGCGCAAGGCCACTTCGAGCTTCGGCGCGAGCGCAAGCGCTGCGTCGAAATCCGCCGCCGCCTGTGCCGGCCGCAACCGTGCAAGATTGAGCCGTCCGCGGTGCGCCAGGACCTTCGGCGAACCGGGCCTGATCGCCAGCGCCGCTGCGAGCGCGGCTTCCGCCTCGTCGTAGTGCTTGAGCTCGAGACTGACCACGCCCTTGCCGACGAGCGCTTCCGCGTGACGCGGCTGAAACAGCAGCGTGCGCTCGAAGCTTTGCCTGGCGCGGTCGAACCGGCCCAGCGCCAGCTCCGCCAGGCCGCGATTGCAGAGCGCATCGGCATAGTCGGGCTTCAGCCCGACGGCGCGATCGTACATCTCGATGGCCTGCTCGGGCAGGTTCATCTGCAGCAAGGTGTTGCCAAGGCCGGCCAGCGCCGGGGCAAAATTCGGCTTGAGCGCGATTGCCTTCTCCTGGCAGGCGCGGGCCGCATCATATTTCTGCAGGGCGAAGTACACACCCGCAAGATTGCTATGGGCCTCATGCGAGCGTGGATCGATCGCGATCGCGCGTTCGAGCAGTTGCTGCGCCTCCTCCAGACGGCCGCCCTGTTGCAGGCACAGGCCCAGGAAATGCGTGGCGTCGAAATGGTCCGGAATGGCCTGCAGGATCTGGCGGCAGAGCGCGTCGGTCTCCGCATACCTGCCCTGGTCGTAGGCGCTTGCCGCGGCGGAGATGACGGCGTCCGCCTGCTTCTTCAACTTCTTTTGCAATCGCGCATTCTGGAATGCGCGTGCGCCGGCGCTGCTCAAGACGTCTCTCCGGAGGCTGCGGCACAATATTCGCGCCAGAACTTGCGATAGCCAGCTTCGAGCTCGCGCGTGTAGATCTCGACATTGCCGGCGGGCGACGCTGCGATCCGGGCCGGCAAATCCGCGCGCAACTTCGCCAGAAGCGCGGGCTGCGCGGCAAATGTCTTGGCGATCTCGATATAGCCCTCGTCATGCTCGGCGACCCAATCGCCGAGACCGACGGAGGCCACGATCGAGGCGCCGGCGCGCGAGGAGGCGCCGTTGCCGAGCTTGGCCACGACGGGAACACCCGTGTAGAGCGACTCCCAGGTGCTGATGCCGCCATTTTGCGGGAACGTATCGAGGGAAATATCGACCTGGCCGAAGGCCAGCAGGTGGTCGTTGCGCGAGGTGGTGCCGAGGCAGGTGATATTCTCCTCGGCGATGCCCTGCGCCACGAAGCGTGCGACGAGGCCGTCGCGTAGCAAGGGATCATCGAGCAAGCCATGTTTCAGGACGATCCTCGATCCCGGCAGCTCCCGCATCAGGCGCGACCACACGCTGATCGCGTGATCCGATATCTTGTAGATGCGGTTGAACGCGCCGAAGGTGACGTAGCCGTTGCGGAGCATCGGCAGCTCGGACGGCTGAATATCGGAGACTGGCTCCATCGTGATCAGGCACGGCAGATCGTGGATCTTTTCGGCAAACAGATGCCGAGCCGGTGGCGGAATGAAAATGGGGTCCGCGAGCACATAGTCCATGGTCTGCATGCCCGTGCCCGTCGCGTGTCCGAATCCGGTGGCCTGGATGGGAGCCGGCTTCCGCGCGAACACCGGCAGCCTGTTTCCGGTCGTGTGGCCCGAAACGTCGATCAGGATGTCGACGTTGTCGGCCTCGATGCGATCGGCGAGTTCGTCGTCCGAAAGCTGCCAGGCGTCGACCCAGACGTCTGCCAGTTCCTTGAACCGGGCGGTGTACTCGTCTGCTCCCGGCCAGGAGTAGTAGCAGATGATCTTGAAGTTGGCATGGTCATGGTGGCGCAGCACCGGCAGCAGGGTGAGGCCCGCTGAGTGTTGCCGGAATTCGGCAGCGACATAGCCGACCACAATCTGCTTGTCCGGATCGAGTGGCCGCTTCGGCAGCTTCCGCCGCGGCAGCTTGGAGCCGATCAAGTCCCACCAATCTCGTCGCACCGCCTGCTGGAGCGCGAAATCGGCTTCGGCGCGGTAGTCCTGCAGGAAGATCTTTCCGCGGATCGCATCCCCATAGTCCGGGCGGATCGCCAGCGCGCGATCGAGATACTCGATCGCGGCGTCCATCTCTCCCTGGTTCGAATAAGCGAAGCCCATCAGCGCCAACCCCATCTCGGAGCGCGGATTTTGCTCGATCAAGGCCGTTGCGGCCGCCATCGCCTGCGCGGTCTTTCCCATCACGAGGCACGCCTGTGCCTTGCCCCGGAGAGCCAGTTCGAGCTTGGGCGAAATCGCAAGCGCCGCCTCGAAATCCGCAAGCGCCGGCTCCAGGTGCTGCAGCTCGTAACTGAGCCGCCCACGCTGGGCGAGGATCCTCGGCGCGCCCGGCTTGATCGCCAGCGCCATGGCAAGCTTGGCTGCCGCCTCCTCGTGGTGCCGCAGTTCCGTGCAGACCATGCTGCTGCCGACGATGGCCTCGGCGTGACGCGGCTGAAACAGCAGGGCGCGATCGAAACTCTCCTTGGCGCGCATGATCTGTCCAAGCACGATCTCGACCATGCCGCGATTGCAGAACGCATCGGCATAGTCCGGCTTGATCTTGATTGCGCGCTCGTGCAGCTCGAGCGCCTGTTGGTACTGCCCCAGATGCATCAGCGTATTGCCGAGGTTGGTCAGCGCCACCGCGAAATTCGGCTTCAGCGCGATGGCCTTCTCCTGGCACCGCCGCGCCTCCTCTAAATTGCCGAGGTCGAAATGCACGGTTGCGAGGTTGTTGTGGGCATCGTGCAGACGCGGATCGAGTGCAATCACGCCCTCGAGCAGCTCCTTCGCCTCCTCCAGGCGCCGGCCGTCATGCGCGCACATGCCGAGCAGGTGCATGGCGTCGACATGATCCGGAAGCGCCTTCAGGATCTCACGGCAGAGCGCCTCGGTCTCGGCATATTTGCCCTGGCCATAGGCGCTCGCCGCGGCGGAGAGCACGGCGTCCACCTGCTTCTTCAATTTCTTCTGCAATCGCGCGTTCTGGAATGCGCGCGCGCCGGCGCCGCTGCTCTGCAAGGTTGCTCTCCGGAGGATGGCCCGCTGAGAGTCTAGCTGATTCGCAAGCCTGGCCATCCGGCCGGCTCGACCGGCAATGCCCCCGGGATTTCCCGGTGTTCACCTATGGTCATGCGGCGCAGCCGATCTGCCTACGCAACCTCACCGCTCCCCGAGGCAGACGCACAATAGTCGCGCCAGAACTGGCGATACCCCGCCTCGACCCTGCGCGTGTAGATCTCGACATTGCCGGCGGCAGAATTTGCAATCTGGGCCGGCAATTCCGCGCGCAGCTTGGCCAGATGGGCTGGCTGGCCGGCATATTTGATCGCGATCGCGGCATAGCCCTCGTCGTCCTCGGCGACCCAGTCGTCGAGACCGATGGCCGCCACGATCGACCCGCCGGCCCGCGCCGAGGAGCCGCTGCCGAGCTTGGCGACAACAGGCACGCCCGCATAGAGGGATTCCCAGGTGCTGATGCCGCCGTTTTGCGGAAAGGTATCGAGCGAAATGTCGACCTCGGCAAAGGCGCGCAAGTGCACGTTGCGCGTCGTCGAGCCCATGCAGATGATGTTCTCTTCGGCAATGCCCTGTGCCACGAACCGCGCGATCAGGCCGTCACGCAGCAAGGGATCGTCGAGCAGCCCGTTCTTGATGACGATCTTCGATCCCCTCACCTCGCGCATCACCTTCGACCACACCCGGATCGCCTCGTCCGAGATCTTGAGGATGCGGTTGAACACACCGAAGGTCACATAGCCGTTGCGGAGCATCGGAAGCTCCGAAGGCGGCACGTCCAGGATCGGATCGATCGTGATCAGGCACGGCAGGTCATACACCTTTTCGGCCAGCAGATGGCGCGCCGATTGCGGAATGAAGACCGGGTCCGCCAGCACATAGTCCATGGTCTGCAGGCCCGTACCGGTGGCGTGCCCGAAGCCCGTGACCTGGATGGGAGCCGGCTTCCGCGAGAACACGTGGAGCCGGCTGCCGGTCGTATGCCCGGACACGTCGATCAGGATATCGATGCCGTCGGCCTGGATCCGGTCGGCCAGTTCGTCGTCGGACAGCTGTGCGACATCGACCCAGTCGTCTGCGAAAGGCTTGAATCTCTCGGTCATCCCGTCCTGCAACGGCCAGCAGGAATAGCAGACGATCTTGAACTTGGCGTGATCGTGATGGCGCAGCACCGGCAACAGGGTGTACGCCGCCGAATGCTGCCTGAATTCGGAAGCGACATACCCGATCACGATCTGTCTGTCCGGATCGAGATCGCGCGGTGCCAGAGTCCTTTGCGGAAGCTTGGCGCCGATCTGATCCCACCAATATTTTCGCGCCGCCTGCTGGACCACGAAATCGGCCTCCGGCAGGTAATCCAGCACGAAAATCTTGTATCCGATGGCCTCGGGAAAGTCCGGCGCGATCGCCAGGGCCGCATCGAGATATTCGAGCGCCGTCGGGACGTCTCCCTGGTTCGCATAGCAAGAGGCCAGGAGCGACATGCCTGCCTCGGATTGCGGATTGACCTCGAGCAGGGTCTTGATGCGCGCCATCGCCCCCGCCGTGTTCCTCACGAAAAGGTCGACTTGCGCTCTCCAGCACAGCGCGAGCTCGTTCCGCGGCGATTGCGCCAGGGCGGCGTCGAAATCCGCGGCCGCCTGCTCCAGCCGGTACAGGGTCATGTGGAGCCGTCCGCGCTGCACCAGAATTCTCGGCGACCCCGGCTTGAGCGCGAGCGCAGCGTCGAAGGCGGCTTCCGCCGCCTCGAAGTGCCTGAGCTCGAGGCTCACCATGGCCTTGCCGGCGATCGCTTCCGCATGAGCCGGCTGAAGCGACAGGGCGCGATCGAAGTTCCTCCCGGCGCGCTCGAACTGGCCGATCATCAGTTCCGCCATGCCGCGGTTGCAGAATGCGTCGGCATAGTCCGGCTTCAGCCTGATGGCGCGCTCGTGCAGTTCGATCGCCTCCTTGGCCTGGCCGAGGTGCAGCATCGTATTGCCGAGATTCGTCAGGGTGATCGTACAATTCGGCTTCAGCGCAATTGCCTTCTCCTGGCACGCGCGGGCGTCCTTGAATTTCTCGAGCGCGAAATACACAGCCCCGAGATTGCTGTGCGCATCGGGCGAACGCGGATCCAGCATGGTCGCGCGCTCGAGCAGGAATTGCGCGTCCTCAAGCCACCCGCCGTCGAACGCGCGCAGGCCGAGCAGGTGCGTGGCGTGGAAATGATCCGGAACCTCTTTCAGGATCTCGCGGCAAAGTGTCTCGGCCTCGTCAAGCCTGCCCTGCCCCAACGCCTCGATGGCGAAGGACATGACGGCGTCCGCCTGCTTCCTCAACTTCTTCTGCAATCGCGCGTTCTGGTAGGCGCGCGCGCCGAGACTGCTCTGCAAGGTTTCTCTCCGGAGGATGGTCCGAAAAGAGCCAAGCCGATTCGCATGGTGCCAAGCTTGCGTGCCGGTCAGGCCGGCGCGGCCGCCGGACTGCAGCCGCTCACCGCAGAATTTGGCTCAGGAACAGCTTTGTGCGGGCGTGCTGGGGACTGGCGAAGAACTCGTTCGGAGTGTTGGCCTCGATGATCTGGCCGGCGTCCATGAACACGACGCGGTTGGCGACCTCGCGGGCAAACCCCATCTCGTGGGTGACGACCAGCATGGTCATGCCTTCCTCGGCGAGGTCGACCATGGTGTCGAGCACCTCCTTGACCATCTCGGGATCGAGCGCCGAGGTCGGCTCGTCGAACAGCATCACCTTGGGGTTCATGGTCAGGGCCCGGGCGATGGCGACGCGCTGCTGCTGGCCGCCGGACATCTGGCCCGGAAACTTGTTGGCCTGGTGCGGGATCTTGACCCGCTCCAGGAATTTCATCGCGGTCTCCTCGGCGTCCTTCTTGGGGATGTTGCGCACCCAGATCGGCGCCAGCGTGCAGTTGTCGAGCACTGTGAGATGCGGGAACAGATTAAAGCTCTGGAACACCATGCCGACCTCGCGGCGCACGGCGTCGATGTGCTTGAGGTTGGGCCCGAGCTCGATGCCGTCGACGACGATCTCGCCCTCCTGGAATTCCTCCAGCGCATTGATGCAGCGAATAAGCGTCGACTTGCCGGAGCCTGAGGGACCGCAGATCACGATGCGCTCGCCCTTCTTGACCTCGAGGTCGATGTCGCGCAGCACGTGGAATTCACCGTACCATTTGTTCAGGCCGGAAATCTTGACGATGGGGTCGGACATGATGGCCTCGATCAGTTGCGGCGGTGGGCGTTGAGGCGATGCTCGACGAACAGCGAGTAGCGCGACATTCCAAAGCAGAAGATGAAGTAGACGATCCCGGCGAAGGCAAATCCGGTGAACGCCGTGGATGGCGTCGACCATTTCGGATCCGAGAACGAGGCGCGAAGCGAGCCCAGGAGGTCGAACAGCGCCACGATCGAGACCAGCGAGGTGTCCTTGAACAGCGAGATGAAGCTGTTGACGAGGTTCGGAATGACGTGGCGCAGCGCCTGCGGCAGCACGATCAGCGAGGTCGTCTTCCACCAGGACAGTCCGAGCGCCGCGGCGGCCTCGCCCTGCCCGCGCGGGATCGCGGCAAGTCCGCCGCGGACGTTCTCGGCCTGGTAGGCTCCCGTGAACAGCGCGATCCCGATCAGCGCGCGCACCAGGCCGTCGACGGTGAAATTGCCGGGAAGGAACAGCGGCAGCATGTAGGTGGCGAAGAACAGCACCGTGATCAGCGGCACGCCGCGCCAGAACTCGATGAAGGCGATCGAGAAGATCCGGATCAGCGGAATGGTCGAGCGGCGGCCGAGCGCGAGCGCGATGCCGATCGGCAGCGAGGTGACGATGCCGGTGACGGAGACCACCAGCGTCACCAAGAGCCCGCCCCACAGATTCGTCAACACAATCGGCAGCCCGCCATGGTCGAGCCCCATCAGCTTGATGACGATGGCAATGGCGACGAAGGTTGCGAAGCTCGACGCGAGAGCGCGCCAGCCAGTCCGCAGGCCGCCTCCGAGAAAGAAGGCGATCAGACAAATGACCACAGTGGTAACAGCGAAATCGGTCCAGACCGCCTGCCCCGAGGCCTGGATCTGGTCACGCAACCAGGTGAGCGGAAAGATCAGCCAATGAATGGCAGTGCCGACCAGCACGATGAGATTGCCGACGACCCACAACAGCGGCGCGATGGCCGAGGTCTTGCTGAGATTGAGCAGCACCTGACCGGCGCCGATGATGCTCTCGTCGAACAATTGCAGCAGGCCGGCCGTCCAGCTCAGGCCGAAGCCGGAGATGCCGCCGCCACGCAGCAGGAAGAATGCGACGACCGGAAACGCGAAGAAGAACAGGCCGGCGCTGAGGCCCTTCGCCGGCAGGCGCGGAACGAGCAGCGGCACCAGCAGGAGCGCCGCCAGGACGAATGTGAGGTTGACCCGCCAGCGCTCGGCTTCGGGATAGAAGCCGTAGATCAGTTGCGGCAGCTTGGCCTGGATATAGGGCCAGCAGGCACCGACCGCGAAGCCGGCGTTCTCGGTCAGGCAGGCCGTGCGGTCATTGCCGCTCCAGACCGCATCGACCATCAGGAATCTCACGCTGGGAACGATGGTGAACCAGAGCAGCAAGGCGCCGAGGATCGTGAGCAGGATGTTGGTCGGCGAGTTGAACAGGCGGGTCCGCACCCAGCCGACGAAGCCGGTCGTCTTCACCGGCGCGGGACGCTCGTTCACCAGATCGTGCCGGACGAAGGAGGATGAGGGGATATCGGTCATGCGCCAAGGCTCCGGCTGACGCGCCAACCGTAGACGCTCATGACGGCGCTGGTGACCAGGGAGATCAGGAGATAGACGCCCATCGTCATCGCGATGATCTCGATCGCCTGCCCGGTCTGGCTCAGCGAGGTGCCGGCGAACACGGAGACGAGGTCAGGATAGCCGATCGCGACCGCCAGCGAGGAGTTCTTTGTAAGATTGAGATATTGGTTGGTCAGCGGCGGCACGATGACGCGCATGGCCTGCGGCACGACGATCAGCCGGAGTGTGGCGCCGCGGCTGAGGCCGAGCGAGGAGCCCGCCTCCATCTGCCCCTTGTGCACCGACAGGATGCCGGCACGCACGATCTCCGCGATGAAGGCGGCGGTATAGGTCGACAGCGCCACGGTCAGCGCGACGAATTCCGGGATGATCCGCGAGCCGCCGGCGAAATTGAACCCCTTGAGCTGCGGCAGCTCGAAGGTGAAGGGCAGACCGAACACCAGCATCGTGGCCAGCGGAAGCCCGAACAGCAAGGCCAGCACAGAGGGCCAGATGCGGATCACCTGCCCCCGCTCAAACAGCGCTCGCCGGGCGTAAAAGCGCAAGCCCAGCGAGGCGACGATACCGAGGGCCAGAATCGCCAGGAACGGCTCGAACCCGCTCTCGCCGATCGGACGGGGAATGACGAGGCCGCGATTGCTGATGAAGGCGATGCCGAGCAGCGAAATGCTCTGCCGCGGATTGGGCAGGGCCGCAAGCACCGCCAGGTACCAGAACAGGATCTGGAACAGCAGCGGCAGGTTGCGGATGATCTCGACATAGATCTCTCCGACGCGCGACAGCAGCCAGTTGGGCGACAGCCGGCACAGCGCGACGATGAAACCGAGCACGGTGGCGATGACGATGCCGACCACCGAGACTACGAGCGTGTTCAACAGCCCGACCACGAACACGCGCAGGAACGTATCCGAGCCGGTGTAGGAGATCAGGGTCTGGTTGACGTCGAAGCCGGCATTGTTCCGCAGGAAGCCAAAGCCGGCGGCGATGTGCTGGTTCTCGAGGTTGGCGCGGGTGTTGGAGACGATTTCATAGGCAATCCAGCCGAGGATCGCCGCGAAGGCAAACTGGACGACGATGCCGTTCCAGCCGGACTTGCCCCCCAGAGCGCGCCTGATCTTCAGCGCGATCTGGGGTGGCGGTTTACGGGCCTCGGTGCTCATCGCCGCCGCGGATCGTGCAGATCAGCGGATCGGCGGCGCGTACTGAAGACCGCCCTTGTTCCAGAGATTGTTGAGGCCGCGATTGATCGCGAGCGGCGAGCCCGCGCCGACGTTGCGGTCGAACACCTCGCCGTAATTGCCGGTAGCCTTCACGATCCGCACCACCCAGTCCTTGGTCAGGCCGAGCTGCTCGCCGAAATTGCCGTCGCTGCCGAGCACGCGCTTCAGCTCCGGATTTTCCAGCTTGGCCTTCTCGTCGACATTCTTCGAGGTGATGCCGAGCTCTTCGGCGGTGACGAGCGCGAACAGCGTCCATTTCACGATGTCGAACCACTGGTCGTCGCCGTGGCGCACCATCGGGCCGAGCGGCTCCTTCGAGATGATTTCGGGGAGCACCATGTGGTCGTTGGGATTGGCGAGCTTGAGGCGGTTGGCGTAGAGGCCCGACTGGTCGGTGGTGAAGACGTCACAGCGGCCGGCTTCATAGGCCTTGACCGTTTCGTCGTTGGTGGCGAACGCGATCACCTCGTACTTCATGTTGTTGGCCTTGAAGTAGTCGGCCAGATTTTGCTCGGTCGTGGTGCCGGTCTGGACGCAGACCGAGGCGCTGTTGAGTTCGAGCGCCGAATTCACCTTGAGCGACTTCTTCACCATGAAGCCCTGCCCGTCATAATAGGTCACGCCGGTGAAATTGGCGCCGAGCGAGGTGTCGCGCGAGATGGTCCATGTCGTGTTGCGCGAGAGCACGTCGACTTCGCCGGATTGCAACGCCGTGAAGCGATCCTTGGCGGACAGCGGCACGAACTTGATCTTGGTCGGATCGTTGAAGATGGCGGCAGCGACGGCGCGGCAGAGGTCCACGTCGATCCCGGTCCAGTTGCCCTTGTCGTCGGGCGAGGAGAAACCCGGCAGGCCCTGGCTGACGCCGCAGGACAGCGTGCCCCGGTCCTTGATGGTCTTGAGCGTTTGCGCATCGGCAGCCTGGGCAGACAGGCCGGCGGCAAGAGCGAGAGTGAGAGCCAGGGGTACGCGTTTCATGGGCTATAGGCCTTTCAAGGTCGTCTCAAGGTCAGGAATGTTGTCTCAGGATCGTCTCTGCCAGGGGTAGCCTTGCAAGAGTCATGCTGGGAAACCTTGCCGAACACTCGCCGATCCCGGGAGGCCATACCTTAATCCCCGCCGCACGCGCCCGCCATGATGGCCGTGGCGCCAGGTCCGGTCAGACGATGGATCGAAGGTCGCGGCAGGCCCCTCAACATGCGGCGACTGAATAGCACCTGCGCATCACAGAACGACTGGCGAGCCGGGTCAAGGGGTTGACGGGACTCTTCTGTGTTCTGTTATTAACGACAGCGGCCTTTCGGCCGGCCCGCACGGCGCAAGGCGCCCGGCGGAAACGCGGTTTTGAAAGCAGACGCATGGATTCCTCGCACCCCTCCCAGCAACAGGCCGAGACCCGGCTGGTCACCTCCGGCCGCGACACCAAGGCGCAGAAGGGGTTCGTCAATCCGCCGGTCTTCCACGGCTCGACCGTGCTTTATCCGACCGCCGAGGATCTGCATGCCCATCGCGGCGAGTTCACCTATGGCCGCCACGGTTCCCCCACCACCAAGGCGTTCCAGGAGACGCTGATGGCGCTGGAGGGGCCGCAATGCGCCGGCGTCGGCATCGTGCCGTCCGGCCTGGCGGCGATCTCCACCACCCTGCTCTCGGTGCTGAAGACCGGCGACCACATCCTGGTCTGCGACAACGTCTATCGGCCCTCGCGCAATTTCTGCAACGGCATGCTGACCCGCTATGGGGTCGAGACCACCTATTTCGATCCGCTAATCGGCGCCGGCATCGACAAGCTGTTCAAGCCCAACACCCGCGCGGTGCTGGTGGAGGCGCCTGGCTCGCAATCGTTCGAGATGCCCGACATTCGCGCCATCGCCGAGGTCGCGCATGCGCGCGGCGCGCTCGTCATCGACGACAACACCTGGGCGACGCCGCTCTATCACCGCTCGCTCGAGCAGGGTGTCGACATCTCCATGCAGGCCGCCACCAAATATATCGGCGGTCACTCCGACATCATGTTCGGCACCATCTCGGCCAACGCCAAGGCTTGGCCGCAGATCGCCGAGGGCATCCGCCTGCTCGGCGTCTGCGCCGGACCCGATGACGTCTTTCTGGCGCTGCGCGGCCTGCGTACGCTGTCAGTGCGTCTCGCGCAGCATCATCGTTCGGGCCTCGATATGGCGCGTTGGCTCGCTGCAAGACCGGAGGTCGCGCGCGTGCTGCATCCGGCGCTCGAAACCGATCCCGGTCATGCGATCTGGAAGCGCGACTTCACCGGCGCTTCGGGCCTGTTCAGCATCGTGCTGAAGCCGGCGCCGCAGAAGGCCGTCGACACCATGCTCAATACGCTCAAACTGTTCGGCATGGGCTTTTCCTGGGGCGGCTTCGAGAGCCTCGCGATTCCCTTCGACTGCGACGCCTATCGCACCGCGACCAAGTGGGCGCCGGGCGGCCCGACTCTGCGACTCCACATCGGCCTCGAGAGCACCGACGACCTCAAGGCCGATCTCGATCGCGGCTTCGCTGCCCTCACGACGGCAATGTGAGCCTGCTCACAAGGCATTGCGGCGCGGGAACGAGCAACCGGCGCAAACGTTAACGCCGATGCGCCAACAAATGGTTTGATCCTCAAGCATTTGGCGCTAGCCTCACCAATCGACTCCAATCCGGACACGGAGCATGGGTACGTTGGTTCTGCTCGATCTGATGGGCGGCGTGGCGCTGTTGCTGTGGGGCCTGCACATGGTCCACAGCGGGATTTTGCGCGCGTTCGGCCCCGACCTGCGGCGGCTGCTCGGCAGGGCGCTGGGCAACCGCATCAGCGCATTTGCGGCCGGCCTCGGGCTCACCGCGCTGCTCCAGAGCAGCACGGCGACCGCGCTGATCACCTCTTCGTTCGCGGCCGAGGGCCTCGTCAGCCTCGCCGCGGCGCTCGCGATCATGCTGGGCGCCAATGTCGGCACGACGCTGATCGTGCAGGTGCTTTCGTTCAACATCGCCGCCGTCGCACCCGTCCTGTTCGTGCTCGGCCTCGTGGCCTTCCGCTCGGGACCGCGCTCGCGGATCAAGGACATCGGCCGCGTCTGCATCGGCCTCGGCTTGATGCTGCTATCGCTGCACATCCTGCTCGACACGCTGGCTCCGGCTGAGAGCGCGCCCGGCGTCCGCGTCATGATGTCGGCGATCACGAGCGATCCTGTCCTGTGCATCGTCATCGCGGCGCTCGTCACCTGGGCGGTGCATTCGAGCGTCGCCAGCGTGCTGCTGATCATGTCGCTGGCCTATTCGCAGTTCATCACGCCTTATGCCGCGCTGGCCCTGGTGCTGGGCGCCAATCTCGGCAGCGCCATCAATCCCGTGTTCGAAGGTGCCAGGCGCGACGATCCCGCGAGCTATCGCCTGCCGGTCGGCAATCTCGTCAATCGCGTGGTCGGGATCGCGCTCGTCCTGCCGTTCCTGAACGTCATCGCCGCGCACATGCATGCCTGGCAGCCGGATCTTGCGAAGATGACGGCGGCCTTTCACATCGCCTTCAACGCCGGCACAGCCATCATCTTCATCGGATTGCTCGACACCATGTCGCGCCTGCTGACGCGGCTGCTGCCCGATCGCGTGCAGGAGACCGACCCGGCCCGGCCGCGTTATCTCGACGAGAGCGCGCTTGAGACGCCGTCGCTGGCGCTGACCGACGCCGCCCGCGAAGTGCTGCGCATGGGCGATCTCGTCGAGATCATGCTGCGCAAGGTGATGGCCGCGATGATGACCGGCGACCGCGCACTGGTCGACCAGGTCTCGAAGATGGACAATGCCGTCGACGGTCTCGACGAGGCCATCAAGCTCTACGTGACCAAGCTCATGCGCGGCAGCCTCGACGAGAGCGAGGGACGGCGCGCGATGGAGATCGTCTCCTTCGCCATCAACCTCGAGCATATCGGCGACATCATCGACAAGAGCCTGAGCGAGCTCGCGACCAAGAAGATCAAGCGCCGCTTCCAGTTCTCGGCCGAGGGCGCCGAGGAGCTCGCCGCCTTCCACAAGCGCACAATGGAATCGCTGCGGATCGCCTTCGGCGTCTTCATGTCGGGCGATGCCAACGAAGCGCGCAAGCTGCTGGTGGAGAAGACCACGCTGAAGAACACCGAGCTCGCCGCCGTCGAGCGCCATCTCGACCGCCTGCGCGAGGGTCGCCCCGAGACCATCGAGACGACCTCGCTGCATCTCGACGTGCTGCGCGATCTGCGCCGCATTCACTCGCACATCTGCTCGGTCGCCTATCCCGTGCTGGATGCGGCCGGCGAGCCCTATCGCAGGACCGAGGCGGAGACGGCCGCCCTGCCCGCCTCAGGCGCGGCATCAGTGCTGCCGCGCTAGCATCCGCGGTCAGCGCTCCAGCGTCTTCGAGGCGCGGCCGCGGTTCTTGACGATCAGCATGATGTTGCGGATGTAGATGATGGTCGCGAGCGACTGGCCGAGGATGATCACGGGCTCGCGCTTGACGACGCCATAGACCAGCGTCATCAGCCCGCCGCCCATCGAGCAGAACCAGAACGCCATCGGCACCACGCTGTTGCCGGCGCGCTCGCTCGCGATCCACTGCACCAGAAAGCGCGCGGTGAAGAACAGCTGAGCGACGAGACCGAACGCGAGCCAAAAGTCGAACTTGGCGACGAAGACGTCGTAGAGATAGTTGCTCAGCGCCTGACCGTATTGAATGATCATGCGTTCACCTCAGTCACATCTGGTGTCGGCTTCTTGCGGCGGATCAGCCACCACACGCCGGCGAGATCCATGATGCCGATCCAGAGCCGGTCAAAGAAACCGTAGTTGGACACGCCGGAACGGCGCGGACGGTCGATCACGTCGACATAGGCGATGTCGTAGCCCTCGCGGCGGACCAGCGCCGGCAGGAAGCGATGTAGTCCATCGAAATAAGGCATCATCAGGAACACATCGCGGCGGAACGCCTTCAGTCCGCAGCCGGTGTCGCGCGTGCCGTCCTTCAGGATCGCGTTGCGGACCCTGTTCGCCACGCGCGACTGGAATTTCTTGAAGCCGGTATCCTTGCGCCCGACGCGCTGGCCCGCGGCAAGACCGACCCGCCCCGCCCCTTTTTCCACTGCAGCGATCAGGTCCGGCAGGAAGGCCGGATTGTTCTGGCCGTCGCCGTCGAGGGTTGCCACGATCACCCCACGCGCGGCGCGTACGCCGCTGCGCACCGCAGCCGACTGGCCGCCCGATCTGCTGTGGCGGAGCTGACGCAGATTGCTCCGCTGCGCCATGATGGCCTTGAGCCGCTCGCCGGTCACATCCGTCGAGCCGTCATTGACGTAGATGATCTCGTAATCCCAGCGGCCGTCGAGCGCCGTCGTGATCTCCTCGATCAGGGGCGCGATGTTGTCGGCTTCGTTGCGCACGGGAACGACGATGGAAACCGATGGCTGGGACGTCGACAAATCGAGACTCGTGGTTGGAATTGGCCTGCCCCTCGGGGAACCGGCGGCCCCGGCAGGCAGCCGCTTTTATGGGGCGGATGCCCCGCGGGCAACCCTTTTGAGGCGCCCTGTGGCCGGCCCCGGAAGCGGCACGATGGTGCCGTCGGCACGGATGGCAAAGGCGAGCCGGCGCGCCGCAAACCAGTAGCGCACGGTCATGGCGCCGACGATGCCCACCAAGGCACCGGCCGTGACGTCGCTCGGGTGATGCGCGAGTAGCACGAGCCGAGTCAGCAGGATCACGATTGCGTAAGTGAACATGAACACCCGCAGCCGCGGCCAGAGTGCGGAGACCGCAAACGCCAGCGCGAACGCCGTGATTGCATGGCCCGACGGCAGGCTGGCATAGGCTCCCGTCCCCTCGAACGGGATGAAATTGAACGGATCGGCCTTGCCGCCGACGAACGGACGTCCTCGGCCGATGAGATATTTCAGGATTTCGCCGACGAACACGGAGACGGCAACGGACAGAAACAAAAACTGGAGCCGCGTGCCCAACCCCAGCAGCAATGTGCGTCGAGTGCCGTGAAGCCCCGCCGCGACGAGCGCCACGGCCACGAGCGCGACGCCCAGCACCGAAAGCACGTACTCGTCCTTGCCGAAATCGGTGAGGATGCGGATCGGCCACAGGCTTGGCGTGCCGCGCACCGGCATCAACTGGATCTCGGTCAAGTCGAACGCCAGCATCAGCGCGATGACCAGGGCCGCGCCCGCCATGCTGAGCCACAGCGAGTGCCGTGCCAGCTTGCGTGCGGCCTCGGCGCGGCGCGAATGCGACGGCGAGCGCACGAGTTGTGCCAGCGCACGTCCCGACACCGTGAGTAGTTGCGCGGGATAGCCCGGGCGCGGTGCGATATTTGTCGGGGCCGACATCTTACTCGGTGCCTTCCGAACGGAAGATCGAGATCGAGATCGCGCGGCCTTGCGAGAAATTATAGCCGTCGATACGCGCGCCGACCTTGTAGCGCAGCCCGATCGCCTCGGCGCGCTGTACGAAGCTGCGCTCGGAACGCTGCTCGATCAGTGCGAAGCGGCAGCTGCCCTGCCGCAGGAAGTCCGCCGCGCCCGAGCCGTCGGTCAGCAGCGTCTGCGTGCCGGTGAGGAACACGAGGCTCGGCTCGTGATAGCCGGCGGCAGCCGCCTTCGGCCCGACGCAGGTGACGTTGCGAAGCGCCCGCGCGATCTCGATGCTCGGAAACAGCGGGGTCAGCGACGGCAGCACGATGCCCCAGACCACGACCGCCAGCATCAGGGCTGCGACCAGCGCGTTCAGCACCGAGCGCTCGGCGCGGTTGGTGTCGAACAGCCACCAGGCGAACAGGCCGAAGATCAGCGAAGCCGCGATGAACGGCCAGGCCACGAAGGCCGGCTGGCGGGTCAGCACGACCGCGCCCACCACCGCGATGATCGAGGCCGCCGCGGGGATCGCGAACCACCAGGCCGAGCCCCGCGCCAGCCAGGACCGCGACAGCACGCGCCGCTCCACCGCGCCGACCGTGAGGATCGCGATCGCCGGATACAGCGGCAGCACGTAATGCGGCAGCTTGGTCAGCACCGCCTCGAACACGATCCAGGACGGGATCAGCCAGGCCAGCAGGAATTGCGCACCGGGCTCGCGCCGCGCCCGCCACACCGCAGGCGCCGCCATCGCCGCCAGCGGCGCGCCCGGCCAGAATGTGATCCAGAACAGCGCGAGGTACATGCCGGGCGGTGCGCCATGGGATTCCTGGGCACCGATCTTGCTGAGCATGTCGCCGCCGACGGAATCGGCGAAGAAGGCCTCGCCCGCGCGCCAGAAGATTGCGACGAACCAGGGCAGCACCAGCACCAGCATCCACATCAGGCCCCAGACCGGGCGGAGCTTCCACAGCCATGAGGCGTCGCGATCCAGGATCGCGAGCGCGACGATGGTGAGGCCGGCGAACATCAAGATCAGCGGGCCCTTGATCAGGATGCCGACCGCGAGCGCGGTCCAGAACACTGCGGGCCAGCTCCAGGGCGGATGGGTCTCGTCCTCGGCGCGCTGCCAGGACAGGTAAGCCCGCGCCATCGCGCCCATCGTCGCCGTGACGCAGAACAGCAGCATCGCGTCTGTCTTGGCGAGCCGCGCCTCGACGCCGAGCAGAACGGAAGCGCACATCAGGAGCGCCGCGAGCACGGCAGCGCGCCGCGTGACGAACGCGAGCGCGGCCCAATAGGTCATCAGCACGGCGCCGATCGCGCCTATCAGCGACGGCAGACGGTAGACCCAGATGCGCAACTCGGCCTTCGGCAGCTTGAGTGCCGATGCGATTTCGACGGCGGCCGATTGCAACCAGTAGATGCCGACCGGCTTCTTGTAGCGGACGTCCTCCTGGAAGCGGATGTCGACATAGTCGCCGCTCTCGACCATCTGCTTGGTGGCCTGGGCGAAGCGTGCCTCGTCGCGGTCGACGGGCGGGATGGTGAAGAAGCCGGGTAGGAACAGCAGCAGCGCGCAAAGCACCAGAAAGGCGACCGCGCGGGCGTGACTGGCCGTGGCGATATCGAACATGGACACGAGCCGGCTGCCCGGATTCACGGGCGATTTCGGCTCACGGGGCGCTCCAAAACGGGGGCTTGGGTAGGTCTCGGCCATTGGTTCCGCTTACGCTGAAACCGCCATCGCCACAACCGCTTAAGGCAGGGTCATTGAATTCGAATGACAACTGTGTCCGCGGCGCCCGTGGCATCGATCACGGTAAGCCGTGCAAAGCCCGGGCCGGGCGGATCGATCAGGCGCTGGCGGCGGCCGTCGATCTCGCCGCGCGCGGTTCCGTTAACCATGACGGTCATCGGCAGAACCCCGCCGGCGACTTTTACGGGCATGGCCGCGCTCTCGGGCCCGCCCGAGCGATCGACGTCGATCCGCGAGCCGTTCAACGGGAACTGGATGTGCAGCGCCTGCTCGCCGCCAGTCCGCACCAGCTCTCCGACTGGGCGGAACCGCTTGAGCGGCAACGGCAACTTTGCGTTGCTGGCGACCAGGGTTCCCTTCGGCGGCTTCGGCAAGGGTGCCAGCGTCTTGCCGCTCCGGGCAAACGCGTCGAACAGGATGGGGGCCGCGGCGACACGTCCGATCAGACCGGGAACCGGCGCGCCGTCGGGCCGGCCGGCCCAGACGCCGATGGTCATGCGGCCGTCGAAGCCGACCGACCAGGCGTCGCGATAGCCGTAGGATGTGCCGGTCTTGAACGCGATCCGGTTGTGGGCCGCGTTCTCCGGCGGCGGCGTGCCGAGCAGCACGTTGCCGACCTGCCAGGCCGCGACCTGATCCAGCAACCGCAACGGCTCGCGGTCGTCCTTGGTCGCGACGACCTCGCGCAGCGGCTTGGTGGTTCCAAGACGAGCAAACCCGGCATAGAGCTGCGCGAGATCCTGCAGCGTTACGCCGACGCCGCCGAGGCCCATGGCAAGCCCGGGCGCCTCGTCTTTGGGCAGGATTAGATTGCCGCCGGCTTGCCGCAGCCGCGAAGCCAGCCGGCTCGAGCCGACGCGGTCGAGCAGCACGATAGCCGGAACGTTCAGCGACAATTGCAGCGCCTTTCTCACCGGCACCGTGCCCTGGAAGGTCATGTCGAAATTTTCCGGCGCGTAGGAGCCGAAGCGGACCGGACGGTCGTCGATCAGGCTGTCGGGATGGACAAAGCCGTCCTCGAAGGCGAGCCCGTAGATGAAGGGTTTCAGCGTCGAGCCCGGCGAGCGGATGGCGCGGGTCATGTCGACCTGCCCTGCCCGGGTCTCGTCGAAATAATCCGCCGAGCCGACGCGTGCGAGCACGTCGCCGCTCTCATTGTCGACCACGATGATGCCGACCGAGATGTTGGGCCCGAGCGCAACGGCGCGGTCGCGCGCCAACGGCTCCAGCACCTTCTGCAAGTTCGCATCCAGCGTCAGCTTGATGATCGGGTTGTCTTTCACGGTCGACAGCGCGGTGTCGGAGGCATGCGGCGCCAGGATCGGCATCGGCTTCCGCAGTATCGGCACCGGCGCGGCCTTGGCCTGCCTGGCGTCATCAGCGCTGACCACATGCTCGGCGACCATGCGATCGAGCACGCGATCGCGCGCCTTGCGCGCCGCCTCGGGATAGCGGTCGAGCCGGCGCGTCTCCGGCGATTGCGGCAGCGCGACCAGCAATGCGGCCTCGGCCAGCGACAGCCGCTTCGGCTCCTTGCCGAGATAGGCAATCGAGGCAGCCCGGATGCCTTCGAGATTGCCGCCGTAGGGCGCGAGCGCCAGATAGAGATCGAGGATCTGCTCCTTGCTCATGCTGCGCTCGATCTCGATCGCGCGCACCATCTGCCGCAGCTTTGCGTAGAGCGAGCGCTGCCGCCGCGGCTCCATCAGACGGGCAAGCTGCATCGTGATGGTCGAGCCGCCCGAGACGATGTGGCCGCGCGTTCCAAGCTGCAATGCAGCGCGCCCGAGCGCGAGCGGGTCGATGCCGTCATGGGCGTAGAAGCGCTGGTCCTCATAGGCGAACAGCAGTTTCAGATAGGTCGGATCGACATTGGTCTTGGCATCGACCGGCAGCCGCCAGCGCCCGTCCGCCATCGCGTAGACGCGCAGCAGCTTGCCGTTGCGATCGACGATGGTGGTGGAGACCTGCCGCGCCTCGTCGAGCGGGAGCGGCCCGAGGGAGTAGACCCAGGCGACGAAACCGATGATGGCGAGGATGAAGGTGAGAGCGAGGGCGGAGAGGATGTGCATGATGGTGCGCCCTCCGTCGTTCCGGGATGGTCCGAAGGACCAGACCCGGAACCTCGAGATTCCGGGTTCGGCTCTTCGAGCCGCCCCGGAATGACGAGAGCTGTTGTGGCCTTCGCTCATCTCACCACTCACTTCGCCGCCCGCACCTCAACCGTGCCCGTGCCCGTCCGCCCATAGCGCGAGGGATTGTACATGTCCTCGACATAGGCCTGCGGCAGCACGTATTTGCCGGGCGAGACCACGCGCACGACATAGGCGACGGTGAAGACCGACTTGGAATCCGAGGCGCGATCAACAGCCGCGGTGAAGCGGTCGTCGCGGAACTCGGTGTCTTCAGGCTCCTCGCCGTCCTCGATCCAGTCCAGCGTGCCGCTGTCGCCCGACGAGACCAGCTTCGGATTGTCGATCTCCAGGCCCGCCGGCAGATAGTCGGACACCATGATGTGGCCGTACTCGGGCTTCGCCTCGGTGATCTTCAGCACCACGGCAAAGCGCTGGTTCTGCTTGACCTTGCTGATGTCGGCGGGCTTGCCGTCGAGCGTGTAGTAGCTGCGCTCGATCTTGAAGCCGTTCGACGCCGCCGGCTCGGGCGTCACCGGCGAGCCCGACACCGAGACCACCGCCTGCACCGGCGCATCGCCGGTGTTGGTGATCTTCAGCGGCTTGCCGCTCAGCGTGTCCGCCTTGTAGCTGCGATAGAGCGCGGTCTTCACCGGCTGGCCGTCGACCTCGATCGAGAGGTTCTCCTTGGCCAGCGCCCGCGCCGCCAGCACCAGCCACGCATTCTCCTGCGTAGAGGTGTAGGGCGTCAGCCCGCGCGCGGTCTCGACCCGCGACACCGCCTGCGTCAGCGTCGCCCTCGGCGCGTTGCCTTCGCTGGCGAGCGAGACCAGCGCTGCGGCATCGCGGAGCTGCGAGCCGTAGTCGGTGCGGCCGAACTCCAGCGCCGGTTTTGGCGCGAGGCTGTCGAGCGCGGCACCGTAGACGCGTTCGGCGCGGTTGCGGTCGCCGACCAGGGCCAGCGCTGCGGCAAGCTGCGACTTCGCGATCGGCGTCGCGAGGTTGTTCAGCTTGGTGTCCGCGAGATAGCGCAGATCGCCGATCGGCGCTGCGCCGTTGCGCGCGAGCACGTAGAGGCCATAAGCGAGATCGCGGCCGCCGTCCTTCTCCGGCTCGTTGCCGTTGACGACCGAGTTTCTGATACGGTCGAGCGCGTTCTTGAACAGCACGTCCGGCACCGCAAAGCCCTTCTCGCGGGCGCGGGTGAGGAAGTCCGTGACGTACGCATCAAGCCACGCATCGTCTCCACCCGCCGACCATAGGCCGAACGAACCGTTCGAGCCCTGACGGGCCAAAAGCCGTTCGATCGCATCGCGAATGCGCTGGTCGACCTCGGTGTCCATGGCGAGATGCGCGCCGGCCGCGAGCTCGTTGACATAGAGCAGCGGCATGGCCCGGCTCGTGATCTGTTCCGAGCAGCCATAGGGATAGCGGTCGAGCGCCTTCAGGATCGTCGCCGCATCGAGGGCGGTCGACAGGCTCGCCGAGACCGAGACGCTGCCGGTGCCCGGCACGAGGTCGGAGAACATGTCCGAGGTCAGCGTCAGGCTCTCGCCCTTCGCTAGAGTCCGGATCGAGCGCCGCGCCAGCACCTGCGTTGCCGCCTTGACGTCGAACGCATAGTGACGCGCCAGTGCGAGGCCATTCGGTCCCTTGATGTCGACGTCGAGCGTCGCCTGCCCCGCCGCGGTCGCATCGAGCGCGAGCGAGAACGAATTGCGCTGCTTGGCGGCGAGCTTGACCGTGGTTGCAGGATTACCGGTCATCTTCACCGGGCCGCCAGTCTTGACGTTGATGACGTAGTCGCCGGCCTGGCCCTCGACATTGTCGATCTCCAGATTGACCGTGCCGTGGTCGCCATTGAGCAGGAAGCGCGGAAGGGTCGTGGTCAGCACGACGGGGTCGCGGATCACGACATCGGTGTTGGCGCGGCCCAGTTTTGTGGCGGTCCACGCCACCGCCATGACGCGCGCGGTTCCGGCGAACTCCGGAATGTCGAAGCTCACCTCCGCGGTGCCGTCGGCACCAACCGTTACGATGCCCGAATAGAGCGCCAGCGGCTTTTGCGAGGGCGGCGAGCCCTGGAGCTCGGCTGCACCTGCGTCACCGCCGGACTTGATCTGGCCGCGCGTGCCCGACATGCCGTCGATGAGCTGGCCGTAGAGATCGCGGATCTCCGCGCTGAGGCGGCGCTGGCCGAGATAGTAATCATCCGGCGCCGGCGGCTTGTAATTGGTGAGGTTGAGGATGCCGACATCGACCGCAGCGATGACGATCTTGGCGTCTTCGCCCGGATTGAGCCCGTCGAGCTTGACCGGGATCTTCAGCATCGCGTTGGGCCGGATCAGCGAAGGCGGCGCCAGCTTCACGGCAAGCGTGCGGGTCTGCTTGTCGATGCCGAACCATTTCAGGCCGATCGCCCTGCCCGGCATGCGCTGGGCCGCGGCATCGAGCGGACGGCGCAGCGTTGCCACCACATAGGCGCCGGTGCCCCAGTCCTTGCCGACCGGGAGCTTCACCTGAGCGGTGCCTTCCCTAACGTCGATGGTCTGCGTCGTCAGCAGGCGGTCGCCGAGCACGTTGATGGTGAGCTTGCCGGCGCTGCGGACGTTGACCGACACCGTCATGGTGTCGCCGGAGGCGTATTGCGGCTTGTCGATCGAGGTCTCCAAGAGGTCCGGCGTGTCGGCGCTGCCGTCGGAGTACCAGCCGACGTCGAACTGTACCGAGGTTACCGGGCCGTCGGCGTCATTCGACTTGACGTCGAGCCTGTAGCGGCCGGGCTGGGGCGCCAGCGAGATGCGCGCCGGCTTGTCGGCCGCGATCGTGACGTCACCGTCGGCGACGCGCGAGGTCGACTTGACCGGCTCGTACTCCCAGTAATTGTTCTGGCGGTACCACTGGTAGCGCGACTCCATCTTCAGCAGCTCGTAGCGCAGGCCGTCGCGGCGCAGCCTCTGGCCCTCGGGCGAGACGAACACGACGTCGAACTCGGCCTTGTCGCTCTCGGCGACATTCTTGTCTCCGAACAGCGGCTTGATGCCGATCTGCGCAGCAGTGGGCGCTACCGGCAGCACGATCTTGCGCTCGACGGCGCGGCCGCCGGTCTCGACCATGCGGACGAAGATCTGCGCCTCCTGCGGACGCGTCGAGGCGGGCTGCTTGTCGAGCGTCACCGGGAAGGTCGCAACGCCATTGGCGTCCGCCTCGGGCAGGTTCTCCAATGGCGTGCGCTCGTTCGAAGTGGTCTCCTCGTCGGCAACGCCGAACTGGTAGCCGGCAAAGCCGGGCCGCTCAGCCGCCGGCGCGACCAGCATGTCGCCTTCGAGTGCGAGGCCCGAGGCCGGCGCGCCATAGAGGAAATGGCCGTCCGCCTTAAGCTCCACTGGAGCGTTAGCTTTGATCAGCTTGTCCTTGGCAGACAAGTCGAATTCGATCCGATCGGGGACGTAGTCCTCGACCATGAAGGTGGTCTCGCCGACCGAAGCGCCCTTCGGATCGGTGAAGGCGCGCACGCGCCAGGTGCCGGTCGGCACAGCCGAGTTGAGCGGCACGGACAGCGTTCGGCCGCCGGCGCCCTGGTCGGGCAGCACCGCACGGCGGTATTCGACGCCGTCAGGGCGTTCGACCACCAGCGTCATCGGCCCGCCGGTCACGGCATTGCCTTGCCCGTCGCGCAGCAGCGCGGTGAGGAAGACGGTCTCGCTGGAGCGATAGACGCCGCGCTCTGCATAGACGAAGGCATCGGCGCCGGCGGGCACCGCCCGGCCGGCAACGCCGCGGTCGGAGAGGTCGAAGGCGGACGTCTTCAGGCTCAGGAAGGCGTAGTCGGCCTTCTCGCCTGTGACGGTGAGCATCGCCGGCGACAGGCCGCCCTCGCCGCGCGCAAGGCCGGCCTCGAACAGCACGTGGCCGGTCTCGTCGGTCTTGCGCGTCGCCAGGATCTCGTTGTTGCGGGCAACCAGCCGCACCTCGGCCTTGCCGACCGGATCGGTCGAAGCCAGCGAGTTGACGAAAACGTGGATGCCGTCATTGCCGGAATACGCGGTGACGCCGAGGTCGGAGACGATGAACCATTGCGTGGCGAGCTGGTACTCGTCGTCCGAGCCCGGGCCCTTGGCCGCGGCGGTCATGACGTAGACGCCGGGCTGGAGCTCGCCGAGCGCCTGATCGACCGGGAACGCCGTGGTCACGTCCTGGTTCAGCGTCATCGCGGTCGAAAGCTCGCCCGACCAGACCTTGACGCCGCGCTCGTCGCCGAGATCGCTGAGCTGATATTTGGTCAGCGTCTTCTGGAAATCGCTGTCGACCACCGTGTTGATGAGGTTGCGGTCGCCGATGCGGAAGACGTTGATGTTGACCGCGGGCGTGTTGACGCTGACCACGGGAATGCCGCGCTGGCCGGTCCGGGGCAGCACATAGGCCCGGCTGGTGAAGCGCACGAAGGGCTTGCGGTCGCGCACATAGATGTTGAACTCGGCCGATTTCGGCAGCCCCTCCTTCACCGTGGACGGCAGGCCGGCGCGCAAGTTGATGTTGTAGCGTTCGCCGTGCTTCAGACCGTCGACGCAGAGCTGCTTGCCCTCGGCCGACAGCGCCGGCTTGTCCTGCCCTGCGAGGGCCAGGAACGGCGCGAAGTCGGTGCGCTTGGCGAGCTCCTCCGAAAACTGGAAGCAGGCGCGCGGGCTCGCCGAATCCGAGTCCACGGTGTAGTCGAGCAGCCGGAAGCCGTGCTCGTCGCGCAGCTTCTCATATTGGCCGCGGACATCGGCGACCTCGCGCAGGTCGAGCGACAGCCGCAGCGAGTCCAGTGCCGGCCGCCACAGCTTGCGTTCGGCCAGCGACTTGCCGAGCACGGCGAGCGCGTCGGCCTCCTCGCCCGGATTGCCGGCCCGCATGTAAGCGATATAGGCCGCGGTCGAGGCGCGCTCCAGCAGGAAGGTCTGCTCGCTCGAGTTCTTCGGCCAGATCTGGAAGATCACCTTGGCGAGCCGCAGCCAGTTGCCGGCATCGTCAGGGGTGGTGACCGCAATCTGGCCGAGCACCGCCAGTCCCGTGCGGTAATCGTTGCGCCGGAAGGCGGCGTCGGCATCCGTGCGCAGCGTCGCGTTGGTTTTGGCGACCGGGCCCGCCTCGCTCTTGATCTGCGCCTCCAGCTTGATCGCGGAATCGGCGAGATCGTCGCGTTTGAACGCCTTGTCGGCGGCATGCGCTGCCGAAAGGCCGAGCGCCAGCGCGGCGCAGATTGTGACGGCGCGAACAAGACCGATCATGGATGGACTCCCGGAAATCGCGGACAAACGCCGCTTGTCGCAAGAAATGCGCGGAAAGGTGACGGACTCAAGGCGATGGAACCAGAGGTGCAAAACGTCGCATTCGCCATGACAAGGCAGGCCCAGAGGAGACCAGTCCAGATACCGCCGCGCACGCCGTCCTGATGGCGCAGCAACACCTAGCCAGTCGATCGGCGGCCGTGTCCCGGAAGCTGTTCAGCGTTCCCGGCGATGTGATCCATCGTCCGGTCCGCTGCCGCTCAACCCGGCACCCTGACACCCCACCGTTCCGCTTTGTCGCGGCAATGAGGAAAACGGTTCGGTTCAGGCTTGGCGAAAGACCAGATTTTTCATATTGGCATGCTAGATGAACGGCCAGCCGCCCAAACCGGGCGGCTCAAGACGGTCCCGTAGCTCAACTGGATAGAGTAGCGGATTTCTACTCCGCGGGTTGCAGGTTCGAGTCCTGCCGGGATCGCCAGCCTCCAAACCGGAGCTTGATTTCATTCACTTATTCGACCGAATTGGCTAACCGGGCTGGCAGGTTAGCCACTCGTTGTTCGCATTTTGGCCCCTGCACTCTCGGCCAAAAGCATCCGGTTCGCCTCATCGACGTAGCGCTGAGCCTCGCCGATTGTCTTCCAGCCGTGCCACGCCATCAGTTCAAAGGCGCTCGCGCCGTTCAGTGCGTGGCGAACTGCGGAAGCTTTCCGCAGGCCGTGGGCGGCACAGTGATCGAGCTGGGCTTGATCGCACCACTCGCGAAATTTGTTGCCGAACCCCGCCGCCGTAAACGGCTTGCCATGCTCCGTGAGCAGATAGGCGAGACCGACCTTCGGGTGCAGCTCAATTTCAGCGACGAGGTCGGGCAACAGCGGGATGTCAAATTGCACGTCAGTCTTCTGCCGACGCATTGACAGCTTACCGTTCCTGACGTGCTGGCGGCCCATCCTAACCACGTCGGCGCGCGCATGGCCGGTTTGCAGCAACAATTCAAGGGCAAGACGCGCCTTTGTTCCCGGTGCATGGCGCGTCCGATATTGCGCGATCTCTTCCTCGGTCCAAGTGTGGTGGCCTTTGGTCTTCATCTTCGAAAGCTTCGTGCCTTCAAGTGCATCAACCTTCATCAGATTGTGAGAGATGCAATAGTCGATGAACCCGCGCATAGCCTTTTTGAAATTGCGCTGAGCGGCAGGACGTTTCTTGTTGATGATGTTCTGGAGCGCCTTAGCGTGCATCAGTGAGACGCGTTTGTCGCCGTGATCAGCACGGAATGCTTCCAGAATTGCCCGGCGGTTCTGCTGAGTGACTTTCGCAAGAGCCTCACTGAATGCGGCGGATTGATAGTAGCTGATCAGAGCAGCACTAATGGTGCCGTGCACGGTACGTTTGGAGCCGAGTTCGATACCCTCTCCGCGCTTTAACGCGCGCTCATAAACCTCCATGAATTGCGGCGACCATGGTAATCCCGGCAAGGCCACAGATTTCCACCCCGCCTTGCGGAAGTAAAACCGAGGCGCGCCGTGACGATCCACGTAGCCATGAACATAACGGGGCAATTTGCGAGGCTTCATTGGACCGTGTCCCATTCGTTGGTCTCCTCGGAGACGTTCGGGCTGCCGAACAGTAACGTTACACTGCCGTCCGCGTCGAGCGTCGCGCCGCTCACTTCAATTCCCGCCTCACCTGCCTGCCGCATCGCGCGCGCCAACGTC
This sequence comes from Bradyrhizobium sp. CB1717, assembly GCF_029714325.1. Taxonomy (NCBI): domain Bacteria; kingdom Pseudomonadati; phylum Pseudomonadota; class Alphaproteobacteria; order Hyphomicrobiales; family Nitrobacteraceae; genus Bradyrhizobium; species Bradyrhizobium sp. CB1717. The sequence continues at coordinate 5,182,104 of NZ_CP121666.1, forward strand.
ATACGACGCTTGCGAGTGCGTTTCAGCTTCGGCGGGTGGGTCTCGATATCCCACGGCTCGTGATCGGGAAGATCATGAAACCGGACAATTCCGACCCAAGGATTGTTCCAATTCATGAAGCGCACGCCATCTAAATAGTTGTATCTGCGGCCTCGCCGACCTTGACCCCAAAGCATTACCGGGCACAGCGGGGAGGTATTGGCTTGTCGCTATTGGGCTGGCCGCATCGCCCTCAAATGATCGCTGTGTCCGTCCTCAATAACCTTTCGATGACCGCACGACGGCGACAGTCGGTGCCGCCGTGCCCATGATCTGCGAAATCTCTTCGCGCAGAGACGAGATCGCCGCGCGCATTTCCTCGCCGCTGACGTATGTTGTCGCCCGACCGTCGAACTCGACGGTACGCACGCCGGAGCGATACGCCCGTTTGAGTGTATCGAGCTGCGCCCGCAATGTCGCGAAATCAGCCATCATCAGGCGCCCGCGTTGGTGACCAGACCACGGTGCTCGATGATGCCGCAGCCAAAGTCCAAGCGAACCTTGGTCTCGACGCCATCCACATCGAAGCCGACGCGGGTTTCGATCTGCGGACCGGGCGCGCCAGCCAGATAAGCGTACTCGATGCACGGCAGCAGCGCCGGATCGGCGGCGAGATACCAGCGCGTAGCACTCGTCAGGCGCGGCTCGACAATCGGCGTCAGCTTCGTGAACGGGTTCACATCGTCGAACGTGATCGGGTTAGTCGTAACGGCCAACTGGTCGGCAACCGTCTCAAGAGCGCTCGGCACAAGCAGGAAGGCAGGTACGGCCGAGATGATGCCGCCGCCGGGGCCGGTCTGCGAACGCATCAGCAGCCGCGCGGCCGACAGCGAGGTCACGTTGGGAGCAGCCGCGACGCTGGCGACGTTGCCGTGTGCCGCATTGAACAGAGCGACGTTGTCCGACATGGTCGGACCGTTGCCGGAGTTCGCCTGCAACAGGTTGGCGAGCTTTTCATTCTCGAATTCCGCTGCCGCAAGACCGAGACGGCGGGTCACGTCGCCGAGACCGCCGAGATCGTCATTGATCAGCGCCTGACGGCTGATCGCGAAAACCTTGCCATAGGTCGAGACGGCATAGCTTTCGGCAGTGTCAACAAAGTAACCGCGCTGGAATTCGCCGCCTTCGAGAACCGGCGCCAGCGTGAAGCCGGAATGGTCGATCTGAATGCGAGACTTCGCCCGGAAATCAGGCGCCGTCGTCTCACGGGCAATGCGGCGAATGCCGCTCGGGGCGACCGCGTAGGCATCCCGGAGCGACTTGTTCATCAGGTTCGCCAGCAAGGCCGGATAATCCGAGGTCGTCTGCAACGCGCGGGTAATCAGCGAAGGGGCAGTCATGCCCATGGTCGAGATGCCAGCGCGATGCAGGCATTCGCGCGCGATATCGGCACAGGACATGCCGACGTACGGCCGCGCCTGCGGCGCCGGAGTGAAATTCGGCGCGATCCGCGCGTACATGGCTTCAGCGGCGGCGCGCTGGAAGATTTCCGGGTTATCGAGTGTATTGGCGTTGTGCATGTTCATGGTTCCAACGCTGCGAACCGTCACAGAACGGTCGAGCATGTCATTGAGAAAAGCGCGGCGTGCATCGTCGATGCTCGCGCCGCATTCGATCAGAGCATTGACCCGGTCCGTCGCGATACCAGCGCGGCGGCCAAGCTCCACAATGGCGCGGTCATCGTTGGCGGCACGGGTGCGAGCAGTAGGATCGGCCGGCACGGCGACGAAGCTCGCTTCCCGGACGGACCACCGGACCGCCGTCATGGTGCGCTGGCCGCTGGCGTCCTTGCCGGCACGCCACTCATCGACCTGATAGCCGACCGAGAGATTGCGCAGGATGCCGTTGCGCACGTCCGTCACCACGGGCGCGACTTCCGGACGCGACGAGAAGCGAAGGCGCGCAATCACCTCGCTGCCTTCGATCCAGACGTCGTCAATCGTGCCGAGCACGTTGTCGATGCCGCCCTGCTGGTGGCTATCGAGAACCGACGCACCACGGGTGACCCCGAGGTCGAGGCCCGACGGATCGAGAATTTCCATGAAGTCGCCACGCGCATCACGGCGCCGAACCGGCGTGGTCGATGCGATGACGGCGTCGATGGTCAACGCCTCGGGGTCAAAAGTGCGCGGACGCGGGATCGCGTCGCGGCGGGTAAGGTCAACTGCGCTCTCGCGCAGCAGAAGGGCAGTCGAGTTACGCATTCTGCGTCTCCGTGTCAGGTTGATTAGCGATGTTGGTGGCATCCGAAGACAGATCGTCATCGGCGTAGGGATCGGCCGCGATCTCGGCATCGACATCGGCGATGTCGCGGCCCTGCTCGGCGATGATGTCGGCGCGAGAGCGCAGCTTTGCCGCGACGGCCAGCGTGTTGGCCTTGGCGGCCTTCAATTCGTCGATGGCAGGCCAGCCGGGGAACAAGAACGACGCGGCATAGCGTTCGGGATTGCTCTCATAGTCCGGCGCGCGCATGCGGCCGGACAACACTTCCAACAACACGATGCGATCCCAGATCGGGATCAGCAATTGCGCGACCAGATGATTTTGTTGAATGGCCTTGATACGACGCTGGAACGACGCCAGCGCGAGCTTGCCGGCCGAGTAGTTCACGCTGCCGTAATCGCCCGTCGCAAAGAAGGCGGGGACGCCAGCGCCGCTACAGATCATGCGCTCGATATGGGTCAACACCTCGCTGAGCGACGCCATGTCCGAGGTCGGTGAAAACTGGACGTCCGCGCCTTCCGGCAAGCGCATGATCGCGCCGGGCTCCAGCATCGGAAGCAGCGGGTGATCTTTCAGCATGTAGCCTTCGGGATCGCGGATGAACGCGGTCAGCACGGCAGTCGTCTTCAGCTTCACGATCGACGCATCGAGAGCGTCGTCGAGTTCGCGCGCGAGGCCAGCCACGGCCGTCAGCGGGCTGATACCGCGCGGGACGCCCGGCCACTGCGGTTCAAAAACGTGACAAATGTCCTGCGTCAGCACGCGGACCGGAGGCGCCACGGACGCCCACGGGCTGTCGGGCGGCGTCGGGAGAACCCAGTAAGCCGCGCGACGGCCGGCGTCGTCGAATTCCACGCCCGCAACAATGTTGGGCGTGTCGCCCGTCATGCCGAACGACGGGAGCGTTTTCGCGCTGTCCACCTGATCAGCCGACAAGAGCTGCAACTTCAAACGCATGGCGTCGGGATCGACGATCAGCTTCGTAAAGCTCTCACCATCGACAAAGAAGGCGCGCGCCTTGCGAGACAGGTAGCCACCGAGAGACATCCCGCCTTCGACTGAGCAATCGGCGAAAAATTTGTTCCAAGCCGCATGGAGCTGCGCCGCGATCTCGGGATCGGGATGCACCGAGCGAACGGACGGGCCATCACCGACGATGGCTGTCACCGCGTGCTGGATGATGCTCGCGATCAGGGCATTGTTCTGAGACTGATGGCCGATCTTGCGGGCGGCAACGCGGCTCGCCGCGAGCTGCTGCGAGATCGGCGCGGATAGCGCATAGCTGTGCGGCCAGCGACCGCTGCCGCTGGCCGCGTCATAGCCGGACGCGCTGCGGATGAGGGCGCGGAAGGCCTTGCGGGCGCGGGTGATGATGCTCGCTTTTCGCATCACTCGATTTCCACGTTAAAGAAGTCGAGCACATGCTGGTTGATCGCCTTCAAATCGAACACGATCATGATGCCGTTGCTGTCAGCAATCTGAGCAGCCAGCTTGTTGGGATTGCTAAGCGCGAACGTGAATTGCTCAACCTCTGACGTAGTTTTGCCCCGCTTGACGACGAGAAGCGCCGGGATGTTCTCCATCTTCTCCAAGTGAGAGCGAAGCAAGACGCCCACCCCCATCATCGGATGATGGGCAATCTCAATTGCAATGGGGGCGGTGACGCCACAGTCAGTCAAAAGCTTCACGCCGCGCACGACGCAGGCGTCCAAAATGGAAAACTTCTTGACCTTCATGTCGCCGGACACAGTACCGCCGAGGAAGTTGTAGCGATTGCGCCACTGGCGCAGCGCGGCTTCCGAGCAGCCAGCAGCGGCCGTCACTTCGGCCGATGTGAAGCGCTTGTCGTGCATTTTGATTTTCATGGCCTGCCTAGAATTTAATACGTTTAGTTGACACGTAACCGGATATTCGAATACGTGTCAAGTACACGTAAACGAGCGCCCGCTCGGTTGGCAGACCGAACGGGCGGGAGCGATTGAAGGGAAATCAAAGTGGAAACAACAGCTTATGTCCGTAGCGCGACCCTGTCCACCACCGGGCCGGTGAAAATCGGCGACTACTGGGCTTGTTCGGCTGGGTTTTCGACCGAGGACTTCGGCGACCCCATCCCCGACGACGTCCAGCGCAGCCAAGTGGAGATCGTCAAATCGATCTTTGCTCGTTGCCGCCCGATCCGCACTGTGCCGCCCGACCAGCGCCTGACTATTTGCTGGCTCAAGCATGATATCGAGCGCTTGGGCCGCCGTGGCTATATCTCGCGCGGCGCGGTTCTGGTCGCGGCGTCCGAGATGGGCTTCAACATCGTTCCCATCTTCGATGAGTATGGTCTGGTTGACAAAGGCCACGCGCCGATCAGCGCGTACATCGGCATCAACTATCGCGACGTGGAGCGCTTGCTGCGCGAGGTCCGCAAATGAGCGAGATCGTCACCGCAGACAAGAAGTTTCTAGCTCAACTCAATCGTCGGATGACAATGATCATCCGGGGAAACGAAATGGCACGTGTGATCGAAGAGCTTATTCAAGAGCATGAAACTGATGACGACATTCTGAAGTTCTGCATGTCGTTTCGCCGCAACACGCCAGCCGAAATCCGCAAGATGATCGCCGACGCGCGCATCACGCTTGAGATTTCGGAGGTGATGTCGCGCGGCCAGATGCGTGCGACGCCGTACAAGTGGACGCAACCGGAGCACATTCCGATGCGCGAATTTCTCTATGGCAAGCACCTCATCCGCGAATATGTCAGCGCGACGGTTGCGCCGGGCGGGCTCGGCAAATCATCGCTCATCATCACTGACGCGCTCGCGATGGTCTCAGGTCAGGCGTTGCTCGGCACTACTTCCGAACAGCTCCGGGTCTGGTATTTCAACCTCGAAGACCCCGCCATGGAGACGACGCGTCGCATTCAAGCCACCGCCAAGCACTTCGAATTGACGGAAAATGATATCGGCGACCGGCTGTTCGTTAATCATGGCCGTGACCGGCCTCTTGTGATCGCCAAGACGGAAGGCCGCGACACCGTGATCTGCACGCCCGTCGTTGACGCCCTGATCGCCGAGATCAAGGAACGCGGCATCGACGTTGTGATCGTCGATCCGTTCATCTCGTCTCACAAGGTCCCGGAAAATGACAACAACGCCATCGATCTGGTCGTGAAGGAATGGGGCAAGGTCGCCGATCGAGCCAATTGTGCCGTTGAGCTTGTCCACCATGTTCGGAAGGGCGAGCAAGAGGTCACGGTGCAGAGCGCGCGGGGCGGCGTCGCGCTGACGGACGGTTGCCGCTCGGTCCGCGTGCTCAACCGGATGACCGAGGCCGAGGCGAAAAACGCGGGCGTCGATCATCATCGATCCTACTTCTCGTCCTATGCCGACAAGGCCAACCTGACCAAGCCGGCCGACAAGCGGGACTGGTTCAAGCTGGTTTCGACCGATGTGGACAACAACCCTCTGAGCCGGCTCGGCGGTAACTCGTTCGGCGATCTCAAGGGCGATGACATCGGCGTGGCGACCCGCTGGGAGTGGCCTGACTTGCTGGCCGGCGTCACGGCGTCGGACTTCGAGCGGTGCGCTCAGGCGATCAGAGCAAGCCAATGGCGGGCCAATCAACGGGCGAATAGCTGGGTCGGCATTTCGATTGCGAAGACGTTGGGCCTCAGCCTTGCCGACAAGAAAGACCGGGCCAAGGTTGTCGCGCTGATCAAGACTTGGCGGGAGACTGGCGCTTTGATCGAGGTCGAGAAGCAGGCCGAGAACCGGCAGATGAAGAAGTTCATCGAGGTGGCCGACGATTGACTAGGCTGGCTGCTCCAGTTGCTCCAGTTGACTGGAGCAGCAGTGGAGCAACTGGAACACCTGACCTGCTCTGCTCCAGTTATATCCCTTTAGGGATAACTGGAGCTGGAGCAGCAGATCGGGGGTCGGAATGACTGGAGCAGATTGGGGGCGTCGGGATGAAGGTCAGCATTAGACGCGTGCTCGCGCCACATCAGCCTGCGGCTTGCACGTACCAGCGGCTTTGATACGCTTGCCCCTCTATTTTAGCTATTTTGGAAACCTGACCATGGCTTTGACCATCATCTGCGTGACCGGACCGGGCTCTACCGGCAAGAGCGGCACCATTCGCGAGTTCACCTCGAAGCACCTCAAATACGTAAAAGCCAAGGGCGACATCCTCGGTGTTTTTCCGATGCCGGGACCGCGCTATGCAGTCGGTGTGAGCGGGACTGGGGACCAACTCGATTTCATCATCCAGCACCGGAAGTTCCTGACCCGGTACTTTGGCCTTAAGGCCATGATTGTCGCCAGTCGATCTGAGGGAAAGACCATTCAGGAAGTCGAGCGCTTTGCAAACAAGGCAAAGGCCGTCCTCCATCTCATTCGCACCAAAAAGCTCGCTAGCCCACGTGAACAGAATGCCGCCATCAAGGCGAACGTCGCGAAGATCAGACGACTTCTGCCTCGCTAGTACACCGCAAGCGTGAACTCATTCGGGGGCCGTGTATGCTTAGGAAGTTGTGGGTGGAGTATCAATATCGGACGCGAGACGTGCTCCGATTTGAGTACCGCGTCCTGCTTGTTATTCTGCTGTTATCTGCGTTCGTTTGTTTGGCGATCGGATTTGGTCTTGCATTGCCAGATATTCGCGGAAAATGGGTCAACAGCGCGGGGCTTTTGTTTGACGTTAGCGGCGTCGTGCAGCTTCATATCAGCGGCCTGTTCGACGAAATCCTTAGCCGGTACGGTGACGACGAAAAGTACCCCTTCGGTCCGCCATCCCACATTACGCGGCGGATAATCGACAATCCGGACACTCCGATCCGGATGTGGATACGAACCCAACTCTTCTTCGAGGGGAGGACGGGCTTTTACTTGCTGCTGGCAGGGTTCTTATTTCAGTTGATCGGGACGTGGGTGTGATCATCGTGGGTCCTGTAGGGGGGAGCAATGCGGGGTCGCCTTGCGCGCTGGGTATCAGCACGTCCGATAACGGCTTAGACCCGCAGCAACATAATTATCGCATTGCCTGAATTTTTGTAATTTTATACCAACTCCTAGGGGGAAGCTGGGTCTGTTCACAGCGGGGGCGCAGGCGCGATCCGCACTGGCCTAGTTGGCAGGACCCGAGCCGCGATGCGTCCCTCTCGCCTCGATAGACATGAATACGGCGCGTACGATCCAAGATGCGACTAGCACTCCAATCGCGATAGCCACAGCAAAGTACCAAGGCTGGTAGAAAAAAGGTACGGCCATCAGAACGAGCGTTGCCAGCGTCAGCAATTGGCTCTTCGCCATGTAGCTCGCAAAGTTGTGCATAATCGTTTCCTCCAGCCATCAACTATTAGCTTCGCTGAACGAAGTAACGCAGGCAACTGGTAGTTTGCGCGTCGGGTCACCTCTACGCTGTTAGGACACTTCATGGCCTACCAACTAATGCCCCGACTGGCCCAACTGACCAAGGTCCACGGTGTAACGTTGAACGCTAACGACCTTGTCATTCAGTGTGCCACCGACACAATCGACCATGCCGACCTGAGAATGCCTGTCGTCGAGGCGTTGAAGGTCACGGATTGGCTTTCTCGCATACCTCATCATTCGATCTCGCCGAGCTCGAATGAACATCCAGTGGTCTACGAACCCTTGCCCCTGCTCGCTCAGTTGACCAAGGCGCATGGAATGGTGTTGGACGGAAAGCACCTCATGATCCAGTGCGCCACGAGCGTGGTGGAATGGGCCGACTTAGTAATCCCAGTCGAAGAAGCGCTGAAACTGCGTGGGCAGCTTGCAACGTTACTGAGATTGTTCACGCCCATAAGTATGGGAAAGCCCGACCGCTTACTCCACTTTCCTCATGGAGTAAGCGTGAGCGCGATATTGGAGATACAGAGATATAACTACCGCACCAACCGCTACATGCAAGGATTGAGCAAAGACGAGCTCGATCAACGAGTGAAGGACGTGATGGCGAATGTCATAACGCTTCGCGATGACGGCAAGTACACCTTAATACTGCCGAGACGAAATGGAATGCACGTTGCAACGCGAAACATCGACTTTGTGCGCCTCTATGTTGAGTTGGGCGAAGAACTGCATATCAGGGGATTGCTAAATGAAAAATCTGCAACTCCGGTGGAAAAAATAAAGCGCTTGGCTGATGAAAGTTGGTGCCGTCGCCCCGACTGGGTGAATGCTTCGCAGCACTCACGTGAGAGCTATTTCAACCAACCCAAGATGCTCTTCAAGTTTGGCAGAGCCGAACATATGCGCGCGTTATATGAACGAGGTGAACTGCTGGTCAGGCCAGCATCGTATTTCGCAAGCGCGGATGGCGCGGCGCGTCAGGATAACGAACTCATAATGAGTTGGTATCGTGACGGGCAAAAGATCGAGTTTTCTACCAGCGATTATTATTGTTGGCGCTGCGCTTCCGTCTACGATTATCGGTTATTTATGGACTTCGAGAGTGATGCTTGCCTTGCGATAAACGATCCAGACAGCTTCATTAAGAGATTTGCGAAAGGTGTGGCGGCGCAGGTGTCAGGTGCGCAGAGCGTACGTCTTGTGCCGGCGTACTATTACGATCCGCTTTCAGTCCTAGACGATCCAGCCGAATTCGCTACCGTTAAAGATTTGGCTATTCAATGCGCAAAGCACTTCCGTTTTGCGTATCAGTGGGAATTTCGGGTTGTCATCACGCGGTCTTCGCCTCCACCTTTGCAGCCGTTCAAATTCGAGATGGGTTCGCTGCAAGACATCGCAGAACTGATCGTAGCACCCGCTTCATGAGAATAGTCGAACAAGGTGGGGACGTGATCCGCTTAGTTGCGAAAGAATTGAGCCGTGATCTTAATGACGGTCATAAGTGATGGAACGGTAAGCAGACCCAGTCCGTAGAAAAAGAAAAATGCCACGGCTAGGCGACTGTATTTGGCTTCGGCGGACAGCATTGCATAGTGCAGACGCAAGGTTTGGGCTTTTTCTGCCTCCTCCCAACTCAAGCTCTGAGCACCAATCAATTCGAGGCCCATCATCTCGCCGATTGCCTTGATATAGGAGCGGGTCATTGCTGGCCCATCAACGCGGACATAGTCCTCCCAGTCGCCATGTTTCTTTATCTGACGCGGGCAGCGATATTGATAAAGCGCTGATCCGACCCCTAGAAACAAGAGCCCGAAATATACGAAGTACAATTTGAGCGACCACATGCGGCTCCACCAATCCGCCTCTTGATGGTGTTGCACGCCGCCGATCAACCCGCCATCAAAAATAGACGTGAATTGTGAGCTGAGAAGAACTAGATAGCCGATGACCGGAAAGGCGACAGAAGCCTGTACGGCACGAGAGTTACCGATTGACCGCAGGCTTGCCCAAGTGGGGATAAAGCTAGTGCGGCGTTGATCCAACCCTTTTTGAGAGATCATTGGCTTTTCAGACGATGTTTTCCGATGCCGCTAAAGCAGCAAATCGTTCGAGGATTTCACGGAAGCTGCCCGCCTCTTTCTTTAAATGAGGATATACCTTGGCGGCTTCGAGATCGAATTGCTGCCAGCCAGGTACTTCAAGCAGTTTCAGTGAACGCAGCGCAGGGTCGAAGCAACTGAGAAATCGCTTTTGGATCATATTAACGCGGTTCAATCGGATGGCTTCACTGGTATCGGGGTCATTTGAAACCAGTTCGATTGCGTCCCGTAGGACAGAGAGACGGAAGTAAAATTGCGTCACTGCCAGCAGTACCTCGGCATCGAGCAATCCAACCTTTCCTGCCACGGCGGGCAACACGAGCGGAAGCGACGGAAGGAATTTGGCGTCTTCACCAACGATCTTTCTCGTTCCCCAACCTCGCCACGGTTCGATGTAGTCATTCGCGCAGCGTGCAACTCGATCGACGATTTCGGCGTAGAGACTTGCTCTCATAGCTTTGATCTCTTCCTCTTGACGCCTAGCATCGTGAACCGTCACGGCGCCGAAGCTAATAGCACTGCCCACAATCGTACTTATCAGACCAATCAAGGCCGTGCTTATCGGCCCGCCAATGCCAAGGCTTAATATCAGCGCGGTGGCAGTTACCAATCCCGCAAGACCGGCTAAAGCGATCAACAATATTAAATGTCGTCGATATGGGTTCGCAGCGGACAATGTTATCCCCTGCGTCGAAAGGTTACCGTCCGCTGCAACCGATTTGGTTCGGCTCGATACCCCGGAACTGTCCACGCACGGCTGTGGCTATGATTGGTATCGTCGGGGTCTTCGTTCGCCCACCATGCATCATACTCATAGGCTGATTTCGGGAGCGAGCGGCCGATCAGCATTTCGATCTCGGCGAAGGTCATCTTGAGGGACGCGGAGGTGTTAGCCGCGAGCTTGTCCCTCAACGGGTCATAGATCGACATCTCGTCCCTCCCCCCATCAGACGATCTCAGAGTAGACGGTTATCCACTGGGCTGAAAACTTAAACTAGGCCAGTGGCACCATAAGCTAGGTTAGCCACTGTATCCTATTGAATTTGCAGCCAGTATTTGTCCTGCCGGGATCGCCAGTGTTTTCAAAAAGATGGACGTTCTTCTCTTGCAACCCCCGCGTCAGACGGGCCACACACACTTTGCAGATACTTCTCCGCAATGAGGAGAAGGTCTTCATTCGCATCTCCAGCCTCGGCGTGCATTCGCAAGCGCCACAAAGTCTATTCAGACTTCTTGCCGACAACCCATCTAACGATCGGCCATCCCACGACGAAAGCTGACGTTGCAGTGCCGACTACTCGCGTTACCAGGGCGCCGAGGTCCTCTTCGCTGAAGTACGGGTGCCTATTGTAGAAGATGAGTACAAGAATGGTGCTGAGCGCGCAGCAGAGGGCAACCAACAACCGATATAGCTGCCCTTCCAGATGCGCGACGCGCGCCTCAAGGTTTTCGTTATCCACTATCCGAGATCCCTCAAAAACTTCTTCCAAAACTACTTCTCGTTGATCCTGTCCGCTGAGCTGGAGCCCAACACCGGCGTGGCAGTCCCCCAGCATCTTACCAAGGTTGATTCGGCGATTGCCACTTTTTCCCGGATCGGCCGTTGGACGTCGTCGCCATCCTCAACGAGCTAAGCTGAGCGTCAGAACCTTTCGCTCCTTCTCATCACGAACGCGTGGGTAACCCCGCACCGGGCCTTTGAACCGGGCGCATCGGTCCTATCTATGCGCCGGGCGACGTGCGCCCGAGAAGGACTCCGATGCCACTGTCCGAGTGGACGAGAATGGCCATCGCATCTGCGGTGGCCGTGATCGCGATATCATTTTTGGCAATTGACGCTGGCGTCGACGTGAACACTGGCGCGATCGTAAAGCGCGTCGAGACGGCGCGGGCATCCATTACGGACGCGGTGGCGCGCCAGCATGAGCTGGCCTTCGCCGTTCAAGCGTGGTCGCGAGGCAATCACGACAGGCCGCTCCCGGAAAAGCAGCCCCTGGAGCAGTGCCTGGCGATCGATTGATCCATGCTGCGGCGGCCCGCACATCATCCCCGGCCCGGTGTCTGGTGCGTCCGCCACCACCCCGCAATCGCCGCCGCCAGATCATTCCACAGCTCGGTCGGCAGATCCGGCACCGCAACCCGGACGCTGTACTCGTCCGTGGTCGCATTGTGAAACCATTCGGTCGCGGCGAAGTCGAAGCCGAAGCTTCCGGCGTGGCGGATCGGGAAGCCGTCGCGGCCGAGATCGCGGCTCATCGCGTCAGCGGCCTGCCGCGCGCCGGCTTCATCGAGGGGACGCCTGCTGCGGAGCGTGACGTAGAGGCCGTGGGTGAAGTGGAGCTCGGCCGAGAGCGAGGCCAGCTCACGTGAGAAAAGTCGGGCCGCATGGCGGCCATTGCGCAAGATGGCTGCGACGCGCCGCTTCGTTAAGGCCCAATAATCCGCCGTACCAACAAACGGAGGGAAATGTGCCGGCAGCGCCGCGCCGCCGAGAAGGCGGACGGCATCGCGCGTCTCCGCTGCGAGGCGTTCGGCCATTGCGCCATTCGTCGGCGCGCCCTCCTCGCTCCAGCGGACGAACACCGCGGAGCCGAGCCGGCCGTATTCCGCCCCGAGCGAATCCAGCTTGGTATGGCTTCGCACCATCACGACGGGAATTCCGCTTCGCCTTGCCCAGCGCAAGACACGCCGGATACGACCGGACCGGCCGGCAAAGCATGTCGTGTCGAAGATCAGGAGATCGAGACCAGAACCATCGCAGCGTAGCGCTGCTTCGAACGCGCCGGCCGAGACGCAGGAATCCAGCAGAAGGATTCGTGGCGCGCCGGCGCCAGCCAAGACATTGGACGACGGCAAGCTCAACGTGATGAGCCGCAGTTCCGGGACGAAGCGCTCGATCAGCTCCAGCGTCTCGCCGTAGGAGCCCGGCAAAACCCGGATCTCAGCCCCGGCGACGATCCGGGTGGCGGCAAACAGCAGCGCCGAGATCGCAGCCATGCCGGAGGCGGTATAGATCGTCTCGCTGCTGCATCCGGGCTCGCGATCATAGAACGAGGGACCGTTCACCTTCAGATCCGCGCGCTGATAGTCGTAGCTGAATGTGAACGGACCGCTGGTCGGAGACGCCGTGGCCGACCAGGATGTCTCCGTCGCCTTCCAGTCCTGCAACGAATGTTCGGCGCGCAGCGCGGCGGTCAGCTGGAATTTGGTCCTGATGACCTCGTCCGCCGTGCGCGGGCACGCCAGGCGCTGCGGGTTGCTCAGGCAGCCATTCAGCAGCCCGATCTCCCTGTGCTTGCGCTCCAGATAGGCCTCGATGGTCTCCATACCACGCTTGTCAGCTGCAACTCTCCTTCAACGTCCGGCGCGCCTTTGGGGTCCAAACTGCGGCGCGCTACGCGGAGCAACGAACAGCCGTCTGCATCGTTGAGACTGCGAAAGGAGGACATCATGCCGAAAATCAGGGAACACATGAAAATCATCGGCAAGGACGGTGTGCATGTCGGCACCGTCGACCGTCTCGAGGGCAACCGGATCAAGCTGACCCGCAAGGACAGCCCGCCGGGTCACGAGGACCACCACCACTACATCGATACGAAATATATCGGCGCGGTCGAGGGCGATACCGTCAAGCTTTCGGTCAATGCCGACGCGGTCCCGAAGTCGGAAGCTGCGTGACAGCACCAACGCGCCTTCGGAGCTTTTGTTTGTTCACGGTCCGACTCCGCTTCGTTCGCAAAGCACGAATCGCGACCGCGAAAATCAGCGCTGCGCAATTGTTAATATGGAATTGCCGTAGCGCTGATCGCGCGACCGCTATTCCGTCGGCTCATCGTCGCGCCGCTCGCGGGCAAGCTGATGCCAGGCGATGGCGAGCTCGATCAGTCGTTGCCGATCGGCGCCTTCGGCCGCTGCGGCGCGCTTCATTGCGGCCTCGGCTTCGTGCTGCGGGTCGTACTTGTTGCACATGAGTCCGATTTTAGCCGCTCGATCTGGACAAGTGCGTGGCAATTTCGTCCGTATGATTGCGGAGGACCGACGTTGCTATGAGCGATTCAAACACGCTTTGATTGTGGCACCAGAGAAGTTGCACTCGCGGTTTCAGACGCTCTCCGGCGCCAGTCAACGGAGGCGGCTTCATTCCGATCTGTGAATTGCGTCACAGCCTGCGCACGGCCTCTCGCGCTAAACAGCACTTCAGCGCTGCCAAGGGAGCGCTGCCAAGGGAGCGCGAGACGGCGTGGGAGGTCGTCATGACACAGGAAGCAACCGCCGAGGCCAGGGTTCCGACACAACGACAGAGGTCCGACCTGTTCGGCATCGCGTGCCTTGCGGCGATCGGTCTCGTGACGCTGGCCTGGATCGCAGGCCTGGTCTGGGGCGCGATGGCATTCTTCAATTGGCTGGTGTCCTGACACGGCAGGCGATCAGCCCTCGTCCGCGCGCAACTGGATCGACCGGCAAACAAAAAGGCGGGCCTTTCGCCCGCCTCTTCGGTTTCAGATCCTGCGCAGAAGCTTAGTAGCACGCGCGCGGATCGGCCTGCACATACTGCCCGTTTGGATAGCGGTAGTAGCAATTGCCCTCGGCCACGTAGTAGCCGGGGCGCGAGGCTGCCGTTGCGCCGGCGATCGCGCCGGTGGCGCCGCCGATCACCGCGCCTGCGGCTGCACCCGTGGCGTTACCCGAGATCAGGCCGCCGAGCACGCCGCCGACAATGGCACCGCCCAGCGCGCTTGCGCCGGGATCGGCCGGCGGCGGCGGAGGTGGCGGCTCGTAAGCGACCGGAGGCGGCGCCGGGGCATAGGCCACCGGCACATCGTCGTAATACTCCTCCGAGATGTAGCCGGGCGGACCGGCCATCCGCTGCGGATAATAGTACCAGACGCCGCCGACGTCCCACCACCAGCCGGAGCGGCCGTTATGGACTTCGTGGCGCCAGCGCCCGCCATCCCAGGCGAGGTTGCCGCGATAGGCATGTCCGCCCCAGTCGCGCGCCGGTGCGGGGCCACGCGCGTAGCTGCGGCCGGGCGGCGGTCCGCCGGCATGGTACGGGCCGGGACCGGGGCCGCCAGCGTGAGGCTGGCCGCCGGGCTGCTGCGCGGGCCGGGCCGCCTGCTGCGGCGGAGGGCCCTTGCGCATGTTCTGATTGGTCTGGGGCGGCGCGCCGGCGCCCTGCCCGGCCGGTGGCGGGCTCGCGTCCCTGGGCGGCCTGGCTTCCTGTGCCTGCGCCGAGAGCGCGAGCAAAGACATGGCCGAAACCAAGGGAATGATGATTGTCTTGCGGCTGGACGCACTCATGCGTGCATGACCCCCTACTCTCTCGCTTGCCGTGGTCCCGCGCGCGATAGACGATTCGCCTCGCGCCGGGGTGATGCCGGCTGACATAACTGACCTGCTTGATCGGCCAAGTGATCGGCCAAGTCCCGTTACAAATGGTTAAGATCACGGCAATTTTTCGGCCCCAAAGGGCTGCGACGAGTCGTGCCGGAGCGCCGCTAGCGCGCCGGTTCGATGACGTTGCAATTGCTCCGCCCCGACATCAGGCAATCCTGCATCTTGCTGGCCGAGGTGAGATCGCGGGCGAGCCACCAGCCGATTCCGAGGATCAGAAGCGCGATGATCAGGCCGGCAATGGCGCCGCGGCGGTTGTCGCCCGGTTGCGGTCTTTGCGGGGATTTGGGCTTCTCGCCCGGTTCGGGCTTGGAGGTGGGGCTCGACATGACAACCTGATCGCACGGTTGAGCCGGCTTTATCACCTCTGCGACGTGGCGTCACATCCTGGCCAGCCCTTCCGGCTCAGCCCCGGGTCTGGCGGATCGCATCCTTGCGCAAGGTTTCGACCGCCGGGATTGCCTCGCGGGCCCGCGGTGCGCAGGTCGTGAGCACGAAGGCGGTCTGGCTGCATTCCCAGTCGGCGCCCAGAACTGCGTTCTCAACCGGTTGTGGACGGGCAAACAGCAATGCGGCACCCGCCAGCGCTGCCACCACGAGGATGAGCGCGAGCGCCTTGAGGCCCAGCCGAAAGATGGTCATGCCCGTGCTCCGTCTCGTATTGGGGCGGACGCTAGGCGTTGCGTCAGGGCGCCCACTATGAGGGACATCACAATTCGGCAGTTTTTCGGGGCTACGAGAGATCGTCGGGGGAGCGATTTTTCGTCTACCTGATCGGCTGCGATTATGGGTGGCTTCGCGACGCGCGCCGATGTACACGCTTCTGCGTCGCGTTGCGCCTGCTATGCCCAGCCGACGTACCAACAGGCAGTGATGTAGGATCGAAAGCGAGGAAGACAAGGCTCGTCGATGAGTGGATTCAGGGAACCCGGCTTCGCAGACCGGCAAAAGGCGGCGCAGGACGCACGCAAAAATCTTTTGAACAAATTCAAGTCGCAGCCGGGGCCCGATGATCCCGCGGTCGCGGCTCGCCGCGCCGAGCGCGAGGCACTCGCGGCCAAGCGCGCCGAGGCAAAGACCGCGCGCGAGGCGGAAAAGGCCGAGCAGAAGCGTATCGAGGAAGAAGCCAAGGCCGCCGAAGCCGCGCGCATCGCCCGCGAGGCTGAGGAAGCGGTCGCCAGACAGGCTGAACTCGAAGCCGAGCAGAAGGCCAAGCGCGACGCGCGCTACGCGGCCCGCAAGGCCAAGCGGAAGTAACCTTCGCAGCTCACGTTCATTTGAATTTGAACTGGGACATCACTTTTCGGGGCGGCACGCATGACCGCCCCGAACGTTCGAGCGTGCGTCTGCCTTTCGCACGCGCGCCGGTGACGACGGAAGATCAGTTCTTCTTCATCATCCCGTCGTCTTTCTTCATCCCGTCCTTCGACATGTGATCCTTCTTCATGCCGTCGTCCTTGGACATGGCATCCTTCTTCATGCCGTCCTTTGACATCGTGTCCTTTTTCATCATGCCGTCATCCTTGCCCATCTTGTCCTGGGCAAAAGCGGCCGGCGACAGCGCGAGGCCAAGCGAGAGAACGGCAGCCGAGACGCCGAGCGCGATACGGGTACGAATGGTCATGGATCATCTTCCCTTCGAGATGGTGTTTGTCAGCGACGAACGCCGCTAATTGATCTCGACGGATCGAGCAGCGGAGTTGTTACGGCCTTGCCGATAAATTTCTCCAGGCCGCGCATTCGCCGCAATCGCGTCTGCGGTATCGGGCTTCCATCCGGAGCAGCAGGACGGCAAGTGTGCAGCGCAGCACGGCCGGCACTTGCCGCGGCATTCGGTCTCGAACTATCAGATGAGAGAACATTGGGTGAAAGACCGGCTAGGATGGGCCTGAAGCCGGTCTGACAAGACCCGATCCAAATCACACCAACAAAAACCGTCCAAAGAAACGTTCAAGGGGATCACACCATGATTACGCGCCGCCATCTGATCGCGACCGCCGTCGCTGCACCCGCCATCTTGCGCTTCGGTACCGGGACCGCGCATGCCGCCACCACATTGAAGATCTCGCATCAATTCCCTGGAGGCACCATCGACAAGGGCGATTTCCGCGACCGTCTCTGCCGCATGTTCGCCGCTGAAGTCAGCAAACGCAGCAATGGCGACATCGCCGCCGAGATCTATCCGAACTCCTCGCTGATCAAGACCAACGCGCAGTTCTCCGCGATGCGCAAGGGCGCGCTCGACATCTCGCTCTATCCGATGCCCTACGCCGGCGGCGAACTGCCGGAGACCAATATCGGCCTGATGCCGGGCCTCGTCACCACCTACGACCAGGGCCAGCGCTGGAAGAAAGAGCCGGTCGGCAAGGCACTGACCGACTTCCTCGCCGACAAGGGCATCATCCTGCTCACCTGGGTCTGGCAGGCCGGCGGCGTCGCCAGCCGCTCCAAGCCGCTCGTCGCTCCGGAAGATGCCAAGGGCATGAAGGTGCGCGGCGGCTCGCGCGAGATGGACATGGTGTTGCAGACCGCCGGCGCCTCGGTGCTCTCGGTGCCCTCGAACGAAATCTACGCGGCAATGCAGACCGGCGCGTGCGATGCCGGCATCACCTCCTCGACCAGCCTGATCTCGTTCCGCCTCGAAGAGGTCGCAAAGTCGCTGACATCGGGCGCCGGCGCCTCCTACTGGTTCATGCTCGAGCCCTTGATGATGTCGAAGGCGATCTTCGACAAGCTGCCGAAGAACCAGCAGGACGTCCTGCTCGCCGTGGGTCAGGAACTCGAGGCCTTCGGCCGCAAGGGCGCGCAGGATGACGACGTCGAGGTTGCCAAGGTCTACGAGAAGGCCGGCGCCAAGGTCTCGGTGCTCGATGCCGCGACCGTCGGCAAGTGGCGCGACATCGCTCGTGACACCGCCTGGAAGGATTACGGCGCCAAGACCGCGACCTCGGCCAACCTGCTCAAGCTTGCCACCGACGTTGCGGCATGAGCCACGGTCCGCTTCCGGATCGTGACGATCAGACGAGCGCAGCCGCTGGGTCGGGCCCCGCGGCGGCGATCGATCGCGGTCTCGCTGTCCTCAACAGCATCATCGTCGTGTTCGCCGCGATCGCGCTGGTCGCAGCCTGCGCCATCCTGAGCTACAGCGTGCTCAGCCGCGCGTTGTTCAAGGCCGCGAACTACTGGCAGGACGAGGCCGCCGTGTTCCTTTTGGTCGGCGCCACCTTCATGACGGCCGCCTATGTGCAGCAGAACCGCGGCCATATCGGCATCGAGGCCTTTGTCGGCCTGCTCTCGCCACTCGCCAACAGGGTCCGGCTCTGGCTGGTCGACGCCGCGACGTTCCTGTTCTGCGCTTTCTTCACCTGGAAATCCTGGACGCTGGCCCACGAGGCCTATGTCGATGGTCAGGTCTCGAACTCGATGTGGTCGCCGCCGCTCGCCATTCCCTATTCGCTGATGGCGCTCGGCATGAGCCTGCTCTGCGTCCAGATTCTCGTGCAGCTCGCGCTGCCCTTTACTGGAGGCCGGCGGCCATGAGCGTGTTCGGGATCGGCCTTGCCTACGGCATCGCGACACTGGTCATCATGTTCTCGGGCATGCCCATAGCTTTTGCCTTGGGCGCCGTCGCAGTCGTGTTCATGGGCATCTACATGCCCGCGGCCTCGCTCGATACGGTGACGCAGAACGTCTACGAGGAAATGGCCTCGATCACGCTGCTGTCGATCCCGCTCTTCATCCTGAAGGGCGCGGCGATCGGCAAGTCGCGCGCCGGCCAGGATCTCTATTCGGCGCTGCATGCCTGGCTGCATCGCGTCCCCGGCGGGCTCGGCGTCGCCAATGTGTTTGCCTGCGCGCTGTTCGCGGCGATGGCGGGCTCCTCGCCGGCGACCTGCTCGGCGATCGGTTCGGCCGGCATCCCCGAAATGCGCAAGCGCGGCTATTCCGGCGGCTTTGCCGCAGGGATCATCGCCGCCGGCGGCACGCTCGGCATCCTGCTGCCGCCGTCCATCACCATGATCCTGTTCGCGGTCGCCGCGGAAAAGTCGCTCGGACGGCTGTTCCTCGCCGGCATCGGACCCGGCCTGCTGCTGGTCACCCTGTTCGGCGCCTATGCCGTGATCCGCTTCCGCCAGGAGTACAAGGCGGCTGAAGCGATCTACAAGAACGGCGGCCCCGAGGCTGCGATCCTGACTCGCGACGAGTACACGCTGGCCGAACGCTTCAGCGTGCTGCCGCGGGTGATCCCGTTCGTGCTGCTGCTCACCGGCGTCATGATCGCGCTCTATGGCGGCTATGCCACGCCGTCGGAAACCGCGGGCCTCGGCGGTCTGCTTGCGCTGGCGCTGATCGCCGCGATCTACAGCGTGTGGCGGCCGAGCGACCTTGCGCCCATCATGAAATCGACGATCCGGGAATCGACCATGCTGATGATGATCATCGGCATGTCGCTGCTCTATTCCTACGTGATGAGCTATCTGCACATCTCGCAATCGGTCGCCGAATCCATCGTCGCGATGCATCTGCCGCGCTGGGAGCTCTTGTTCGCGATCCTCGTCATGGTGGTCGTGCTCGGCTTCTTCCTGCCGCCGGTCTCGATCATCCTGATGACGGCGCCGATCATCCTGCCGCCGCTCCGCGCGGCGAATTTCGACATCATCTGGTTCGGCGTCGTCATGACCATCGTGATGGAGATGGGCCTGATCCATCCGCCGGTCGGCCTCAACATCTTCGTCATCCGCAACGTCGCGCCTGATATCCCCCTGCGCGAGGTGATCTGGGGCACGCTGCCTTTCGTGCTCTTGATGATGCTCGCGGTGCTGCTGCTGTGCTTCGTGCCGGGGATTTCAACCTGGCTGCCGGACCTCGTGATGGGGCCGGACGGGAGCAGGTAGCGACAATCAAAACTGCCGTAGGATGGGTAGAGCGCAGCGAAACCCATCGTCTCCCCGCGCGGACGGAATTGATGGGTTTCGCTGCGCTCTACCCATCCTACGGACTAACCCACCCTACTCGCTCTTCCGCCGCCCCTTCGGCGCGATCGCCACCACCTGCAACAGGTCCTTGCGCACGGCTTCGATGTGCCGCTCCAGGAAGCGGCAGGCCTCCTCGACCTTCTGCGCGCGGCACAGCGCAATCAGATGGGCGTGCTCCTTTTCGGCCGTCCCCATCGCCTTGGTGTTGGAGAGCTGAAGGCGCGTGTAGCGGTCGCTGGTCTGGAGCAATGACAGCACAATCGCGCGGGTGCGCGGCTGCGGGGCGTGCATATAGAGCGCCAAATGGAAGTCGGCGTTGAGCTGGCCCCAGTCGCTGACATTCTTGGCCTTGATGGCCTTTTCGAATTGCCTGTGGATGTCGTCGAGTGCGTCGAAATCGTCCGCGGAGAAATGCGGTGCCGATTGCGCCAGGAGGCGCGGCTCCAAAATGCGGCGCAGGTCGAACACGTCGTTGATTTCGTCCAGCGACAGCTCGGAGACGATGGCGCCCTTCTGCGGAACGATCCGCACCAGACCTTCCGCCTCGAGCTGAAACAACGCCTCGCGCACCGGGATGCGGCTGACGCCATAGGCATCCCCAAGCGCGTCCTGGCGCAGCTGCGATCCCGCCGGATAGGTGCCGTCGAGGATCGCCTGCCGGAGCTGGTCGACGATCGCCGCCGACAGGGTGCGATGCTTCAGAGGCTGTTTCATCTGACCTTCCGTCATCCTTCCCGACTCATTCGGCCGAATCGGTCCCTCTCTTGCATGTTGACGTGTCCTGCAAAAGCCGGTGCCCAGCGAAAGCGCGTCCTGCCGCCGATTTGACCGCAATCTTCGTTTGACTCCCAAATTGTATAAATTATACATTTGGCAATCGCACGACAAATCTTCGGGGTTGGGGCCTCTTCATGATCGAGCAGACGATGCCGGCCACGCGCGCGCTCAGCCTCCGGCGTGCGATCGTCCGGATGTCGAGCGCCCTGCTCGCCGTCGAGCGCATCGCGCTGATGGGCCTGATGTATCTGCTCACCGGATTGATCCTGGTGAACGTCGTCACCCGCTACGCGCGTTTCCCGATCTACTGGATCGATGAATCCGCGGTCTATTGCGTGGTCTGGCTGACCTTCGTCGGTGCCTCCGCGATGACGCGGCTGCGGCTCGACTTCGCAGTGACGATGCTGACGGAGCGGCTTTCGCCGCAGCACCAGAAGGTCGCCAAGGTGATCTCGACCAGTCTGGTCGTCGTGTTCGGCGTCGCCCTGACCATCACCTGCGTGCTCTGGATGGACCCGGTCGGGCTTGCACGCGCCGGGTTCGACGGGCGCAAGCTCGCGGCCGAAACCTTCAACTTCCTCTACACCGAGCACACCCAGACGCTGAACTGGCCGACCTGGGTCCTCTATCTGACGCTGCCGATCTTCGCGGTCTCGATGACCGTGCACGGCCTCGCCAATCTCCTCGAAGATCTCGAGCTGGTGCCGCGCACGCCGCCGAAAGGTTTTCAACTCTCCGAGCTCGACGGGGTCAACTGATGGTCACGTCCGCCGCCTTCGTCGCGATCATGCTGGTCGGCGTGCCGATCGGGCTCTGCCTGTGCCTTGCCGGCCTCGTCTACATCGCCGCCTCAGGCAATCCCGTGCTATTCCAGTCCTATCCGCTCCAGTTGTTCGGCGGGGTCGACAGCTACGGCCTGATCGCGATTCCGCTGTTCATCCTGATCGGCGAGATCATGAACGGCGGCGGCATCACGCGGCGGATCGTCGACATGGCGATGGCCTTCATCGGCTCGCTCAAGGGCGGGCTCGCCTACGTCAACATCCTCGCCAACATGTTCATCTCCTCGATCCTGGGCTCCGCCACGGCGCAGGTCGCGATCATGGCCCAGATCATGGTGCCGGAAATGGAGAAGAAGGGCTACGACAAGACCTTTGCGGCTGGCCTCACCGCCTATGGCGGCATGCTCGGCCCGATCATCCCGCCCTCGGTGATGTTCGTCGTCTACAGCGTGCTGGCGCAGGTCTCGGTCAGCGACATGCTGATCGCCGGCATCGTGCCGGGCGTCATCCTCACCGTGATGTTCTGCCTCGTCATCGCGCTGATGGGATACGTCTACAACTATCCTCGCGCGGACTATCAGACGCCGCGCCAGCGGATCATGACGATCCTGCGGACGTCGCCGACGCTGCTGATCCCGATCGTCATCGTCGGCACGATCCTGAGCGGCCTCGCCAACGCGACCGAATCCGCAGCGGTCGGCGCGGTCGCTGCTGCACTGGTCGGAAAATACTGGACCAAGGAGTTCGAGTTCTCGCAGCTGCCGCAGATGATGCTGCGCAGTGGCATCTATTCGGCGATCGTGCTGTTCCTGGTCGCAGCTGCGGCTGTGTTCTCCTGGGTCCTGATCTTCGGCAAGGTGCCGCAGGAAACCGCCGGCTGGATCCAGTCCGCCGCCAAGGACCCGATCAGCTTCATGCTGATCTGCAACGTCATCCTGCTGATCATCGGCACTGTCATCGACGGCATTCCCGGCCTGATCATGACGGTGCCGATCCTGCTGCCGGTTGCGACCGACGTCTATCACATCGATCCCCGCCATTTCGGCGTCGTGGTGGTGATCAACCTCGTGCTGGGGCTTTTGTCGCCACCGGTCGGGCTCTGCTTCTTCGTCGCGGCCGCGGTCACCGGCGCCAAGCCCGGCAAGATGTTCATGGTGACGCTGCCGTTCTTCGTCATCTCCTGCGTCCTCCTGGTGCTGCTCTCGCTCTACCCCTCGCTCTCGCTGATCCTCGTCAAATAGGCCCATCCAAAAGGAAGCCCGACCATGCCGCTTTCACGCCGCCGCTTTCTCGCCGCCAGTGCCGCCGCATCGGTGTTCGCGCCGTCGCTGGCGCTTGCCCAGGCCAAGGAATTTCGCCTCGGACTGATCACGCCCAACGGCCATTCCTGGAACAAGGCCGCGCTTAAATTCGGCGATGAGCTCAAGGCCGCCACCAACGGCCGCCTGACGCTGACCGTGTTCCACTCCGGCCAGCTCGGCAACGAGCCCGCCATGATGCAGCAATTGCAGTCCGGTGCGCTCGACATGGGCTTCATCCAGGCCGCCGAGCTCGGTTCGCGCGTGCCGCACATCGCGGCGATCAACGCGCCCTACATCGTCCGCTCGACGCCGGCGGTGGCGAAATTCGTGCGGCATCCGGCCGCCGTCAAACTGTTCGAGGTGCTGCCGCAGGAGACCGGCACGATCGGCCTCGGCTGGGGCATCACCGGCATGCGCGCGGTGTTCTCGTCCAAGGACCTGAATACGCTCGCCGACATCAAGGGCATGAAGCTGCGCATTAACCCGACCCCCGTCTATCGCGATTTCTATTCCTCGCTGGGCGCAGCGCCGACGCCGATCCCGACGCCGCAGGTGTTCGACGCTATGGCCAACGGCCAGGTTGACGGTCTCGAGGCCGATCTCGAATTCTCCTGGAACCAGCGCTTCGACAAGGTGTCCAAGGTCATTCTCCAGATGAACGCGGTCTTCATGCCAATGGCCGCGGTCGTCTCCGGCCGGGTCTGGCAGTCGCTCCCCGCGGCCGACCGCGAGCTGATCACCAAGACGATCAAGGCGACGCTGGACGCGCAGATCGACGAGCTCGCCGGCAACGAGCCGGCGCTGATCGAGAACTTCAAGAACGCGCCGATCCCGATCCGTCAGGTCCCAGCCGGCGACACCGAGGCCGTCATCGCCGAGTTCGACAAGATCTGGCTGCCCAAGGCACCGGTTCTCGCCGAGCTGCGCAAGGTCGGCGCCACGCTCTGACCTCATCAGCCATCCTCTTCACCACAGCCGGCGGCCCCAGCCCCCCGCCGGCCTATTCACTTGGAGTCAAATAAATGAGCCGCCGCGTTTCCTGGGAAGGCGTCTTCCCGGCCGTCACCACGCAATTCAACGACGACCTGTCGCTCAATATCGACGCAACCGCCAAGGTGATGGACGGATTGATCCGCGACGGCGTCTCCGGCCTGATCGTCTGCGGCTCGGTCGGCGAGAACACCTCGCTCGAGCGCAAGGAGAAGGTCGCGATCATGGAAGCCGCGAAGTCGGTCGCTGCCGGCCGCGTGCCCGTGCTTTGCGGCATCGCCGAGTTCACCACGGCCTTCGCGGTCGAGACGGCGAAGGAAGCCGCACGTGTCGGCATCGACGGCGTGATGGTGATGCCGGCCCTGGTCTATTCGTCCAAGCCGCACGAGACCGCCGCGCATTTCCGTGCCGTTGCCAGCGCGACCGACCTGCCCGTGATGCTCTACAACAATCCACCGATCTACAAGAACGACGTCACCCCCGACATCCTGGCCTCGCTCGCCGACGTCGAGACCGTGGTCTGTTTCAAGGACTCCTCTGGCGACACCCGCCGCTTCATCGACACCAGGAACATGGTCGGCGACCGCTTCGTGCTGTTTGCAGGGCTCGACGACGTCATCGTCGAGAGCGTCGCCATGGGTGCCGTGGGCTGGGTCTCCGGCATGTCGAACGCCTTCCCGCGCGAGGGCGAGACGCTGTTCCGCCTGGCCAAGGCCGGCCGCCTGGCCGAGGCCATGCCGCTCTACGAATGGTTCATGCCGCTCTTGCATCTCGATGCCCGCCCGGACCTCGTCCAGTGCATCAAGCTGTGCGAGCACATCATGGGCCGCGGCACCGCGCTGACCCGCCCGCCGCGCCTCGCACTGCTGCCGCAGGAGAAGGCCGAGGTCGAGGCCATGATGGCCAAGGCGCTGAAGAACCGGCCGCAGCTGCCCGATGTCGGGCTGAAGGCGGCCTGACGGCAGGTCTCGTAGGGTGGGCAAAGCGAAGCGTGCCCACCACCTGCCAATGATTGCGAAAGATGGTGGGCACGGCGCTTCGCGCCTTTGCCCACCCTACGAGAGCTACCCCAGCCGTCATTGCGAGGAGCGCAGCGACGAAGCAATCCAGACTGCCTCAATGGGAAGACTCTGGATTGCCTCGCTCCGCTCGCAATGACGGAGAACTAGGAGGCCGCCCGCTTCTTCTTCGCATTCAACGCGGACGCCACGCGGCTCACCGGCGGCTTGCCCAGCACGCCGCTCATCGCGTTCGTCGCCGACAGCAGCTTCGCCATATCCACGCCGGTCCTGACGCCCATGCCTTCGAGCATGTAGACGACATCCTCGGTCGCGACATTGCCGGTCGCGCCCGGCGCGTAGGGACAGCCGCCGAGCCCGCCGGCGGCGGCGTCGATGACGCGGACGCCCTCCTCCATCCCTGCGTAGAGGTTGGCGAGCGCCTGGCCGTAGGTGTCGTGGAAATGCATCGCGAGTTTTGCGGGCGGGATGTTGGCGCTGACCGCACGCAACATGTCTTTCGCCTTATCAGGCGTGCCGACGCCGATGGTATCGCCGAGCGAGATCTCGTAGCAGCCGAGATCCCACAGCGTGCTCGCGAGATCGGCGACGGCCTTCGGCTTGATCTCACCGTCGAATGGGCAGCCCAGCACGCAGGAGATATAGCCGCGCACCTTCACGCCATCGGCCTTGGCGCGCGCCAGCACCGGCTTGAACCGTTCGATGGACTCCGCGACCGTGCAGTTGATATTGGCGCGCGAAAAGCCTTCCGAGGCAGCAGCGAATACAGAAACGACTTTGGCGCCGGCGGTGCGCGCGGCGTCATAGCCCTTCTCGTTCGGCACCAGCACGTGGAATTCGGCGCCCTTGATGTGGTTGACGCCCCGCAGCACGGCATCGGAGCTCGCCATTTGCGGGATCGCCTTGGGCGAGACAAACGCGCCGACCTCGACAGTATCGAGGCCAGCCCCGACCAGCGCCTCGATGAAGGCGATGCGGGCCTCGACGCTGACGGGCGTCTTCTCGTTCTGGAGGCCGTCGCGCGGCCCCATCTCGATGATGCGGACCTGGTCGCTCATGTCAGTCTCCCGAAGGTTCGACCACGGCGAGCTCGACGCCCTCCTGCACGATATCGCCGACCTTGCACTTGATGGATTTGAGCACGCCGGCATAGGGCGCCCGCAGCGTCTGCTCCATCTTCATCACTTCCAGCGTGAGGATCGGCGCGCCCTTATCGAGCTTGGCGCCCTCCTCGGCCAGCACGGCGACGACTGTGCCCGGCAAGGGTGCCGCGATCTTGTCCTCGCCGACATGCTCCTCGCTCTCGCCGCCGAACTGATCGACCCAGTGCAGGTCGAAGCGGCCGTTGCGTGTACGCAAATACAGCTCATGGCCGCTGATCACGGCCGCCACGCTCGATTTCACCCCGTCGAGCGTGAGATCGAAGCCGCCGTCCTTCGCCGCGATCGTGAACGCCAGCTCGCGCTCGCCGATCATCAGGGTGGACGGCCCGCTGCCGTAGTTCAGCGTAATCTTTTGTTCCGGACCATGGCCGACGCGGAAGGCAAAGTTGCGCTGGCGGCGGCCGACCGGCTGCCAGCCAAAGGTCTGCCACGGAGAGTTCGCCTCGTCCTGCGCGGCTTGCCGCTCCTCGTTGACGATTGCTGCCACCGCTGCGCAGAGCTCGAGCTCGCCGGGCGCAGGCGCCGCTGAGGTCAGCACCGCCAGCTCGCGCTCGATGAAGCCGGTGTCGATCGCATTCGCGCGCACCTTCGGGTGCGTGATCAGCGCCGACAGGAACGGGATATTGGTGACGATGCCGCGGACATCGGACTCTTCGAGGCCGCGGTTGAGGCGGTCGATCGCAACGTCCCGGGTCGGCGCCCAGGCAATCGTCTTTGCCAGCATCGCATCGTAGTAAGGCGAGACTATATCGCCCTCGCGATAGCCGGCATCGATGCGCAAGCCCCCGGTCTCCGCCGGCAGGCGCCAGGTCGAGATCTTTCCGACCGACGGCATGAAGTTCTTGGTGGGATTTTCCGCGTAGACGCGCGCTTCGATCGCGTGTCCGTTGAGCTTGATCTCGTCCTGCTTCAAGGGCAGCGCCTCGCCGAAGGCGACGCGCAATTGCCATTCGACGAGATCAATCCCGGTGATCAGCTCGGTCACGGGATGCTCGACCTGGAGGCGCGTGTTCATCTCGATGAAGAACACGTCCTTGCCGTCGGAGACGAACTCGATGGTGCCGGCACCGACATAGTTCACGGCGCCTGCCGCTTTGCGCGCTGCGGCGCAGACCGTCTCGCGCTGGGCAGCGTTCAGCGTCGGCGACGGCGCCTCCTCGATCACCTTCTGATGCCGGCGCTGCAGCGTGCATTCGCGCTCGAACAGCGAGAGCAGATTGCCGTGGCTGTCGCCGATGATCTGCACCTCGATGTGGCGGGGATTGTCGACGTACTTTTCGATCAGCATGCGGTCGTCGCCGAACGCAGCCAGCGCCTCGCGCTTGGCGCTGACGATCGCAGGCCCGAGCTCGGCTGCGGAGCGCACGATCCGCATGCCGCGCCCGCCGCCGCCGGCGGAGGCCTTGACCAGCACGGGGAAACCGACCTTCTCGGCCGCCTTTGCCAGCGTCGCATCATCCTGGGCATCGCCGTGATAGCCGGGCACCAGCGGCACGCCGGCTTTCTCCATCAGCTCTTTCGAGCCGGACTTCGAGCCCATGGCCGTCATCATCCCGGCGGTCGGGCCGACGAACACCAACCCGGCGTCCAGGCAGGCCCGCGCGAACTCGGCATTCTCCGACAGGAAGCCGTAGCCGGGGTGAACCGCCTCGGCGCCGGTCTTTTTCGCGGCCTCGATCAGCCGCTCGACATTGAGATAGCTGTCGCGGGCACGTGCGGGCCCGAGCAGCACGGCTTCATCGGCGAGCGCGACATGCATGGCGTCGCGGTCGGCCTCGGAATAGACCGCGACGGTGCGCAGGCCCATGGTACGCGCGGTGCGGATGACGCGGCAGGCGATCTCGCCGCGGTTGGCGATCAGGAGGGTGCGAAAACGCCGGTAGAGCATCGAGCGGTCCATCGCATCACATCCTGAACAGGCCGAATTTCGTCGGCTCGATCGGCGCGTTCGACGCCGCCGAGAGGCCAAGCCCGAGCACCAGGCGCGTGTCGGCCGGGTCGATCACGCCGTCGTCCCAGAGGCGCGCGGTCGCGTAGTACGGATGCCCCTGGCTCTCATATTGCGCGCGGATGGGCTCGCGGAATTTATCTTCCTCTTCTTTCGACCAGCTATCGCCCTTGGCCTCGATATTGTCGCGGCGGACCTGGCTCAGCACCATCGAGGCCTGCTCGCCGCCCATCACCGAGATGCGCGCATTCGGCCACATCCAGAGGAAGCGCGGCGAATAGGCGCGGCCGCACATGCCGTAATTGCCGGCGCCGTAGGAGCCGCCGATCACGACGGTGAATTTCGGCACCGAGGCGGTGGCAACCGCCGTCACCAGCTTGGCGCCATCGCGCGCGATGCCGCCGGCCTCGTATTTCTTGCCGACCATGAAGCCGGTGATGTTCTGCAGGAACACCAGCGGAATGCCACGCTGGCAGCACAGCTCGATGAAATGCGCGCCCTTCAGCGAGCTCTCGCTGAACAGGATGCCGTTGTTGGCGATGATGCCGACCGGGTAGCCCCAGATATGGGCGAAGCCGCACACCAGCGTCGTGCCGTAAAGCTTCTTGAACTCGTCGAACTCGGAGCCGTCCACGACACGCGCGATGATGTCGCGCACGTCGAACGGTTTTCTGCCGTCGACCGGCACCACGCCGTAGATCTCCTCTGCCGCAAACAGCGGATCGCGCGGCTTATGCATGTTGAGATTCGGCCGCACCGACGGTTTCAGCGTGCCGACGATGCGCCGGGCGATCCCGATCGCATGGGCATCGTTCTGGGCGTAGTGATCGGTCACGCCCGATTGCCGCGAATGCACGTCGGCGCCGCCAAGCTCCTCGGCGCTCACCACCTCGCCGGTCGCCGCCTTCACCAGCGGCGGGCCGCCGAGGAAGATGGTGCCCTGGTTGCGCACGATGATGCTTTCGTCCGACATCGCCGGCACATAGGCCCCGCCCGCGGTGCAGGAGCCCATCACGATGGCGATCTGCGGAATGCCCTGTGAGGACATCTGCGCCTGGTTGTAGAAGATGCGGCCGAAATGGCGCTCGTCCGGAAAGATCTCGTCCTGCAGCGGCAGGAAGGCGCCACCGGAATCCACCATGTAGACGCAAGGAA
Source organism: Bradyrhizobium sp. CB1717 (assembly GCF_029714325.1). Classification (NCBI taxonomy): domain Bacteria; kingdom Pseudomonadati; phylum Pseudomonadota; class Alphaproteobacteria; order Hyphomicrobiales; family Nitrobacteraceae; genus Bradyrhizobium; species Bradyrhizobium sp. CB1717. Next base: position 5,211,335 of record NZ_CP121666.1, read on the forward strand.
GATTGTTCTGCCGCGCGATGTCCTGCGCGCGCAGATGCTTCTTCACGGTCATCGGATAATAGGTGCCGCCCTTGATGGTGGCGTCATTGGCGACGATCACGCATTCGCGGCCCGAGATGCGCCCGACGCCGGTGACGACGCTCGCCGAATGCACGTCGCCGCTATAGAGGCCGTAGGCCGCGAGCGGCGACAGCTCCAGGAACGAGGTGCCGGGATCGACCAGGAGGTCGACGCGTTCGCGTGCCAGCATCTTGCCGCGCGCGGTGTGGCGGTTGCGCGAGGCCTCGCCGCCGCCGCCGGCGACCTGGCTGAGCTTTTCGCGCAGGTCCGCGACGAGCGTGCGCATGGCCTCGGCGTTGCGCGCAAAGTCCGACGAAGAAGGATCGATGCTGGAATGGAGCGGCATGCAAGTCCCGCGTGCTGGTGATGTCTAAGGGGCCGCGGACAGGTTGGCCCAGTTCCGCGGCAATTCCAATTGGAAGGAGCTTACGCGGTCTCGGCCATCAGCTCGCGGCCGATCAGCATGCGGCGCACCTCGGATGTCCCGGCGCCGATCTCGTAGAGTTTTGCGTCGCGCCAGAGACGACCCACAGGGAATTCGCTGGTGTAGCCGACCCCGCCGAGCGCCTGGATCGCCTCGCCCGCCATCCAGGTCGCCTTCTCCGCGGAATAGAGGATCGCCGCGGCCGCGTCCTTGCGCAAGCTGCGGGCGTGATCGGCGCGGTCGCAGGCGCGCCCGACCGCGTAGACATAGGCGCGCGTAGCCTGCCAGGTCGCATACATGTCGGCGAGCTTGCCCTGCATCAGCTGGAAGTCGCCGATCGGCTGGCCGAACTGCTTGCGCTCGTGCATGTAGGGCACGACGGCGTCCATGCAGGCCGCCATGATCCCAAGCGGGCCGCCCGACAGCACCGCGCGCTCATAGTCGAGGCCGGACATCAGCACCTTGACGCCCTCGCCCAGCTTGCCGAGCACGTTCTCCTCCGGCACCTCGCACTCGTCGAAGAACAGCGGATAGGTATTGGAGCCGCGCATGCCGAGCTTGTCGAGATGCTGGCCGTGGGTGAAGCCCTTAAAACCCTTTTCGATCAGGAAGGCGGTCATGCCGCGCGGGCCGGCCTCCGGATCGGTCTTGGCGTAGACCACCAGCACGTCGGCATCGCCGCCATTGGTGATCCACATCTTGGAGCCGTTGAGGACGTAGCGGTCGCCGCGCTTGTCGGCGCGCAGCTTCATCGAGACCACGTCGGAGCCGGCGCCAGGCTCGGACATCGCGAGCGCGCCGACATATTCGCCGGAGATCAGCTTGGGCAGGTAGCGCTGGCGCTGGGCGTCGTTGCCGTTGCGGCGGATCTGGTTGACGCAGAGGTTGGAGTGGGCACCGTAGGACAGCCCCACAGCCGCGGACCCGCGCGAAATCTCCTCCATGGCGACGATATGGGCGAGATAGCCCATGTTCGAGCCGCCATATTGCTCCGGCGCGGTCATGCCGAGCAGGCCGAGGTCACCGAGGCGTTTCCACAGGTCCGCCGGGAACAGATTGGCCTTCTCGATGTCGGCGGCGCGCGGGGTGATCTCCGCCTCCACGAAGGCGCGGAGCGTGTCGCGCAACATGCCGATGTCTTCGCCCAGATCGAAATCGATGCTCGGGATGTTCAAGGCGATTCCTCCGTAATTTGAGACCGAACCTAGCGGGGACCGGGCCCTTCTGCAGTCGAAAAGGTTGCATTTTCCGCCAAACTTGGCGAGGATTTCCGAGAGAAATCCGATGCCTTTCCAAGCCGCAACCGCGATCCCGCGCCGCGCCGTGACCCCCGCCGCCTTTGTCCGCGGCGTGGTGGCCGCCTATGCGCGCTACGGACTGGACCCCGCTGAGGCGCTGCAGCGGGGTCAAATAGCGCCAGACCTTGTCAATTCTCCGGATGGGCGGGTCACGGCCGTCCAGTTCGAGGCCCTCGCCGGCCACGCCATGCGCGAGCTCGACGACGAGGCGCTCGGCTGGTTCTCGCGCCGGCTGCCATGGGGCACCTACGGCATGCTGTGCCGCGCCTCGATCACGGCGCCGACGCTGGAGGTCGCGCTCAAGCGCTGGTGCCGGCATCACCGCCTGCTCACCGAGGACGTGCTGCTCGATCTCGAGGTCGGCGAAGAGACCGCAATCGTGTCGATCCGCGAGCAGCGCGACCTCGGAGCCTTTCGCGAATTCTGCCTCGTCACCTTGCTCCGCTACGTGCTCGGCTTCTCCTGCTGGGCGGTGGATTCCAGGATCGCGCTCCGCACCGCCGAGTTTCCGTTTCCCGAGCCCGGCCACGTCTCCGTCTATCCGACCATCTTCTCGCGGACCATCCGCTTCGACGCGGCCCATGCCCGCATCGTCTTCGACAAGCACTATCTTTCGCTGCCGCTGACCCGCAGCGCCGCCGATCTCGACAACATGCTGAAGGGCGCGCTCAGGCTGACCGTGCTGCCCTATCGGCGCGACCGGCTGCTGGTCGAGCGCGTCCGCCGCGTGCTGCGCAATGCGCGCGGACGGGTCCTCGGCGCCGAGGACGTCGCGAGCGAGCTCGCGCTCTCCACCCGCACCATGCATCGCCGCCTGCGCGAGGAAGCGACCTCGCTGCGCGATCTCAAGGAAGAAGCAAAGTTCGAGCTCGCCAAGCAGGAGCTGATGCGCGGCCGCGCGCCGATCAAGCGGATCGCGGAGATCGCCGGCTTCCGCAACGAGAAGAGTTTTTCGCGGGCCTTTCGGACCTGGACCGGCACCTCCCCGCGCGAGTTTCGCGGCAGATATCGCTGAGGCGCCCCGTTACCTGCTTGTCATAAACCAACGGCCCCCGAGATCACTCTCGGAGGCCGCAATGTCCTGGATCAGGTCTTGAATTCAGGCCTTAGTTCTGCGCGCCCGAGCGAACCTTGGGCTGCTTCGTCTGCTTCGGCTGGAAAGCGAGCGCGTCGTTGCTGGTCTTCGAACCGCCGGCCTGCGAGCACGAACCGCCGATACCGCCAGCAGCCTGCCGGCAGGCTTCCATCGTCGGATAGCCGCAGCCGTGCGCGGCCTGGGCGCCGTTGGTGATGCAGTAATCGTCGGCCTTCGCAGCCGGCGCCGACAGAACAAGAAACGCAGACGCAAACAGCGTCGCAGCGGAAGCCGCGAACGTCTTCGAGATCGATGTCATATTGTCTTTTCCTGCTTCAGGGTCCCACAAAAGAGTCCTCGGCATGCGACGCAGGCTGAGGGTCACACCCTTGCATCTAGGCGGCGCACGAGAACCGACAATCACGATCCAGCGCATTGCAGGACTTCGCAAATCACATGTCACAGTTAGGTGAGTTAATCATGTATAATACTTCGGCTTTTGTGAAATCGCTGACCGATGAAATAGAGATCGAATCCGCTAGCTCGCCGGCACCGCCGCCTCTTGCAGCGGCAGCGGCACGTCCTTGGCGACGCCCAGCACCGGAAAGCTGCGGACGTTCTTGACGTCGGGCATGGCCGCGAAATGCAGCAGCTGCTGGCGCATGCTCTCGACGCTCGGCGCGACGCATTTGAGGAGATAGTCGGTGTCGCCCGAGATCCGCCAGCACTGCTGGATCCGCGGGATCGCGGCGATCGAGCTCTCGAACGCCTCCAGCACCGGCTGGGCCTGGCTGCCGAGCTGGATCGAGACGAACGACACCACCTCGTAGCCGAGCAGCCGCTCGTCGATGACAGCGCGCACCGCCCGGATCACACCGCGGCTGAACAGCGATTTCAGCCGGCGCAGGCAGTTCGGCGCGGAGACGCCGACACGCAGCGCCAGCTCGTTGTTGCGAACCCGCCCGTCCTGCTGCAGCTCGGAAAGTATCTTCAGGTCGACGCCGTCGAGCTGGTCACGCCCCGCCATCCCCCACCTCGCCATGGTCGTGTCATGCGCGGCAGCGAAGCACGGGGCGGATTTGGTGCCAACCACCTTAAGCGTCGCCGCGGCCGGAAAAGCGTGGCGGGAAGCTTACCTCCGGCCATCCTTCGAGACGCCCGCCTCCGGCGAGCCCTCAGGATGAGGTCACGCTTCGCGGCAAGATATCAGACCCTCATGGTGAGGAGCCCGCCAAAGCGGGCGTCTCGAACTATGCAGGCCAGGCTCATGCGGTCCCAAGAACGCAGATACCCGGGCCTTCGCCTCGCGAAAGGGGCTTCGGCCCCGCAGGAGGGACGGGCCCGGGCTTGACGGAACGAGAGGGTGCCGCCCCTCAATGCGTCCAGGGCTCGCCGCGGCGGAACGAGAAATTGTCGGCATAGGCGACCGGCCGGCGGATCGAATCCTGGGGCTCGATGACCTGGTAGGCGATGCCCTTGCGCTCGCAATAGGCGACCGCCTCTTCCTTGCTGTCGAAGCGCAGGGTGATCTGCTGCTTCATGTCGCCCGACGAGGTCCAGCCCATCAGCGGCTCGACCGAGCGCGGCTGCTCCGGCTCGTAGTCGAGCTGCCATTCCTTCGTCTTGGACCGGCCGGATTGCATCGCGTTCTTGGCGGGCTTGAAAATGCGTGCGGTCATGGGTGGTCCGGGCCTCGTCTTTTCGTTCGATTTCGCTGCGTCAGGGTGGCAGTTGGTGGAAACCTCAGGGATAGTATAGAGACACCGATCGGGAACTGATTGGTGATTCCGGCCCCCCGGTAACCCTCTCCGACGGTATAGTCATTATGCTGCACCGTGACAATTGCGTACCCGCCTTCCGCGCCGGGATCCCGCCCGGCGGCACTGCCTCGCTGACGCCCGCGTATCCGTCCCCTCCGAAAGCTCCCGTCGCATGGCCTTCCTGAACATCAACGCCACGCTGCCCGAGAAAGGCCGTGACCTCCGGCTCGACCTGTTTCGCGGCGTCGCCAACTGGGCGATCTTCCTCGACCACATCCCCGACAACGTGGTGAACTGGATCACCACGCGTAACTACGGCTTTTCCGACGCCGCCGACCTGTTCGTCTTCATCTCCGGCTACACCGCCTCCTTCGTCTATGCGCGGATGATGCTGGACCGCGGCTTCATCGTCGGCGCCACCCGGCTCACCAAGCGGGTCTGGCAGCTCTACGTCGCCCACATCATCCTGTTCGTGATCTACATCGCCTCGATCTCTTATCTCGCGCTGCGCTTCGGCGATTCCGATATGATCAACGAGTTCAACGTCGCCGGCCTCGTCGACAATGCGACCGAGACGCTGCGCCAGGGCCTGTTTCTGCGCTTCAAGCCGCTCAATCTCGACGTGCTGCCGCTCTATATCGTGCTGATGGGCCTGTTCCCGCCGGTGCTGTGGTTCATGCTGCGCAAGCCCGATCTGACGATGGCGCTGTCGATCGTGCTGTGGCTCGCCGCGCGTCATTTCGGCTGGAATTTGACGGCCTATCCGGCCGGCCAGTGGTACTTCAACCCCTATTGCTGGCAGGTGCTGTTCGTGTTCGGCGCCTGGTGCTCGATGGGCGGCGCGCGGCGCTCGATGACGCTGATCAATTCGCCGATCACGCTGTGGCTCTGCCTCGGCTATCTCCTGTTCGCGCTGGTCATGACCATGGCCGGCCGCTTCCCCACCTTCGGCGGCATGTTCCCGGAATGGCTGTTCTCGGCCTTCAACCCCAACGACAAGACCAACCTTGCGCCCTACCGCTTCCTGCATTTCGTCGTGATCGTGATCCTGGTGATCCGCTTCGTGCCGAAGGACTGGCCGGGCCTGGAATGGAAGGTGTTCGACCCGCTGATCGTGTGCGGCCAGCAGTCGCTGGCGGTGTTCTGCGTCGGCGTGTTCCTGTCCTTCGTCGGCCATTTCGAACTGTCGATGAGCTCGGGCTCGCTGTTCGCGCAGCTCTTCGTCAGCATCGCCGGCATCGCGATCATGACGACCGTGGCCTATTACATCTCGTGGTCGAAGAAGCAGGACAAGCCGCTGAAGCCGCCGCCGGCCAAGCCGGCAGCAGAGGCGAAGGCCGCCTGAGAGAGGCGGCAGCTACGCCGCCTCTTCGCCGTCGAACTCGGTGAATTTCTTGTAGATCCAGTCGCGGCCGTCGTGCCGGCGCCAGACCTTGCCGTAGACGAGCTGCCCGTTGATCGAGCGGCGTGGCATGATCACGGTCCAGAGATGCCAGATTTCGGTCCAGCTCGACTGCTTGCTGACGGTTTTGAAGTTGCGATCGAAAGACATGACGCAGAACTCACAGGATACGCGCGCCGCGACGAACTGTGATCTTGTGTGAGCACGGATTTCAGGCAGCCCATCGCGAGCCGGGACCGATCTGATAACGCCCCTTGAGGCGGCCGCAACAACCGCTCGCCCTTAACCTAACCGATCAACCTTACCTGCCACGGACGGATGGCCGGAGTGGTTGAAAGCCGGCGCCGGCTTTTCTAGAATGCGGACGATTTGAGATGAGCGCGCCGTTTTGGACGCGTGGCGATTTTGAACTGACATTGCATTTTGAAAAATGACTTGCTGGCTGGGGCGATCGCAATGAACTTGCAGTGTGCATGTCTGCGCCTGGCGGTGCGATCGATGCCGCCTGCCCCGCTGCTCCGGACATCGGTTCAGGAGCCGCCCAAGCCCGCCAACGACAATCAGATGGTCTGGCCATTCGTGCCGTTTCCGCCCGGCTGGCACGCGTCGAGCTGATCGCGTTGGGTCTGAAAAGCGCAACGCCGCGCAAGCGGAATATCATCGCTTGGCGGCGTCCGTTTAGGCATTGGGCGCTGAAATCCCCAACACTGATTTGTCTGTGGCGACAAGCCAAAGGTTCGATGAATCTTTGCTAATTCTGCGCCCCATGGCCCTCGCCAATGCCTTGAAAAATCGCGCGGAAGTCGTGCGATGCGGACAATGACCGCCAAGGCTTTGGCCAGCTTCGGACATGCCGCTCGCGCGCGATTGAGGACACCATCAGGATGCCGCCTGCCCTGCGTCGGCGATCAACCTGGCTAGACCGCAGCGCTGGCGCTGGACGCGCTGGCGGATGCAATCTGGGGATTGGCGCCGAGTGCGCCTTGGGCGTTGTAGGTCTGCCCGGCCTGACCGCTTTGACCGGCTTGCGAGCTCGCGGACGTCTCGACCTCCGTCGTGCCGTCGGAATAGGTGATCGTGGTGGTGGTGACTCCGTCGATGGTGATCGAGACCTCGCTGACGATGGTCTTGGCCGAGCTGCCACCGCCTCCCGATTCCGAGCTTCCGCCCGCCGATTGCGACGAGGATGTCGCCGACGTCGATGACGTCGAACTCGACGAAGCCGCCGATGTCGAAGATGCCGCGGAGGACGACGCCGTAGCGGTCGACGGCGTCGCCGTCACCGCCGCGCTGGCCGATGCAATGATCGACATGAAGACCTCATCCTGGGGAGCCTCGGGCGCAACGCCGGTTGCGTAGCCACCCTTCTGCTTCAACGCGGCGGGCGGGCGAAGCAGGCGCTGGAGGCGTGAAAAATTCGGCGCCGCGGACATTTTCCCGCCCCGACCGCAGCAACCAAACGCCGCCCTGCGCGTTGCAGCTTCTTCCCACCTGTCCGGGAGATCTGCGCGGCTGCGATCAACGCGCGCCCTCATGGATGGATAGTCATCTCGTCTCACGTCCGTGTGAGCTGGAGCGCGGCCGGTGAATTTCTTCGACCGAGCAGAGACCAATGAAGAGAAGGCCGCAAGGCAAGGGGGCGCAGTGAGCCAGATCGATACGACCGAGAAACTCTCCGAGGCACCGGAGAGCGGAAGCTCACTGTTCGCGCTCTGTGGCCTCGGCATCGCGGGGATCGTCATGCTGGGCTGGATCGGCACCCTCGCCTGGATTGCCTGGCGGCTCGTCGATTGGCTGCTGTTCTGAAGAGACGCTAGCGGGCCGTCAGGCCCTCGCTTCGAGGCATCGACACCGGGACTGGTCGGGGCAGCTGGATTCGAACCAACGACCTGCAGTACCCAAAACTGCCGCGCTACCAGGCTGCGCTATACCCCGAATGTCCGGCGAGCCCCGTCGATACACGCTTCCAAAGGCGTCAGCAAGCTTACAAACCGGCGCCAGCAAGGCTGGCAACGCCCCTCTTGGGCGACCCTATTTGCTGCCGAACAGCGGGTGGCCGACACGGTCGCCGGGGCGGATGCCGTATTTCTGCGCCGTTCCCGCCACCACCTCCAGAACCGCCCGGGCGGGGCCCCGGGACGAGATGATCTTGGTCGACAAGGGCTCGGTGTTTTCTGCGATGCGCAGGATGCGGCCGTCGGCTCGGATGAAGATCATGTCGAGCGAGACATAAGTGTTCTTCATCCACATCGAGATTTCCTGCTCGGGATTGAAGTCGAACAGCATGCCTTTGCCGTCGGCCAGCTCCTTGCGGTACATCAGGCCGGTTTGCTTCTCCTCCTCGGTCGTCGCCATCTCCACCGAGAACACCTGCACGCCGTTCTTGGTGACGATCTCGAGCGGCTGGAAGCTGGCGGCGCGGACCGGTGCGCTTGCGGCGGCAAAGGTGGCGACGAGGATGGCGACCAGCCAGCCCCTCGCAATGGACCAGACGGCCTTTCGATCAAAGTTCATGGGATGGTACTCGAGGCGGGTGAGACTGAACCAGTCCTTACGCGGCGACCATCACAAAAGCCAGAGGCGCGCTGGCCAGCCAGCGCGCCTCTGCTCACGATTGCGGGAACTGGCGCCTTAGTGCGACTGCAGGCCCGGCGATCCGGTCTCGGGATGGATCTCGGCCGCCATCATGCCCTTGGAGCCGGGCCCGAAGCGGACCAGCACATACTGGCCGGGGCGCAATTCGGTCATGCCGAAGCGGCGCAGTGTCTCCATGTGCACGAAGATGTCGGGCGTGCCCTCGCCACAGGTCAGGAAGCCGAAGCCGCGCAGCCGGTTGAACCATTTGACCTGGGCCCGCTCCAACCCGCTGGTCGGCGTGACCGTGACGTGGGTGCGCGGCGGCAGCATCTGCGCCGGATGGATCGCGGTCGACTCGTCCATCGAGACGACGCGGAATGCCTGGTAGCCCTTGGCGCGCTGGATGCACTCCACGACGATGCGTGCGCCCTCATAGGCGGTCTGGAAGCCGTCGCGCCTAAGCACGGTAACGTGCAGGAGGACGTCGGGCCAGCCATTGTCGGGAACGATGAAGCCGTAGCCTTTGGAGGCGTCGAACCATTTGATGACGCCGGTCACCTCGACGAGGTTGGCGCTGGCCTCGCCCAATCCGGTGAAGGGACTGAGCGCTGTGTCGCGGCCAGCGCCGCCATGCTCGCCCGGCGTCAACCGCCCCGGCAAAGTGCCCTGCCCGGGAACTCCAAGCTTCTTGGACTCAAATCCGTCCGACGACCCCATAACCCCGGACCCCACACTGCCATGCAACCCGCCACATTGGCGGCGCTCGAATCACGCGTCTTAAGAGAATGTTCTCAATTCGACGCGACGCGAATCTTTCGACTCAAAAGATAACACTCCCGGTTGCGACGCATAGACAAAAAAGAGATTCGCCGGGACCTATGAACAGCTTGCACAGCCGCGAATCAAACTAACGCCTCAATTACCGACGAAGGGCCCGAGGGTTTCGCCGATGTCGTGGCGGATGACGAGATCGGCGATGTCGTCCTGCTCTGTCGGCTCGCGATTGATGATCACCAAACGTGCACCGGAGTTCTTCGCCATCATCGGAAAGCCGGCCGCCGGCCATACGACGAGCGAGGAACCGATCGCGATGAAGAGGTCGCAATGCTGCGACAGCTCGGTTGCGCGCTGCATTTCATCCTCAGGCATCAGCTGGCCGAACGAGATCGTGGCCGTCTTCACCGGGTCGTCACACACGGTACAGTTGGGTGCGGCGCCGTCTTCGTCGAATCGTCGCTTCACCCAGTCGAGCTGATAGGACTGCCCACATCCGATGCAGCGCGCATAGGTGGTATTTCCGTGGAGCTCAATCACGTGCTCGCTGGCGAAACCCGAGGCCTGGTGCAGATTGTCGATGTTCTGGGTGATGATCGCGGGAACCTTGCCGGCGCGGTAGAGCGATGCCAGCGCGCGATGGCCGCGGCCGGGCTTGGCCGCCGCAAAAACCTCCTCCATCGCGAAGCGGCGGCGCCAGGATTCGTCGCGCGCCGACTGGCTGGCGACAAACTCGCCGAACTCGATCGGGCGGTAGCGCGTCCAAATTCCACCCGGCGAGCGGAAGTCTGGGATACCGCATTCGGTCGAGATGCCGGCTCCGGTGAACGGCACGATGGTCCTCGCTTCGGCGATCATGTCGCCGAGCCGTTCGACGCCGCTGCGAAGATCTGATGCGATCATGGGCCAGCCATCCTGACTTTCGTGCATGGCTCTATAGCATGCCCCGCGCCGGACGTTGCCGTCGTCTCGTCAGGCGCGCCCTGCCCTGCTGCAGATTCGGCGCGCGTCAGGCTGCCGTTCGCTAGCTGCGTCGCAACCAAGCGACAAGATTGCTGACGCTCTTATCCACGGCGAACAAAACGCGCGGAGAGACGTGCGCTCGGCAATTTTTTTCCGCCCGTCGCTTATCACAATCCTGCAATGCCGCCTCCCCATTGACGCCCCAATCAGAAGCGCCAATGCATATGTGAATGCGACTCACCGCGCGATGCGGCGGCAGCGCGTGAGTCCGCATGTAGACAGAGTCCCGTAGACAAAGTCCAAGTGCGAACAGAGGGGATGGACATGACCGAAGACGAACAACGCAAGATCCGCGAACGCGAAGAGATCGCCGCCCGTGTCGCCGCCTTCCGTGCCACCCAGGAGAAGTTCAAGCGCGAACGCGAAGAGTATTTCGTGTCGACGCTCGAGAATGCCCGCAAGGTGGAACGGCCCTCGCTCTGGCCGTAAGACACGTCTGATCAATACGCATGAAAAAAAGCCCGGAGCATCGCTCCGGGCTTTTCGCGTTATTGAACCTTTACCAGTGGCGATAGTAGTGGCGCCGGTAGTACGGTCCGCCGTCATAGGCGTACGGGCCCGGTCCGTAATAATAGCCCGGCCCGTCATAGTAGCCGTAGCCCGGACCGTAATAGCCGTACGGATGCGACGCGGCGACCGCGCCCGCGGTGATCGCGCCGGCGGCAAGGCCGAATGCGAGGCCCGGCCCGATGCCGCGTCCGCGCGCCTCGGCAGGCGCAGGCGCCGCGACCGCGGTCACGCCGACGGCTGCGACGGTGGCGAGAACTGCCAGTGTCTTCTTCATGGTCTCCTCCTTCGCAACAGGGGACACAACGCGGGCCGCCTGCGATGGTTGCGCGCGCGGCGGAACCGAGGGCTGTCAAAAAAATGGCGGCGAAGGCGGAACGAAATCTCTTCATCGGTATTAAATCTGCAAGTGCAGAGCCTCCGCTATCCGGTAGAGGCAAAAGCACGGAAGCCCCGTCAGTATCCTCCGCGATGCTGGCGGGGTTTTCAGTTCCACGGGAGCAAATGGCAGCAGACGCTAATTGCTGCCAGCGGGGCGGATACCAGGGAGGAAAGATTGCCCATATCCGCTTTGCTGGCCCGCATCCGCAGGCTCGTTCCCAAATCCGATGATCAGCACTACGAACAGATCGTGCGCAATTTCGGTGTCGGCGCGCTGCGCCCGCCGCCGACGCCGATGAGCGACGGCGAGCTCGCGCGGGCCATCGCCGAGTTCCTCAAGGACCAGCCCTCATCCGAATCTGTCGCGGCCCTCGGCCGGCGGCTCGACCCCACATCCCGGCTCTAACCGGGATTTTTTCGCCGGCGCGGAACAAGTGGCCCTCGCGCACGTTGAGGTTGTCTTCACGAAAAGCGAGGCCCGACATGCCCGCCTGGCTCGAAGTTCTGCTCAACCTGTCCGGCTTCGCCGGCTTCGTGGCGCTTGCGACCCGCGGCGCTTCGTGCGGCGATGCGCAAGCGACCGACCCGAGCCGCACCGACGAGCGCTAATTGGCGCGCGGCGCCTGGCCCGCCGTGCGCACCAGCCTGTCGGCCTTGACCGCGAGGCGGATGTCCTCGGCTTGCGGCCGCAGCGAGAAGCTGATCACCACGAAAGCGAGGCAGAACAGCGAGCCGACGATGGCGACCCGCCGGTAGGTGTGCCGATCGCCTTGATAAAAGGACGGTTCTGAAAAAGGCGTCATGACGTCGATCTTGGAGTCGATCTTGGAAAAGTTGCTTCTTGGCGAAGCCGTTTCTTGCTTGTCTTTCCGAGATATCTACTCCAGTGCGCGGCGATCGCAACGCGATTGGGCTTTTAACCTAACCGAATAGGGTTATCGGCTTGCGCGCAAGCTTTCGTTAGGAAATCGCGCCGGCGCCGTTGCACTGCGGGCTCGTTGGTGATCGACCTGCATTCGCCGTCCGGCTTTGTTCCAGATTCGACTCCACTTCGTTCTCGAAGAACGAATCGGAATCGAAGAAACCGGCGCGGAGCAACCCTTAACAAGAGATGTGGATCGTGCGCGCGAATGGCCGGTCATCGCGACCCGAGCGCGTTCGCCGCGCCACATGCAGCACCGATGAACGGTCTCGGCATTCGCATCGGCTTCGGGCAACCGCGACTTGTTCTGCATCCGACTCCATTTCGTTCTCGAAGAACGAATCGGAGTCGAGAAAATCAGCGCGCAACGTTTCCTAACGATCGATGAAGTTGCGCGGCGCGGCTGCATCGGCGCCAGATGACTTCGGCGGCACGAATGTCGAGACGACCGCGAACACGATGATGATCTCGCGGCAGGGTTCGCATCGAAAGCTGTTGGCCGAGCTCGCCGTCATCGGCCTGGCGCATCGCGGGCATGTCATGTTGCGCGAACGCTGGTGCAGAATGATGGTTCCTAAGCGACCGGCGAGAGCAGAGCCAAGCGCAACGCCCGCGCCTCGGCGATATCAGATCAAGCACGCGCCACGAGAACGCGAGCGCGCCTGCCGGATGTCGTCGATGTCGGCCGAACGTCCTTCAGGCCGCTCGCTTGCTTTTGCCCTTCTCGGAAAAGCATTCGAGGATCTGGATGCGGAGCTCTTCCGCAGCGGGGCCTTCGACCTTCCTGAGTTCGTTCCAGAGCCGGATCACTTCGCGCTGTTTTTCGACGGTCATGAGTCACCTCCAAGTGACTCAACTAGAACAAACAGAGAACATAATGTCCAGCCCTCGTGCGCAATTTCCGCGCAATTCTCTTGAACCTTCCAGGCGCTGCGCAGACTCATGAAGGCTGGGGATTTCAGCGCCCAGTCAACAACGCAGCGCCGCCTGACGAACATACTCCGTCACCGCGGCGCTGTTGCTTTTTGGATTTTCAACCTTAAGTTCGAGGTATGACTGACGGCCAGGCGCTGAAATCCCAACGCCGTCAGTTTGGAAAGCCCCGCGCGCATCGCGCGGGGTTTTTCTTTTTCGGAGCGGGCAATGATTTGCGACTTCTGCGAGCGGAAGATCCCGATCGGCCTCGCCGCCGGCCCCTATTGCGGCAAGCCTCAAAACGCCCTCGGCGGGCCGGCCGGCACGTGCGTGGGTGATCCTCGCGCTCGCCGGGCTGTTCGCGATCGCAGTCGCCGAGCACGATCTCTTCGTCAGACCGTGAACCTTTGGCAGGCTGGCGCGTCTAACTATTAGAAGCTTCCCCCAGGCTTCCCCCACCAGAAAGCCCCGCTTCCCCCAGGCGGGGTTTTCGCTTTCTATGGACGGCGCGAGGCCGGCCTGCGCTTCAAATCAAAAAGCGAAAGCCCCGTTCCGAATCCATCGGAACGGGGCTTTGGGCACGCAAAGCGGCGCGCGAGCGCCGGATCAGACGGCGTCCTTGGCCACCTTCAGCGGCGAGGCCTTGACCGACTTGCTCGCCGGCTTGGCCGCAAACTGCATCGGCTCCTTGGTGAAGGGATTGACGCCCATCCGCGCTTCGGTCGCCGGCTTGTTCACGACCGACATCTTCACGAAACCGGGAATAACGAACTCGCCGGACTCGTTGAGCTCCTTGTAGCCGACGGTGGCCATGTACTCGATGACCGACTTCACGTCGTTCTTCGAGAGCTGCGTGCCCTCGGCAATCGCATCGATCAACTGAGTCTTGGTCATCTTCGCCATGTCTGGAATCCTTCTGAATTGGGTGGGCGTGAGCGTTGAGGTCACTCTGCCGGGCACATGACAAAACCGCGCAGCGCGCTTCGTGGTCATGCCGGCGGTCAGGAAGTCACCGGGCTTAGAACCTATCGAGCCCGAAAACGCAAGCCGCAGTTTCACGTGAATCCCGTCACTTTTTGCTCGCGGGCGACGCTGTTGATATACGCCGCCGGCGGCTTGCCAAGCGCCTTCCTGAACATCGTGATGAAGGCCGTGACCGATTCATAGCCGAGCGCGGCCGAGACCTGCTGCACGCTCGCGCCCGCGGCGAGCTCGCGGATCGCGACGATCAGATGCAGTTGCTGGCGCCAGCGTCCGAAGGTCAGCCCGGTCTCCTTCGCCACGAGACGCGCAAGGCTGCTCTCGCTGAGCGCGAGCTGGCCCGCCCATTGCGCCAGCGTGCGACGGTCTGCGGGATTGTCCGCGAGCGCAGCGGCGATCCGCTTCAAGCGCGGCTCGTCGGAGAGCGGCAGATGCAGCTGCTGCACCGGCATGCGCGGCAGCTCGCCGAGCAGCACGCCGATCAGGCGCTCCCGCCTCGCCTCGTCATGCTGCGCGCCGTCAGACAACTCAATGATCAACTCGCGCAGCAAGGGCGAGATCGAAATGGTGCAGCAGCGGTCCGGCAGATCGACCAGCTCCGGCTCGACATACACGAAGAACAGCCGCGCATTCGCCGTGGCACGATTGCTGTGCGCCATGCCGCCCGGAATCCAGACCGCGCAATGCGGCGGCACCATCCACAGGCCATCAGAAACGCGGCAGGTCACGCCGCCGCCAAACGAGACCACCAGCTGCCCCTTGCGATGGCTGTGATCGGGCACCTCGCCTTTGGTCCCGTCCGCATCGACGCGCACGGCAATCACCGGCGCGGACCGGTCGTCCACATCGAGGTCGAGCCAGGGATAACGAAGCGGCTGTCGCATCTTTGACTGTTTTTGACGATCAGTTGCGATAATACGCAAATTCATCCAATGGGAAAATCGATAAATCCAAGGTCGCCCCGAACAGGAG
Organism: Bradyrhizobium sp. CB1717; assembly: GCF_029714325.1. NCBI lineage: Bacteria > Pseudomonadati > Pseudomonadota > Alphaproteobacteria > Hyphomicrobiales > Nitrobacteraceae > Bradyrhizobium > Bradyrhizobium sp. CB1717. The sequence goes on from NZ_CP121666.1 coordinate 5,226,406, forward strand.
ATGCGACCGTGCCCGCCCTCACCGTCCCCAAAGCCGCCGAACTGGGCGCGCTCGTTCGCACTCAGGCCGGTCATGTGCGTGGCCGGGAGCGCGACGCAAACGGCGTGCTGGCGTTCAAGGGCATCCCCTACGCCGCCCCGCCGGTTGGGCCGCTGCGCTGGCGCGCACCGCAGCCGCCGTCACCCTGGCAGGGTGTGCGCGATGCGCTCACCTTCGGCGCGGGATGTCTCTCCTCGCTCGAGAATGATCCTCGCCCCGGCCCGCGCAGCGAGGACTGCCTCACGCTCAATGTCTGGACCGCTGCGACAGAGGTGGACGAGAAGCAGCCGGTGATGGTGTGGATCCACGGTGGCGGCTTTCAATTCGGCTCCTCGGCCAACCCCGCCACCGACGGCCGCCTGTTGGCGGCCAAAGGCGTCGTCATCGTCAGCTTCAACTATCGCCTCGGCGTCCTCGGCTTCCTCGCCCATCCCGATCTCGATGCAGAAGCGCCATCAGGCAATTGCGGCCTGCAGGATCAGCTCGCGGCGCTGCGCTGGGTGAAGGCCAATATCGCGGCGTTCGGCGGCGATCCTGACAACGTCACCCTGTTCGGCGAATCCGCCGGCGCCATGGCCGTCGGAATCCTGATGGCCTCGCCGCTCGCCCATGGCCTCTTCCACAAAGCCATCGGCCAGAGCGGCGCGTTCTGGGATGGCCGCCATGGCCCGTTGCAAAGTTTCGACGAAGCCCGCGCACGCGGCCTCGCCTTCACGCGCCGGCAAGCCGACGCATCGATCGCAGCCTTGCGTACCCTGCCCGCCGATCAGTTGATGGCCGCCGCGCCCTGGAGTTTTGCGCGCGACCACGTCGCCGATGCCTTCTCACCGAGCATTGATCGCCACGTGATACCGGATGTGCCCGCGCGACGCTTCCTGCACGGCGAACAGATGCACATCCCGCTGCTGGCCGGCTGGAACGGCGCGGAGGAATTCCCGTTCATGGCGCGATCTCTCCCTGCGCAATCCGCGCAAGCCTTTCGCGCTGCTGCCGAAGCGATGTTCGGCAGGGCCCGCCTTGCGGATTTTCTAAGGCTTTATCCTGCCGACACCGACGCCGAGGCCAAGTCGTCCGCCGCCGCGCTCACGGGCGACATGGTGATCGGCGAGCAATGCTGGCAATGGCTGCGGCTGCATCGCGCAAGCCGTGCGCCGACCTACGGCTACCACTTCAATTACACCTCGCCCTACACGCCGATCGCCTCGCATGTCACCGAGATCCCCTTCATGTTCGGCACGCTGACACCGCAGCAGATCGTCGGCAGCACGGCGCCGCCGGCCGAGTCCGACTTGGCGCTGTCGCAGACGATGATGAGCTATTGGGTGAATTTTGCCGCACGCGGCAATCCCAACGGGCCCGGACTGCCGGCCTGGCCCGCCTATGATGAGACCGAAATCGTGCAGATCCTGGGCATGACGATCGAGCCCGGCTCTAATCCGCAAGCCGATCGCTTCGCCTTCCTCGGCAGTTTCAGGGAGAACGGCGCGCTTCCGATGCGCTGGCGGGAGATCGCATGAAACTTGTGATGAGAGGCGTGTTGTTGAGACTTCAGTAACCCAACGCATCCAAGATTCATTAGGTATCGTTGCGTTGGAGTACCCCACAGTGCTGGATTTTGATGAGCTGCGTGAACTCGCAGCCGATGTTCGCGTTTTTGTCGATGTCGCCGAGGACAAGGCCGAGGCGCTGAGAGCCGTGATTGCGGCCTATGACGTGGTGCTGGCGATCTTCCCCTCCGCGGAAGGCATGGGCCTGCACGTGATCAAGGGCAAGGAGATCCTGGACAGGATCGCGACATCGCGGACCCATGCGATCTACAGCCACACGGCCATCGCGGTTCCCGATCTCGAGCATGCGAAAGCGCTCAAATACCTGACGACCCCCGTCGCGCAACGGATGGCCGCGTAGCTGCGGCGCGTCCTACCGCGCGGGCGCGCGCAGCGTTCGAGGCAGAACTGAGAATGAGTTCGCGAGACCGCCGCTCGATGCGGCGGTCGGCGGCCTCGCATGGTGTGGAGGCAGTTCGAACGATCAGCTGCCGGGCGCGCTGTAGGACGAGCGCAACTTGGCTGCATTCTGCCGCACCTGCTTGATCTCGTCCTGCGTGAACAGGCGCGTCAGCTTCACGTTCTGCAAGGTGCCCGCGGTGACCGTGAGGCCGGAGATCGCCGGCGCCGCGCTGGGATCAGGGACGTCGAAGATCACGAGAACGCCGGGGCCGTCGGCCGCGACGCTGTACATCGAGACCAGCTTTCCGCCGGCCGCCTCGATCAGCTTCCGCGCCGCTTCCTGGCGATCGGTCGCGGGATTTTCCAAAATGGCATTGAGAGAGCGCGGCGTGTATTGCCCTGTAAGACAGAAATGCATGTGGCTTACTCCGTTCTGAAATGAAGACGCGCATCGTGACGAGCTGATCGTCGCGACGCTGGGCTAAAATAGATGGAGTACATTGCCCGCCGTGGGCATAAACGCCGCCAGGTACTGACGAGGTTTCGGCACACCTCGTTGGCGGCTCGCAGGGAACATACCTCAGCGAGCCGGCGTGTGAAAGGCGGTTTCGAAGGTCGCCCCAAAATGGTGTCCACAAACCTCCCGAAGAATTTCTTCCGCTTGAAGGTCCCGTTAGGAACGCGGCCTCCGTATTCCCGTTGGCCAACACAACCAACCAGGAGTTCGAGATGAAGAAGATCCTCATTGCCGCCGCGGCCGTCGGCCTGATGTGCGGCTCCGCCCTCGCCCAGACCCAGACCGGCCCCGCCCCGCAGTCCGACAACATGCAGAAGCCCGGCATGACCAAGACGCACAAGGGCTCGACCAGCACGGGCACGACGGGGATGAGCCGCGACCGCATGGGCGGTAGCGGAATGGTGCGGCCCGACGCATCGGGCCAGGGCGGCTCCGGCCCCGGCAGCGACCAGGGCGGCACCAAGACACGCAGCAACATGAGGTAAGCCGAAATTCCTGTACGGCTTGCTTCGCGGCCGCGTCGCTCCCCACAAGGCGGCGCGGCCATTGTCAATTTGCGCGCACTGTCGCCGCGTCGATCCCATCATGATCACGCCAGGCCCGACTGGCAGAAGGCTCCGGCTGTTGTATGGTCGGATGTTTCTCGCGAGGGGCTGATGAAGATTGCCATTGTTGTCGCCGGCTTGATCGTTGTTGCCATTGCCGCCCTCGTGGCGATTCAGCCGGACTTTCTGAAGCCCGCATCGCTGGCCAATGTGAAGAAGTCCGACATCCTCGGCTTCTCGCCCGGGATGACATCCGAGGAGACCAGCAAGGTCATCACGCAACGCCGCTACCGCTGCCGCCAGCTTCGCGACACCTACACCCTCGAATGCGCAGTCGATGGCGCCAAGGTCACGATCGACAGCGACGCAGTTGACGCCAGGCATCCGATCTGGCGCGTCCATGCGGAGCTGACCAATCCGGGGCCGCAAGACGCCGCCGTCAAATCGATCTCCGACCAGTTCAACGCCCAGCCAACGAAGGACGCCCGCGAGGGTTGGATATGGATCGTCGGCCGCGGTTTGAGGCTGAGCTACGACGGCGCCGCCTTGACGCTCGTGGACGAGGCCGAGGAGGCCCGGCGCGGCAAGGACGGATCAAGGCGCTAGAGCATGATCCGGAATGATGCCACGAAATCCGCCGGGCTATTTCACTCCCGCATGTCCCTGGTCGCGAAGTGACATCCAAACGCCACCATGGCCAGCGTGAACGACGCGCCGAGCAGGATTTGGAGAGCCCATTCCATCCCCTCGCTCACATACCTGACGTCGTGCCGGTGCGCGTAACGCTCGGGATGAGCCGCATCAGGCGCTTGAGGGGAGCTCGTCAGAAGCACAAGCCACGCGACGGTGCCGCAAAGGGCGGCAACCCGCGCCACCTTCCCGAGCCTCTGAAGCCAGCGCTTCATGCCTCCCTCAGCACCTTTACAGCGCTGAGAATGGCGAAAGCACCGAAGCCATAGGCGAGCGCATTCACGAGCCAGGAAATGGCGATGCCGACGAAGGTCGGTCCCCCGATCGCGCCCCAGAAAAAGTACGCGACGGTGATGCCAGGCCACTCCAGCGAAAGATAAGCGAAGTCGGTCAGCGGCTCGATGGCAAGGAGCACCCCCGAGACGAGCGCTCCGATGACCAGTGCGATGATGAGGTTCGTCTTCACGGAGGGCATCAGAGACCCAGCAGCCCGGCGATAACAGGAATAATGAAATAGGCGGCGATCCCGAGCAGGCCGCCCACGACAAAGCGTGCAGCGCGGCCGTGAATCTTCGTGTCCAACCACGCACAAATGGCGACCACGGCCTGTCGCAGCCAGCTACCAATGAGGCTTCCGACGAGTTCGAACAGCAGTTCTGCAAAGAATGCGGCCATGGCGTTTAGTCGCCCCCATCTTTGGCGGGGTTCAACTGCGCTGGCCTACCGCAGAGAGGATCGGCCCGCGCACTGGCTCGTCCGACCTTGCCCTGGTTCATCTCACGCACAGCCCGCTCGCTATCTTGGGGAACGGTTCTTTGCCGCTCCGTCAGAGCCTCATCATCGTCGCGCTCAGCGCCGAGTACGGCTGATGCGTTTGCAGATCAGATCCCGACTTCAGCTATTGTACCGTGTGGTAGGCGAATTCAGCCTCCGTGGCGCCGCGTGGCAGCCGATCTTCAGACTACATTAAGGTCACAGCGCTCGACTGCAGTCCAGTGCACACAACTCGTTCACACTAACTAGACGGCCGGTTCCGCGAGTTCGCTGCGTTCGCGGCGCGTTAGTGCACTGTCAATACAATTCGGCACGCGCAGAATGGCTCCCTAAGGTGCCTGCAAGCAAAGAGCGGCAATGAGCGGACTTCCGCAAGTGCAACGCCTTACTAAGCGCCAGTGTGCCAAGGCTTTGGAATCTTAACTCCCTCGAATTTGCCTCCAAGCAAGTACCGACCCGCGTTCGCAACGAATGAAATGAATACATACGCCGCCGCCCAACTAGCGTAAGGGGACTGAATGTAAATCACATAGAACGAAATGAGTATCGATGCCACAAAACCGAAGCCTGTTAGCGAAAGCCTTCCTACCTGATCGGTGCGTCGAGCGATGATATCGGACGACTGGAGGCTGTGCTTAGCTTGAATTTCGATCAATTCCTTTTGGCGCTCCCACTCGGCCTGGCCGGCACGACTGAGTGTCTGCTGGTATCGAATGTTGAGGCGAACCGCGATTTGCTGAAATGTGTCGTAGATCTTGGTGCCGTCGTCCGGCAGCTCTTCAACAAACCGCGTAGCCAGCTCTTTGTAGCGATCCTTTACCCATACCTCCCATACCAAGCTGTCGGCGACCTGAGTAGGTCCGTAGATTTCTAAAACTTTGTCGCCGATGCCCACTTCTTCTACTAGCTGGGCTATCGAGAGTTCTTTTGAACTAGTCGGCTTCTTCACCTGCTCATTTGTATCCGCCATTGCCCCTCCGGATCACAACTTAAGGTAAGCACACTCGCCAAATCTAACGAGAAAGTAAAGCGCCGCCTTGCACTTCCGCGCACTAAGATAGCTTCGAGGGATCCCCTGCCCCTCCCTCCACTTTCCTGCTATCTCCTGTCCCCGCCGTCCCGGCCCAAAGCAAAACCCTCCGACTGTCAAAGGGAGCAACAACCATGCGTTATCTCCACACCATGCTGCGCGTGCGCAATCTCGATGTCGCGCTGAAGTTTTATCAGGATGCGCTGGGGCTGAAGGAGGTGCGGCGGATCGAGAACGACAAGGGGCGGTTCACGCTGGTGTTCCTGTGCTCGTCGGACGATCTCGAGGCGCTGAAGAAGCAGCCCTCGAGCCGCGGCGCGCCGCTGGTCGAGCTCACCTACAATTGGGACGAGGAGAGTTACGGCGAGGACCGCTTCTTCGGCCATCTCGCCTATGAGGTCGACGACATCTACGCGACCTGCGAGAAGCTGCAGAAGGCCGGCGTCACCATCAACCGTCCGCCGCGCGACGGCAACATGGCCTTCGTCCGTTCGCCGGACCTGCATTCGATCGAGCTGTTGCAGAAGGGCGAGCCGAAGCCGCCGCAGGAGCCGTGGCTGTCGATGCCGAACACCGGCCATTGGTAGGGCTGATTGGTAGGGCCTAGCGTCAGGAACAAGCCCCTGCCCCCGGCGTTCACCCCAGGACAATGCGACTGGAGGAGAACACGATGGGACGCGGAATCTTGTTGTGGCTGCTGGGCGTGCCGATCCCGGTGATCATCCTGCTGTGGCTGTTCTTCGGCCACTGACATCAGGGTCAGTTTGCGTTGAAAAGCTCCGCCCCGGGCGGAGCTTTTTGCATGAGGGGCCCGGCGCAATCGCCGACGCTGGCGCGGCGAAATTCCGCTATCAGGCGGCGGACGCGTAGCCCGGATGGAGCGCAGCGCAATCCGGGTCCGTTCGTGCGGCGAGACTGTCCCGGATTACGCTTCGCTCCATCCGGGCTACGACACCGGGATACGCCGCGGGAGACACTTCATGCCTGACGCCAAGCTGACGATCTGGGGCCGCGCCAATTCGGTCAACGTGCAGAAGGTGCTGTGGTGCCTCACCGAGCTCGGCCTTTCCTACGAGCGCATCGACGCCGGCATGCAATACGGCAAGACCCGCGAGGCGGACTATCTCGCGATGAACCCGAATGCGCGGATCCCGACGCTGGTCGAGGGCGACTTCGTGCTGTGGGAGTCGAACTCGATCATGCGCTATCTCTGCCTCGCGCATGGACGCGGCACGCCGATCTATCCGGAGGCAGTGAGGCTTCGCGCCAGCGTCGACCGCTGGCTCGACTGGACGCTGTCGGCGGTGCAGCCGGTCGACCGCCCGGTGTTCTGGGGCATCGTGCGCACCGCGCCCGCCGAGCGCGACATGATCCAGGTGCAGCGCGATGCCGATGCCGCCGCCGAGGTCTGGGCGATCGCCGACAATCTGCTCGCCTCGCGCCGCTTCATGGAGGGCGACCAGTTCACGCTCGCCGACATCGCGATCGGCTCCTACGCGCGGCGCTGGCTCGGCGTCGAGGGCATCAGCCGCCCGGCCCAGCCGAACCTGACGCGCTGGCTCGCCGAGCTCGGCAAACGAGGTGGATTTGCACAGTTCGTCGCACCGCCGATGTCATGACGCGGCGGCGCGGCTTAAGGCGCGACGCGCGCACGGGAAATCGCCGTTAGGCGGCAAACTTTCGCCGTCGCCGTCACGCTTGACGGCTACTGTGCATGGGGTTGTTCTCGCACTTTTTATTTTGGCGCTCGCGACTAGCGCCGCTCGACCAGCACCACGCAGATGATCAGCACGAGCGTGACGACCGCGGTGGCGAGCTTTGCCGTCCAGCTCAGGCCGCGGCCGACCCACCACAGCAGCGCGCAGTACATCAGCACGGGGACGACGATATCGAGCCGCAAGAGATCCGGCGGCATCCGCGTCAGCGCCTGACCGCGGCGTCGACGCTGATCGCGCCGCCGATCTTCACGCAGGTGCCGGTCGCCTCGACCAGATGAAAGCCGGCGCCATACGATGCGCAGGCATTCGCCTTCGCAGTGCCGGCCGTGCCCTTCAACGGCAACGCCTTGCCCGCCCGCGGCGGCTCGGATGCCGGAAGCCGCAGCGCCTCGGCCCCGGCCGCGGACGTGATGAGCAACGTGATGAAGATGAGGAGCGGTGCACCCATGCCGACCTTCTAGCCCGGACGGCTGCTGCGCGCCATCCGGCCGCGCGGGCGAGGTCAGATGAACCTGACGCCGGCCGACTTGCCGCGGCGCCAGATCACCTGGCAGCTCCGCCCGGTGCGGGCGTCGCGCGCGAAGGCCATCCGGATCACGCCCGGCAGCTGGCTCGCGTCCTCGTCCATCGTGATCTTCGCGCCGGTGTCGGAGATGTCCTGGACCAGGCAATGCCGTGCCGCGAACCCGCCGTCGAGCGTGATCCAGGCATGCCGCGACAGCAGCTTGCGGGCTGCCCGCTTCTTGGGTTGTGGCATCGGCGAAAATTCTCCGCCTCCAGCGCTAGCTCAGGGAACCCTAAGAAACCGTTGAAATCGCCTCCGAATGCTGCAGGGGCGAGGCTATCCACCGGTTCCAAAAGACGTTCCCGAACGGCTTGCCCGCCGCCGCAAAGGCCACTATACGTTCGCCCGCTGCAAGCCGCCGGGCCCGACTCGGACCGGTCGGCGGCCGTGCCGCCACAAGCGGCGGGGCCCTGCGTTTGCTCCCTTCGTCTATCGGTTAGGACGCCACCCTTTCACGGTGGAGAGAGCGGTTCGATTCCGCTAGGGAGCGCCACGCGCCGGGGCGGCGCGCGGACGCGGCCCGCGAATTTACCCCTCAGCAGTGAACCTCCCCGCCTCTGGCCTCCGACCAATGCTCGATTGGAACCGGTGCAGGCCCATGGAGCAGCCCAAATCCCCTTCGGACAGCCAGCGCGGCGTTGCCGCGCAGCCGCCGTCCTGGATGCACCGCGCCGTCCCCTACGCACCGGGCCGGCGCGCCAAAATGCTGGAGCACATGGCGCGCGCCAGATCGCTGCCGCAGCGCCAGGCCGCAGCGAAGCCATCGCGCACGAATGGCGTGGAGATCCTCAGCGACGTCATCGCCCACGTCACCCTGTTCGGCATCATCGCCTTCCTCTTCATGTCGCGTATTCCGCTCTACCTCGGCGCATTTCTGTTCCTGACCGACGGCGAACGGATCGAACGCATCCTCGCGGCGACCGGCATCCGGTTCGAGCCCGGTGCGATCGGGCCCGATATCGTCAAGGGCTTTGCATCCTGGTTTGGATGGTTCGCGCTGCTCGGTGCACTGAACGGCTCGGTCCCTGCCTTGGTCGCGCAATGGATGCCCCCGGCCGAGTCATGGTCCTTCTTCGCCGGCGTCGCTCTTCTGTTCGCCTGCCTCGAAGTGTTCGGGTCGTTTGCGATCCGGCACGCATTGGCGTGGCTCGGATTGGAGGACCGGTCGGATGGTCTGATCTGGACGACGATCAAATTCCTGATCGCCCTCGGTCTGCTGGCTCTGGTGGTGCTGTTCGGATAGGTGCCGCAGCCGCTGCTTCTGCCGCGCTCGGCAGTGACGATGTTGTGAGAGCATCATGGTGCACAACGCCCCGCGCATTTACCGGAAATTTACCCCCACTCCTGAGCGACGGTATCATTTGCTTAGAATTTGACGACTACCGTGGATTTACGGAAACACTCCGAAACCACGATTGGCCCTCATGTCCGTCGCAGAGTTCCTCAGGCAGCGCGCAGTGGAAGTCACGGTGAGCGGCAGCTACTCGCTGCCGCGCTGGTACGATTGCGAGGGCAAGCTGCGGACCTTCGCCTGCCGGACCAAGCGTGTCTCGCCGTTCCGCATGATCGTGGACGTGCCCGTCGTCGGCAAGGTCGGCGAGCGCGTGACCTCCTACTTCCAGGACTTCGGCGAATTCCAGTGCACCATCAGCGCGACGCTGAAGGCGGGCTTCCTGATGGAGCTCGAGATGACTCGAGCGCGGCGGGCGTGGATGTCGGAAAAGCTGACCTGGCTCGAGAAGAAGCAGAAGGACGCCAGCGTCCAGGAGCTGCGGCGTGACGCCCGCTTCGTTCCGCAGGTCTCGCATACACTGCTGACGCTCGCCGACGGCAGCATCCATCCCTGCTTCATCATCGACGTCTCCACGGCCGGCGTCGCCATATCCTGCGAGTACGATCCGCCGGTGGGAACCGCGCTTGCGGTCGGCGCCTGTGTCGGGCGCGTCATCCGCAAATTCGACGACGGCTTTGCGGTCAAGTTCGCCGAGAAGCAGTCGCGCGATGACCTCGTCCGCCTGATCGTGCGCGCGCCGCCCCTGGCGCAGTCAGCCTGATACCGGCGGGGCCGATCTTAACTCTTTCTTAACTAACCGCTGGAGCCGAGAGCCCCTGCGCGATAGGGTGTGTCCCAATACGTCCGCAATCAGTGCGGGCCTTAAGTATTGGAACTCCTGGAATGTCCATCGCCGAGGCCGCCCCGGCTGAAATCGCACAGACCGCCGTCACCGCCAAGCCACAGCTACCTCCCGGCGTCGTGACCGAGGGGCCGCTGGTCCAGGCCAAGCTGCGCGAGAGCTATCTCCTGCTCGGCATCCTCTATGTCGGCGCGGTCGCGGGCATCATCTGGGCCGTCACGCAGGGCGTCGGCAAGGTCGAGCTGTTTACGTTCGCCTGGATGTTCGCGCTGACGACATTCGGCATCGGCGCCGGCATGCACCGCCTGTTCGTGCATCGCAGCTTCCGCACCGGCCCGATCATGCGCGTCTTCTTCTGCGCGATTGCGCAGATGGCGGTGCAGGGCTCGATCGCCAAATGGGTCGCCAACCACCGTCGCCACCATCTCTATGCCGATGACGTCGGCGATCCCCACAGCCCGCAATTCGACGGCTTCGGCAATCGCTATGTCAGCGCGCTCAAGGGCTTCCTGCATGCCCAGGGCAGCTGGGTCTTCGACCAGGCAACCACCGACAACGAGTACTACGCCAAGGACATCCTTGCCGACCCCATCGCGATGTTCTTCGTGCGCACCCGCTGGGTCTGGTACGGGATGTCGGCCGTCTTCATCCCCGGCGTGATCGGCTACACCTTCGGCGGCGTGCACAGCATGATCGGCTGCGTGCTGTTCTCCGGCCTGCTCCGCGCCTATCTGCTGATCCTCACCAGCCAGCTCACCGGCTCGGTCTGCCACGCCTACGGCTATCGCCGCTTCGAGGTCGACGACGCCTCGACCAACGAGTTCGTGACCACGATCCTCACCTTCGGCGAGGGTCTGCACAACAACCATCACCGCTTCCCGCGGGACGCCTATATCTCGCACGCCTGGTGGGAGATCGATCTCAACGGCCTGATCATCCTGGGCCTGGAAAAGATCGGCCTCGTCCACGACGTCTTCCACGCCTCGCACCGCCAGCTGGAGCGGGCCGAAGCGCAGGCGGCCTCGACGGCGCGCTGACCGGCAGGCGGCGGCCGCGTTGCGGCCGTCTTGCCTCCGCATCGCCGCCCTATCGCGGCCCCATTGCGGGATCAGCTTTTGATGGTCCGTGCCGCATGCCGGACGTCTTTTGCGGACTTGCGATCGGGGGACCGGATGCCAGTCAACAAGATCACCTGGGACAGGGTCGGCCGGGTTACCGAGCCCGGCCGCTACATGTACACGTTCGGCTGGCTCACCATTACCGCCGACGATCTCGAGATCTGGAAGCAATACCCGGACGCCGCATTCACGCTGCTCGGGCACCCTGCCGAGGCGGACTCGTTTGTCGGCGAGGAATTCCATCTCGGCGCCTTCGACATCGCCCCGCAAGAGCCGCCGCCGTTCACCACGCACTGAAGCCGAGAACGCGGGCTCCAGGAAGTTTGCGAAGGGCCCGGCTTCACCCAGCGCAGGTCAATGCGGGAACGCATGGCATGCGCGTTGCTTAATCTGCGTCATGATACACATCCCAGCCGTCGACCAGGCCTTCCTGCTGCTGCTCATCATCTTCTGCCTCGGCACGTGCCTCGTGCGCGCCTTCTGGGAATTGGAGCAGGCGCGGGCCCGCCGGATCGCTTCACCACGGCGCGGTCGCACGACGGAGCACGACTAGGCCGTCCGCGCCGCCGTGCGCTCCCCCAGGCGGGCAATCCGGCTCGGGACAAGGACATCCATCGCGAATCGAAGAAACCTGCGCACTTCCTTGATCTGATTTGCCAATTCGCACACCGCCGCAAGGCGGCCGCTATTGCCATTGATGACGAAGTGGCTTTGTCATGCAATTGATTGCGCTCGTATTCTACACATGGCGCCCCTGATGAACGTTTGCTGTCGCGCTCGTTAAGCGAGGCGACAGCCTACGCATGACACATGGTCGCATCGGTAGAAGTAGCTAAGCGGACCAAGGGAACCTATTTTCGGCGCCGATGTACCTGATTGAAGCGTTACCTACCGTCATCGGAACTGCCGCCATCGCCCCGGCGCTGCTGATGCTCTGGCTTGTCATTGCCGCCGAGGAACGCCCTGGCCCGCCGGCCCAGGTCTGGACCGCGTTCCTGCTCGGCGCAGCCAGCATTTCCCTGCTGGGCCTCGCCCGCGCCCCCTTTGCCAAGATGGTTGCGGCCCCCGACAACCCCTGGGCGGCGCTGGCCATGCATTCGGTATTCGGGGTCGCACTGCCGGAAGAAGCCGTGAAGGTGATCGCCATCGTGCTGGTCTCCTCGACCAAGCGGCGGACTTTCGCCAATCCGATGGACACGGTGGTGTATGGCGCCGCGGTCGGCCTCGGCTTCGCCGCCTACGAGAACCTCGCCTACCTCGTCCAGCATGCCGAGATGTGGCGCTCGCTGGCCGCCTTGCGCAGCGTGCTGACGGTGCCGTTCCACGGCGCGCTCGGCATCATCGCCGGGGCCTACCTGACCATCGCGCGGGCCGGCACGGCGCTGGGCGCGAACCGCCACCATCGCGACTGGGCCCGCCTGTCCAGCCGTCTCCTGATCTTTGCGGGCCCGCTCGCGCTGCATTCGGCCTTCGACTTTCCGCTGCTGACCTTGCAGCGAATGCCGGATCTCGATCCCACCGTGCGGATGTGGCTGGGCGGCGCGAGCCTCCTGATCGGCTTCAGCTCGATCGCCTTCGCCATTCGCCTGGTCCGGCGCGTCGCGCGCCATCACGCGCCGCGCACCGAGATCGCACGGGAGAGGCTCAGCCAATTGCGCCGGATGTGGGCGCTGCTTCTGGCCGGTGGCGGCGTCGGCTTCCTCGGCCTCGCCTTCGTGCTGACCTCGATCCATCACTGGCTGATCAACCCCGATCGCAATCTGACGCTGGCCCTGATCCCGATTGGCTTCGTCTCGATCCTGCTCGGCCTCGCGCTTCTGATCGTCACGATCGCGATCTACATTCTTGGCCGCAACCGCGTTCGTACCAGTGGCGAAGGTTTTTCATCTGCGCACGGCGGCGGTTGACGCACGGGTTGGCGAGCGCGCTGCGCACGGGGTAGATTGGACGCATCGGTAGCCAATTTGGGGGTCACCCATGCCATCGCCCGAGGATTTTTCACGGCTGCAATCCGCGATGAGCCAGGCGGTGAAAGCGCATTGGAGGGCCTTCCTGTTCGAAGGCATCCTGCTCGCCGTGCTCGGCATTGCCGCGCTGATCGTGCCGCCGCTCGCGAGCCTTGCGACCGCGATCTTTCTCGGCTGGGTGTTCTTGATCAGCGGCATCGGCGGCCTGATCGTGACTTATTGGGCGCGCAGCACGCCGGGCTTCTGGTGGTCACTGATCTCGGCTGCGCTGGCCTGCCTCGCCGGCATGCTGCTGCTGGCCCGTCCGATGCAGGCCGTGCTGACGTTGACCATCGTGCTCGGCGCCTATTTCCTCGCCGAGGGCGTCGCCACAATCATGTACGCACTGGAGCACCGCCGCGAGCTCAACAGCCGCTGGTCGTGGCTCCTGATCTCGGGCCTCGTCGACATCGCGATCTCGTTCATGGTGATCACGGGGCTGCCTAGCTCGGCCGAATGGGCGATCGGCGTCCTCGTCGGTATCAACCTGCTGTTCGGGGGCGCCACCCTGATCGGCATGGCGCTGGCGGCACGCAACAGCAACACCTGAGGGCTCTCGTCGCCCGACAGGCCGATTGGGGGGTGACAAGGCGCCAACGGCACGCTATATGGCCTCCATGATCACCGTCGCCACCAGCTATTTTTGGTACTTTAGCTACGACAGCTTGCTGGCGGCAGGAGGATCGCGCTCAATCTAGAATATTGAAGCAAACGTCCGAACAGCCGCCAGACCTGGCGGCTTTTTTATTGGCCGGCAGGTTCTAGAACAGACAGGAGCCCGCCGTGCTGAGCACGACAGACGATCTTCGCATCCGCGAATTGAAGGAGCTGAGCACGCCCGATGAGGTGATGCGGGAAGTCCCGCGCACGCTCACGGCGACCCGTGTGGTCATGGCCGCGCGCAACGCCATCCATGCCATCCTGACCGGCCAGGACGACCGCCTGCTGGTCGTGGTCGGGCCCTGCTCGGTGCACGATCCCAAGGCCGCGCTTGAATACGCCGAACGTCTCGCCGCCTTGCGCGAGGACCTCGCCGACCAGCTCGAGATCGTGATGCGGGTCTATTTCGAGAAGCCGCGCACCACCGTCGGCTGGAAGGGCCTGATCAACGACCCCGATCTCGACGGCAGCTTCGACATCAACAAGGGCCTGCGGCTGGCGCGCAACGTGCTGTCGGCGGTGAACAATCTCGGCCTGCCCGCCGGCACCGAATTCCTGGATATGACGACGCCGCAATACATCGCCGACCTTGTGTCCTGGGCCGCGATCGGCGCGCGCACGACCGAGAGCCAGATCCATCGTGAGCTGGCCTCCGGCCTGTCCTGCCCGGTCGGATTCAAGAACGGCACCGACGGCAATGTGCGGATCGCGGCGGACGCGGTGAAGTCGGCTTCGCACCCGCATCATTTCATGGCCGTCACAAAACTCGGCCGCTCGGCGATCGCCTCGACCGCCGGAAACGAGGACTGCCACATCATCTTGCGCGGCGGCAGCAAGCCGAACTTTGACGCGGCAAGCGTTGCGGCGGCCTGCAACGAGCTGGCGAAATCCGGTGTCGCGCCGCTGGTGATGGTGGATGCGAGCCACGCCAATTCGAGCAAGAAGCCCGAGAACCAGCCGCTGGTGATGGCGGACATCGCCGGCCAGATCTCCGGCGGCGAGAACCGCATCATGGGCGTGATGATCGAGAGCAATCTCGTCGCCGGCCGCCAGGACGTGGTTCCGGGCAAGCCGCTCACCTACGGCCAGAGCATTACGGATGGCTGTATCGATTGGGCGACCACCGCAACCGTGCTCGAGCAGCTTGCTGACGCGGTCGAGATCCGCCGCAACACCCAACGCGCGGGACTGCACGAGCGGTCGGCCTGAGGTAAGGCCAATGCGGGCGGGGCGATGCTGTTCGCGCCCTGCCCGCTATTGCGATCAACAGCCGCGGCAGATGCTCTTGATCTTCTTGTCGAGCAGAGCGTCTTCCTTGTTCACGGGATTGTTCGGATCGCTCAGGTTCTTCTCGCTCGGCACATCACTGGCGCGCGGCTGGCGATGACCGACAGGGGCCGGCAACACCGATCCGGAGGACGCGCCGCTTGAGGTCGATCCCTTGGAGCCGCCGGTCTGTGCAACCGCCGTGCCGCCGAGCAAGACCACGAGCGATGCTGCCAGCATGATCTTCTTCATGTCCTTATCCTCCGTTCTCAACGGGCGCTCCCACCATCACCGCTCAGGTCTCGGGCGGATACAGATGAACCTCGCCGCAATAATCGACGATACGATAACGTGTTTCGGCCTCCGCATCACGTGCGTCGGGTGCGGTATTTTGTGCCGCCAACACGTAATTCGGCCCGACCGGCGACTTGCCGGCGCCGCCGGGAATATCGATGACATAGTCAGGCTGACACAGTCCTGACACCCGCCCGCGCAGCTGCCGCATCAATTCCTGCCCCTCCGCGAGCGTCGTTCGCAGATGCGCTGTGCCCGGCGCCAGATCGCCGTGATGCAGATAATAGGGCTTGATCCGGCATTCGACGAAAGCTCGCATCAAATCCGACAAAGCGGCCACATTGTCGTTGACGCCGCGCAAGAGCACGGACTGGCTGATCATGGGAATTCCGGCATCGACGAGCCGTCCGCAGGCAGCGCGGGCACCTTCCGTGAGCTCGCGCGCATGATTGGCATGCAGGGCAACCCAGGTCGTCGCGCCGGGAACCTTCAGCGCGGCGACCATCTCGTCGCTGATGCGCGCGGGATCGGCGACCGGCACGCGGGTGTGAAGGCGGATGATCTTGACGTGATCGATTGCAGCGAGATCGGCCATGATCTCGCTCATGCGACGCGGCGACAGCATCAAGGGATCGCCGCCGGTCAGGATCACTTCCCAGATCTCGCTATGCGCGCGGATATAGTCGATCGCCGCACGATACGCGTCTTCCGACAGCGCATTCTCCTTGCCGGGCCCAACCATCTCGCGGCGGAAGCAGAACCGACAATAGACCGCGCAGACGTGAACCAGCTTGAACAGCACGCGATCGGGATAGCGATGCACGATGCCGGGAACCGGCGAATGCGGGTGATCGCCGATCGGATCGGCGTTCTCCCCGGGTCGCATCTCCAGTTCCGCGGCGGTCGGAACGAATTGCCGCGCGATGGGATCGTCGGGATCGGAGGTGTCGATCAGCTCCACCAGCGCCGGCGTGATCGCAACCGCATAGCGCGCGGCGACGCGCTCGAGCGCGGGCAGCGCCGCGGCGGGAGCAAGCTGCTCGGCCACGAACTCGGCTGGCTCGCGCAGGGTGCGTGCAAGGTTGGTCTTCGTCATGTCTCACCCGCAGGCGGCGTCCACACCACCTGATCAATCCGTGTTGCGCCGCTCGCCAGCATCACCAGCCGATCGAAGCCGAGTGCGACACCGCTGGCTTCGGGCATCTCGGCGACTGCGGCGAGAAAGTCCTCGTCGAGCGGATAGGCCTCGCCGTAACGGCGCTGCTTCTCGGCCATCGAGTCCGTGAAGCGGCGGCGCTGCTCCTCGGCGTCGGTCAGCTCGCCAAAACCGTTGGCGAGCTCGACGCCGCAGGCATAGACCTCGAACCGCTCGGCGACCCTGGGATCGTCCGCCTTCACCCGCGCCAGCGCCGCCTCTGGAGATGGGTATTCGAACAGGATGGTCAAACACCCCTGCCCCAGATGGGGCTCGACGTGCTCGACCAGGACCTTGCTGAAGATGTCCGACCAGGTGTCGTCCCCGGCGACGCGGACCTTGCCGCCGGCCATTTGGGCGAGCGCGGCACGATTACCCTCGCCGCCCGAGATTGTCGACAACAGATCGATGCCTGCGAACCGCGCGAAAGCAGCCGCGACCGTCAGAAGCTCCGGCTCGGCGAAGGGATCGGTGGTCCGGCCACGGAAGGAGAACGTCCCGATGCCAGTCTCCTGCGCCGCCCGGGCGATGATGGCGACGGTATCGGCAATGATGGCGTCGTAGGGCTCGCCGGCCCGGTACCATTCCAGCATGGTAAATTCGGGCAGATGCAGGTCGCCGCGCTCGCGGTCGCGGAACACCCGGGCGAACTCGAAGATTCGGGGCTCTCCGGCCGCCAGCAGCTTCTTGCAGGCGAATTCGGGCGAGGTCCGCAAGTATCGGCTGGCCCGGCTGCCGTCGGGCCGCATGATCTCGGTCCGGGGGGCGTGCAGATGGGTCTCATTGCCCGGGGAAACCTGGAGGACCGAGGTTTCGACCTCGATAAACCCCTGTTCGGCGAAAAAGCCCCGTAGAGCCCCGGTTACGGCGCCCCTGGCCTGGAGGAACGGCCGCCGGTCGAGGTGCCGCAAGGGCGACCAGAACGGCGAGATCGGCTTGTCCCCAGCCATTAACCGACCGCTCCGCAGGGCAGCAAAAAGCTGGCATCCAGCGGCAAAATCAGTATGTTGCGGCCCGAAACGGGCGCCGAGGTCTGATTTGAGGCCCCAAGTCCCCCATCAATTTGACCACGTCCTGGCCGCAGCCGGGCCAAGCAAGCAGGAAATACAGCTTTGAGAGTCATCGCCAGTTCTATTCGCAAGGGCAACGTGATCGAGCAAGACGGCAAGCTTTATGTCGTCGTGAGCGCCGAGAACATCCATCCCGGCAAAGGCACCCCGGTCAGCCAGATCGAAATGCGCCGAATCTCGGACGGGGTAAAGATCTCCGAGCGCTACAAGACCACCGACCAGGTCGAAAAGGCCACGATCGAAGAGCGCAACTACACCTTCTTGTACGAAGATGGCGACGGCTTCCACTTCATGAACCCCGAGACCTACGACCAGCTCCAGGTCTCCAAGGACGTCGTCGGCGACGCGGCCGCCTATCTTCAGCCAGACATGACCGTCAAGCTGTCGACCCACGACGTCAACGTGGTGTCGATGGCGCTGCCGCAGCGCGTGACGCTGGAAGTGGTCGAAACCGAGCCCGTGACCAAGGGGCAGACCGCCTCCTCCTCCTACAAGCCCGCGGTGCTGTCCAACGGCGTGCGCACCACCGTGCCGCCGCACATCTCGGTCGGCACCCGCATTGTGGTGATGACCGAAGACGGCTCCTACTCCGAGCGCGCCAAGGACTAAGCCAGCAATCGAGGGTCGGAACAGAGTGCCGCCGGGGGGCGAGACAGTGGTTTGGAAGAGTTTCCGCTTCGTCTCGCTCCTTTTGGCGTCGCTGTCGCTCCTCGTTGCCGCTCCGCTGGCGGCGGAAGAGTTCCGCAGTCCCTCACTCACGGCCCTGCGCGTCGATTGGCGCGCAGCGCTGGATCAGCTTCGCGCCGAGATCAACAGCCATCCCCAGGTTGCCGGCGATTTCATCTTCGTGCCCCGCCGCTCGGTGCCGCGCTACGATCCGCGTGCAACGCCGGCCCTGGTGCAGCTCAACGGGGTCTCCTCGCAATTCTTCACCGGCATTGCCCGCAGCGCCGTTCCCGTGCTGCTGCCGTTCGACGCTGGCGCCTATCTCGAGGCCCGGCGCAGTGGCGCGCCGTCGAGCCTGTCGCTGTCGCGTTACCAGGCCGACTTCAATCCCGTCGACATGTTCGATGCCGGTCCCGCTGGTTACAGCGCGACCTTTTCGCTCGAGCCTGGCGCCGGCGACGGCATGCCCTCGCGTGTGTTCGCAAGACCTGTCGAGGTGCAGATCACCGGCTCGGCGCTGCTCTACGACATCGCCGATCCCACCGGCGGCAAGGGCGAGCCGGTCAAGCCGCTCGCGGCAACCTATCCGGACCTGCGCCGGTTCATCCGCGAAGGTTACGTCCGCTACGCCTTCACGCGCTTCGGCGTCGCCTATGTGGTGTCGATCCAGTGCCTCGACAGCGTCGCAAAGCCGAGGCGCCTTGCCTGCAGGGAAGCCTATCCGGTTGCCGAGCGCTTCCTGAAGGCGCTGCGCATCGCCGGCGGCCAGCGCATGCGGCCGCCGACGGATGTAGCGTCCAACGTTCTCGATCGCCCCGCGGCACGCTCACCCGATTTCAGCTATCGTCCGAGCGGCGACATCATTCCCAACACCGGCTATCGCAACAAGACCGGCCATCCCGACGTGATGGCCTATGCGCAGATCCGCTTTCCGCTGGAGAAGGCGCCCGCCTTCGTGCGCTCGCAGTCCTACGCCAGGCGAGACAAGAGCGAAGGCCTGACCGCCTATCCCTGGCGCGACAATTTCTGCGAATCCCGCAGCTTCGAAGTCTGGCAATGCGCCGGCGGTTACGGCCATCAGGGCGAGGACATCCGTGCCGCCGAATGCCCGCCGCCCGGCGAAGGCCGCGAACCCTGCGATCGCAAGCAGCGCGCCGTCGTCGCGGTGCGCGACGCCGTCGTCATCCGTTCCTCCAAGGACCAGGCCGCGACGCTTCAGGTCAACAGCCGGACCGAGCACATCCGCTTCCGCTACATGCACATGAATCCGCAGGCGATGAATGCCGATGGCGTCCTCAACGGCCGCCTCGTCGCCGAGGGCGAGAAGATCGGCGTGGTCTCGAACTATCTCGACCATCCCGCCGGCACGTCGATGCATCTGCATTTTGACGTCCAGGTGTTCACCCGCGACGGCTGGATCTGGGTCAGCCCCTACGTCACGCTAGTGTCCGCCTATGAGCGCCTGATCCGCGCCCGCGGCCGCGAGATCGGCCCGGAGATCGCCGTCACGACCCAGCCGGTGGCCCATACGCTGCCGGAGGACGTGATCAAGCCGGACCTGCGCGAGGGATCCAGCAGCGAGGAGAATTGACGGCTCGCTCGTTCTAATGCCGTGCATGAGCGCGTTGTCGCGCACACTCCCGGCTCGAACGAAGAAGGAATTGCATTGATGAGTGTCGGACTGCTCGGTCTTCTCGACGACATCGCGGCGATTGCCAAGGTCGCCGCAGGCTCGCTCGACGATGTGGCGAGCCAGGCTGCCAAAGCTGGCATAAAGGCGGCAGGCGTGGTCATCGACGACGCGGCCGTTACGCCGAACTACGTCATCGGTTTTGCCTCCAAGCGCGAACTGCCGATCGTCGGCAAGATTGCAGTTGGATCGCTGCGCAATAAATTGCTCATTCTCCTGCCCGTTGCGCTGCTGCTCGGTTATTTCCTTCCCGCCGCGGTCACGCCGCTGCTCATGCTCGGCGGAGCCTTTCTCTGCTACGAGGGTGCCGAGAAAGTGCTCGAAGCGGTGATGCCGCATCATGCGCGCGAGCACGAAGCTCAGCTCCAGCCGATCGCGCTGAATGCCAAGTCGGTCGAGGACGAGAAGGTCGCGAGCGCCATCAAGACGGATTTCATTCTGTCGGCAGAGATCATGGCGATCACGCTGGCCGCCCTCCCGGCGGGTAGCATCTGGACGCAGGCGCTGGTGCTGGCGCTGGTCGGCTTCTGTATCACTGCCGGAGTCTATGGCGTGGTCGCTCTGATCGTGAAGGCGGACGATGTCGGCTTGGCCCTTGCGCGCTATGACGGCGCCTCAGTCGTTGGCGGCGCGATCCGCTTGCTTGGACGCAGCCTCGTCCGAGGCATGCCAACCTTCCTGACAGTGCTGAGCACCATCGGCACCGCCGCCATGATCTGGGTCGGCGGCGGCATCATCTTGCATGGCATCGAGAAATATGGACCGCCCGCGATCGGCCGCACGGTCCATGCCGCAACCGAGACTGCCGCACACGTCCTGCCATCCGTTGCCGGCATCATCGAATGGTCGGTCGAGGCAGCCATCTCAGGCGCACTTGGTCTGCTCGTCGGCGCGGTTGCGATTCCGGCCGTCGAATACGGTCTCTCACCGGCGTGGAAACGGTTGAGGCTATTGCAGGCGGCCTGAAGGGACCGAAGCCGCGAGCCGCGCTCCATCCCGGCTCCATATCACTCCAAAAGCGTCGTGAGCTCCGCACCCTCGTCCGCAACGAAGACCGCGATCAACTCCGCCGGCTCCGTGGCGCTCGCGTTCGCCGATACGAGATGCGTCGATCCCGGCGGCTCGAAGAAGGACTGGCCGACACCAAACGTCTCGACCGGGCCGCCGCCGAGCTGGGAGCGGATCTCGCCCTTGGTGATGTAGGCGGTCACCGAGCCGGCGTGGCGATGCGGCCGCGAAAATCCACCGGGACCATAGAAGACGCGCACGATGGTGACGCGCTTGCCCGGCACGTTCGGCAGTGCGTAGGAGCCGATCGGCTCGACCTTGTCGAGCGGCGAGCTCTCGGCCGCAGTGGCGCAAAGCGGCGCCAGCGCGCCGGAGACCGTGTCGATCGTCAGCGGCAGCGCCTTGCCGATCGCGAACGCGCAGGCGAGCCCTGCGACGACCGCGAGCGTCGCCGAACGTGACGGCGTCGGACGTTGCACAGCTGAAAAGCTCATGGCTGTCATCGTGATCTCCCTTATCTCCGTCAGGACGCAGCGGTGGCCGCTGCGGCCGGCCGCTTCGCAGGCGTCCAGCGGAACGCTGCGCCAAAACGGTTCCAGACATTGATCGATGCGACCGCCGAGGTCAGGTACGTCAGCTCCGCCTCGGAGAATTCGCCAGACGCTTCCGTGTAGACCTCCTCGCTGACGCCATCGGGCAGACAGGTCAGCGCCTCGGCCCAGGCCAGGGCCGCCCGCTCGCGTGCGGAAAAGATCGGTGCCTCGCGCCAGACCGCGACCAGATGGAGCTTGTCGACGGGCACACCGATGCGCTCCGACAGCAGGACATGATGCTGCACGCAGAAGGCGCAGCCGTTGATCTGCGAGGCGCGCAGCTTGACCAGCTCGAGCAGCTGCTTGTCGAGGCCCGCCTTGGCCGCCAGCTGGCCCAGCGCCAGCACCAGATCATACGCGTCCGGCGCGATCCGCTTGAAATCCTCGTATTCGCTGCGGGCGTGTGACATTGCCGTGCACCTCGTGTTATTGTAAGAGCACTGATACTGTATAAGAGCCCTTATATGTTACGCAAGACCTCCGGCATCACAAGATCGAAAACCTCGCGGAAGACGCCGGCGCCCGCCGATGACGGCGTGGTGCGCGTGCCCGCTCCCGGCGAAGGCAAGCGCGGCGAAGACGGCTATCTCGGCTATCTCTTGCGTCAGGCACACGCCGCGGTTCGCCTGACGATGGAACGGACGCTCGCCGATCTCGGCGTGACGTCGCCGCAATTCGCGGTGCTGACGATGCTGAACGCCTATCCGGGCCTGTCGGGCGCGGATGTCGCCCGCCTCACCTTCCTGACGCCGCAGACCGTCGGCGTCATCATCCGCAATCTCGAGCGTGACGGCGCGATTGTGATGACGCCCCATCCGGTCCATGGCCGCATCCAGCAATGGACGCTGACGCCGCGCGGGGCGACGCTGTTGAAGGCCTGCAGGGAGCGGGTGATCGCGCTGGAGAAGCGTCTTGCCCGGACTCTGGATGCCAAGGCGGAAACCGCGGTCCGGCGCTGGCTTGCCGGCATCGCGGCCGATTTGCAGCAGGACTAGGCGGGCCTAGTCGCCGCCGCCTCCGTCGCCGCATTCCCCGCCGCCATTGAAATCCGGGAGATTGCCGGCGGCGCCATCGCCTTGAATGCCGCGGCCAAAGTTCTCGGCGATGATCATCAGGATCACGACGAACAAGCCGGCGCCGAAGGGCCAGGGATTGGCACGGATGATATCGAACAGCTCCCGCATGCGCGCATCTTGCTGGACAAGAGCGAACCGACCGTAAAGCGCCAGACTCAAATTTGGGGATATGCAGGCTTGCGGAAGGGCGGCCTATCCACCCTTCAACGATTTCTTAACTTCGCCGTCCGGCCAGCTCTCGCCTGCGGCGATCACGCGGACCCGGGTTTGGTCCGCAGCATTCACCAGCACATGCGAACTCAACCGGTCGCCGCTCGGCTCCAGATGCAGATCGGTCTCAGGCTTCCAGCTCAGCGTGGTCGCGAGGTCGCCGGGGAAGATCTGCCATTGCGATCCGTCGTCGAGTTCGACGACATGACTTTCCGCATGCGCGCGTATCTTCATCCCACCTCGAATACTTCGATGAACAGACCATGTTCTGGAGGGAATGCAGCAGTGCGACAGTTTGTTCCGGTGAACCCCGGCCGTCGCCTGGTCTTCGTGCTCCAGGAACCGTCCCACAGACACCCTGTTTCCCGCTAGAATGGGTCCATGAAACAAGCTGATTCCTCGCCCCCTCATACCCGCCGGGCCCTGCTCCAGTCGACGCTCGGTGCAGCCGCTTTGCTGGCGCTGCCGACGCGCGTCCTCGCCGCGCCTGCCGGCTTCGACGAATGGCGCGAGTCATTCCGCGCACGGGCGCTGGCCAAGGGCATCTCGGCTGCGACCTGGCAGCGCGCGATGGCGCGGGTCGAGCCCGACATGAGCGTGTTCAAGCAGATGCGTAACCAGCCCGAGTTCCACGAGCAGGTCTGGCAATACATCAATCGCCGCGTATCGGACTGGCGCATCATCAACGGCAAGATCGCGCTGAAGAACAACGAGGCGCTGCTCGCACGCATCGAGCGAGATTTCGGCGTCGAGCGCGGCACGCTGCTGGCGCTGTGGGGCGTCGAGTCCGCCTATGGCGATCCCCTGGTGCAGCAGAACCACATGACGCCGGTATTTCCCTCGCTCGCCGCGCTCGCCTGGAACGAGCCGCGCCGCAAGGCCTATTGGGAGACCGAGCTGATCAATGCGCTCCGCATCGTCGACAAGGGCTGGAGCACGCCGGAGGAGATGAAGGGCTCCTGGGCCGGCGCGATGGGGCATTCGCAATGGATGCCAGAGGTCTGGCTCAATGTCGGCATCGACTATGACGGCGACGGCAAGGTCTCACCGTTCGGCAAGCCCGACGATGCGCTGGGCTCGACCGCAAAATATCTCGTCAATCGCGGCAAGTGGCATCGGGGCGAGCATTGGGGTTACGAAGTGCGCGCATCCGGCGAGATGAGCGGCAGCCGGACCTACGCAGCCTGGGCATCAGCGGGCGTCACCCGCGCCGATGGTCAGCCGTTTCCGCAGCCGAATGCCTCCGCGCAGATGTGGACGCCGGTTGCGGGCGGGCCGACCTTCCTGCTGGGGCCGAACTTCTATTCGGTGAAAAGCTACAATCCCTCGATGAACTATGCGCTGGCGATCTGCCATCTCGGCGACCGCTGCCTCGGCGCGCCGCCCTTCATCCAGCCCTTCCCCGGCTCCGAGCGCGCGCTGACGCTCGCGGAGGTGCAGGAGATGCAGACACGCCTGACCAAGGCCGGTTTCGACACCGGCGGCACCGACGGCCGCGTCGGCAACGATACGATGAAGGCGATCAAGGATTTTCAGCAGCGCGCAGGGATCACGCCGGCCGACGGCTATGGCGGGCTGAAGGTGCTGGCGAAGCTGCGGCAGGGATCATAGCGCGAGCCGTAGCCCGGATGGAGCGAAGCGTAATCCGGGACGTTGCTTCCGCGGTTGCCGCCCCGGATTGCGCTTCGCTCCATCCGGGCTACTTCCCATTACTAATGCCTGTATTGCGGCTCTTCCGCGTCGAGCTGGCGCCGGATCGCGGCAAGATGCAGTCGCGCGGATTCGGAATCGCCTTCGCGCATCTGCCTGTAGGTCTCTGCCGCAACGGCGGGATCGACCGGGAGCACTTTCCGCCCCGTCGACATGGCGAGCACCTGCACTTCCGCCGCGCGCTCGAGATAATAGAGATCGTCCCAGGCTTCCGCGATGGTCGGCGCCAGCACCATCACGCCGTGATGCTTCATGAAGACGATGTCGGCATCGCCGACGGCGGAGGCGATACGCGCGCCTTCGCGGTTGTCGAGCGCGAGGCCGTTATAGTCGCGGTCGACCGCCGTGCGGCCATAGAATTTCAGCGCGGTCTGGCCGGCCCAGATCAGCGGATCGCCCTCGGTCATCGACAGCGCCGTGGCATAGGGCATGTGGGTGTGGAAGGCGACCTTGGCGCGCGGCAGCAGCCTGTGCATCTCGGCATGGATATAGAACGCGGTCGCCTCGGGCGCGCCTTCGCCGTCGAGGACATTGCCGTGGAAGTCGCAGATCAGGAGCTTTGACGCCGTCAGCTCGCGGAAGGCATAGCCGTAAGGATTGACCAGGAAGAGGTCGTCATGGCCCGGCACGACGGCCGAGAAGTGGTTGCAGACGCCCTCCTCAAAACCGTTGCGCGCGGCCATGCGGAAGCAGGCGGCGAGATCCTCGCGCGCGGTGCGGATCGCGTCGGTGGCAAGGTCCGGCCGGTTGGAGCGGAATGGCGCGGGTGTGGAAGAAGACGAATGAAGGCTGTGCGCCATGGCGAAGGACACCTTTGTCGGTCGAAAGCTCCCCGCGTTGTACAGGGGCTGCGCCTGCGCGTCAGCCCCTGCGACCGCCACCCTGCCCTGCGCCGCTCAGGCGCGCCGCGGCACGCCGCCCGCGTTCATGCCGCCGTCGATGACGAGCTCGCTGCCGGTGACGTAGCGTGAGGCATCGGAGGCTAGATACAGCACGCCGGAGGCAATCTCCGCGGCCTGGCCGGCGCGGCCCAATGGCGTGACGACCCGCGCGCGGTCCTCAGGATCGATCGGGGCGTTCTGGCCGGCGCCAGTCGCCCCGGTCGGGATCTTGCCCCAGATCGGCGTGTCGATGATGCCAGGATGGACGGAGTTGACGCGGATGCCGTCGCCGGCGGCCGCGCATTCCATCGCGATCGACTTGGCGAACAGCCGTACGCCGCCCTTGGTCAGCGAATAGGCCGAGAGGCCCGGCGAGCCGCGCAGGCCCGCGAGCGAGGACATCATGACGATCGAGCCGCCGCCGGTTCTGCGCATCAAGGGCAGGCAGTGCTTGACCGAGAGAAACACGCCATCGAGGTTGATCGCATTCTGCCTGCGCCAGTCGGAGAGCGTCATGTCGACGATCGACGGCACGGCGATGCCGATGCCGGCGTTGGAGACGAGCACGTCGAGCCGGCCGTAGCGCTTGGCGATCTCGGCGACGACCTCGACCCAGCGCTCCTCGCTGGTGACGTCCTGCTCCAGGAAGACCGCCTTGCCACCGGCTTTTGTAACGCGCTTGGCGAGCTCGGGGCCGCGCAGCTCGTCGATGTCAGTGATGACAACCGTCGCGCCCTCGCGCGCGAACAGCTCGACGATGGCCTCGCCAATGCCGGAAGCGCCGCCCGTCACCAGCGCGACCTTGCCCTCAACCTGCCCTGCCATGTTCACTCCCTTTTTTGTTGTTTGAGCGGTCTAATTCTGACGCATCTTCTTATCGGGATCTTGCGTTATCTAATCACGGATGGCCCCTGGTCCGGTAGCGCGACGTCGACAACGCGAAACTGCACCCGCTCGGCGCCCTGGTAGCGATCGACCGACAATGATCCCGCGACATGCATCTGCTGGCCGCGATTGGCGAGCAGTGCATTGCCGAGCTTCTGGCCAACCGAGCGGAACGCGATGCCGTTGACGATGGCGCCGTCGCCCGACTTGAAGCGCAGGCGCAGATGCGCCTGGCCGACCTCGTCGGCAAACACGAGCTGGTGCGCCGGCAGTGCCAGCACGGGCTCCGGATTGCCGCTGCCGAAGGGACCTGCGCGATTGAGTGTGGTCGCCAGCTCCGGCGTCACCGCACGCGCGGAGACCGCGCCGTCGATGTAGAGCTCGTTGACGTGGCGCGCCTCGGCGACGTCCTGGGCCAGGGCGTTTTCGAGATAGGCGCGGAATTCGGCGAGCTTCTCTTTCCGCAGCGTCACGCCCGCGGCCATCGCGTGGCCGCCGCCCTTGAGCAGAATGCCATCGGCGACCGCCTGCCGTACCGCCTTGCCGAGATCGACGCCGGCGATCGAGCGGCCCGAGCCGGTGCCGATGCCGCCGGGCTCCAGCGCGATCGCGAAGGCCGGCCGCGAAAACTTCTCCTTCAGGCGCGAGGCAACGAGGCCGACCACGCCCGGATGCCAGCCTTCGGACGCCGTGACGATGACGCCGAGCTTGTCTTCCAACCCAATCGAAGCCAGCGCCTCGGCTTCGGCCTGGGCTTCCGCCGCCTGCTCGATAACGCGGCGCTCGCTGTTGAGACGGTCGAGCTCGGCCGCGATCCGCGCCGCCTCGACGCTGTCGCCCTCCAGCAATAGCCGCACGCCGAGATCGGCGCGGCCGATGCGGCCGCCGGCATTGACGCGCGGGCCCAGCATGAAGCCGAGATGCCAGGCCTCCGGCGGACCGTTGAGCCGCGCCACATCCATCAGCGCGGTATGGCCAATATGATCGCGGCGCCGCATCGCGATCAGACCCTTGGCGACGAAGGCGCGGTTGAGGCCGATCAGCGGCGCGACGTCGGCAACGGTGCCGAGCGCAACGTGATGCAGCATGCCGAGCAGGTCGGGCTCGGGCATTTCGGAATTCCAGAAGCCGCGCTGGCGCAGCTCGCGGTTGACCGCAACCAGCGTCACCAGCACGAGGCCGACAGCGGCGAGATGGCCAAGGCCCGAGAGATCATCGAGCCGGTTCGGATTGACCAGTGCGTCCACCTCCGGCAGCTCCGTGCCGGCCTGGTGATGGTCGATCACGACGACGGACATGCCGAGCCGTTTTGCCTCCGCAAGCGGCTCGATGCTGGTGGTGCCGCAATCCACGGTGACGAGCAGCGTCGCGCCCTTTGCCGCCAGCCCACGCACCGCTTCGACATTGGGGCCATAGCCCTCAAAGATCCGGTCGGGAATGTGGATCAGCGGATCGAGCCCACAATGGCGCAGATGCCAGGCCAGCAGCGCCGACGAGGTCGCGCCGTCGACATCGTAGTCGCCGAAGATCGCGACCTTCTCGCCCCTCGCCGCGGCATCCGCGATGCGCTTGGCGGCGGCCTCCATTTCCGTGACCGTGAAGGGATCCGGCAGCAGCTTGCGGATGGTCGGATCAAGGAAGTCGGCAACGGCGTCAATATCGACGCCGCGTCCCGCCAGCACCCGCGCCAGCAGCTCCGGCAGCTGGTGCCGTTGCACGATGGCGAGCGCCTGGGCCGCCCCGCGGGCGTCGAGCCGGTCGCGCCAGAGCTTGTCGGTGAGCGAGCGCGCGACGCCCAGGAACGCCTGGGGCGCTTCGACGGGCAAGGCTGTGGCAGGCGGCGTCATGACGAGGCTATCGGTTGGGGAACTCGGATTCCGGGCGATCACGCTGGGCGGCCCGGGACTGGCTTTAGAGGATTGGCCGGGAAACTCCGGCGATTTGCAACGGCCGGGCCGCACAAAGCGGTGGATGGCCGGCTGGCAGGCCGGAGTGACTATCATTTAGGCATTCCGCCGAACAGCAAATTAAGCAGGCGTTAGGCGGAATCCTCGAAAAAGAATCGTATTCGATCTGACGTGATTTTGTTCCGGGTTCATTGCAGATCTGGCCTCATTGCCAAGGGAAGTCCCCGATGTCTGCTGCGCTGGGTCTGAAAGCCAAGCCGATCGCTACCGAACTCACTGATGATGATTCCGACATCTCCGCGCTGATCAATCGCCTCACCGCGGAAGTGAACCAGATCGCGGTCGACAAGACCAAGGCGATCCAGCAGATCACCAACCAGATGAAGATGCTGGCGCTGAACGCGTTGATCGAAAGCTCGCGCGCCGGCGCGCAAGGCGCGGGCTTTGCGGTGGTGGCGCAGGAGGTGCGCGGCGTCGGCCAGCAGGTCGAGACCATCGCCCGCGAACTCGAGACGCAGTTGACGAAACGGACCGGCGACCTCGTCGCCTCGATCGACCGCATGAGCCAGCGCTCGCGCGGCGAGCGCATGGTGGACCTGTCGCTCAACGCGGTCGAGCTGATCGACCGCAACCTCTATGAGCGCACCTGCGACGTGCGCTGGTGGGCGACCGACTCCGCCGTGGTCGATTGCGCGGCCTCACCTGCGCCGGCAGCGGTCACCTATGCCTCGCAGCGCCTCGGCGTGATCCTGGGTGCCTACACGGTCTATCTCGACCTCTGGCTCTGCGACCTCGACGGCAACGTCATCGCCAACGGCCGCGCCGACCGCTTCCGCATCGTCGGCCAGAACGTCGCCCACACCAAATGGTTTCGCGAGGCGCGCACCTTGCGCTCCGGTGACGACTATGTCGCCGGCGACGTCGAGAACCAGGCGCTGCTCGGCAACGCGCAGGTTGCGACCTATTGCGCCAGCGTCCGCGCCGGCGGCCAGGCCAACGGCGCGCCGGTCGGCGTGCTCGCCATCCATTTCGACTGGGAGCCGCAGGCTCGCGCCATCGTCCAGGGCGTCCGCGTCGGCGACATCGACAAGGCCCGCGTGCTGCTGGTCGACTCGAACCTCCGCGTCATCGCCGCCTCCGACGGCCAGGGCATTTTGAGCGAGCGCATCTCACTGTCGCTCAATGGCCAGCGCTCCGGCTTCTATCAGGACCGCTCGGGCGCGATGGTCGCCTTCCATGCGACGCCCGGCTACGAGACCTATCGGGGCCTCGGCTGGTACGGCGTGATCGTCTGCGGCGCGTAAGGCGTGAGCCGGCCGCTCCAATAAAACTACGAAAACAACCCCATGCACAGTAGGCCGAGGGTTGTTTTTGCTCGTGTTTTTCGTCCGTTGAAGCAGCTCTGACCAGCCCGTCCCTCGCCCCGGTCGGCTGGCGTCTTGATGCAAATCAACACGGGACTGCCGTCCGGCAAATGATGCTCGTGCAGACGGGCAACCTTCCCGGACGAGCGACGTCATGGACGAACTGTCGAAATTTGGCATTGATGCCGGCAGGCTGCCGATCTGGCTTCGCATCGTCGCGGTCGCGACGCTCGTCGTGCTCACGACCGGCGCGGGCGTGCTGGCGTATCGCTGGTACGCCCAGCCGGTCACGCTGTCGATTGCGGTGGGCTCGCTGGATGGCGACGCGCCCAAGATCGTGTCTGCGCTTGCCAGCCGCCTTGTCGTGAACAAGGCGCCGGTGCGGCTCAAGGTGGTCGAGACCAGCGGCCCGCAGGAGTCGGCGACCGCCTTCTCGTCCGGCAAGACTGATCTCGCCGTGGTTCGCGGCGACGTCGGCGACCTGTCGCAGGCGCAAGCCATTGTCGTTCTCGCCGAGGCCGTGGCCATGCTCGTTGCGCCGCCCGGGTCGGCCATCGCGGATGTCGCCGGCCTGAAGCGCGCGACCGTAGGCGTTGTCGCTGCCGATACCAATCAGAGGATCGTCCATGTCCTCATCAAATCCTATGATCTCGACCGCGCCAACGTCGTGTTCAAAAATCTTGCACTGGACGAGGTCCGCCGCGCCTTCGACAGCAAGGAGGTGCGTGCGGTGCTTTTCGTCATGCCGCTGAGCGAGAAATATCTGTCGCTGGTACGGGGGCTGTTCCCGCAGAACGCCAAGACCGCGCCGGTGCTGATCCCGATCGAGAACGCGGGAGCGATCGCGGAGAAAGAGCGCGCCTATGAAAGTTTCGACATTCCCAAGGGAACGTTGCGCGGATCGCCTCCAATCCCCGGCGATGACGTGACCACCTTGCGCGTGAACTACTATGTGGTCGGCAAGAAAGATCTCGATAACGATACGATCGCCGACCTCACGCAGGCTCTCACGGCTGCGCGCAGGGACATTTTGCCGGACTGGCCGATTCTTGCACAATTCAAGGCGCCCGATACCGATGCGGGCGCCTATCTCCCGGTTCATGCCGGCGCCGCGGAGTTCTACAACGGCAACCAGCAGTCCTTCCTCGACAAGTGGAGCAACGCGATTTTTCTGGCACCGATGGCCCTGGGCGCACTGGCGTCGGTCGGGGCCGCGCTCTGGCAATTTCTCAGGTCCGGCGAAGCCAGGCCGCGTCAGCCGGCACTCGACGCACTCTATGCGCTGGGCAGCAAGATACGGCGCTCGCAAAACGAGGCGGAACTTTCGGAGATCGAAAACCAGATCGACAACGTGCTCCGCGCACAGCGCGCGAAGTCCGATGGGGATGAAAGCACGCTGGATGCGGCCACGCTGAACGTGGCGGCGCACCGCCTCGAAAACCTCATCCATGACCGTAAGGCCGCGCTGAACGCCGGCCATTCGCAATCAACGCCCCCCGCCTAGAGCCAATCGCAAGTCTAGGCCTGAGGCTCCCGATCACGATCAACGCATCACATCGTGCTCGCAACGAACACGACCGGTGTGCCTTTCGTGACGCTGCCAGCGACACGTTCGGCGTCCCAATTGGTGAGGCGAACGCAGCCGTGGGATTCCGCCTTGGAGATCTTGTCCGGCGAAGGCGTACCGTGAATGCCGTAGCCTTCGGCAGACAAATTGATCCACACCGTCCCAACCGGATTGTTCGGACCGGGCTTGATGGTGAAGGGCTTGCGGGACCGGACGCCCTTGAAGCGATAAGCGGGATTGTAGCGATAGAACGGATTTCTGTTGACCTCGGTAATCTTGAGCGTGCCTGAGGGCGACGGCTTGTCCTCGCTTCCCACGGTCGCCGGATAGAATCCCATCAGCGCATTCGACTTGTCGAACAGCTTGACGGTCTGCCTGACCTTGTCGATCTCGACCCGGTCGGCCCTGGCAGGCGCCCCCTCGCCTGCGCTCGCGGTGTCAACGACGACGATGCTGTCGCCGGCCCGGTCGAAACGGCGGCCGGGGTTGAGCGCCGCCAGGAGCTGCTCGCTCATGTGGAATTTCTCGGCGAGAGCCTCGCGCGGACTGATGTAGCCGAGCTTCGGGATGTCCTTCATGTCCTCCATCTTCGAGGGCAGCTTGTTCAGGAAAGGACCCGCCACGTCCTGCTCCGTGATGGCATAGGTCAGCGTGATCGGCCGGTCATCCGCCCGCAGCGCTTTCCAGATCTCCTCTGTCGGGGTGTCCGAACCCGGCAATTGCCGGGCTTCCGCATAGGCGCGCAGCGCCTTCTTCGCGTTTTCGCCGAACCTGCCGTCGATCTCGCCGGGCGAGAAATGCGCCCGGTCCAGGAGAACCTGCAGCCGTATGCCCGCCGGGGTCGGCTTGTTGTTCGAGAGCGTCTTCTTCGATGGCTCGGCGGAATTGATGGCGTCCGCGGTCATCTCGGCGGCGAACGCCGGCAACGTCGCCAGGGCGAAGACAAGAAAGATGCAGATCTGCCCCGTTTTCGTCAGCGACATCGCCGCCTCCCTTTCACGTCTTCGATGATTGCGTAGCCGGAAACGGACGCGAAGCTTGCCTCCGGAAATTGCCTCGCCCGCTCGGCGCCGGCGTGGAGCTTCGGAGGGGCGCTTTCGGCGAGGGGTGCGAGCTGAGCGATGCGCATGAGAGCCGCTATACCGCTGAGCGAAGGATCAGCACGATGGCTGCGGACAGAAGGTTCGAAATCGCAAGCAACGTCCAGCCCGGCCTCGCGCTTGCCCCCGCCAGGCGCCACGCAAGGCTCTCAATGAGCCTCAACAATCGTCATCGGAAAGCCGCTCGAGATAGGCGAGCCCGAAGCCTGCAAGGTCCTGGGCATCACCGTTACTCTCACGCGCTTCCCGCCTCCCTTGCAGATGACGCTCGAGGAGACAGCGACGGCCATCCGCAGCATCGACATCGCGATGCCGGGCGCGGTACACGCACCATGCGGTATCAACCGCTGTTCGTAGCGGGCCGTCGTCGACCATGTTCCCAGCTCCGAGGTGGAGATGTTCATGGAACGCCAACTCGTCACGGCGGCGGAAGTTTCCAGTATTTCCCGAAAGTCTAATTCTCACCGTAAGGCGAGCGCAGTCAGCACGCGCTCCCTTGGTGCGTGCAAATCAGCAGCGCACAGCCATCTCCGCCGCGAGCAGCAATGCGGCGCGGCTGGCGCCGATCGAGGCGATGCCTTGTCCCGCAATGTCGTAAGCGGTGCCGTGCGCGGGCGTGCAGATCGGGAAAGGAAAGCCCCCGAGCAGGGTCACGCCGCGATCGAACCCCATCAGCTTCATCGCGATCTGGCCCTGGTCGTGATACATCGTCAGCACCGCATCGAAGGCGCCGCCCTTGGCGCGCAGGAATACGGTGTCGGCCGGAAACGGCCCCTCGGCGGCAATGCCCTCCGCCTGCCCGGCCGCGACCACGGGCGCAATCACGTCGATCTCCTCGCGGCCAAAATTGCCCCCGTCCCCGGCATGCGGGTTGAGACCGGCGACCGCAATGCGTGGCCGGGCGAAGCCAGCGTTGCGCATGCAGGCATCGGTCAGCCTGAGCGCCCGATGGATGCGTTCGCTGGACAGGTTCGCGGCGACGTCCCTCAGCGGGATGTGGGAGGTGACGCGCGCGTTCCAGAGCCGGTCGAGCACGTTGAATTCGCTCGCCGGGGTCTTGAGACCGACCACCTCGGCCGAGAATGCGATCTCGTCGTCATACTCGGCGCGGGCAAGTCGCATCGCCTGCTTGTTGAAGGGGGTGAAGCAGACGGCATCGACACGGCCGTCGCGGCCGAGTTCGAGCGCGTGCCGATAGTTGGTCAGCGCGAATTTTCCGCCGGCAAGGGTCGCGGTCTTCGGCTCGACGTCTTTGGGATCGAGGTGGCGAAGATCGACAAACAGCGCATCGCCCTGCGCCGCGCGAAGGTCAGTCCCCTTCTCCGTCATGGTCAACTCCGGCTTGACGCTCGCAACACGTGCGCCTTCGTCGAAGATGCGGCGATCGCCGATCACGACGAGGCGGCAGCGTGCACGGATCTCGTCCTGCGCCACCAGCTTCGCCGTCAGCTCCGGGCTGATGCCCGCGGGATCTCCCATCGCCAGTGCAACGAGCGGCTTTGCGGTCATATGATCACCTTCTCCTGAACTGTCGTCTCGTTGGCGGATGGCGCGGGCTTGCGCAGCAGGCGCGCGAGTTGCAACGCGAGCGGAAGCAGCAGCAAGGCGATCCCGCCCACGATCAGGCACGTCACCAGCTTGTTTGCGAAGAAGATGCCCAGCGATCCCTTCGAGAGCAGCATCGACTGGCGGAACGCATCCTCGGCCTTGTCGCCGATCACGATCGCGAGCACGAGCGGCGCCAGCGGATAGAACAGCTTCTTGAAGAGATAGCCGACGATGCCGAATCCGAGCATCATGACGACATCGAGATAGGAGTTCGACACCGAATAGGCGCCGACGACGCAGATGATCACGATCAGCGGCGCGATGACCACGAAGGGAATCCGCATCAGGGCTGCGAAGACCGGGACGGTCAGCAGCACCAGCGCGACGGCAACGATGTTGCCGACATACATCGAGGCGATCAGGCCCCACACGAAATCCTTCTGGTCCACGAACAGCATCGGCCCGGGATTGAGGCCCCAGATCATCAGCCCGCCCATCATGACGGCGGCGGTGGCGGAGCCGGGAATGCCGAGCGAGAGCATCGGCAGAAGGGCGCTGGTGCCGGCGGCATGATCGGCCGTCTCCGGCGAGATGATGCCTTCGACCTCGCCGGTGCCGAAATGCCGGCCCCGGCGGGAGAAGCGGCGGGCGATGCCATAGCTCATGAAGGAGGCCGCGGTCGGGCCGCCCGGCGTGATCCCCATCCAGCAGCCGATCGCGGCGCTGCGCAGCAGTGCAACGCTGTGCCTCGGCAGGCGGCCGACGGCGCGAAACACCTCGCGCCAATCGATCTTCGAGGACACGGCGCGGGCATGAAATTCCTCCTCGACCGCGACCAGGAGCTCGCCGATGCCGAACAGGCCCATGACAGCGACGACGAAGTTCACCCCCTTCACCAGCTCGTCGACACCCATGGTGAGGCGGACGCTGCCGGAGACGGTGTCGATGCCGATGGCGGCGATGGCAAAGCCGATCGCGAGCACCACGACGGTCTTGATCGGGGCCGCACCGCCCATGCCGACGAAGCTGGCAAAGGCCAGGAAATAGACGGCAAAATACTCCGGCGGCCCGAAGGCGAGCGCGACCTGCGCCACCCAGGATGCGAGGAAGGTGATCAGGATGACGCCGATCAGCGCGCCGAACGCCGCCGAGCCGAAGGCGGTGGCGAGTGCCGTGGTCGGCCGGCCGTCGCGCGCCATCGGATAGCCGTCGAAGGTGGTCGCGACAGAGGACGGCTCGCCCGGAATGTTGAAGAGGATAGAGGTGACGGAGCCGCCGAACAGCGCGCCCCAATACATGCTGGAGAGCAGGATGATCGCCGAGACCGGCTGCATGCCGAAGGTCAGCGGCAAGAGCAGCGACACGCCGTTCGGTGCGCCCAGCCCCGGAAGCACGCCGACGAGAATGCCGAGCAGCACGCCGACCGCCATCAGCACCAGATGCGGCACCGTCACCGCGATGGTGAAACCGTGCAGGAGCTCCTGGAGATTGTCCACCGGCCTCCCCCTCAGAATCCGAGCGCGGCGGCGAGCGCGCCGTGCGGCAGGCTGACCTGGAACATGCGCTCGAACACGACGTAGAGCGCGAGCGCCGTGGCTGCCGCCATGGCGAGCGCACGCGGCACGGACTGGTGACGGGGAATCGCCAGCACTGCGAAGACGTAGCCCGCCGAGGCGAGATACATGCCGAGCAGCGGGATCGCGGCGACGAAGACCGCGGCCGGCACGAACAGGCTCGCGAGGCGGCGCAGCTCGAGCGGAGTGATGGCGATGGGCACATTGGCGAGCGAGGCAGCCGGCCACACGCCCCTCACCAGATTGTAGAGGCTCCCGAGCACGACGATGGTCCCGGTCAGGAACGGGAACGTGCCGGCGTCCACGCCCGCGCTCGACCAGCCGATGCCGTTGTCGAGGCTGGAGACGACGACGGCCACACCGAAGCTGCCGGTGAGGATAGCGGTCGCAAGCTCAAGCGCGCGGCGTGAGATCATGGAGGGCTCCAGTCGGGTGGCGTGCCAGGTGCTGTCGTGCTCGAGGCACGCGCTCTCCCAGGCGTCGTCCCGGCGAAGGCCGGGGACCCATAACCCCAGGGAGGAGTTTGACGGGGACTGGAAGCCATATCGGTACGACGACTGCCGCTCCTCGACAGATCACGCGGTATGGGTCCCGGCCTTCGCCAGGACGACGGCGGTGTGTGGGGCGCGGTCCTACCCGATCGGTCCCAGTCGTTGCACCCGACCCGCCTCACTTGACCAGCCAGCCCTGCTCGCCTGCGACCTGCTTGACGTGCTCGAGGTCCTCCTTGATGAACTTGTCAAACTCGGCGCCGGTCAGGAAGGTGTCAACCTGGGAGGTCTTCTCGATGTAGTCCTTCCACTCCGGCGTCGCCTGTACCTTTTTCATGAGGTCGACATAGAACGCGGCCTGGTCCGGCGTGACCTTGCCGGGCAGCCACACGGTGCGCGGCTGCTCGTATTGCTTGATGTCGAGGCCCTGCTCGACGCAGGTCGGGACATCGCTCCAGCCTTCGCTCGCGGTGACCTTGGGCCCTTGCGGCAACCGCTGGGGGCTGAACACGCAAAGCGGGCGCTGCGTGCCGCCGCGCCATTGGCCGATGCTTTCGCTGGGATTGTTGACGTGGGAATCGAGATGGCCGCCGGCGAGCTGCACGGCGGTCTCGGCGCCGCTCTTGAAGGGGATGTAGGTCAGCTTGACCTTGCCCGCCTTCTCGATCATGCGGGTCAGCACCTCGTCGGTGTCCTTGGACTGCGCACCACCCATCCTGAATTCGCCCGCCGCGGCCGCCTTCAGATAGTCGCCCGCGTTCTTGTAGGGCGCGTCCTGCTTGACCCAGAGCAGGAACTCGTCCTGCGCCATCGCCGCGATCGGGGTGAGATCGGTGTAGTTGAAGGCGACCTTGGAGACGAGCGGCTGCTGCCAGGCATTCGACGTGCCGAAGATGACCTTGTAGGGATCGCCCGCCGAGGCCTTGCCGTAGACATAGCCTTCGGCGCCGCTACCGCCGCCCTTGTTGACGACGACGATCGGCTGCTCCGTCAGCTTGTGCTTGGTGATGATGTTCTGCACCGCGCGGGCGAGATTGTCGGTGCCGCCGCCGGGGCCGGCGGTGGCGACGAACTCGATCGGCTTTTGCGGTTGCCAGGCGGCGAGCGCCGGCATGGTGCCGGCGAGCACGGTTGCAGCCGCGGAGAGCAGAAATGTTGACGTCCGACCCATGATTTCCTCCAGCTGATTTTTGTCTTTTGTTCTTGTCGTATCGACGTCCGGTCAGGCGACGCGTTCCTCGCGTCTTTCCAGGGCCGAAACGATTGCGCCCTCTTTTTCGAGCGCTTCGATTTGTGTCTGGTCGAACCCGTATTCAGCCAGCACTTCGCGCGTATGCTCACCATAGACCGGCGCGCCGGACAGCACTTTGCCTGGGGTCTCCGAAAACTTGACGGGAAGCCCGATCGTCTTCACCGGGCCGAGCGTGGAGTGATCGACCTCGACGACCATCTCGCGCGCCAGCGTCTGCGGATCGCCGAGCGCCTCCAGCATGTCGTGCACGGGGCCGCACGGCACGCCCTTCTCGTCCAGCACCGCGAGCCAATGCGCCCGCGACCTGGTGCGGAAGCGCTCGCTCAGGACCGCTTCGAGCTCCTTCAGGTTCGCCATGCGGTCGGAACCGTTGACGAAGCGCGGATCGGCGGCAAGCTCGC
Source organism: Bradyrhizobium sp. CB1717 (assembly GCF_029714325.1). Taxonomy (NCBI): domain Bacteria; kingdom Pseudomonadati; phylum Pseudomonadota; class Alphaproteobacteria; order Hyphomicrobiales; family Nitrobacteraceae; genus Bradyrhizobium; species Bradyrhizobium sp. CB1717. Next base: position 5,263,900 of record NZ_CP121666.1, read on the forward strand.
TCGCGCCCAGAGCTTCCAGCATCAAGAGCCAGTGCTTCTTGTTGGCGCCGCCGACCACGAGCCAGCCGTCCGAGGCTTCGAAGGCCTGATACGGCGCGTTGAGCGGATGGGCCGAGCCCATCGCGCGCGGCGCGGTGCCCGCGGCGAGCGCAATGGTCGACTGCCAATAGGTCTGCACCAGCGCGGCCTCGTAGAGCGAGGTCTCGACCCACTGCCCTTCGCCGGTCTTGAGGCGATGGGTGTAGGCGGCCAAAATGCCCATGCTCGCGAGCAGACCGGCGGTGATGTCGGACAGCGGCGGGCCGCATTTGACGGGCGGGCCATCCGGGCGCTCGCCGGTAAAGCTCATGATGCCGCTCATCGCCTGCGCGACGAGGTCAAATCCCCTGCGGTGCTTGTAGGGGCCGGTGCGGCCGAAGCCGGACAGCGAGCAATAGATCAGCTTTGGATACTGCTTGTGCAGGTCCTCGTAGCCGAAGCCGAGGCGCTCCATGGCGCCCGGTGCAAAATTCTCGACCAGCACGTCGGCATCCGCGATCAGCCGGCGCAGCACCTGTTTGCCGCCGTCGGTCTTGAGATCCAGCACGATGCCGCGCTTGTTGCGGTTCATCATCAGGAAGGACGCCGCCTCCTCGCCGATCTTCGGCGGCACCGAATGACGGGTGTCATCGCCGCTCGGCGATTTCTCGATCTTGATGACGTCGGCGCCCATGTCGGCGAGCATCAGGGTGCAGGTCGGCCCCGCCATGACATGGGTGAGATCGACGACCTTGAGGCCGGCGAGCGGCCCCGAACGGCGAGAGGTGGATTGCGAACTTTGCATCGGGGGCGTCCTATTGCCCGCGCCATTGCGGCGCGCGCTTGTTGAGGAAAGCATCGAGCCCTTCGCGAAAGTCCTGGCTCGTGTAGCACATCAGGATGAGGTCTTCGCCCTCTTCCGCCGTCAGCCGCCTTTGCAGGCGGGCGACCGCCTGCTTGGTCGCATTCAGCGTCAGTGGCGCATGGCTGGCGAGCAGCCGGGCGACCTCCTCAGTGCGCCTGTCGAGCGCTGCGATGTCGTCGACGACCTCGCCGAGCAGTCCGACGCTCGCGGCCTCCGCAGCGTCGACCAGGCGCGCGGTGAAGATGAGATCCTTGACACGGGCGGCACCGATCAGCGCGGTGAGACGGCTGACATTGGACATCGACAGGCAATTGCCGAGCGTCCGGGCGATTGGGAATCCGATTTTTGCGGTTTTGGTGCCGATGCGGAGGTCGCAGGCCGCGGCGATGCCGGCGCCGCCGCCGGTGCAGAAGCCGTTGATCGCGGCGATGGTCGGCACCCGGCATCGCTCGAGCGTCGTGAGCACACGATCGATCCGGTTCTCGTAGTCGATCGCGTCCTGCGGCGTCCTGAATTCGCGGAACTGGTTGATGTCAGTGCCTGAGGCGAAGGCTTTGTCGCCAGCCCCGCGCAGCACCAGCACCTTGATCGATTGATCGCCGTCGGCCTCCTCGCAGATCGCCGCGAGGCGCTCGTACATGGCGAAAGTAAAGGCGTTGCGCGCCTGCGGGCGGTTGAAGGTGATCCGCCCGATGCCGTCGTTGCATTCAAAAACGAGGTCGTCCGCCTCCGCAGCCAGGTCCATTTCCTCACGTCCTCTTGTTTTTTACATTTTTGAATGCAAAATTTGCGATTAGCAAGCCGGAACTTCCAAATTTTCACGCTTTCCGGGATTTTTGAATTCAAACTGGAGTCACACGTCCCATGCTTCACGAGGAGGTCGTCGGCCGCATCCGCGCCATCCTGCTCGACGGTGAGATCCCACCGGGCGCGCGGATTCCCGAGCGCGAGCTGTGCGAGCGGCTCGAGATCTCGCGCACGCCGCTGCGCGAGGCGCTCAAGGTGCTCGCCGCCGAAGGCCTCGTGCAGCTCCTGCCCCATCGCGGCTCGCGCGCGGCAAAGCTGACCGACAAGGACATGCGCGACCTGTTCGAGGTCTGCCAGGGCCTCGAAGCGCTCGCCGGCGAGCTCGCCTGCGAGCGCATCAGCGACGCCGAGATCGGCGCGATCGCCGCCGCGCATGACGAGATGGTGCGGCATTATCGCGAGGGCGATCTGATCCAGTACTATCGCGGCAACCGCGCCATTCACGAGGCCATCGTCACCGCGGCCGGCAATCCCGTCCTCGCGGGGCTCTATGCCTCCGTGACCGCGCGCATCCGCCGCGCGCGCTACGTCACGCCGATGACGCCGCAGCGCTGGGCGCTCGCCGTGAAGGAGCACGAGGCGATCGTGAACGCGCTGCAGCGGCGCGACGGCGCCGGCCTCTCCCACATCCTGCGTGCGCATCTGCGCCACAAGCGCGAGGAGGTCTTGCAGGCCGGCTTTGCCGAGACGGAGGCAAGCGACCTTACGCTGAGAATTGCGTGAGAGTCCTGTAAGGAAGATTCAGAGAACACAATCGCGACACAATCATTGATTGTTTCTTACTCTCCCCGCCATCGTCGCCAATCCGTTTCCTCTTGCGAGCCTGTCTGAACCGGCGCAGCATCCAACTGCCGGCCCAAGGCCGTACATCACGCGCGACCAATCGCGCGGTTCAAAACAGAAAATGGAGGAACGAATGACACTTGATGTCTCACGTCGGTCCCTGCTCGCGCTCGGTGCCGGCCTCGGTGCCAGTGCGCTTCTTGGCAGCAGTGCGATGGCACGCGCGCCCAAGCTCGGCACCCAGACGCCCTACTGGCACCGCTTCATTCTCGGCGATGCCGAAGTGACCGTCGTATCCGACGGACCGCTGCCGCTCGGCGATCCCTCCGGCACCTTCACCGGCGTTCCCAAGGAAGAGGTGAAGAAGATGCTGGCGGACAATTTCCTGTCGCCCGACAACGTCGTGCTGGAGCAGAACTCACCGATCGTGAACACCGGCGACAAGCTGATCCTGTTCGACACCGGCATGGGCTCATCCAAGATGTTCGGCGCCACAACTGGCCGGCAGCAGAAGAGCATGATGGAGGCAGGCATCAAGCCGGAGGATATCGATGCGGTGGTCTGCTCGCACGCGCATATCGACCATATCGGCGGCATCGTGGATGCCAACAACAAGCCGCTGTTCCCGAACGCACAGATCTACATCTCCCAGACCGATTTCGACTTCTGGACCGACGAAGGCAAGATGGGCAGCGCGGCCAAGGATTTTGTCGTGCATGCCCGCAAGAACCTGCTGCCGGTCCGCGATCGCATCGTGTTCTTCAAAGACGGCCAGGAATTCTTGCCCGGCGTGCAGGCGATCGCGGCGCCCGGTCACACCGTCGGCCACACCATCTTCATGGTTTCGTCAGCCGGCAAGTCGTTCGCCTTCCTCGGCGACCTCTCGCACCATTCGGTGCTGCTGCTGGAGCGGCCGCGCATGGAGTTCTCCTACGACACCGATCCGAAGCAGGCGGCAGAGTCGCGCGTGAAACTGCTGACCATGCTGGCGGCCAACAAGACGCCGGTGATGTCCTATCACTTCGCCTGGCCGGGCTATGGCCATGTCGCCAAGGCCGGTGACGGATTCCACTATTATCCCGAGCCGATGCAGATGACGTTGTAGCCGGTGCCATCAAGCCCAGGGTCGCGCATGTGCGGCCCGGGCACGTTATCGGATCCGCGCGCGCGACGGAGGGGAATGATCCCTGACCAATTCCTGTCCCCGCTCTCTGGAGCATTTTTCGGCAAGGCAGGCCCGTTCCAGGCAAGAGCCCGCCGCATTGCTCGGATAAGATTCTGCCCGCATCATTCATCGTCGCGAGAGCGTAACGCCCCCCGCGCACTCGCGTTCGAAAATGCCGAGGAGACATGCCATGAAGATCGTCGTGATCGGCGGTACCGGTTTGATCGGATCCAAGCTTGTGGCGAAGCTGAAGCAGCAGGGCCACGAGGCCGTAGCCGCCTCGCCGAAGTCGGGCGTGAATGCCGTCACCGGCGAAGGTCTCGCTGCCGTGCTCGCCGGCGCGGACGTCGTGGTTGACGTCGCCAACGCGCCGTCCTGGGAGCCTGCTGCCGTACTCGAATTCTTCCAGCGATCGAGCAAGAACCTCGCGACGACGGAGGCCACAGCGGGCGTCAAGCATCACGTCGCGCTGTCGATCGTGGGAACGGATCGCTCGCCTGAAATCGCCTATTTCCGGGCCAAGCTCGCGCAGGAAACCATCGTCAAGGCATCGTCGGTCCCCTACTCGATCGTGCGCGCCACGCAATTCTTCGAATTCCTCGGCGCCATCGCCGAGACGGGTGCGGCTGAGGGGCGGGTCGTCGTGCCATCGGCGGCGTTTCAGCCGATCGCATCCGACGACGTGGTCGCTTGTCTCGCGGAGGTCGCGACGGGGCAGCCGCTCAACGGCACCATCGATATCGCGGGACCCGAAAAGGCGCCCTTCAACGAGTTCGTCGCGCGCCGTCTGAAGGCGGCCGGCGACAGCCGTCCCGTCGTGGGAGACGCCAAGGCCGGATATTACGGCTCCCCCATCGAGGACACTTCGCTGGTCCCGCTCGGCGAGGCCAGGCTCGGGACAACGCCGCTCGCGGCATGGCTGGCGACAGTCTGAGGACCCTCGCGTCACTGCAACCTTGGCAATGAAGGACATCCCATGCGCAGACTGTTGATCGCGACGGCGGCGTGCGCCGTCGTCTTCCTTCCGGCACAGGCCGCCGAGACGCAGCCTGCAGCGAAATCGGCCAAGGTGAGCGTGGTGTTCGACCATGCCCTGCCGAATGTTCCGGGCAAGAGCATGAAGGGCGTGCTGGTCGAATATGGTCCCGGAGGCTTCTCACCGGCCCACATCCACGCGCGCTCCGCGTTCATCTATGCGACGGTGCTGGAGGGAGCGATCCGAAGCCAGGTCAATGACGAGCCCGCAAAAGTCTATCAGAAGGGCGAGAACTTTTTCGAGAAGCCCGGCGATCGCCACGCCGTCAGCTCCAACGCCAGCGACACCGAGCCTGCGAAGCTGCTGGCCGTGTTCGTGGTGGACACGGCCGATACCGAGCTGACGACGCCGATCGCGAAGTAGCGCGCACTATTCCGCGGGCTCCGCAGCGGCGACGGGATTTGCGGCGGCATCCGTCCGCTTGCCCGGAAATATCCTGCGGACCAGCACGAACAGCGCGGGCACGAAGAAGATGCCGAGCACGGTTGCCGCGATCATGCCGCCGGCAACGCCGATGCCGACCGCGTTCTGGCTGGCCGAGCCGGCCCCCGTCGCCACCGCCAGCGGCAGCACGCCGAGGATGAAGGCGAGCGATGTCATCAGGATCGGGCGCAGGCGCTGGCGCGCGGCGTGCAGCGTCGCCTCGACCAGGCTGCGGCCGGCCGCGATCTGCTCCAGCGCGAATTCGATGATCAGGATCGCGTTCTTGGAGGCGAGACCGATCGTGGTCAAAAGGCCGACCTGGAAATAGACGTCGTTGGCTTGGCCGAACAGCGTCGCTCCCGCCAGCGCGCCGAGCACGCCGATCGGCACCGTCAGTATCACCGCGAACGGAACCGACCAGCTCTCGTAGAGCGCGGCAAGGCTGAGGAAGACGATCAGCAGCGAGATCGAATAGAGATACAGCGTCTGGCTGCCGGTCAGCCGCTCCTGGAACGACAGACCGGTCCATTCGTGGCCGTAGCCCTTGGGCAGCTTGGCCATCTGCTCCTCCACCGCCTGCATCGCGACGCCCGAACTGATGCCCTGCCCGGCCTGGCCCTGCAGCTCGACGGCGGCAACGCCGTTGTAGCGCTCGAGGCGCGGCGAGCCAAAACTCCAGCGGTTGGTCGCCAGTGCCGAGAACGGTACCATGGAGCCCGAGGCATTGCGGACGTACCAGCGGCCGATGTCGCTGGTATCCATGCGGAACGGCGCGTCGCTCTGCACATAGACCTGCTTGACGCGGCCCCGGTCGATGAAGTCGTTGACATAGGCGCCGCCCCACGCCGCCGACAGCGTGGTGTTGAGGTCGCTCAGGCTGACGCCGAGCGCGGTGGCCTTGGCCTGGTCAACGTCGAGGTTGAATTGCGGCGTATCGTCCTGCCCGTTCGGCCGCGCTTGCGCGACGCGCGGGTCCGCCGCGAGCTGGCCGAGCAGCTGGTTGCGCGCCTGGATCAGCGCCTCGTGACCATTGCCGCCGGTGTCCTGGAGATAGAGATCGAAACCGCCGGCATTGCCGAAGCCAGGGATCGACGGCGGCAGCACCGCGAACACCATGGCGTCGCGGATCTTCATGAACGCGCCCATGGCGCGGCCGACCACGGCCTGCGCCGAGGTCGCAGGACTCTTGCGGTCGTCGAACGGTTTCAGGCTGACGAAGGCGAGGCCGACATTCTGGCCCTGCCCGGCAAAGCTGAAACCGCTGACCGCGAACACGCCCTCCACCGCATCCTTCTCGTTATCGAGATATTGATGCTCGACCTGCTTGATCACGTCGAGCGTGCGCACCGAGGTCGCGCCGACCGGAAGCTGGATCAGGGTCATGATCGTGCCCTGATCCTCCTCGGGCAGGAACGAGCTCGGCAGCCGCTGAAACAGGACGACCATGCCGGCGACGATCGCGACGAAGGCGATGATCACGCCGGCGATGCGCCTGATCGCGGCGCCTGCGGTGCGCTGATACCCGTCCGCCATGCGGTCGAAGCCGCGGTTGAACAGGCCGAAGAAGCCGGCTTGCGTGCCGTGATGCTTCGGCGGCTTCAGGATGGTCGCGCACAAAGCCGGCGTCAGCACCAGCGCCACCAGCACCGAAAGCAGCATCGCCGTGACGATGGTCAGCGCGAACTGCCGGTAGATGATGCCGACCGAGCCGTTGAAGAACGCCATCGGGATGAACACCGCCGAAAGCACGACGCCGATCCCGACCAGCGCGCCGGTGATCTCGCGCATGGACTTCTCCGTCGCCTCGCGCGGAGAGAGATGCTCCTCGACCATGACGCGCTCGACATTCTCGACCACGACGATGGCATCGTCGACCAGGAGGCCGATCGCCAGCACCATCGCGAACATCGTCAGCGTGTTGATGGAATACCCCGCGAGCGAGAGCACGCCGAACGTGCCGAGAAGCACCACCGGCACCGCGATGGTCGGAATGATGGTGGCGCGCCAGCTTTGCAGGAACACGAACATCACGACGAAGACGAGCGCGATCGCCTCGAACAGCGTGTGGATCACCTTTTCGATCGACAGCTTGACGAAGGGCGTGGTGTCGTAGGGATAGACGACGCGGAGCCCCTCCGGCATGGTGGCGCTGAGCTGGGCCACGCGCGCCTTCACCGCTTCCGAGGTCGCGACCGCATTGGCGCCGGTCGCAAGGCTGATGCCCATGCCGGCGGCCGGCTTGCCGTTGTAGCGCGCGGCGGAATCGTAGGACTTCGAGCCAAGCTCGACGCGCGCGACGTCGCCGATGCGCACCGTCTGGCCGGACGAGGCGGTCCTCAGGATGATGTCCTTGAACTGCTCGACCGTCTGCAGGCGGCTCTGCGAGGTGATGGTGGCATTGAGCTGCTGGCCGCCGACCGATGGAAGGCCGCCGAGCTGGCCGGCCGTGACCTGGGTGTTCTGGGTCTGGATCGCGGCGATGACATCGCCCGGCATCAGATTGTACTTCGTCAGCTTGTCCGGATCGAGCCAGATGCGCATGGCGTATTCGGCACCGAACAGCGTCACCTGGCCGACGCCAGCGACGCGGCTGATGGGATCATTGATCGACGACGCCACGTAATCGGAGATGTCGCTGGCGGCGAGCCTTCCATCCTCGGAGACGAAGCCGAGCACCATCAAAAAGCTCGCCGACGATTTCACCACCTTGATGCCCTGCTGCTGCACGACTTGCGGCAGCAAGGGGGTTGCGAGCTGGAGCTTGTTCTGCACCTGCACCTGGGCGATATCGGCGTCCGCCTCGTTGGTGAAGGTCAGTGAGATCTGCACCTGGCCGGTCGAGGTGCTCGACGACGACATGTATTGGAGATAGTCGAGGCCCGTCATGTTCTGCTCGATGACCTTGGTCACCGAGTTCTCGGCGGTCTCCGCGTTGGCTCCGGGATAGGTCGCCGTGATCGTGACCACGGTCGGCGCGATCTGCGGATATTGTGCGATCGGCAGCCGCAGGATGGCAAGCACGCCGCCCAGCATGATCAGGATGGCGATGACCCAGGCGAAGATCGGCCGCTTGATGAAGAAATGCGACATGACGATTACTGCTCGGTTGTGGCGGGTGCGGGCCGCGCATCGGCCTGCCGTGTCGAATTCACGGTGAGGCCGGTTGCGGGGTCGACCGCGACCTCGACGGTCTTCACGGGTGCGCCGGGACGGGCTTTCTGCGTTCCGTCGAGGACGAGGCGGTCGCCCGGCCTGGCGCCGGAACGGACGAGCCAGTTGCCGTCGACGTCCTCGCCGAGATCCAGCGTGCGCTGCTCGATCTTGCCGTCCTTGTCGACGAACATCGCCACCGCCTGCCCCAGCGGATTGCGCGAGACCGCCCGCTGCGGCACCAGGATCGCGTTCGGATCGACACCGGCGACGACGCGCGCGCGGACATACATGCCCGGCAGCAGCGCCCGCTCGGGATTGGCGAAGATCGCGCGCGAGGAAACCGAGCCGGTGCTCTCGTTGACGCTCGCATCGGTGAAGCCGTATTTGCCCTTGTGGCCGTAGGTCTTGCCGCTCTCCATCAGCAATTCGACCTGCACGCCCTCGGCCGGGCGCTTCAGCTTTCCGCTGGCGATCTGGTTGCGCAACCGCTCCATCTCCGAGGTCGACTGGTCGAGGTCGACATAGACAGGGTCGAGCTGCTGGATCGTCGTCATGGCGGTCGCCTGGCTTGCGGTGACCAGCGCGCCTGGTGTGATCGACGATTTGCCGATCCGGCCCGAGATCGAGGCGGTGACCTTGGTGCGGTCGAGCGAGATCGCGGCGGTGTCGCGGTTGGCTTCGGCCGCCTTCAGATCGGCCTCGCCCTGCTTGTAGGCGGCAACGGCATCGTCGACGTCCTGCTGGCTCGCCGCATTGGTCTGAAGCAGCTGGGTCTTGCGCGCCGCCTTCAGCTTGACGCTGACCAGCGTCGCCTCGGCCCGCTGCACCGCGGCCTCGGAGCTCGCCAGCGCGGCCTTGTACTGGACGGGGTCGATCTCATAGAGCAGATCGCCTTCCTTCACCTCGGCGCCCTCCACGAAATCGCGCTTGAGCAGAATGCCGGTGACCTGCGGCCGGACCTCGGAGACCTGGTAGGCGACGACCCGACCCGGCAGGACCGTCGAGATCTTCGCCTCCTGCGGCTTCAAGGTGAGAACGCCGACCTCCGGCACCATCTGCCGTGGTCCCGCTTGCTGGCCCTGTTCGCCGCAGGCTGCGAGCGACAGCAGAGCGAGTAACGGAACAGCGCGAACGATCGGGGGACGCATGATGACGATCCATGGGCTGAGATTTGGGATGAGGTTGCGGGCCTCCCGGAGAGGCCATTTACATTGACACATCTGGAAACTATGTAGTTTCCATCAGGAAACTTGGGAGTTTCCTTCTCCGAAGTCAAGTGCTAGGCTGCCCCGATGCGTCCGCTCAAGCAGTCGTGAACCGCCCCCAACTGAACGACAGGTTTTGCATGGCGAGGAAATCCGTCAGCCGCCGACAAGCCGCCGGCAGTCTGCCCCCCGAACGGGACGCCGCCCGTCCCGCACCCGATGCACGCCTGTTACATTTGCTGACGGCGGCGAAGGACACCTTCACCAGCAAGGGCTTTGCCGCGACGACCATGGACGACATCGCCGGCGCCGCCGGCATGTCGAAGAAGACGCTCTACAAGCTATTCGCGAGCAAGACCGAGCTGTTCCGCGCCATGCTGCTGCGCAGCCTGCCCGAAGCCGATTACGCCGAAGCTCCTTCGGAAGGATCGCCGGTGACCCGGCTTCGAAACATGCTCCGGGAGGCGGCGGACGTGGCGCTATCGCCGGGCGAGATCGCGCTGCAGCGCCTGATCATCGGTGAACGCCAGGCCTCGCCGGAGCTGGGGCGCATGTTCGCCGAGGTCATCATGGAGAGCGGCACAGAGCATATCGTCGAGTTGCTCAAGACGATTCGCCTGGAACGTCGCGTCGAGAGCGTGCCGCTGCGCCTCATCGCCGAAATGCTGTTCGGCATGGTGTTCGGCCACGATCATTTCAGGCTGCTGACGGACACCGAATTCCGGCTCAACCGCCGTGTGCTCGACCGGCGGATCGACCTCGCCATTGCGACGTTCTGTGCACCTGAGGATCAGGCGAGATAGCCGGACACACCGTCCCACAACAGCTTCAGCGCGGTAATGACCAGCAGGCCGTAGCAGGCCCGATAGATCTGCTGCTGGTCGAGCCTGCCGTGCAGCCGCCAGCCGAGCCAGACGCCTGAGGGAATCGCGAGCAGGCACGCGGCCATGACGATCCAGACGTTTCCAGTCGGCCGCACCAGCAGCAACCACGGCACCGCCTTGGTCGCATTGCCGACCGTAAAGAACAGGCTGGTCGTGCCCGCATAGACTTCCTTGCTGAGGCCGAGCGGCAGCAAATACATCGCCAACGGCGGTCCACCCGAATGCGCGACCATGGTCGTGACACCGGAGGCAAGACCGGCCGCGACGGCCTTCGGTGACGAACGCGGACGAATGACGACCTTCGGGTCGCTCACAAGCCATAGACCGACGAAGACCAGGGTGACGAGCGCCATCACGATGGCAACGGCGCGATGGTCGAGCACGCGAAACAGCAAATAGCCGAGCGCAATGCCGGCCACGAGCCCGGGCAACAGCAGCACGAGGTCCGGCTTCGACCAGGTCGACGGCTTCCAGTAGCGCAGCGCGAACAGGTCCATCGCGATGAACAATGGCGCCAGCAGGCCGCCGGCCGTGACCGGGTCCATCACGAACGACAGCAGCGGAATGCCGACGATCGAGAACCCGCCGCCGAATGCGCCCTTCATGAAGCAGATCAGGAACACCCCGGCAAAGGCGATGAGGACAGTAGTGACCGTCAGTGCCATCTGCGCGTCTCCAAGTCCGTCGCGTCCAAGTCAGTCGCGTCCAAGTCCGTCAGCCGCGTCCGGACAGCGCCGTTACTCCGCTTGCGACCTCGGGGGCCGACCGTCCTTGTTTCGGAAAAACAGGCCGGGCAGCACAGAGGGCAGTCCAAAGGTCAATCCGAGGAATGCCAGAAACAGATCGAGATAACTCAGGGGCAATGTCGTCACTCCGCTGGCACCAGGCGGTCCCGGTGCAATTTGCTGATTGCCCGGAATATGATCCGATATCCACATCGGTACAATATGAACATTGCTCTCGGTGCAATGTTGACCGGCAGGCTGGATCGCGCCCCGTCCCGAGCGTAGCCGTCCGATGGAGCTGAACGAGATTGCGGTCTTTGCCGTTGTGGCACGCATCTGACGGCCGCGCCCTCGCGCAGGCGTGATCGCGCGACCTGATGGTCACGCCAGCAGCAAATCTTTGAGCGAGAGCAGCGGTGCTAGCAGCCGAGCTGGTCGGCGATGCCGCCAAAGTCCTTCGCGACGATGTCCCAATTGCCGGTCGCCTCGAAATCGACCTTCTGCAGCGGACCGTACTCCGTCGGACGCGCCACGAACGCTGTCTTCAGACCGTACTTCTGCGCAGCGGCGAGATCGCCGTTGTGGGCGGCGACCATCATCACTTCTTCGGGCTTGAGGCCGAGCAGCCGTGCGGCACCGAGATAGGTTTCGGGATCGGGCTTGTAGTGCTCGAACAGCTCGGCCGACATGATGAGATCCCACGGCAGGCCGGCAAACTTGGCCATGTTGGTGAGGAGCGCGACGTTGCCGTTCGACAGCGGCGAGATCACGAATTTCGTCTTCAACCGGGTCAGGCCGGCGACGCTGTCGGGCCACGGATTGAGGCGGTGCCAGCCCTTGGTGAGGTGATCGAGGTCGACCTCGGTGAGGCCCTTGATCTCGAACTTCTCGACCAGCTTCTCCAGCGAGCGGCGATGCAGATCGTCGAGCATGACATAGCCGCGCTCGGGATGTTTGCGCACGTCATCCATCGACGCGACATACATGCCGCGCCAGCCGTCGACCAGAGCGGTCCAGTCGGCGCTGATGCCGCGGCCCTTCGCCCACCACATGAAGTCGGTGATCAGGCTGGTGCGCCAGTCCACGACCGTGCCGAACACGTCGAAGACGAGGGCTTTGACGGCGGAAAGGTCGGACATGTGCGCTTCCCTTGTTGTTCTTGTTGGCGTTCCGGGGCGAAAGGACCGCGCAAAGCGCGGCCCTGAGAACCCGGAATCTCGCGCCGTCATCTCTGGATTCCGGGTTCGACGCTTTCGCGTCGCCCCGGAATGACTCAGAGGAATTAGTCCAGGTGGAACTTCGCGAGCTCGCGGTGCTCGGCCTTGATGTAGCGCACGGTGCCGGTGACGGAGCGCATCACCACCGTCTCGGTCTCGATCACGCCGTCCTTGCGGAATTTCACGCCCGAGAGCAGCGAGCCCGTGGTGACGCCGGTGGCGGCGAACAGGCAGTCGCCCCGCGCCATGTCCTCGATGCCGTAGATCATCTTGGGATCGTTGACGCCCATCTTGGCGGCGCGCTCGCGCTTCTCGTCGGAATCGAGGATCAGGCGGCACTGCATCTGGCCACCGATACAACGCAGCGCCACGGCCGCCAGCACGCCTTCCGGCGCACCGCCAGTGCCGAGATACATGTCGACGCCGGTGTTGTCGGGGTCGGCGCAGTGGATCACGCCGGCGACGTCGCCGTCGGTGATGAGGCGCACGGCAGCCCCAGTCGAGCGCACGCTCTCGATGATGCTGGCATGGCGCGGACGGTCGAGCACGAGAACGGTGATGCCATCAGGCTTGACACCCTTGGCCTTGGCGAGCCGGCGCACATTGTCGGCGGGCGAGGCATCAATTTCGACAACACCCTTGTCATAACCGGGACCGATCGCGAGCTTCTCCATGTAGACGTCGGGCGCGTGCAACAGCGTGCCGCCGTCGGCCATCGCCATGGTGGCGATCGAGCCCGGCATGTTCTTGGCGCACAGCGTGGTGCCTTCGAGCGGGTCGACCGCGATGTCGACTTGCGGGCCGGCCTTGAGGCCGACCTGCTCGCCGATATAGAGCATCGGCGCCTCGTCGCGCTCACCCTCGCCGATCACGATGGTGCCCTGGATCGGCAGCTTGTTCAGCTCGCGCCGCATGGCGTCGACCGCGGCCTGGTCGGCCGCCTTCTCGTTACCGTGCCCGCGCAGTCGCGCCGACGACACCGCCGCCCGCTCCGTCACCCGCACGATCTCCAGCGTGAGAATGCGCTCGAGCAAGGCGTGCGGGGGGACTTCAATATGGGTCGACATCGGCTAGCTCCTTCGAAGACGTTTGGGACGGAAATCTCCGTCCGTATCAACTCGTAACACCAACAGTTCGTTCGAACCGTGTCAGTTCTTCTCGATCCTTATGACCTGCGGCCGTCCGCTGATGACCTTGTCCTTCTGCACGGCGGCGAGCGCGCGTCGCACGGCATCCTCATGCGTTGCGTAGGTGATCAGGATGACGGGCACCGGCACCGCCTTGCCGTCGGCCGGCGCAGCGCCGCCATTGGGATGGCGCTGCACGATCGACTCGATCGAAATCTTCTGTTCTGCAAGCCGGGTCGCGATCGCAGCCGCGGTGCCCGGGAAATCTCGCGCCAGCAGGCGGATGTAGTAGCCGCCTTCATGCCGCTCCATCGGCGCCTTCTTGGTGTCGCACAGATGCGCGATCGGTCGGCCGAACGGATTGGCGCGGATGCCGCGCGCAACATCGGCGATGTCGGCGACGACGGCCGATGCCGTAGCAGCACCGCCGGCGCCGGGGCCGACCAGCGTGATCGGCGGGATGCCCTCGCCATCGATCGTGACCGCATTGGTGACACCCATCACCTGCGCGATCGAGGAGGATTTGGGAACCATGGTCGGATGCACGCGCTGCTCGATGCCCTTGGCGGTGCGAACGGCAACGCCGAGCAGCTTGAGCCGGTAACCGAGATCGTCGGCGGCGCGCAGGTCTTCCGGCGCGATGGAGGAGATACCTTCGACATACACCGCGCTTTGAGCAACTTTCGTGCCGAAAGCGAGGCTGGCGAGGATCGAGAGTTTTTGCGCAGTATCGTGGCCGTCGACGTCGAAGGACGGATTGGCCTCGGCATAGCCGAGCCGCTGTGCATCCTTCAGACACTCGGCAAAGGAGAGGCCCTCCTGCTCCATCCGGGTCAGGATGTAATTGCAGGTGCCGTTGAGGATGCCGTAGACGCGGTTGATGCCGGTTCCGGCAAGACCCTCGCGTAACGTTTTGATGACGGGAATCGCGGCGCCAACGGCTGCCTCGAAATTCAGCGCGCCGCCGTGCTTTTCGGCGGACTTCGCCAGCTTGATGCCGTGCTTGGCGAGCAGCGCCTTGTTGGCCGTGACGACCGACTTGCCGGCATTGAGCGCAGCTTCGACCGCGGAGAGCGCGGGATCGCCCGCGCCGCCCATCAGCTCGACGAAGCAGTCGACCTCGGGATGGGTGGCGAGCGCAAGCGGATCCTTGGCCCATTCGACGCCGCGCAGGTCGATGCTGCGCTTCTTGGCCTTCGAGCGCGCCGTGACGGCGACGACGCGAATACCGCGGCCGCTGCGCCCCGCGAGCACGCGCGCTTGCGTTTCAATCAAACGGACGACTTCGGCACCCACGGTGCCGAGCCCCGCTATGCCCACTTTCAGGGGTGCGACCATGATGCTTTCAGAAAACCTGTCGAAGAGAATTAGCGCCGGTTGGCGAGCGGAACGACGTTGTGCAACGTTTCGATGCCGCTTTCAAGGAAGCGGCGCACGCCGCGCGCGGCCTGCCTGATCCGTTGCTCGTTTTCCACCATGGCGATGCGGACATATCCTTCACCATGCTCGCCGAAGCCGACGCCGGGCGACACCGCCACGCCGGATTTCTCCACCATCAGGGTCGCGAACTGCATGCTGCCGACGCTGCGGAAGGCTTCCGGCAGCGGCACCCAGGCAAACATCGAAGCCTCCGGCGGCGGAATCTCCCAGCCGGCGCGGCCGAACGACTCCACCAGCGCGTCGCGGCGCTTGCGATAGGTGTCGCGCATCTCCTTGATGCAATCGTCCGGGCCGTTCAATGCCGCGGTCGCGGCGACCTGCACCGGCGTGAAGGCGCCGTAGTCGAGATAGGATTTGACGCGGGCAAGCGCTGCGATCACGCGCTCATTGCCGACCGCAAAGCCCATGCGCCAGCCGGCCATCGAATAGGTCTTCGACATCGAGGTGAACTCGACGGTGACGTCCATCGCGCCCGGCACCTGGAGCACCGAGGGCGGCGGGTTGTTCTCGTCGAAATAGACCTCGGCATAGGCGAGATCGGACAGGATCAGGATCTCGTGCTTCTTCGCGAAGGCGACGAGGTCCTTGTAGAAGTCGAGGCTCGCGACATAGGCGGTCGGGTTGGAGGGATAGCAGACCACCAGCGCCAAGGGCTTCGGGATCGAATGCACGATCGCCCGCTCCACCGCCTCGAAGAATTGCGGCGTCGGCTCCGAGGGCACCGAGCGGATCACGCCGCCCGCCATCAAAAAGCCGAAGGCGTGAATCGGGTAGCTCGGGTTCGGACAGAGGATGACGTCACCTGGCGCGGTGATCGCCTGCGCCACGTTGGCAAAGCCCTCCTTGGAGCCGAGCGTCGCCACCACCTGGGTGTCGGGGTTGAGCTTCACGCCGAAGCGGCGCTCGTAATAGGCGGCCTGGGCCCGGCGCAGACCCGGGATGCCGCGGGAGGCCGAATAGCGGTCGGTGCGCGGCTTGCCGAGCGTCTCCTTGAGCTTCTCCAGCACATGCGGCGGCGCCGGCAGGTCCGGATTGCCCATGCCGAGGTCGATGATGTCGGCGCCGGCATTCCGCGCGGCCGCCTTGGCCCGGTTGACCTGCTCGAACACGTAAGGCGGAAGGCGGCGGATGCGGTAAAATTCTTCCATGGCTCTCTGGGCTCCGGGCAACCGGTCAGGACAGAATCGACTGGCCACGAGCGCTGATCGTTAAAGCGCCCGGCCCGGCCGCTAAATGGCTCAAAATCAAATACTTAGAGCAATTTTCGACGGCGGAAGCTGAAGTCGTTCGCCCTGACTCTCGGCTGAACTCAGGTCTTTTAGCACGGCAAGACGGGGGCGCCAGCGATTACCTTGCACTGCCTCATTTGGCGTCTTTGGCGGCAACGGCCTGGCGGTCGCGCGCCGCGGCAAGCTCGGCCTCGATCTTGGCGCGCTGGTCCGGCGGGATGATCGCCTGATCGCGATCCGGCGGCAGGTCGTGCACCGGCAAATAGCTGCCGGGCTCCTTGGGATGAGCCTGCGCGTCCGCAGGCGTGAGATCCGCGAGCTGACTCGAGCAGCCGCCCAGGGCGAGCGCCACCATCAGCAGCGCGCCGCGGATCGGCAGCGTCTTTTGCAGGTCCCTTAACGCCAACACTTGGGAATCCCCTACTCGTCCCAAAGCACGGCCCCGGGTAAGCCTACCCGACGCCGCGCCCAAGCTCAAACCATTGCTGCCCAAATGGTGCGAGCGAGAAAACAGCCCGGCACTACCAAGCCGAGCGGTGCGGCCTGATTATGACGGAACCAGGAAAACTTGTCGCAGTGCAGCACATCTTCGTGCGTGTTTAACGCCAAACCTGCGAGCTTCGCGGTGACGAATACGGAATGAATCGTTACTGTTCTGGCCATGAGTACCGCCACGACCGACAAGCCCAGCTCCGGGGCAAACCAGTCCGAGACGAAGTTCGATGCGGAAGCCTTCGCGATGAACGTCGCGCAGGCGATGGAAAGCGGTGGCAAGGCGCTGGCCGCCTACCTCAAGCCGCGCGAGAGCGGCGAGGTGCAGGACCGCCCGCCGCCCGAGCTCACCGAGATGGTCAAGACCTTCACCGCGGTTGCCGAATACTGGCTGTCGGACTCCTCGCGCTCGTCCGATCTGCAGACCAAGCTCGCCAAGGACTATCTCGACCTCTGGGGCTCGGCAGCGCGCCGCATGGCCGGCCAGAACGCCGAGCCGGCGATCGCGCCCTCGCCGCGCGACAAGCGCTTCGCCGATCCGGAATGGAAGTCGAACCAGTTCTTCGATTTCGTGATGCAGCTCTATCTGCTCACGACGAAATGGGCGCAGGAGCTGGTGCGCGACGCCGACGGCCTCGATGCGCACACCCGCCGCAAGGCGGAGTTCTACGTCCAGCAGGTCGCCAACGCGATCTCGCCCTCGAACTTCGTGCTGACCAATCCGGAAGTGCTGCGCGAGACGATGGCGAGCAGCGGCGGCAACCTGGCGCGCGGTCTGAAGATGCTGGCCGAGGACATCGCGGCCGGCAAGGGCATGCTGAAGATCCGCCAGTCCAACCCGGACAATCTCGTCGTCGGCGTCAACATGGCGACGACGCCGGGCAAGGTGATCTACCAGAACGAGATGATGCAGCTGATCCAGTACTCGCCGACCACGGAGAAGGTGCTGCGCACCCCGCTCCTGATCGTGCCGCCCTGGATCAACAAGTTCTACATCCTCGATCTCAAGCCGGAGAAATCCTACATCAAGTGGTGCGTCGACCAGGGCATCACCGTGTTCGTGATCTCATGGGTCAATCCCGACAAGCGGCTCGGCACCAAGAGCTGGGAAGACTACATGAAGGAAGGCCCGCTCACGGCGATGGACGTGATCGAGAAGGTCACCGGCGAGATGAAGGTCCACACCGCCGGTTATTGCGTCGGCGGCACCATGCTCGCGACCACGCTGGCCTGGCTCGCCGAGAAGCGCCGCCAGCGGGTCTCGTCGGCGACGTTCTTCGCGGCGCAGGTCGACTTCACCCATGCGGGCGATCTCCTTGTCTTCGTCGACGAGGAGCAGATCGCCGCGCTCGAGCACGACATGAAGGCGGCCGGTGTGCTCGAAGGCTCGAAGATGGCGATGGCCTTCAACATGCTGCGCTCCAACGACCTGATCTGGTCCTATGTCGTCAGCAACTATCTGAAGGGCCAGCAGCCGAGCGCGTTCGACCTGTTGCACTGGAATTCCGATGCGACGCGGATGACGCAGGCGAACCATTCCTACTACCTGCGCAACTGCTATCTGGAGAACCGGCTCTCGACCGGCACGATGGTGCTCGACAACACGTTGCTCGATCTCTCCAAGGTCAAGGTGCCCGTCTACAACCTCGCCACCCGCGAGGACCATATCGCTCCGGCCGAGTCGGTGCTGTACGGCTCGCAATTCTTCGGCGGGCCTGTGAAGTATGTGCTGTCCGGCTCGGGCCACATCGCGGGCGTGGTCAATCCGCCGACCTCGAACAAGTACCAGTACTGGACCAACGACAACATCAAGGACGTCACGGTCGCGGACTGGATGAAGGGCGCGGTCGAGCACAAGGGTTCGTGGTGGCCGGACTGGCGCGAATGGCTGGGCAGCCTCGATCCCGAGGAAGTCCCGGCGCGCGTGGTCGGCAGCGAGGCGCTGCCGCCGATCGAGGACGCACCCGGCAGCTATGTCAGGGTTCGCGCATAGCGGACTCTGCCGCGCTCTTGTATAGACTCGCTCTCAACACGGCGACGACAGAGGGGACCGGACTATGACGCGCGAATTGTTCTGGCTGACACTGACGGTGATCCTGACCGGGATCCTCTGGGTTCCCTACATCATCAACCGCTGCCAGGTTCGTGGCCTTTCCGGAGCCATGGCCAATCCGTCGCGCGGCGACAAGCCGCAAGCCGAATGGGCGAACCGACTGATGTTCGCGCATGACAATGCGGTCGAGAACCTCGTGATCTTCGCGCCGCTGGTGCTGATCCTGAACGCGATCGACTATTCCACGACATGGACCGTGCTCGCCTGCGCCGTCTATTTCTGGGCCCGCGTCGCCCATCTGATCGTGTACGCGCTCGGCCTGCCGGTGTTCCGCACCCTCGCCTTCACCGTCGGCTTCCTCGCGCAGGCCGTGCTGGCGCTGGCGATCTTCAAGGTGGTCTGAGCATCCGAAAGGAGCTGCAGGGGTCTGCAATCTGCGATATTGTCACGCGGGCTGAGGCAACCGATGCGAGGATGCCCGATGCGGACCCTTCTTTCAGCCGTCGCAATGATCGCGCTCGCCGGAGCTTGCAGCGAGGCCGGCGCGCAGGCGCAATGTCCTGAACTAATCCGCCTGCGCAGCGAGGCCGTCGAGGCCTCAAAGCCGATGACGCGCACTTTGATGTCGAGCCGCTGCGATGCCTATGTTCGCGCGTCCCTCGCCTGGAGCGCCGCGGTCGACTACGCGCGCGATCATCAGGACGTGTGCGATATTTCCAATCGCTTGCTGAGCGACCTCGAGAAATACCATCTCGATAGCGTGGCTGCCCGCAACAATGTGTGTGCGGGCCGACCTGTTCGGCCATTCCCGGCCGACGTCGTTCTCCAGTGAGGAACGGCGCGCGAGCCATGTCGCGCGCCGCCTTTGCAGCGCACCGCCGAAGCGGCGCCGCGCTGCGTCCATGGCACGAGAGCCTTCCCTACTCCTCCGGCAAGCCCAGCATCAGCCGCATGTTCTGCACGGCCGCGCCCGAGGCGCCCTTGCCGAGATTGTCGAGCCGGGCGACCAGCACGGCCTGGTGATATTTGTCGCTGGCGAAGACGTAGAGCTCGAGCATGTTGGTCTCGTTGAGCGCCTCCGGCTCGAGCCGGCCGCCCTTGGTCGCCTCGTTCTGCAGCGGCATCACCTTGACGTATTTCGAGCCGGCATACCGCTTGGCCAGCGCGGCCTGAAGGTCGGCACCGCCAGGCTTGCCCGGCAGCGTGTCGAGCTGGAGCGGCACCGAGACCAGCATGCCCTGGCGGTAGTTGCCGACCGAGGGAATGAAGATCGGCCGCCGCGTCAGGTTCGAATAGAGCTGCAGCTCCGGCAGGTGCTTGTGCTCGAAGCCGAGGCCATAGAGTTCGAAGGACGGCGCGCTGCCGTCTTCAAAACTCGCGATCATCGACTTGCCGCCGCCGGAATAGCCGCTCACCGCGTTGACGGCGACGGGATAGTCAGGCGGCAACAGGCCGGCATCGACGATCGGCCGCAGCAGTGCGATGCCGCCGGTCGGATAGCAGCCGGGATTGGAGACCTTCTTCGCCGCCTTGATCTTGCCGGCCTGGTCCGCGGTCAGCTCCGGAAAGCCGTAGGCCCAGTCGGGTGCGACCCGGTAGGCGGTTGAGGCGTCCAGCACCTTCGGCCCCGAAGCTCCCATGCTGTCGACCAGCGCCACCGTTTCCCTGGCGGCATCGTCGGGCAGGCAGAGGATGACGAGATCCACCTCTTCCATCAGCGCCTTCTTGGCCGCGGGATCCTTGCGCTTGTCGTCGGCGATGGTCTTCACCGCAACGTCGCTCTGGAGCTTCAGCCGCTCGTTGATGCCGAGCCCGGTGGTGCCGGAGCCGCCGTCGACGAAGACGGTGGCGGGCTTCTTGGCCGCGCCGGTGGTCGGGGTTTTCGTGGTTTCCGTGAGGCTCATGGAACGCTCCTTTCGAGCTTGTTGGTCTCGGCCGCAAAGGCTTCCGGCCTCACGTCCTGCATCAGTTGCGCGATTTTCCTGGCGTCGGCCGCGGGCTGCGCGCCGAGCGCATTGGCGATCGCCGTATAGTCGGCGTCGGACTTGTGCTGGTTGAGCTTGAAGCTGCCCTCGACCTCTTCAACCGTCATGACCAGACCCACGATCCCCTTCTTCATCGCTTCCAGCCGGCCCGCCGTCATCTTGCCCGAGGTCCATGGCTTCTTCGGCAGCAGCCAATTCTCGAACTTGTCGCTGAGCGTGTCGACCTGCACCGCGAGCTCCTCATCCGACAACGGCCGGACTGGCCCGCTCAGGTGCACCGACTGGTAGAGCCAGGTCGGGACCTGATCCGGCGAGACGTACCAGTCCGGCGATACATAGGCATCGGGGCCGTTGACCGCGAGCATCCAGGCGGCCGCGCCGTCCGCCAGCTTTAGCAGCGGATTGTGACGGGCGACATGAAAGGCGGCCTGCGGCGTGCCGTCAGCCGCATAGGTCAAATAGAACGGCAACGGCGAGGCGATCGGCCTCTTGCCGTCGAAGGCGCACATGGTGCCGAAGCCGCGCTCCTCGGCGAATTTCAGGCTCGCGGCGCGGTCCTGCTTGAAAAAGGGTGGCGTGTACATCGTGGTCTCCTGCTGGGCCTCCTTGTGGGAGCCGCCGGATCAGATCGCGCTGACAGGAGAGAGAATGCCGCGGATCGGATCCAGCGGCAAAGACGATGATCTCAAACGCGATCGACCGCCCAAACCGCTAAAGTGCGGCGGCGGCGACGGGCGAACAGGATGGTCGCGGCGTTGATCATGGCGCGCGGCTATAAGGCCAGATGCGGTTCCCGTCAAGGTAACCGTTGTCATTCCGGGGCGATGCAAAGCGTCGAACCCGGAATCTTGAACCTCAATCTCGAGATTTCCGGGTTCGCTCGCGTCGCGAGCGCCCCGGAATGACGCGGCTAGATCAGCCGCCAGATCCCTTCCATGACCTTGGCGATCACGTCGCCGAACAGCAGCAGTGCGGCCGACCAGATCAGGGCCGAGACGAAATTGGCGGCCTGGAAGCTCCAATAGGGCATCTCGAAAATGCCGGCCGCGAGCGGCACCGAGGCGCGCAATGGGCCGAAGAAGCGGCCGATGAAGATGCTGGGTATCCCCCAGCTCCGCACGAAGGCCTCGCCCCTCGGCAGCAGCTCCGGATAACGCGAGAGCGGCCACATCTGGGCGACGTGTTCCTTGTAGCGGTAGCCGAACCAATAGGAGACCCAGTCGCCGAGCGCCGCCCCGAGGCCGCCGGCGATCCAGACAGGATAGAAGCTGATGCCGCTCACCCCGATCAGCGCGCCGATCGCAACCAGCGCGCCCCAGGCCGGGACCAACAGCGAGATGAAGGCGAGCGACTCCCCGAAGGCCAGCAGGAACACGATTGGAGCCGCCCAGGCCTGGTGAGCGCGCACGAAGTCGGTCAGGGCGTGCGCAAACTGCTCCATTCCGAAAATAGCCTTCCCGACCGCTCAAGGTGCTGCTCGATGAAAACGACTGGTAAGCCAAGGGCTTGTGTGACATCAAGTCACAAAAGCCGATCCAAACAGGCCCGAGACGTCAAATTGCCGGGAACTAATGGCAAGGCGGCGTAAAATCGCCGGGATTGGCTCCCAATCCACGTGGCCTGGCCGACCCCGGCGGTAACCTTTCCAAGCCAGAAGTGGCATAGTCCGCTTAACCGATTCGCCGCCCACGCGGCCCCCTAAGCACATCAAGATATATGTCCAAGCAGTTGAAGCCAAAAGCAAAAGACGACTTTTTCGGCGGCGATGAGCCCAAGCCCCGCACCGCCGCCAAGGCAGCACCGCGCGGAAGCGGCGGTGAAGCCGACTACACCGCGGCCGACATCGAGGTGCTCGAAGGCCTCGAACCGGTGCGGCGCCGGCCCGGCATGTATATCGGCGGAACCGACGAGAAGGCGCTGCATCACCTCTTCGCCGAAGTCATCGACAACTCGATGGACGAGGCGCTGGCGGGACACGCGACCTTCATCGGAGTCGAGCTGAGCGCAGACGGGTTCCTGACCGTCACCGACAACGGCCGCGGCATCCCGATCGACCCGCATCCGAAATTCCCGAAGAAGTCGGCGCTCGAAGTCATCATGTGCACGCTGCATTCGGGCGGCAAGTTCGACAGCAAGGTCTATGAGACCTCGGGCGGTCTGCACGGCGTCGGCATCTCCGTCGTCAACGCCCTCTCCTCGCGCCTCGAAGTCGAGGTCGCACGCAGCCAGAAGCTTTATCGCATGAGCTTTGAGCGCGGCCATCCCAAGGGCAAGCTCGAAGACCTCGGTAAGGTCAACAACCGCCGCGGCACGCGCGTGCGCTTCAAGCCCGACACCGACATCTTCGGCGCCAAGGCCGCGTTCAAGCCGCAGCGCCTGTTCAAGATGACTCGCTCGAAGGCCTATCTGTTCGGCGGCGTCGAGATCCGCTGGAACTGCGCGCCCGAACTGCTCAAGGGCGTCGAGGACGTGCCGGCGGAGGCGACGTTCCACTTCCCCGGTGGCCTCAAGGATTATCTCGCCGCGGCGATCCACGCCGACACGCTGGTGCATCCCGACATCTTCTCGGGCAAGTCGGGCCGCAACGGCGCGCATGGCGCCTGCGAATGGGCCGTGGCCTGGACCGCGGACGCCGACGGCTTCCTGTCCTCCTACACCAACACCGTGCCGACGCCGGATGGCGGCACGCACGAATCCGGCCTGCGCAGCGCCCTTTTGCGCGGCCTGAAGGATCACGCTGAACGCGTCGGCCAGGGCAAGCGCGCCTCCTCCATCACCTCCGAAGATGTGATGGTCGGCGCGGCCGTGATGCTCTCGGTGTTCGTGCGCGAGCCCGAATTCCAGGGCCAGACCAAGGATCGTCTCGCCACGGCGGAAGCGCAGCGCATCGTCGAGCAGGCGATGAAGGATCCGTTCGACCATTGGCTGTCGGGCAATCCGAACATGGCCAACCGGCTGCTCGACTTCGTGATCGACCGCGCCGAGGAACGGCTGCGCCGCCGCCAGGAAAAGGAAACCGCGCGAAAAACCGCCGGCAAGAAGCTGCGCCTGCCCGGCAAGCTCGCCGACTGCACCGATGCCGGCACCGAAGGATCCGAGCTCTTCATCGTCGAGGGCGACTCGGCCGGCGGCAGCGCCAAGCAGGCGCGCGACCGCAAGACGCAGGCGGTGCTGCCATTGCGCGGAAAAATCCTCAACGTCGCCTCCGCCGGCAAGGACAAGCTGACGGCGAACGCGCAGCTCTCCGATCTCGTGCAGGCTATCGGCTGTGGCCAGCTCCTGCATTATCGCGAAGAGGATCTGCGCTATCAGCGCATCATCATCATGACCGACGCCGACGTCGACGGCGCCCACATCGCTTCGCTGCTGATCACGTTCTTCTACCGGCAGATGCCGCGGCTGATCGACGAGGGCCACCTCTTCCTCGCGGTGCCGCCGCTCTACAAGCTCACGCACGGTTCGAAATCGGTCTACGCCCGCGACGACGCGCACAAGGAGGCTCTGCTCAAGAGCGCGTTCAACGCCAACGCCAAGGTCGAGGTGAACCGCTTCAAAGGTCTCGGCGAGATGATGCCGGCGCAGCTCAAGGAAACCACCATGGATCCGAGCAAGCGGACGCTGCTCAAGGTGGTCCTGCTTGCCGACGACCGCGACACGACGGCGGATTCGGTGGAGCGGCTGATGGGCACCAAGGCCGAAGCGCGCTTCGCCTTCATCTCGGACAAGGCCGAATTTGCCAGCGAGGAGCTGCTCGACGTCTGACGTCACGCGCCCCAGTCCAACAAAGCCCCCGGCTCCGTCAGGTCCGGGGGCTTTTTTCATGTCGGGGGACGATATCGCTCGTCCCAGCGGTTCCCGCCGAAGCGCGACTCGGCCAGCGACTCAGCGGCCCCAAGGCTGAGGCAGGACTGCCTCCACTTCCGACAAAGCCGAATTTCCTAACGAAAACTTACCTAGGCCCGCAACTCGGATATCTTCGTAACATGCTGATATTATGTAGATTTCTTGACACCCCGCATCATCACCTCAAAACCCTGCTGACCGGCGTTTTCCGGAGACTGTGCCTGCCACGCAACAGCTTTTCGACGGGAAACGTCTATAGTCCGGGCATCAGATGACACGGACTTCAGTGCGCTCGCGCCTGCTACCAAGGTTGGGGATTTTATCATGAAGAAGATTTTGCTGGCTCTGACCGCGGTTGCGGCGATGACCGGTTCGGCCTCGGCGGCTGACCTCGCGGCCCGTCCCTACGTCAAGGCTCCGATGGCGGCTCCCGTCGCCAACTGGACCGGCTTCTACATCTTCGGCGGCGGCGGCGGTGGCCTCTCCAACGCCGACCAGTCTGTCCAGACCACGGTCGGCGCTGTTCCGCTGACCATCACCCAGCGTCAGGGTGGCTCGGGCTGGTTCGGCACCGTCGGCCTCGGCTACGACTGGCAGTTCAGCGGCACCTGGGTCGCCGGCGTGTTCGCTGACGGTCAGTTCGGCAGCATCCGCGCCACGGTTCAGGATCCGATCAACGGCTGGACCGGCAACCAGAAGCTGGAAGACTCCTGGGCCGCTGGTGTTCGCCTCGGCTGGCTGGTCGCCCCGAACGTTCTCTCCTACGTCAACGGCGGTTACTCCGGCGCTCACTTCGGCCAGACCAACTTCCTGACCCTGGCTGGCGTGCCGGCCGGTGCTCACCTCGGCAGCTACAACCGCAACGGCTGGTTCATCGGCGGCGGCGTCGAGAACAGCCTGAACATCTTCGGCATCACCTCGCCCGGCTGGTTCATGAAGACCGAGTATCGTTCGGCCTTCTACAACGCCAAGACCCAGACCGAGCTGTCCGACGTCGGCAACGTGCCGCTCGCCAACAGCATCCGCGCCAACAGCTGGAACCAGACGATCTCGACCTCGCTGGTCTACCGCTTCAACTGGACCGGTCCGGTCGTCGCCAAGTACTGATCTGATCTCACATTCAGACGTCAAAGCCCCGGCATCGTCCGGGGCTTTTTCGTTGTGGGATCACCTTGCGCAGCACATGCGTCCTCCCGGTGGTCTGCATCCCCTGCCCATTGTCTCCGAACCGAAGCTACGGCTAGTCTGGCACCAAGCTTTCGTGGCTGCGGTCATCGTTGATGCCGTGGACCGCGACAGAACCAGACCGACGGGAGGGAATGCATGCGCAGATTTCTGCTTGTGGCAGGCCTGTTTGCGACTGCCGTCGGCCTGCTCTGGATCGGACAGGGCACAGGCACCATTCCCTGGCCGCGATCGAGCTTCATGGTCAACCAGTTGCAATGGGCCGGCTATGGCGCAGCCATGGCCGGGTTCGGACTGGTGCTGATCTGGCAGAGCAACCAATAGAAGAAACCAGGGAATACAGCATGACATCCAACCGGTTCGATCTTCGCGGCAAGGTCGCGGTCGTCACAGGAGGCAATGGCGGCATCGGGCTTGGCCTGGCGCACGGACTTGCCGATGCCGGCGCCGATATCGCCGTGGTCGGACGCAACGAAGCCAAGTCGGCCGCGGCCGTTGCCGATCTCAGGCAGCGTGGCGTGAAGGCGATTGCCGTCGCCACCGACGTCACCGACAAGGCGGCGGTCGCCGCCATGATCGACCGCGTCCTCAAGGAATTCGGCCGCATCGACATCCTCATCAACAACGCCGGCATGAGCATCCGCAAGCCGCCGCACGAGCTCGAGCTCGACGAGTGGAACAAGGTGATCGACACCAACCTCACCAGCGCCTTCGTGTGCTCGAAGCTGGCCTATCCGGCGCTGAAGGCCTCCGGCAACGGCAAGGTGATCAATATCGGCTCGATGATGTCGATCTTCGGCGCGAGCTTTGCGACCGCCTATGCGGCGAGCAAGGGCGGCATCGTGCAGTACACGCGCGCCTGCGCCAATGCCTGGGCACCCGACAACATCCAGGTCAACGCCATCCTGCCGGGCTGGATCGACACCGACCTCACCCGCGGCGCGCGGCAACAGGTGGCCGGATTGCACGAGCGCGTGCTGGCGCGCACGCCTGCCGGCCGCTGGGGCGACATCGACGACTTCGCAGGCATCGCGGTGTTCCTTGCTTCGCCGGCGTCCAACTTCGTCACGGGCACTGCGATCCCTGTCGATGGCGGATTCTCGGTGATGGCCTGAGACACGCACTCAGTGCAGGCAAAAAAGAAGCCCCGGCGATGCCGGGGCTTTGAATTTGGCAGTGATCGTCTTCTTTTGCTGATTGGTCGTTCGTTGCTCAGTAGCGCCCGATGACCGGTGCGTCGAACTTGTAGCTCGCACGCACGACGGCCCACTGTATGTCGCGCGGCTTGGCATCGAAGGTGTAGTTACCCGCGAGGCCGCCGAGCTGATAGGTCTGGCTGCCGAAGGCCGCGTAGTTGTATTCGAGGCCGACGATCCAGTTGCGGGTCACGCCGTACTCCCAGCCGGCGCCGACGGTCCAGCCATTGGCCCAGTGAGTCTGACCGCCCGTCGCCGTCACAACCGGATCGGTGACCGAGAGCCGGTTGTTGACGCCCGCGTAGCCGCCCCTGATGTAGAAGAGGTTGTTCTGCACGGCGAAGCCGGCGCGACCGACGACCGTCACCAGTACATTGGCGCGCCAGGAGAACACGTCGTTCGCCGGAGCGAAGGCGGTGTTCACGACCGTGCCCTTGTTGTCGAGGCCGGAGATGGTGCCTTCCATGCCGAACACGTAGTTGTTGGCCTGCCAGTTGTAGCCGATCTGGGCGCCGCCCATGATTCCGGATCCGCGCTGACGATAGCCCTCGCCCGGAAGCAAATCGCCGAACGCCGCGCCAGTGCCGTTGTTGATGAACTGCTCGTTGGTCCATGCGCCGCCGATGTGGCCGCCGACATAGAAACCGGTCCAGTTGAACAGCGGCTCGACATAGGCGGGCGCCTTCGTGTAGCGCGCACCGAGATCGGCGGCGGACGCGGCGCCGGTCGAAACCAGAGCGCTCGTGCAGGCGAAGGCAGCAATCAACTTGTTACGCATGGTACACCCCGTGTCCTTTGATGGGCGCACGCTCACACGCAACTCTTACTCAAATTTGAATCAAGAAAGTTAAGACGCCGGATTGGCAAATTGCGGCTCGTGAATCCGCGCGTGCTGTTGCAGGCACGCAACGCATCACGCGCGATTTAACGCGACATTATCCCTACCGAATTGCAGCGCTCACGATGCCGGCGCGGCCTTCGACTGCACGTGCTCGGGCCGCACACCGAGCCCGATCAGCCGCGCCGGAATGCCCTGCAGCCACGGCAGCGCGGTGATGAGGCGCACGATCAGCGGCACCTTCAGCGGACGCTCGCCGCTCTGCAAGGCGCCGCTGATGATGTTGTTCTGCACGACCATCTGCATGCGTTGCGTCATCCTCACCGGAAACTCGCGCCGGCGGCGCACGGCGTCGAGCTCATCCTCGGTCGGGCAGCCGCGCTGGAGCTTGTCCGCGAGCAGATTGGCAGTTGCGACCGCGTCCTGCACGGCGAGATTGACGCCGACGCCGCCGACCGGCGACATCGCATGCGCGGCATCGCCGATGAGAAGCAGGCCAGGCTGCGTCCAGCGCTTGAGGCGGTTGATCGCGACTGTGAGCAGCTTGACGTCGTCAAAGCTCTTCACCTCGGCAATGCCGGACCTGAGGATCGGTGCCATGCGCACGACGTCGTCGAGCAGCGCCTGCAATCCCCTCGCCTTCACCGCATCGTGCTGCCCCTTGGCGATGACATAGGCGCATTGCCAGTAGTCGCCGCGATCGAAGGTGATCATCATCTTGCCGGGCTCGATGCGCGCAAACAGGTTCTCGGTCTCGTCAGCCTTGCGGCCGGCGCGGAACCACAGCACGTCCATCGGCGCGCCGATCTCCTCGACCTCGAGGCCGGCGCGCTCGCGCACCGTCGAATGCCGGCCGTCGCAGGCGATGGTGAGATCGGCCTCGATGTCGATGATGCCGTCCGGCGTCTTCGCCCGCACGCCGGCGATGGTGTCGCCGCGGCGGATCAGGTCGACGGCTTCGGTCATCATGACCTTGAGCGAGGCGAAGCGCCGGCCCTCTTCGCGCAGGAAATTCAGGAAGTCCCATTGCGGCATGAAGGCGATGAACGGGTACTTGGTGTGCAGCCGGCCGAGATCGGCGATCCGCACCGGCGTGCCGCCGAACAGTCCGTCCATCTTCTGCAAGCGTTGATGCGGCAGCTTCAGGAAGCCGTCGATCAGGCCGAGCTCGTCCATCACCTGAAGCGTCGAGGGATGCACGGTGTCGCCGCGAAAGTCGCGGAAGAAATCCGCGTGCTTCTCCAGCACCACGACGTCGATGCCGGCACGCCCGAGGAGATAGCCGAGCATCATGCCGGCCGGCCCGCCGCCGACGACACAACACCGGACTTTTACGGAGGAACCCGGGTTCAAGGGCCGCCCTCATTTACGACTTAAGTTTTCTGTGCGGTGCAGCAAGCAAGTTTAATTTGCCGCGGTTGCGAATGCCCGTTAGCGTTTCTGCAAAATTCGGTTTGCCTTCAGGAAATTGCAGTGCAGACGATCCTCATACTGCTCGGCGTCTGGATCCTGATCAACGTACTTTTCGTCGTGATCATGATCCCACCACGCAAGCCGCGGACCCCCGACCCGGGCCCGACCGGCACGCTTGCGACGGTGCCCATCAACCAGAACGGCTATCCGTTCGAGGAGCAGGAGAAGCTCCTGCTCCGCCACGTCGTCATCTCGATCGCCATGGGCGCGTTCTTCTCGCTGACGCCCCCGTTGATGGAGGCCGTTGAGTCGATCAAGCGCTTCATCCGGAAGCGACAAGCGTAGCGGAGGCGCGCCCGCCCACTCCCACCGGATCGCTCAATTGTTGCTGCGGTTCGCGGTGCGAAAACTCTTGATCTCCGAGACGCTGCCGTCGCGATAGGTCAGCTCCACCGAGACGAACTGCGTGGCCGGGGCGAGCTTCATGTAGAGCGGCATGCCGGCGCTGATCGCGCTGGGATCGCGCATGTCGCAATTCGGCATCTTCAGCACCTGATTGGGCACGGCGGTGTCGATACCGATGCGCACTTCGCGGATCGCGCAGCGATACGAGACGAGATGCGTGTAATAGACCAATAGCCCGTTGAACTCGCGGAATGACAGCCAGCTCGTCGCAGTCATGTCGAGGATCTTGCGCTGGTCGCGGATCAGCGCGGCCTCGGGATCGAACCTGATCGGGAACGGCCCCTGCATGTCGCCGGCCTGATCGACATAGCGGACCTCGATGGTGCCGGCCACAGCATCAGGCGGCAGCTCGATCGACGGGTTCGGCATCCGCTTGCGCGTGCGCGGATCGAGCGTGTCGATGAAGCCGGTCTCGCGGAAATCGCTGTTGCCTGCCATGCGCCAGGAAATACCGAGCGTCGGATCGGCGAAGGAGAACACCACGCTCCAGCCGCCATTGTGGCGCGAGAAGCTCGCGATCGGCGCGTTGGTGGTTTCCTCCTTCACGCGCGGCACTGACACCGGCGGCAGCGCCGCCACCTTCTGGGGCGGCGGGTCGGCCGGGCGCGCGGCGGCCGCGTCCTTGGCGATGCCGCTCAGGAAAACGTCATCGACCATCTGGTCGAAATAGACCGGCACCTGCTTGTGCCTGACGGTGTCGGCCATCTCGCTGACGAGACGGCGGGTGCGCTGCGCCACCTGCACGAGGTTCTCGCCGGGTTCGAGCAGCTGCTTGGCGAAAGTGCGCGTGAACACCGAATTGGGATTGGCGTCGTCGTTGGACAGGCGATCGAGCGCGGTCTGCCGGGGCCCTGCCGAGAACACAGAGAACACGCCTTCGGGCAGCTGCGTCATCGGCGCGAGCCCGCCGCCGCCGGCAACCGCGCGCGTGCCTGATCGTTCGAACGGATTGTTGCGGCAGGCGTCGAACACCAGGATCGAGGTCCGTGCCTTCTTGTTCTGGAGGCGCTCGACGATACGGTCGGCCAGGATCGAGGCGTCGCGCACCAGCTCTTCCTGTCCTTCCGTCGCCGCCGGCACGTCGGTCGGCAGCAGATAGTTCTGGCCCGCGATCTCGAAACCGTGGCCGGCGTAGAAGAAGAACGCGGTGTCGCCGGGCTCGACGGTCCGGTCGAAGGCGAGCAGCGTCTCGGAGAATTGCTGGCGGCTCTGGTTCTCGGCGACCATCACGGAGAAGCCGAGCTGCTTCAGCGTGTCGCCCATGGTGCGGGCGTCGTTGACCGCCTTGAGCAGCTTCGGCACGTTCTTGTAATCGTTGTTGCCGACGACGAGCGCGACGCGCTTCGCGGCGTGAGCTGGCAGCGCGATGCCGCAAAGGCCAGCCGCGAGGCCGAGGGCCGCCAGAATTCTGAAAAGCCGACGCGTCATCGCTAACATCCCGTTATAGAACGGCCTCGCTGGTCGGAACCCCTGCCGTTGATGTGATAGTCGGCCCAGCCGCAGCGACGGTTCAACAGCGCCTCTTCGGTTCCATCGTCTGGCCTATGGCAGATTCCCTCGGAATCTGCTTCTTCTTAGTTTTCCCGGGCCATCGCACCGGGCGCGAGGGACTGCCGTGTATCGCTGGTGTACCGACGAGGTCGAGCCGCATGACCGCTTCGACTATTGGCGCGAAGTCCGGTCCAAGGGCCTGTTCGGCGTCACCGCCGAACTGGAGCGCGAGCGACGCGCGGACTTCTACGGCGAATTCTCGCTGCGCCAGCTCGGCGGCGCCGGCCTCGTCGAGCTGAAGGCCTCGCACTACACGGTCGAGCGCAGCGCCTCCGACATCGCCCACGCGCCCAGCGACAGCATCTGCGTCTACCAGCAGCTCGGCAGCGGCGGCTGGTTCGGCGGCATGCGCGGCAGCGATTTTTCGATCGCCAATGGCAGCTTCGCCACCAGCCATACCGACCTGCCCTATCGCACCGTCCCGCTCGGGGACGGCGGCTTCCATCTGCGGATCCTGAAGATCCCTGTGAGCAAAATCCCGGCGCAGGACAAGCGGATGCGCGAGCTGTCGGCTCGCACGTTCAACGATCCCGGCCTGGCACCCCTGCTCGGGGCCTGCTTTGCCGATCTCGATGAGGTCGCCGCAGCTGACGACGGGGCCAACGGCGCCCAGGCCTCCTCCTTGGCTCAGGCCTGCCTGGTGCAGGCTCTGGCGCATCTGGCACTGATCGAGCGCGGAATCGTGCGGCCGGGTAGCCGGCTCGGACAGGCTGCCCTGCGGACAGCCCGCCTGTCGCAGGCACGGCGCCTGATCGCGCGCCACCTGCAAGACCCGAACCTCGCGCCGGTAAAGGTCGCCGATCTGCTCGGTGTGTCCGTCCGGCACCTGCATATGCTGTTCGAGGCCGCCGAGAGGAGCTTTTCGCAGACCGTGACCGACGAGCGCCTCAAGCAGAGCCGCCGCCTGATGCGCGAGGCGCCGGACCGGCTGATCGCCGACATCGCGACGTCCTGCGGCTTCGAGAGCCTGGCGACCTATTACCGGGTCTTCAACGCCGCCTACGGCATGGCCCCTGGCGACTTCCGGGCCCAGGGTTCCGAAGGGCATTAGCCGGTCCTCCCGGTGACCGCCGCCCGGCCCAGGATCGAGGCGGAAAACCCCAGCCAGGCCCGGGATTTGGTAAAAACCTCAGGGTTTTTAGGGCCTTCCCGCGCCTGCTCCATTGACTTTGGCCAATTCCCGCCTATGTTCCGGGGCGACGCGGCTCAGATCGAAGAGCGATTCCTGGGCCTTGCGCTTTGTTCGCGTGAGTCAGCACCCCCAGCTTCTTTGAGAGCGCGCCGTTTCGGGGTGGAACGCGACCAGCCTTATTACCCTCGATTCCGAACGGCGGTTTCGACCAGAGGCTCAATGTCCTTTTCAGATCTCGGACTGTCCGAAAAAGTCCTCGCCGCAGTGGCGGCCACCGGTTACACCAACCCCACCCCCATTCAGGAACAGGCGATCCCCCACGTCCTCGCGCGCAAGGACGTGCTCGGCATCGCCCAGACCGGCACCGGCAAGACCGCGGCCTTCGTGCTGCCGATGCTCACCATCCTCGAGAAGGGCAGAGCCCGGGCGCGGATGCCGCGCACGCTGATCCTCGAGCCGACCCGCGAGCTCGCGGCGCAGGTGAAGGAAAACTTCGACCGCTACGGCGCCGGCCAGAAGCTCAACGTCGCCCTCCTGATCGGCGGCGTCTCCTTCGGCGACCAGGATGCCAAGCTGATGCGCGGCGTCGACGTGCTGATCGCAACCCCGGGCCGCCTGCTCGACCATACCGAGCGCGGCGGTCTCCTGCTCACCGGCGTCGAGCTGCTCGTCATCGACGAAGCCGACCGCATGCTGGACATGGGCTTCATTCCCGACATCGAGCGCATCTGCAAGCTCGTCCCCTTCACCCGGCAGACCTTGTTCTTCACTGCGACCATGCCGCCGGAAATCCGGCGCATCACCGAGGCCTTCCTGCACAATCCGCAGAAGGTCGAAGTCTCCCGGCCCGCCACCACCGCCGTCACCGTGACCCAGGCCCAGGTGCCCGCCGGACGCGAAGCGCATGAGAAGCGCGAATTGCTTCGCCGCCTGCTGCGCGAGGCCAAGGATCTCAAGAACGCGATCATCTTCTGCAATCGCAAGCGCGAGGTCGCGATCGTTCACAAATCGCTCCAGAAGCACGGCTTCAGCGTCGGCGCGCTGCATGGCGACATGGACCAGCCGGCCCGCATGGCCGCGCTCGACCAGTTCCGCAAGGGCGAGCTGCCGCTCCTCGTCGCCTCCGACGTCGCCGCCCGCGGCCTCGACATTCCCGAGGTCAGCCACGTCTTCAATTTCGACGTTCCCCACCACGCCGACGACTATGTCCACCGCATCGGCCGCACCGGCCGCGCTGGCCGCACCGGCACCGCGATCTCGATCGTGACGCCGCTCGACCAGAAGTCGATGGTGGCGATCGAGAAGCTGATCGGCCAGAGCATTCCGCGCGCCGAAGGCGATTACGAAGTGCACGCAGAAGCCGGCGATGCGGCCGATCGTCCGCGCGAGCAGCGCGGCCGTGAGCGTTCGCGTGGCGGACGCGGCAAGCCGCAACGCGGCGGCCGCGATCGTGAGCGCAGCCACGAGCCGCGCGAAGCGCGTGGCGAGGCAAGGCACTCGGCGGAAGCACGGCCCGCCGCCGAGGCGAGGCCTGCACGCGAGGCAAGGCCTCCGCGCGAAGCCAGGCCATCATCCGAACCGCGTCATGGTGCGCGGGCGCAGGCCAACAATTCGCATGTGCCGTCGATCGGCCGTCCCGAGCCGCGCCGCCAGCGCGAGGTCGACACCGAGCCGGGCGATCACTCGCACCTGCCGGCGTTCCTGTTGCGGCCGGTTCGCTCCCCCGCAGGCGCCTGAAGCGCGACGCGCTTCCGGCTGGTTGAGACAGACTGCCGCACAATTTTTCAGACGCATTCGTGAACGTATATTTACGGGGCGTTCACAATCGTCCGTTAGCCTACGAACATAATTTAAGCATTGCTGCGGTCGATGGCGCACCGACCGCTGTGGGGTATGTTCCGTGGTCAAGGTTCTCGACGAACACGAACGCACGATGGCGTTCGCCGAAGTGGCGCTCGGCCAGATCCGCTCGCTCCGCCAAACCGCAATCCCCCGCAATTATGAGATCTGGTACGTCTACGCCACCGGCTACAACGCGCCGCTCAACAAGATCGTCAACGAGACGCTGGCGCGCCACGGCAAGCTGACCGAAGCCGATCTCGAGCAGATCTACGAGACCTACCTCTCCCACATCAAGACCACCGACCGCATCGACAAGGTCGGCGCGCGCGTCATCGGCGAGATCGACGACGTGATGCGGGTGCTCAGCGATGCGCTCGGGATGACCGGCTCCTACGATGCCAGCCTGTCGGGCGCATCCGAGAAGCTGTCGTCGGCCAAGAGCCGCGAGCAGATCAAGGCGATCGTCGAGACGCTGATACGTTCGACCAGTGAGATGCGCGAGACCAACAAGGCGCTCGAAGACCGGCTGACGCTGTCGAAGAACGAGATCAGCAATCTCCAGCAGAGCCTCGAGGCGATCCGCGCCGAAAGCCTGACCGACCCGCTCACGGGCCTCGGCAACCGCAAATATTTCGACCGCATGATCGGCATGGCGGTACAGAGTGCGCTCGCCTCGGGCGAACCGCTGTCGCTGCTGTTGTTCGACATCGATCACTTCAAGTCGTTCAACGATTCCTACGGCCATCTCACCGGCGACCAGGTGCTGCGGCTCGTCGGCCTGTCGCTGAAGCAGACCATCAAGGGCCAGGACATCACCGCCCGTTACGGCGGCGAGGAATTCGCGGTGGTGCTGCCCAACACCGCGCTGCGCCAGGCCCTCACCGTCGCCGATCACATCCGCCGCGCGGTGATGGCGAAGGAATTGAAGAAGAAATCGACCGGCGAGATTCTCGGCCGCGTCACCATCTCCGTCGGCGTTTCCATGCTCAAGCAGGGCGACGACACCGACGCGCTGATCGAGCGTGCGGACGCCTGCCTCTACGCCGCCAAGCGCAACGGCCGCAACCGCGTGATCTGCGAAGCCGATCCGGAATTCGCGGTCGAGAGCCACAGCCGGGTGGCATA
The DNA here is from genome assembly GCF_029714325.1 of Bradyrhizobium sp. CB1717. Classification (NCBI taxonomy): domain Bacteria; kingdom Pseudomonadati; phylum Pseudomonadota; class Alphaproteobacteria; order Hyphomicrobiales; family Nitrobacteraceae; genus Bradyrhizobium; species Bradyrhizobium sp. CB1717. The sequence goes on from NZ_CP121666.1 coordinate 5,299,097, forward strand.
GGTTTTCAGCAACTGCCGTAGGGTGGGCAAAGGCGCGCAGCGCCGTGCCCACCAGCAATGCCTCCGATGGAGCGATGTCCGTTGGTGGGCACGCTTCCCTTTGCCCACCCTACGGCGCCGCCGCTTGACATTCTTCCAGGGCGAACAACTTCTGAGGCTGCAATTTCGGCCCCCCGCACCCGCCCGCGAGGACTTGTCGCCGTGCCCAATCCCCATGACTTCCATACGCCGCAACCGTCGTACACCAGAGACGAGCTGCTGAGATCGAGCGAAGGCGGCTACTTCGGCCCGGGCAATGCGCAATTGCCGGCCCCGCCGATGCTGATGATGGACCGCATCACCGAGATCAGCCTCGACGGCGGCGAATTCGGCAAGGGCCATATCGTCGGCGAACTGGGATCACGCCAGGCCACTGGTTCTTCGATTGCCATTTTCGCGGTGACGCGATGATGCCGCCTTCTCTGGGCCTCGACGCCATGTGGCAGATGGTCGGCTATTGGCTCGGCTGGCCGGGCAAGGGCCGCGCCATCGGCGTCGGCGACGTGGAGTGCACGGGCACGATCACGCCCGACACAAAGAGCGTGCGCTACGAAGTCGCGATGCGCATGGTCCGGCGCGGCAAACTGGTGCTCGGGATCGCCGACGGCCGCGTGCTTGCGGACGGCGTCTGCGTCTTCACGGCCAAGGACATGAGGGTCGGCCTGACAAAGGCCGCGGACTAATTCTCAGGTCCCGTAGGGTGGGCAAAGGCGCATCGCGCCGTGCCCACGACTTCTCGCGATGACAATCCTAATCGTGGGCACACTCCGCTTTGCTCACCCTACCGCACCGTCTTCTTGGCTGCCTTGTGGGCCGACCGCTTCTTGGCTGCAGCCTTCTTCGGCGCCGCCTTCTTCGCAGGCTTGCTCGCCGCCTTCTTCCCCTTCGGGCGCTTCTTCACCTTGGCGCGCTGGGCGGCGGCGAGCGCCGCCCTAGCCCATTGCGCCAGCTCTGCGGAATCGTCGAACAGGCGTGCCGGCAACTCCCAGTAGGAGTTGACCACCACGGTCTTGGCGCGGGTCGCGTACTGGAACGGTTTTGAACCTTCGGCTTCAAAATCCGGGATGGTCACCTCGTCGGCGCGGAAGAACAGGCCGGCGCGCAGCGACAGGGCAAAGTTGGTGCCGTCGGCGGAGATGCCGTAGCCGGAGAACATCTTTCGGATGGTGACGGGACCGAAATCGGCGAACAGGTCGATCAGGAATTCGCGGTCCATGGCCGAAGTCTCTCCGCAGGGTCGTCCCGGCGCAGGCCGGGACCCGTACCCCCAGGTGGGAGTTTAGCGAAGATCAGAAGTTGCGCCACGCGGTACGGATACCTCCCATGATCGAGGCATCACGCGGTATGGGTCCCGGCCTGCGCCGGGACGACAGCGGTGTGATTGGAAAGAGCCGGGCTTACCCGTCGATCTTCGCCGGCCGCAGCTCGACCGACTCGCCGCAGCCGCAGGCGGAGACCTGGTTGGGGTTGTTGAAGACGAACTGGGCCTGCATCTTGTCGGCCTTGTAGTCCATCTCGGTGCCGAGCAGGAACAGCACGGCCTTGGGATCGACCAGGATCTTGACGCCCTTGTCCTCGACGACCTCGTCGGTCGGGCGGATCTCGTGGGCGTATTCGACCGTGTAGGACTGACCGGCGCAACCGCCGTTCTTCACGCCGACGCGCAGGCCCACGATCTCGGAATCGGCGCGCTGGGTCAGCTCGGTGATGCGCTGGGCAGCGGCATCCGTCAGCCGCATCACCTGCGGGCGCGGCCGCCGGGGTTTTGGTGAGGATGCTGGTGTTGCCTGGGTCATGTTATTTATGTGGTCCGTTGCAGAACGAATTCAATGCGCGTTGAGACCGTCACCACATGTTGAGCACGAGGCGAGCCTCGTCGCTCATGCGCTCGGGCGACCACGGCGGCTCCCAGACGACCTTGACGTCCACGACGCCGACGCCGGGGACGCTGGCGACCGCGTTCTCGACCATGGTCGGCAGCTCGCCGGCGGCCGGACAGTTCGGCGTCGTCAGCGTCATCTGCACGTCGACGGAGCGGTCGTCCTTGATCTCGACCTTGTAGATCAGGCCAAGCTCGTAGATGTCGGCGGGGATTTCCGGGTCGAACACGGTCTTGAGCCCGGCAATGATCTCGCGGGTCAACCGCTCGGTCTCCTCCGGCGGCAGAGCCGAATGGGTCTCCATCGGATTGGCTTTGATTTCGGCCGTGTCACTCATGCGAACAAATCCCGCGCCTTCAGCAGCGCCTGTGCCAGATGATCGACTTCTTCCCGCGTATTATACATGCCGAACGAGGCCCGGCATGTGGCCGTGACGTTGAACCGCTCTAAAAGCGGCATGACGCAATGGGTGCCGGCGCGCACCGCGATGCCCTGGCGGTCGATCACGGTCGCGACGTCGTGGGCATGGGCACCCTTGAGCTCGAACGAGATCACCGGGCCCTTGCCGCGCGCCGTGCCGATCAGCCGCAGCGAGTTGATCTCGCGCAAGCGATCCTGGGCGTAGGTGACGAGATCGTGCTCGTGCGCGGCGATGCGCTCCTTGCCGATCGAATTGACGTAGTCGATGGCCGCACCAAGGCCGACGGCCTCGACGATCGCGGGCGTACCGGCCTCGAACTTGTGCGGCGGATCGCCATAGGTGACGACCTCGCGCGACACTTCGCGGATCATCTCGCCGCCACCGTTGAAGGGACGCATTGCGACCAGGTGATCGTACTTGGCCCAGAGCACGCCGATGCCGGTCGGACCATAGACCTTGTGACCGGTGAAGACGTAAAAATCGCAGCCGATGTCCTGGACGTCGACCGGAATATGCACCGCGCCCTGGCTGCCGTCGACCAGCACGGGAATGCCGCGGGCATGGGCGATTCTGACGACGTCCTTGACCGGCACGATGGTGCCGAGCGCATTCGACATCTGCGTGATCGCAACCAGCTTGGTCTTCGACGTCAGCAGCTTCTCGAACTCGTCGATGAGGAAATTACCCTCGTCGTCGACCGGCGCCCACTTGATCACGGCGCCCTGGCGTTCCCTGAGGAAGTGCCACGGCACGATGTTGGAATGGTGCTCCATGATCGAGATGACGATCTCGTCGCCGTCACCGATGTTCGGACCGCCCCAGGACGAGGCGACCAGATTGATCGCCTCAGTCGCGTTGCGGGTAAAAATCACTTCCTCGGTGCGCGACGCATTGATGAACTGCGCGACCTTGGCGCGGCCGCCCTCATAGGCTTCCGTTGCGGCATTGGCGAGGTAGTGCAGGCCGCGATGCACGTTGGCGTATTCGCTCGTATAGGCCTGCGTCATGCGATCGAGCACAGACTGCGGCTTCTGCGCAGAGGCAGCGTTGTCGAGATAGACGAGCGGCTTGCCGTAAACTTGCATCGCGAGCGCCGGAAAGTCCTGGCGCACGCGCGCGACGTCATAGGCGCCGTTCTTGACCGCCGGATGCGTGCTCATGACCGCCGCTCCAGCCAGCGCTCGGCGATGCCGATCACGTGCTCGCGCAGACCGTCATCGGCGATCTGCTCGATGGCCTCGCCGACGAAGGCCTGGATCAGCAGCGCCTGGGCCTGCTTCTCCGGCAGGCCGCGCGCCTTCAGATAGAACAAGAGGCTGTCGTCCAGCGCGCCGGCGGTGGCACCGTGGCCGCAGGAGACGTCGTCGGCAAAGATTTCCAGCTCGGGCTTGTTGTCCGCCTCGGCCTCGTCCGAGAGCAGAAGCGCACGGGTCATCATCTTGCCGTCGGTCTTCTGCGCGTCGGGACGGACGATGATGCGGCCCTGGAACACCGAATGGGCGCGATCGTCGATCACGGCGCGGAAGGTCTCGCGGCTGACGCAGTTCGGCACCGCATGGTCGACCACCAGCGTGGTGTCGCCATGCTCCGTCTTCTGCAGCAGGTTCACGCCATTGGCCGAGAGCTCGCTGCCCTCGCCCGAGAACGTAATGAAGCCCTGCAGGCGGCTGACCGCCGCGCCGGTCGTCATGTTGAAGAAGTTCAACTTCACATTGGCGCCGACAGTGACGAAGTGCGACGAGACGTTCACCGCATCGGGCGCATCGTCCATCAGGCGGATATGCGCGATGTCGGCGTCGTCGCCGACCCAGAGGATCACCGCATCGTTGACCTGGTAGCCGCCGGCCTTTCCGGCTGCGACGAAGCTCTCTACGACAGTGGCGCGCACGCCTTTGCCAATCCGCAGATGCGAGCGGGTGAACGCGGACGCACCCGCCGCGGTCGCGACATGAATGACCTGGATCGGCGCAGACAAATGGGTGCCGTCAGCCACCGAGACCACGACGCCGTCCGTCGCCATGGCCGCATTGAGCGAGATGACCGCATCGGTCGACGCAGTCTGGAGGAGATCGCCGGCGGCGGGATTGGCTTCGTTCGCCAGGACCTCACGCAGCGTCTTGACGCTGATCTCGGACGCGAGCGCCTTCAGGTCAGACAGATCGGCCGCGAACACGCCGTCGACCAGCACCAGCTTGCGGGCGTCCGCGATCGCATGCGCCTTGACCGCCTCCGCGGCGCGCTTCAGCGCGGCGGCATCGGGACTGGCCGCCAGCGGCAGCACCTCGCCGACCAGCGCGCGGAGATCGGTGTATTTCCATTCCTCGATCCGGCGGTGCGGCAGGCCGAGACGCTCATAGGTCTCGAACGCCTCGCGGCGCACCGCGATCACGGACGGCGAACCCGGCAGGCGGCCTTCGGCGCTGGCGAAGAGATCGCTCACCGCGCGGCCGTTCCCGGTCTTTGCCACAGCAACGTTCATCGCAAAATTCCTTACGCGGCATCCTCGAACTGGGCGTAGCCGGACGCTTCCAGCTCCAGCGCCAGATCCTTGCCGCCGCTCTTCACGACACGGCCCTTCGACATCACGTGCACGAAATCGGGCACGATGTAGTTCAGCAGCCGCTGATAGTGGGTGATGACGACCATCGCACGCCCCGGCGAGCGCAGCGCGTTGACGCCGTCCGCCGCGATGCGCAGCGCGTCGATGTCGAGGCCGGAATCCATCTCGTCGAGGATGCACAGGCTGGGCTCGAACAGTGCCATCTGCAGCACCTCGTTGCGCTTCTTCTCGCCGCCGGAGAAGCCGACGTTCACGCCACGCTTGAGCATGTCCTGCGGGATGTTCAGCGACTTCGAGACTTCGCGCACCTTCTTCAGGAAATCCGGGGTCGAATATTCGCTCTCGCCGCGCGCCTTGCGCTGCGCGTTCAGCGCGGTGCGCAGGAACGTCATGGTGGCGACGCCGGGAATCTCGACCGGATACTGGAACGCCAGGAACACGCCCTTGGCGGCGCGCTCGTCCGGATCCATCTCGAGGAGGTCCTCGCCCTTGAACAGGATCTGGCCGTCGGTGACCTCGTAGCCGGGCTTGCCGGCGATGACGTGCGAGAGCGTCGACTTGCCGGAGCCGTTCGGCCCCATGATCGCGTGCACCTCGCCCTCGTTCACGGTCAGCGTCAGCCCGTGGAGGATCTCACGCTCCTCGACACGAACCTTCAGGTCTTTCACTTCAAGCAAAGCCATCTTGGTATCCAGTCTATTCAATTGATGTTGGAGCGCCGGAGCGCGCCGCGAGGGCCAGCGATCAGCCGACCGACCCTTCAAGCGAGATCGAGATCAGCTTCTGCGCTTCCACCGCGAATTCCATCGGCAGCTGCTGCAGCACGTCCTTGACGAAGCCGTTGACGACGAGGCCGACCGCCTCCTCCTGCGAAAGGCCGCGCTGGATGCAGTAGAACAGCACGTCCTCGGAGATCTTCGAGGTCGTCGCTTCGTGCTCGAACGTCGCCGAGGAGTTCTTGGCCTCGATGTACGGCACGGTGTGCGCGCCGCATTTGTCGCCGATCAGCAGCGAGTCGCAGGCCGTGAAGTTGCGCGCGCCGGTCGCTTTCCGGTGCGCGGTGACGAGACCGCGATAGGTGTTCTGCGACTTTCCGGCGGCGATGCCCTTGGAGATGATGCGGCTCGACGTGTTCTTGCCGAGATGGATCATCTTGGTGCCGCTATCGACCTGCTGGAAGCCGTTCGAGATCGCGATCGAGTAGAACTCGCCACGCGAATTGTCGCCGCGGAGGATGCAGCTCGGATATTTCCAGGTGATCGCCGAACCGGTCTCGACCTGGGTCCAGGAGATCTTGGAGTTGGCGCCACGGCAGTCGCCACGCTTGGTGACGAAATTGTAGATGCCGCCCTTGCCTTCCGAATTGCCGGGGTACCAGTTCTGCACTGTCGAGTACTTGATCTCGGCATCGTCGAGCGCGACGAGCTCGACCACGGCGGCGTGCAGCTGGTTCTCGTCGCGCTGCGGCGCGGTGCAGCCTTCGAGATAGGAGACGTAGGAGCCCTTGTCGGCGATGATCAGCGTGCGCTCGAACTGGCCGGTGTTGCGCTCGTTGATGCGGAAATAGGTCGACAGCTCCATCGGGCAGCGCACGCCCGGCGGCACGTAGACGAACGAGCCGTCGGAGAACACCGCCGAGTTCAGCGTCGCATAGAAATTGTCCGAGGTCGGAACCACCGAGCCCAGATATTTCTGCACCAGCTCAGGGTGCTCGCGGATCGCCTCCGAGATCGGCATGAAGATCACGCCGGCCTTCTTCAGCTCGGCCTTGAACGTGGTCGCAACCGAGACCGAATCGAACACGGCATCGACCGCGATCTTGCGGCGCGCCGGATCTTCCTCGCCCACCTTGGGCTCGACGCCTTCGAGCATGGCGACTTCCCGCAAGGGGATGCCGAGCTTCTCGTAGGTCTTCAGGATCTCCGGATCGATCTCGTCGAGCGAGGAGACCGACTTCTTCGGCTTCGGCGCCGCGTAGTAATAAAGATCCTGGAAGTCGATCTTGGGATAGTCGACGCGCGCCCAGGTCGGCTCGGTCATGGTGAGCCAACGCCGATACGCCTCGAGCCGCCACTGGAGCATCCAGGCGGGTTCGTTCTTCTTCTGTGAGATGAATTTTACGATCTCTTCCGACAGCCCCTTGGGGGCCTTCTCGGAGTCGATCAGGGTCTCAAACCCATAACGATATTGGTCGACGTCGATGCGCTTCACGCGCTCGACCGTCTCTTGTACGGCTGGCATTCCATCCTCCGCTCGCGGTTTCAAGGACCGCGGTGGATCAAACTCGGACGAGTATTACGATGTTTTTTGGCAGAAAGCACGGGCTTAGAACCGTTCGAGCCGTGTTTCGTCGCTTAGCCTCTAAGTAGGGTATTACCGAGCTTTCGCCAAGCCTCTAACGCCTTATTGATGTCTTCAGGTTCCGTGGACCAGCCCAGACTGAGGCGCACTGCTCCCTGCGCCACCGCGGGGTCGTACCCCATGGCCGACAGCACATGGGACGGCTGGACCTTGCCGGAAGAACACGCTGAACCGGAGGACACTGCGACCCCTTCGAGGTCAAAGCCGATCACGGCAGTTTCCGCCTTGAGGCCGCGCGCCGTGAACAGAGTGGTATTGGATAACCGCGCCACGTCATCCGAGAAGATCGTCGCCCCGGCGATCGTCCGGATGCCATTTTCCAAGCGATCTCTTAGGGTTGCCATGCGTTCCGCATCCTCCGGCAGAGCCTGAAGCGCGGCCTTCACCGCGGCGCCAAAGCCGGCGATTCCCGCCACATTCTCGGTTCCGGCGCGACGGCTGAGTTCCTGTCCGCCGCCCCGGAGTACGGGCTCAAGCCCGGCAATCCCCTCCGCCACGACCAGCGCGCCGACGCCCTTGGGGCCGCCGATCTTGTGTGCAGAAAAGGTCGCAAGGTCCGCGCCTATCGCGTTAATATTAAAAGGCATTTTGCCAAGAGCCTGAATCGCGTCGATGTGCAGGAGGCCGCCGGCCTCATGGACGATCTGTGCGGCCTCCGCGACCGGCTGGAGCGCGCCGGTCTCGTTGTTGGCCGCCATGATCGAGACCAGCGCCGACGGACCATCCATCAGCTGCGTCTTCAGATGGTCGAGATCGACCACGCCGGCGCGCGTCACCCCGATATGGCCGATCTTCTCCGCCGGGAACCGGCCGCCTGACAGCACCGAGGCGTGCTCCACTGCCGAGACCAGCAGCCGCTCCACGGGACCGCCGGCCGGCCCCCGCAGTCCGGGCGACAGCGCCAGCGCATTGGCCTCGGTTCCAGCGGAGGTGAAGACGACATTGCGCGGCAACCCACCGACCGCAGCCGCGAGCGCGGCACGGGCGTCCTCGACCAGCCGCCGCGCCTCGCGTCCCTCGGCATGGACCGAGGAGGGATTACCAATCAGCTCCCAGGCCGCGAGCATCGCGGCGCGCGCCTCGGGGCGAAGCGGCGTCGTCGCGTTCCAGTCGAGATATACACGGGTCGGCATAGAGTAATATATTACCTTACGTTCGTAGAGGCGCGCCTCCCGCCCGACATGGGCCGCCTCCGCGCCCTTGGCAACCTGATTCCGGCCCCGCGCATTCCGGTGACAGGCCCATGACACGCTAACGTCTTGAGCCCATTGGCCGATGTTCAAGATGCTTGCTTTTTGCCCCTGCGCCCATGCTAGAACGCGGCCGTCAAGTCACCGCGCGCCGTTTGCGCATCACCGCGAGGCGCACGCCTTCTCACCCTTCATTCGCGCTTCATCGGCATCCGCCGATGAAGCCACAATCGGTTGATTGCCGAGGATCCTCGTTCCAGCACATCAATCAAGAGATCATCGATGCCTGAAGTCATTTTCGCCGGCCCCGCTGGCCGCCTCGAAGGCCGCTATCACCCGGCCAAGCAGAAGAACGCGCCGATCGCGATGATCCTGCATCCGCATCCGCAGTTTCACGGCACGATGAACCATCAGATCGTGTACCAGTGCTACTACGCGTTTGCGCATCGTGGCTTCTCGGTGCTGCGCTTCAATTTCCGCGGCGTCGGCCGCAGCCAGGGCTCGTTCGACCACGGCACCGGTGAATTGTCGGATGCGGCGGCCGCGCTCGACTGGGCGCAGACCATCAATCCCGAAGCGCGCGCCTGCTGGGTCGCCGGCTTCTCCTTCGGTGCCTGGATCGGCATGCAGCTCCTGATGCGCCGCCCCGAGGTCGAAGGCTTCATCTCGATCGCGCCGCCGGCCAATCTCTATGACTTCTCGTTCCTTGCGCCCTGCCCCTCCTCGGGCCTGATCGTGCATGGTGAGAAGGACGCGGTGGTGCCGCCCAAGGACGTCAACACGCTGGTCGAGAAGCTGAAGACGCAGAAGGGCATCGTGATCGACCAGCAGATCATCCCCGGCGCCAACCACTTCTTCGACGCCAAGCTCGAGCCGCTGATGGAAACCATCACCGCGTATCTCGACATGCGCCTCGCGAACGTGCGCTAACGTCCGCAGCTTTGTAGCCCGGATGGAGCGAAGCGAAATCCGGGACCCCTGTCGCTTGTGGCGTGACCCCGGATTGCGATTCGCTCCACCCGGGCTACGAGTTCAAGCCAGCTTCAGCGCGACGATCCCCATCAAGACGAGCGCGATGCCCGCTAGCTTCATCGCGCTCAAGGTCTCGCCGAACAGCACGACGCCCATGACGAAGGTGCCGGCAGCGCCAATGCCGGTCCACACCGAATAGGCGACGCCGATCTCGAGCACCTTCAAGGCCCGGCCCAGCAGGAAAACGAAGGCGGCGAGCAGCATCAGCGAGACGATGCTCCAGCCCACGCGCGTGTAGCCCTCCGCGTATTTCATCGAGATCGCCCAGCCGACATCGAGCGCGCCAGCGATCACCAGCATCAGCCAGGCCACAGGGGGCGACATCGGCGTGCGCTCAGGCCGCAAGCTTGAGCAGATGGGCGTCGTGGCGAACGAGGAAGGCGCGCAGCAATTGCGGATAGTCCGCCCCGACCGCGGTGCGCACACTCGGCCGCTTCGCGAGCTCGGCGCGCCACGCCCGCACCTTCGGCACATCGCGGAAGATGCCGTGCTCAGTCAACTCGTCGAACAGGTCGAAATAGCGGAAGATCGGCGCGAACACCGCATCGACGAGGCTGAACGTCTCGCCTGCAAAATACGGCCCTGCACCGAGCGCCGCTTCGACACGCGCGAATTTCGCCGCAAGCGCCTGGCGCTTGCCGTCGAACGTCGCCGGATCCGTCGTCGTCTCCAGTCCCCAGACATCGCCGAGGATCGCCGAGCCAAACTCCATCCAGGCGCGATGCTCGGCGCGTTTCAAGGCATCCGACGGATGCAGCTTGAGGCCTGCTTGCGTCTCCTCGATGTACTCGCAGATCACGTTGCTCTCGAACAGCGCGACCTCGCCCTTCTCCGTCGTCACCACCAGCACCGGCACCTTGCCGAGCGGCGAGAGCTTCAAGAACCAGTCCGGCTTGTTGGCGAGATCGATGTCGATCCGCTCGAACGGCACGCCCTTCTCCTTCAGCGCGATCACGGCGCGCTGTACGTAGGGACAAAGCTTGTGGCTGATGAGTTTGAGCGAAGTCGTCATGGCAATGATCCCGGCGGTTAGATGCAACTGCATCGAAGATACATGCATTTGCATGCACTCGTCAAGTTCAATGCAACTGCATTAACCGCCCCGCCTCAGGGCCGCGCGATCACCCCGCCCGTCATCGGCATCGGCACGCCCGTAGTCGCCGGATAGGACAGCGGCAGACCCTTCAGGCCGCGCGCGGCAAGGAAACCGAAGGCCTGCGCCTCGATGGCGTCGGAGGCCCAGCCGAGGGTCTCGGCGGCCTCGACGGTGGCCGATCCCACACGGTCCCGCAGCATCCGCAGCATGGTGAGGTTGCGGGCGCCGCCGCCGCAGACGATCCAGCTGCGCGGCCGGCGCGGCAGCAGCGGGATGATTCGGGCAATCGCGGCAGCGGTGAAGGCTGTGAGCGTCGCCGCGCCGTCGGCCGGCGGCACGTCGCCAAGCTTGAGTGCTGCAAAGTCATTGCGGTCGAGTGATTTCGGCGGCGGGCTTGCGAAGAACGGCAATTCCAGCGCACGGGCGATCCAGGCTTCATCCGCCTTGCCGAGCGCCGCGAACTTGCCTTCGGCGTCGAAGGCCTGGTTCATGGTGCGGTACATGAAGTCGTCGAGCAGCGCATTGCCCGGTCCGGTGTCGCAGGCGATCAGCGTGTCGTTGCCGTCGATATAGGTGATGTTGGAGACGCCGCCGATATTGACCACGACGATCGGCCCCTCGCGCTCCAGCGAATTGGCCAGCGCCCGGTGGTAGACCGGTACGAGCGGCGCGCCCTGCCCGCCGGCCTCGACGTCCGCGGCGCGGAAGTCGTGCATGACAGGAATATGGATCGCCCTGGCCAGCGCCGGCGCATCGCCGATCTGCACCGTCAGCCGCTTCTCGGGGCGGTGCAGCACGGTCTGGCCGTGGAAACCGACGATGTCGATGTCCTCCGGCCGCATCCGGTTCTGGGCGACGAAGGCGGCCACCGCCTCGGCATGCGCCAGTGTCACCGCGCGCTCGGCCTCGGCCAGGATTCCCGGCCGGGCATAGCGCTGCTGCAGGTGCACCGCCTCGGAGAGCGCCTGGCGCAGCAGGTTGCGCTCGGCCGGGCTATAGGGCCGGTAGCCGGACGGCCCGAACGCCTTCACCTGCTTTCCGTCGGTTTCGATCAGCGCGACATCGACCCCGTCCAGCGAGGTGCCGCTCATCAAACCGAGTGCCGTCAACATCATGGATCAGCGTCCTCAACAGACCCCCTCCGGCATGCCGATCTTGTGCCAGAGGGACACATCTTATAATGCCACAGCGCCAAGTGGCGGGCAGCAACCGAGTTCCCACGGAAGACCCTTAAATTGCTCCCGAAACAGTAAACCAAGAATTGTCAGGCACGCCGACAGATGACTGCTTTTAAATCGGATTTCCTCAACACCCTGCAGGAACGTGGATTCATCCACCAATGCTCCGATTTCGAGGGGCTGGACGCCCTCGCCGCCAAGGGCGAGGCCACCGCCTATGTCGGCTACGATTGCACCGCCCGCTCGCTGCATATCGGCAACTACCTGACCATGATGATGCTGCACTGGCTGCAGCAGTCCGGCAACAAGCCGATCACCCTGATGGGCGGTGGCACCACCATGGTCGGCGATCCCTCCGGCAAGGACGAGACGCGCGCGATGCGCACCGTCGCCGAGATCGAGGCCAACAAGGAATCGATCCGCGGCGTGTTCGCAAAGGTGCTCCGCTATGGCGACGGCAAGAGCGACGCCATCATGCTCGACAACGCGGAGTGGCTGACCAAGCTGAACTGGATCGAGATGCTGCGCGACGTCGGCCGGCACTTCTCGGTCAACCGCATGCTGACCATGGACTCCGTGCGCCTGCGCCTCGAGCGCGAGCAGGAGATGAGCTTCATCGAGTTCAACTACATGGTCTGCCAGGCCTACGACTTCGTCGAGCTCGCCAAGCGCACCGGCTGCAAATTGCAGATGGGCGGCTCCGATCAGTGGGGCAACATCATCATGGGCGTCGATCTCGGCCGCCGCATGGGCACCCATCAGCTGTTCGCGCTGACGACGCCGCTGCTGACGACCGCATCGGGCGCCAAGATGGGCAAGACCGCGCAAGGTGCGGTCTGGCTCAACGCCGACCAGTTCTCGCCCTATGACTTCTGGCAGTACTGGCGCAACACCGAGGACGCCGACGTCGGCAAGTTCCTGAAACTGTTCACGACGCTGCCGCTAGCTGAGATCAAGAAGCTCGAAGCGCTCGGCGGCTCGGAGATCAACGAGGCCAAGAAGGTGCTCGCCACCGAGGCGACCGCGCTGCTGCACGGCCGCGACGCCGCGAACGAAGCCGCCGAAACCGCGCGCCGCACCTTCGAGGAAGGCGCGCTCGCCGAGAGCCTGCCGACGGTGGAAATTCCGCGCGGCGAACTCGACGCCGGCCTGGGTGTGCTCAACGCCTTCGTCAAGGCGGGCTTGGTTGCCTCCAATGGCGAGGCGCGGCGCCAGATCAAGGGCGGCGGGCTGCGCGTCAACGACGCGCCCGTCACCGACGAGAAGATGGCACTGTCAGTGGCGAATCTGACGCCGGAAGGCGTGGTCAAGCTGTCCTTCGGCAAGAAGAAGCACGTCCTGATCAAGCCTGCATAGGCGTATGAGCTTTTGATGCTTGTCAGGGCGCGCGGATGCGCGCTCCCTGACGGGCAATGGATCAGAACACGCCGAGAGGAGCGATCAGGGATGGCGTTGCGGCGACGCCGCAAGGCGCCGTGCGCATCGCACTCACCGTGCTCGCACTCTGCTTCGCGCTGGCCGTGCTGGGACGCGGGCTCGGCGACAGCTTTACGGTGTTCCTGAAGCCGATCTCGGAAAGTTTTGGCTGGGACCGCGCGCAAATCGTCTCGGTCTATTCGCTCACCTGGCTCGCGAGCGGACTCACCGCGCCATTCGTCGGACGCCTGTTCGATCATTCCGGACCGCGCATCGTCTATGCGCTCGGCTTAGTGCTGCTCGGCGCGGCCTTCCTGATCGCGGCGCACGCCCGGCAGCTGTGGCAGTTCCAGCTCTCGATCGGCCTCTGCGTCGGCATCGGCGTCGCCTTCATCGGGATCGTGCCGAACTCGATCCTGCTCGGCCGCTGGTTCGGGCCGCGCCTGCCGACTGCGATGTCGGTAGTGTATTCGGCGATGGGCGGCGGCGTGCTGGCGCTGCTGCCGGCCTCGCAGCTGCTGATCGATCACATCGGCTGGCGCGACACCTACCAGCTGTTCGGCTTTGCCGCCTTGGGCCTGCTGGTGCCGCTGCTGCTGCTGCCGTGGCGGCTGTTCGCCGCGGGCTCGCCGCATGTCGTGAAGAAGACCGATCCTGATTTCGTCGACAACGGCTGGACGCTGCTCGGCGCGATGCGCCACCACGCCTTCTGGGCGCTGTTCTCGACCTTCTTCTTCACCGCCGTCGGCATGTACGCGATCGCCGCGCAGATCGTGGCCTATTTGATCGATGCCGGCTTCCCGCCGCTCCAGGCCGCGACCGCCTGGGGTTTTTCGGGCGTCGTGCTGGTGTTCGGCATGCTCGGTGTCTCCGCGCTCGACGGCCTGATCGGACGCCGGCCGTCCGTGCTCTTGAGCTACGCGATCTCGATCCTCGGCATCGTCCTGCTCTGGCTGCTGCAGTATTCGCCGAACATTCTCCTGCTCACCGGTTTCGTCATCTGCTTCGGCAGCATGATGGGCTCGCGCGGCCCGCTGATCAGCGCGACCGCGATGCGGATCTTCCAGGGCAAGCGCGTGGGCACCATCTACGGCACGATCTCGATCGGCAGCGGCCTCGGCTCGGCGTTCGGCTCCTGGAGCGGCGGCCTGATCCATGACGCGACGCACGGTTACAACGCGCTGCTCGCCTTCGCACTTGCGAGCGTGATCCTCGGGATGATTCCATTTCTGATTGTGCCCGCCTTGCGGCGCTAGGTTTCTCAGGGGTAACCTGATCGCATTCGTGTCACCGGACAATTACGGGTGGGACAGATGCGAATACGCGCAAAAAATACGGGCTGCACGCGGCTGAAACCCCAGCCTGCGGTGTTTTGTCCGACATGACAAAAATGTCAGCGCGAAAATAATCTTGGGTGGCTTGCGAGGAGGAACCGAATGCGGTCCAAGTCGCTACATTGGATGGAGGGCAAACCAATGGACTTTTCTTTTCTCTCTCGCTTTCAACCGGTTCTTCTGAGCCTGTTTCGCTTCATCACCGGCCTCTTGCTGTTCCAGTACGGCATTGCCAAGCTGTTCAAGTTCCCGCCTGTGCCGATGTTCGCCAAAGTCGAACTGATGTCACTCTACGGCGCGGCCGGGACGATCGAACTGGTGGTTGGCGGGCTGCTGATGATCGGCCTGTTCACACGCCTCGCCGCTTTCATCCTCTCGGGTGAAATGGCCTTCGCCTACTTCATGGGCCACATGTTCAAGGGCGAAGCGCCGGTGTTCCTGCCGCTGCTCAATGGCGGCACCGCCGCGATCCTGTTCTGCTTCGCCTGCCTCTACCTGTCGGCCGCCGGCGGCGGACCGATCAGCGTCGATGCCGCGATGGGCAAGGAGAGCGGCGCCGCCGGCGGCGCCTTCGCGCGGCGCTAAGGCGCCCCCGGATCACTCCACAAGCAGCGGCACCGACGCATCCGCCGGTGCCGCATCAACGCGCCCCGAGCACGTTCCAGATCAGAACGAGGGCCGCGACGAGCAGCACGGACATGATGATGCGATGAACGAATCGATTCATTGCGGGTCCGGCTCCGCTCCATAGCCACCAAAGTCCAAGATCGATTTTCCCGGGCAGTCCGCATCGGCGGACAACAAGCGCGGCGATTTGCCTGCAGGATTACGCATCCGGCTGCGAACGGTGTTGTGCGCGGCAGCGCGCCGCACGCGTCCATTCATAATTGGTAATAACTTCATGCTACCGACGCGAGCAATAACAACCATTCGTAGAGGCCGCGATGAAGCTGCTCAGCCATCTGAAAATCCGCACCAAGCTCACCAGCATGGTCTGTCTCGCGGCGCTCACGGTGACGGCCATCATCGGCGTATCGGCCGTGCTCAGCAAGAGCCGCATGATGGAGGATCGCGTCCAGCAGATGCGGACCGCGGTGGAGCTGCTCTACAACTACGCCCAATCGCTCCAGGACGAGGTCGCCGCCGGCAAGCTGACGCAGGCCGAGGCCAAGGCCCAGTTCCATCAGCGCGGCCGCCGCATGAGCTTCAACGGCGGCCAGGGCTACCCCGTCGTCTACAATCCCGATACCTCGCTGTTCGTGAACGGCGCCAACCAGCAGCTTGAAGGCAAGATCACCGGCGCGACCGACTCCAACGGCGTTCTCATCGCCGACGCCATCCTCAACGCGGCCAATCAGAATGCGCAGGGCGGCGTGGCCTCCTATCTCTATCCCCGCCCCGGCCAGACCGAGCCCGTGCGCAAGACCGTGTTCACGCGCAAATTCGCCCCCTGGAACGTGACGATCAGCTACGGCCTCTATGTCGACGACATCGACGCCGACGTGCGCGCGCTGACGCTGGAGCTGGCCGCGATCGGCGTCGGCCTGATGCTGCTGATGGCGACGCTGTCCTGGCTGATCGCCCGCGACGTGCTCGGCGCGCTCGACCGCCAGAAGAACCGCATGCAGGAGATTTCCGAAGGCGCCATCGACAAGCCGGTTGAGGAGACCGACCGCGGCGACGAGATCGGCCGCATGGCCGAGACGCTCGAAGTGCTCAGGCAGACCGCGCTGACGGCGCGCAATCTGGAGGCCGAGCAGGTCGCCGCCAAATCCCGCAGCGAGCAGGAGAAGCGCGAGGCCCTGATCGCGCTTGCCGACCGCTTCGACGCCTCCGTCGGCCAGCTCGTCGGCCTGATGGCCTCCGGCTCCGGCGAGCTCGAGACCACCGCCAAGTCGATGTCATCCACCGCCGAAGGCACCAACCGCCGCGCCGCCGTGGTCGGCTCGGCCGCGACCCAGGCCAGCCAGCGCGTCCAGACGGTCGCGGCCGCCGCCGAGGAGCTCTCCTCCTCCATCACCGAGATCAGCCGCCAGGTCGCGCAATCCGCCGAGGTGACCGGTCGCGCCGTGGACAGCGCCCGCCGCACCGACACCATCGTGCGTGCGCTCTCGGACGGCGCCCAGCAGATCGAGCATGTCGCCGAGCTGATCTCCAGCATCGCGGCGCAGACCAACCTGCTCGCGCTCAATGCCACCATCGAGGCTGCGCGTGCGGGCGAAGCCGGCCGCGGCTTTGCCGTCGTTGCCTCCGAGGTGAAGTCGCTGGCGAGCCAGACTGCGGAGGCCACCCGCGAGATCGGCGACAAGATCGCCCAGATCCAGGGCGCCACCAAGGAAGCGGTCGACGCCATCGGCGGAATCACCGCCACCATCGAGGAGGTCAGCCGCATCGCCACCTCGATTGGAGCTGCCATCGAGGAGCAAGGCGCCGCCACCGCCGAGATCGCGCGCAGCGTCTCGCAGACGGCCGAGGCGACCAAGGAAGTCACCACCAATATCGGCGGCGTCTCCACCGCCGCCAACGAGACCGGCAACGCCGCCGGGATGGTGCTCGCCGCGGCCAGCAGCCTCTCCAAGCAGGCCGAGCAGCTCTCCGGCGAAGTCGGGACGTTCCTGAAGGGCGTTCGCGCGGCGTGAGCCGCGCGACATCCGTGGCTCGAACACGACGATGCATCGACGAATCGCTGCATCGATTGAGCCGGCGCTCGGCCGCATAAACTCGATCACGATCTCTATTTTTCTGGACACGTCGCCGCAGTCGTTGGCCTCACGCCTGCATATGCGTGTCCACGGCTGCGCGGATTGCGGCGCGCCTGAACGCGCCATCCCCTTGCGTTCAGGAATGGTAAGAACTTCCTGATACGGCTGCGCGAGAACAAGCATTCTACAACCGTTCCCGAGGCCGTCATGACGCTGCTCAGCCATCTGAAGATCCGCACCAAGCTCGCCAGCATGGTCTGTCTCGCGGCGCTCACGGTCACAGCGCTCATCGTCGCGTCCGCCTATCTCAGCAAGACCCGCATGCTCGATGATCGTGCGCGCCAGATGCAGACGGCGGTCGATCTGCTGCACGGCTTCGCGCAATCGCTTCACGACGAGGTCGCCGCGGGCAAGATGACGCTCGCCGAGGCGCAGGCCCAGTTCAAGCTGCGCGGCCGGCAGATGAAGTTTGGCGGCGGCCAGGGCTATCCCGTCGTCTACACCGCCGATTCAACCGTGATGATGAACGGCGGCGCGCCTCAGCTCGAGGGCAAGAACAACGGCATCAAGGATGCCAATGGCATCGTGATCGGCGACGCCACCGTCAACACGGCGAGGCAGGCTCCCGAAGGCGCCGTCCTGTCCTATCTTTTCCCGCGTCCGGGCGAGACCGTTCCGGTTCGCAAAATGGTGTTCGCTCGCTACTTTGCGCCCTGGAACGTCGCAATTGCCTACGGCCTCTATGTCGACGACATCGACGCCGACGTGCGCGCGCTGACGCTGGAGCTGGCCGCGATCGGCGTCGGCCTGATGCTGCTGATGGCGACGCTGTCCTGGCTGATCGCCCGCGACGTGCTCGGCGCGCTCGACCGCCAGAAGAACCGCATGCAGGAGATTTCCGAAGGCGCCATCGACAAGCCGGTCGAGGAGACCGACCGCGGCGACGAGATCGGCCGCATGGCCGAGACGCTCGAAGTGCTCAGGCAGACCGCGCTCACGGCGCGCAATCTGGAGGCCGAGCAGGTCGCCGCCAAATCCCGCAGCGAGCAGGAGAAGCGCGAGGCCCTGATCGCGCTTGCCGACCGCTTCGACGCCTCCGTCGGCCAGCTCGTCGGCCTGATGGCCTCCGGCTCCGGCGAGCTCGAGACCACCGCCAAGTCGATGTCGTCGACCGCCGAAGGCACCAACCGCCGCGCCGCCGTGGTCGGCTCGGCTGCGACCCAGGCCAGCCAGCGCGTCCAGACGGTCGCGGCTGCCGCCGAGGAGCTGTCCTCCTCCATCACCGAGATCAGCCGCCAGGTCGCGCAATCGGCCGAAGTGACCGGTCGTGCCGTGGACAGCGCCCGCCGCACCGACACCATCGTGCGTGCGCTCTCGGACGGCGCCCAGCAGATCGAGCATGTCGCCGAGCTGATCTCCAGCATCGCCGCGCAAACCAACCTGCTCGCGCTCAATGCCACCATCGAGGCTGCGCGTGCGGGCGAAGCCGGCCGCGGCTTTGCCGTCGTTGCCTCCGAGGTGAAGTCGCTCGCAAGCCAGACCGCGGAAGCCACCCGCGAGATCGGCGACAAGATCGCCCAGATCCAGGGCGCCACCAAGGAAGCGGTCGACGCCATCGGCGGCATCACCGCCACCATCGAGGAGGTCAGCCGCATCGCCACCTCGATTGGAGCTGCCATCGAGGAGCAAGGCGCCGCCACCGCCGAGATCGCGCGCAGCGTCTCGCAGACGGCCGAGGCGACCAAGGAAGTCACCACCAATATTGGCGGCGTCTCCACCGCCGCCAACGAGACCGGCAACGCCGCCGGCATGGTGCTCGCGGCTGCCAGCAGCCTCTCCAAGCAGGCCGAGCAGCTCTCCGGCGAAGTCGGCACGTTCCTCAAAGGCGTGCGCGCGGCGTAGGCTGCGGCGCCGGAAGCTCCTCAGCGTCACGCCGGGCGGGACGCTTGAGCCCCGCTCCTACCGCCGCGCGAGGCTGCAGCCGCTCGAGAGCTGGCGCGTCGAGCCGGTCGAACCGTCGTTGGACTGGGACGGGAATTCCTCGAACGGCGTATTCTGCTTGCCGGTGTTGAATTCGAAGATCTTGCGGAACACGCCCGGCACCATCGCGGACACCGGATTGACGCGCATCACGGGCGCGGCCGGTGTGCCGACGACCTCGTAGGTCACACCGATCAGGCCCTCCTTGTCGCCGCCGCCGAGAAACAGCCCGAGGACAGGAATCTGTCCGAACATGTTGTTCAAGCCGTACATCGGCACGAAGGTGCCGCTCATGCACACCTGGTTGCCGGGATAGTCGATCGAGCCTTCGATGGTGGCGCCGATCATCGGGCCCTTGACGACACCGTCGCGGATCGTGAGCGCGCCGTTCTGGCGGGTGAACTCGGCGCGGAGCGCACTGAAGGAAACGCCGTTGCCGGTGCCGTTGGGCGCGCCGGCGGCAACGCGCTCGAGCTGCGCCTCGCCCTTCACCGTGAAGTCGCGCACGTTGATGAGACCCTCGCGCGAGGTGTTCGGCTCCGATGTCGGCGGCTCCATTGCCACCACCATCTGACCGCCGACCGCCTTGGTGTAGGTGTCGGTGAAGCGCAGCAGCGCGCCGGCATCGTTGGTCTGGAGGTAGATCACCTCGCGGTTGCCCTGGGCGCGGCCGCCGCGCAGGTCAGCCGCAACGGGCGTGTCGCGGCCGATCTTGCCGCTCAAGCTGAAAGCCTTGATGGCGCCGCTGCGCTTCGACATCTTGGCATCGACGCTGCGCATCGCCTCACCGTTGAACCCGGCGACCGCACCGAGCTTCACGTCGATGTCGAAATCGACGTTCTTCAGCTTGCTCTTGTCGTCCTTGGAATTGCCTGAGATCGCCGACTTCAGGAAGCCGCGGCCGTCGAACACGTCGCCGCGCACGGTGCCGCGCACCACGCCATCCTGGCCGCGCTCGACCTTCAACGACGCCTTGTCACCGTCGGACGGCGCATAGGTCGGGAAGTTCGCGCTCACGAGATCGCCATTCGGATCGAGCTCGAGCGAGCCCTTGATCGAGGCCCCGCTGCCTTCGATGACGATGTCCTCGAAGCGGGTCGATTGCGCCGTCGGCACCACCTTGAAACTGGCCTTGCCGGACCTGCCCGGCAGCTTGACCCAGCCGGGCAGGATGTTGTCGAGCTTGACCGAGGTCAGGTCGGCCTCAACGCCGAGCTTCGTCGTCTGGTCCGCACCGCCGGCGATCTTGCCGGACAGCTTGATCGGCAGTGAACCGCTGACGGCGGGGCTGAGATCGAAGCCGAGGCGCGCGCGGCTCGCATCGTCCAGCGTCGCCTGCAATCGGACGTCGGCATCGCCCTCGGCCGGCTTGCGGTAGTCGAGCGAGGCCGCCTGCCCGTTGATCTTGACGTCGCCCTTGACCTGGTAGCCCTGGTTGTTGGCGGCGATCTTCAGATTGTTGGCTTCGAGCTTCTGGTTCATCACCAGCTTGTCGGCGGCAAAGCCGTTGAGGTCGGCGGCGACGGCGTAGGTCGTATCGGACTTGGTCAATTCGCCCTTGACCGGCATGCCGAGCTGGATGTTCGCCGAGAACGTGCCCTTGCTGGTGTTGGGATCGACGACGGTCGCCGACAGATCGCTCAGGCGATCATTGGACAGAATCTCGGCCGCTGCCGGCACCGGCCCGTCGGCGCGAAATTTGGTCCGCGACGGCGACGGTTTCGGCGCCATGTCAGGCACCTCGAAGGTGAAGTCGGAGATCGTGATCTTGCGACCGGCCGGCGTATCGGCGATGCCCTGCCCGATATTCACCGTCGCCGTGCGCCCGGTCACGCGCGCCCTCAAATCGGCATCGTGCACCACCGGCATGCCATCCACGGGACGAACCGCGACGCCGCTCGCGACGATGTTGACCGACAAGCCGTCGTCCGGGATCGGCGGCCCCTTGCGCGGAAGATTCCTGGTCGGCGAGTTGATACCGATCTCGATGCGCTGGAGTGTGCCGCGTTCGATCCGCTCGATCACCCATTCACGCAACTCGGGAACGACAAGCGTCGGCCACATCCGCTTGAGCGCGGAGGCCGACATCGGCGTTCCCGCAAAGCCCAGCGTCAGCCGCGGCTCGCCGGAATAGTCGATGGCACCGGTGCCGGCGACGCCGATCTCGCCGTTGCTGATATCAGCCTGCGTCAGCAACAGGCGCTTGTGGTCGGTATCGAAGCGGAAACCGATCGCGATGCGGTTGAAGACGAGCGGCGGCTCGTTGTCGATGCCGCCGAGCAGGATCGATCCGCCGCTGAAGCCGAGCTGCCAGTCGTTGATGTTGCCGTTGGGCGGCTCCAGATGGGCCAGAAGCGTCAGGCGGTTGGCGCCGGAGAGGATCTTGAATGGTGCGACCAGCACCCGCCGGTTGGCGTCCCACTCGACATTGATCTCGGCGGAGTCGATCGCCATCGGATAGTCGGGCGTATCGGTGTCGATGATGTTGCCCGCGCCGACCGCAATCTTGCCGCGGAAGAAGGTCGGCACGCCGTCGCGGCCGAGCTCGCCCTTGAGCTCGCCGGTCAGCGGCAGGTCGGCGGTATAGGTGAGATCCTTTACCCGCAGCGCCAGCAGGATGTTGGAGGTCGAGACCTTGTCGGCCTTGATGTCGACCGAGCGCACGCCATTCTCGGCGGGACCGATCGTGGCGCGCAGCATCCAGGGACGCGCACCCTCCTCGCCGAGGCTGAGCGCGACGCCGCCGTGGCTCGGCCGGCGCAGGCTGAGCGTGATGTTCTCAAAGCTCCATTTGCTGCCGCGCTGCTGATCGTCGACGATCAGATTGCCGTTCTTCAGGCCGATCTCGTTGAGATTCTGGCCGTCGAGGCCGGTCATGCTCAGGCTGTCGAGCCAGTCGAGGCCCTGGAGAATGCCGCTCTGCGCAGTCGCCTGAGGCGCGCCTTGCGATGCGGCCTGAGATGGATCCTGGCCCGCCGGCGCCGTGGCGAATGGCGGCGGCGGAACGCCGTTGCGCGGGAATGTCGGCGGCAGGCCCGCATCCTTCTTGGAGGCAACGCCGGTTGCCAGCGGTTTTGCGGTGTCGCCGGCCGAGACCGTGACGGTGCCGTCCGGCGCGATCCGGATCGCAAGCTCGGCATCGACCAGGTTGAGGCTTTCCGCGCGCAGATGCCCCATCAGCAGGCCCGCGCCCGACAGCCTCACCTCGGCCTTCGGGGCGCTGGCGACGATGGCATGGTCGCGGTCGCGCACGATGATGTCGCGAATGCGCACGGCGATACGGACCCGCCCGGCGCGCTCGATCTGGGTGCCGCCGACCTCAACCGTGTTGCCGTGGCCGATATTGTCCTCGATGGCGGCGGCAAGCCAGGGCGTCGCGATGTCGAGATTGATGGGTCCGGCGCCGAGCCGCCACCACAGCGCACCGAAGCAGCCGACGAAGATGACGATGAGGGCGCCGACGACGACAGCCAGCCGCTTCAGCCAGCGACCGCCGCCCGGCCAGCGGCGCGGCGACCCAAAGCGATGGAAGCCCGAATGGGAACGCGACAACAGCCGGCGCGCCCGATGGCCCGCCGCCGCTTCCTGATCCGGATCCCAGTCGGCCTCGTCCCATTCCTGCGGCTGTTGTTGACCGCCGCGCCGATCGAAATCCCGATTGTAATCCTGGGGCGACGTATTCCTTGCCATTGCCTCTCGATACAGGCGCCCATCATAGGACTGAGCGCCGCCGGGACCGCAGCCGTCCACGGGACGCGAAGCCCCCTGCGCCGGCACTGCCGCCATACCTTGAATATTCCTGCTGTTCGTCATTTCGCCCCGGGAGCGCGTTCAACGAGCAGTGGGGTGGTGCTTGGAATTCCTTGTAACCATACTCCGGCGTCGTCAGACTTGCCCAGCCAAGGGCGCGATTCCGGCACACCGGACGAGAGCTGCAATACCGCTTCGGTTGACCCGCCGAAAGCGTCGAAAGGAAGGCGTATGTCCAAGAAATCCCGAAAGAAATCGTCCAAAACGCCCTCCGGCAGTCCAACAGCTAAAAAGAAGGCCCCGAAAACCAGGGCAACGACTCAAACAAAGGCCGCGAAAACACAGCGGACACCGGCCAGCAAATCAACCGCGACCATAGCAAAGACAGCATCGCATGGGGCCGCATCGAAACAGTTAAAATCCTCCAAATCGGCCTCTGCGGCGAAGCCGGTCCTGACCGAAGGTCAGAAGGCCCCCGCCTTCCGTCTGCCCCGAGATGGCGGCGCCGTGGCGACGCTGTCGGACTACGCCGGCCGGAAGCTCGTCCTGTTCTTCTATCCCCGCGCCGACACGCCCGGCTGCACCCGGGAGGCCATCGACTTCACCCGCCTTGCAGGCGCCTTCGCCGACGCCGGCACCGCCGTGCTCGGCGTCTCCGCAGATTCGTTAAAGGCCCAGGAGAAGTTCCGCGACAAGCACAGCCTCAAGGTCCCCCTGATCTCGGACGAGAAGCACGAGATGCTGGAGGCGTATGGCGCGTGGGGCGAAAAGTCCATGTATGGCAAGAGCTTCCTCGGGATTCTTCGCACCACGGTGCTGGTCGGGAGCGACGGCAAGGTGGCCAGGATCTGGCGCAACGTCCGGGTCGACGGCCATGCCGATCAGGTGCTGGAAGCGGCAACAAGTCTTTAACCAGCCCGTTAAGTTCTAAGGGTTCCGTTTCCGGAAAATTAACCATGACCGGCCCAGATTGCTGCGGCAATTAGGCCGCAAGGAACCCATCCGACCGGCGCCGGGAGTGCCGATGTCGAAAAGTTCTGCCCAATATTCGCAGTACCCCCAGCATCATCCCCACGACCACGGACGGGCCATTCACCGGCGCCCCGTCGCTGTTGCGGCCGCCGCCGCGATTCCCCTCCCCGACGCCGATGACGCCTACACCATCGTCCATCACGGCAAGCAGGTTCGCCTTGGTCCGGTCGTGTTCTGGATCGTGGTCGGCACGATCGTTTTGCTCGGACTGTGGTCGGCCGCGACCGCCACCTATTTCGCCTTCCGCGACGACGTCCTGACCCGGCTGATCGCCCGCCAGGCCGAGATGCAATACGCCTACGAGGACCGCATCGCCGAGCTGCGCGCCAAGGTCGATCGCACCACCAGCCGCCAGCTGCTCGACCAGGAGCAGTTCGACCAGAAGCTCGACCAGATCATGAAGCGCCAGACGGCGCTGGAGTCCCGGGCGACGGCGCTGGGCGCCATGCCAGACGTGACCGGATCGATCCCGCGCACCGCGCCACAGCGCAGCGATGCCAACCCGAGCGCAACGCAGGGCACGCCAAAACCGTCGCCGATCAGCGACACCGTGATCTTCGTGGCACCGCCGGATCGCGAAGCGCGCCTTGAATCGCGCGCGCCTGCCGTGCTGGCTCCGCCGACCAGCCAGTTCGCCAAGAACCAGGGTTTCGACAACGTTCTGGTCCGGCTCACCACCTCGCTCGACCAGGTCGAGCGCCGCCAGATGGCGGCGCTCAGCGCCGTCGAGGACGGCATGGATTCGCGCATGCGCCGGATGCGCGGCGTCGTCAGCGATCTCGGCCTGAACCTCGCCAGCCTCGAAGCTGCCGTGCCGCGCAGCGCGATGGGCGGCCCCTTCGTCCCGGTCAAGCTGACGGCCAATGCCGGACCTTTCGAGAAGCAGCTCAATCGCATCAACACGACGCGCGCCGAGCTGGACCGGCTCAATCGCACGCTGGCGCTGGTGCCCTATCGCAAGCCCGTCATCGGCGAGGTCGAGTTCACCTCCGGTTTCGGCGTGCGCAGCGATCCCTTCCTGGGCCGGCCCGCGATGCACACCGGCCTCGACTTCCGCGCCGCGACCGGCGATCCCGTCCGCGTCACCGCCTATGGCAAAGTGGTCTCGGCCGGCTGGTCCGGCGGCTACGGCCGCATGGTCGAGGTCGATCACGGTAACGGTCTTTCGACCCGCTACGGCCATCTCTCCGAGATCAGCGTCAAGGTCGGCGAGGTCGTGAAGATCGGCCAGGTCATCGGTCTCGTCGGCTCGACCGGCCGCTCCACCGGTCCGCACCTGCACTATGAGACCCGCATCGACGGCGACGCCGTCGACCCGCAGAAGTTCTTGCGCGCCGGCGTGCGCCTCAGCGCGGGCTAAGCCCGCGTCATCTTCTTTCAGTGCGCGCAGCCGAGCCTAGCGCCGGCCGCCGCCAATCCCGCCTCCGGGACCACCAAAGCCTCCGCCACCCATTCCACCGCCGGGGCCCATCGGCCCGCCGCCCGGCGCGCCGAACCCGCCAGGACCCGACGGACCGCTCGGGCCTGTCGGCGCAGGGCCGGGATTTGCACCGGGGCTCGATCCAGACGCAGGCGCACCGGGGGCACCAGGCTGACCGCCGCCCGGAGTCGGCGTGCCGCTGTTCGGATGCAGGATTGAACCACCGGGCGACCGGCCGCCGGGACCGCCGCCGGGCGACGGTGCTCCCGGCCCTTGGCCGATGGCCTTCGCCGAATCCACCTGAAGGCCGCGCGAGCGATCGAACACGCCGTTGACCACCATGCGCGCTTCGCCCGCCGCGGGCCCGAAGCGCGAGCCGTCACGTGCGATCAACCCCGAGCCGAGCTGGAGGTTGGTGCCCGCCCTTTGCACATAGGCCTCGATCGACAACCGGCTCGCGCCGACGAGATCCGAGAAATCGTCGATCCGCGTGCGCGCGGCCTGCATCGTGCCCTGGCTCGCGCTGCCCTCGATCTGGACGCGCTGGCCGACCAGCAGCGGATCGACGCCGTTCAGCCTCAAGCCGCCGATATGCAGGCCATCAGGCCCGCGCTCGACCAGGCCCGTGACGCGCGCGACCGCATCGCGCCGCGGCTCGACCAGGCTCGCGACGATGACGCCATCGGTGCGGCGCAGACCGAAGACGGCGACCTGCGTGCCCGGACGAATCTTGCTCTCCTTGTCGCCTGCGACGATCTTCTGGCCGAGCACCGTCAGCTCGTTGCCCTTCACCTGCTCGACCGGCCCTGCGACCTCGCTCACGATCGCGATGTTGCGCGTGACCAGCGTGCCGTCGGCCTGCCGGGTCGCGACCACGCGCGCGAGCTGGCCGATGCGCAGGGCATTGGTGCTGGCCGGCTCGCCATCGATGCGGACCGGGACGTCGCTGGCATAGGTGACGCGCTCGCCGTTGACGTAGATGCTGCCGAAGCGCTGGATCACGCCGACAATGCCGGTGCCGCCGATGCCGTGATCATCGCCACGCGTGATTCCGGTGCCGCCGATGCCCTGGTCGGTGCCGCGCTTGACCTGCGCGCTGGCCATCGCCGTGCCGGCGAGCCAGAATCCCATCAACAGCAGACGGCGGGAGATCAGCGGCGGCCGGCTCATGAACCGCCCTCTTTGCCGGCGTCCTTTGCACCGTCCTTGCCGCCTGCCTTCGTCTCGCTCTCCTCGTCGGCGTCCTCGCTGTAGATGTAGATGCCGAAATTCCAGCGGGCATCACCGCCCTTGTCCTTGGCGAGCGCGCGGTTGGCCTCGCGGTTGGCGGTCTTCAGCGCGTCCATGGCGAGCTCGCGCGAGCGCGCCTCGAGGCGCCGCGCGAGCTTCGGCGAGATGTTGTTGTAGTGCACCGCGCGTTCGAGATAGCGCGGTCCATCCGAGACGTTCTGCGCGGCGGCCGCGATGTGGTCGTGCAGGTTGCGGCCGAGATAGTGCCATTTGCTGTCGTCCTCGCCTGATGGGACGAAGGCGGCCTCGACCAGCTCGATCTCGTCATTCTCGTTAATGGTGACGAGCTTGCGATCGACCCACTCGTCGAGCACCGCGCGCGGACGCACGTCCTTGGTGACGGAGGCGACGAGCTGCTCGAATGACGGCGCATCGCCTTCGGCGTTACGCGGCAGCGCCAGCGGCTCGCCCTTCGCGTCCGTGAACTCGGGCGCGGCGAGCCAGCGCGCGATCACGGCGCTGGTCAGCGACACCGCCGCCGGAGCTTCGTGCACCGGCGCGCCCGCGCCGCGCAGCCGCGCCACCTCCTTGCGATGGATGCCGGTGAGCAGGCTGACGCGGCTGTCGGTCTGCTCTTTCCCCTCCAGCGCGAAATCATGCTCGGCGACGTTGACGAAGAGCTCGCGAAGCAACTGCGCCAGCGCGGGAAAGGTCATGCCGCTGCGGATGCAGAGCCGCACGAGCGGGCGCAGCAGCCGCGCCAGGGGCGCGTGCAGCTTCGCGGCGGCATTCGGCTGTGGTGCCGCTGCTTTCGACCCGGGCTTGGCATTCATGTCTGAATTGTAGCGATCTACGGCGTGGGACACAATCCCACTTTTTCCTGTTTGCCAATTGACGTGGTAAATTTTCCCACATATACGAAACGCCACTGAGGGGCGCGACGTAGAGGGACTCACACCCATGGCAGACCGCTTGGTCCGCATTTCCAGTTCACCACGTGTTGTACCGGCTCCCGCTTGGGGCCACGGCGCAATCGAGCCGATGCTGCCCGCACTGCTGCGCGGCGTGATCTTCATCTCGGTGCTGGCCGCACCGTTCCTCGCAGCGCTTGTCGCAGGCTGACCGCGATCATGCATCACACCAGCGAAACCCCGCGCCGTCCGTCGGTGCTGCACATCTTCAAGATCTACTATCCCGATCTGTTCGGCGGCACGCTTACGGTGATCCGCGACATCTGCGCGAGCCTGAAGGATGCCTTCGCCTCCGCCGTGCTGGTCTGTTCGCAATCGGCCGAGCGGCGCGAGATCGTCGTCAACGACGTGCCGGTCGAGCGCGTGCGCTCGTTCGGCAACGTGCTGTCGCTGCCCGCCGCCCCGACCTATCCCTGGCGTCTCTGGCGCAGAAGCGCCGAGCACGATCTGCTCGCGCTCCACGCCCCCTTCCCGCTGGCCGACCTCGTCTTCGCCTTCGGCTTCGGCGTCAGGCGGCCGCTGGTGGTGCACTGGCACGCCGACATCGTCACCCATGCCGGCCTGCGCTGGTTCATCGAGCCGCTGATGCGGCGGACGCTGCGACGCGCCAAGGCGATCATCGTGTCCGACCACGTGCTGGTCGACACCACGCCGCTGCTGCGCGAATTCGAGGACAAATGCCACGTCGTGCCATTCGGCATCGACACCTCGGGCTATGACTGGCCGAAGATCGAGCCGCACCACGTCAACGACCGCGGCCGGCTCGTGCTCGCCTGCGGTCGGCTCGTGCCCTACAAGGGTTTTGACGTGCTCATCCGCGCCGCGGCTGCGCACAATTTCGAGACCTGGATCATCGGCGAGGGCGTCGAGCGGCCGCGGCTCGAGCAGTTGATCCAAGAGCTCGGCCTCGGTGACCGCGTTCGCCTGATCGGCTCGGTCAACGATTGCGAGCGCATCAAGCTGATGTGCCTCGCCGACGTCTTCGTAATGCCATCAGTGACCAATGCCGAGACCTTCGGCCTCGTCCAGCTCGAGGCCATGGCTGCCGGGCGCCCGGTCGTAAATACGGCGCTCGACACCGCGGTGCCGCGCGTCGCCCGCCACGGCATGGAGGCGATCACTGTGCCGCCGGGCGATGCCGAGAAGCTGGGTGAGGCCATCGACACCCTGATCCGCGATCCCGAGCGCCGCCGCCGCATGGGACTCGCGGCGCGCTCGCGCGCCCTCTCCCGCTATTCGGCCACGGCCTTCAAGCAGGGCATGGAGACCGTCTACCGCGACGCCGTCGCCGCCTCCAACGCGGAGCGACCAGCGACCGCCGAGCCGCCTCAGGCGACCGGCTGGCTGGACACGGTCCGGATCGCGGCGGCGCTCGCCTGGTCCGACATGCGGCACCGCTACGTCCGCTCACTGCTCGGCCCGTTCTGGATGTCGCTGCAGATGGCGATCGTGGTCGTGGTGCTGGGCTCGGTGATCGGCCAGATGTCGAACGCCAACATGACGGCCCGCCTGCCGATGCTGGCGCTGTCGATGACGGCCTGGACCTTCCTCAATGGCGTGGTGCTGGATGCGACCACGGCGCTCCAGAACTCCGCGAGCCTGATCCGCGACCGTGCCCTGCCGCCCGTCATCTTCCTCCTGCAATGCACCTTCCGTCACGCGCTGTTCGCACTCCATAACGCCTGTGTGCCGCTGCTGCTGTGGCTCGCCTTCTCGCCGCACGACCTCTCTCACGCGCTGGCGGCGCTGCCCGGTCTGCTGCTGTTCGTCGCCTGCACCTTCGCCCTGAGCCTCGTTCTCGGCGCCATGGCGACGCGTTATCGCGACCTCAAGCCGATCATCGAATCCACGCTGATGCTCGCCTTTCTCGCCTCGCCCGTGATCTGGTCGTCCGACATGATCAACCACCGCTCGACGGTGATGCGGCTCAATCCGCTGACGCATCTGTTCGCGGTGTGGCGCGAGCCGCTGGCGGGCGGCCATGTCGATCCCGTCAGCATCGTCTACGTCATCGTCGCGCTGGCGCTCCTGGTGTTTGCGAGCGTGCTGACGCTAGTCCATCTGCGCAAAGCCGCATTCTGGATCTGACGCATGGTCAGGGTCACTCTTCGCAACGTCTGTCTCGACTATCCGCTCTACGGCGCCTACGACTTCTCGCTGAAGCGGCGGCTGCTCGGGCATCTCATCCGCGAGCCGGGTGAGATGCGGATCATCCGCGCCGTCGACAACGTCACGATCGAGGCCGAAGCAGGCAGCCGCATCGGGCTCGCCGGTCCCAACGGCTCCGGCAAGTCGACGCTGCTGCGGCTGATTGCCGGGGTGTATCCACCGAGCAGCGGCAGCATCGCGCTGCAGGGCAACGTCGTGCCGCTGCTCGGCCTCAACGCCGGCGTCAACCTCGATTTCGTGGCGGAGGACAACATCGCGCTGCTGCTGCGGATCAGCGGCCACAGGCCGACCCGCGCCGTGATCGACGAGATCTGGGCCTTCACCGAGCTGGAGCCCCGCATGCAGCGGCTTCCCTTAAGGATGTTCTCCTCGGGAATGCTGATGCGGGTGTTGTTTGCGACCGCGACCGCCTTTCCGGCCGACATCCTGCTGCTCGACGAATGGCTCAGCGTGGTCGACGAGCATTTTGCGGAGAAGGCGCAGGAGCGACTGCTGAACATGGTGTCGCAGGCGGCGATCGTGATCATCGCCTCGCACGACCAACCGCTGCTGCGCCGCATCTGCACCAGCATCATCAATCTCGATCACGGCCGCATCGCCTCGACCGTCACTGTCGAGCCCCCGGCCACGCACACCTTTGAGCTCCGCGAGAAACGCGCATGAAACAGAACATCCTCGTCGTCTCCGAGTCGCTCGGACAACCCAACCACAAGCGCGGCATCTTCCATTTCACGCGGGAGCTTGTGCGTTCGCTCGCCTCGGAGGGCCACGAACTCACGCTGCTGGTGGAGACCTCGAAGCGCTACCGCAAACTGTTGCGGCGCGAGCGACGCACGAAGCTGTTCGCGGCCCAGTCCCGCAACATCGAGCTGCTTGCGCTTTATCGCTTCCTCGACGAAATCAACGTGAGCGGGCCGGTGACGCTCAGCGGCACGCGCCGCAAATTCGACTGGCTCCGGCACAGGGCCGGCATGTTGCTGTCGCGCGACAACATTCTGTGCCTGCTGCGCGCGATCGGCCTGCGTGGCCTGAACGCGCACCAGATCGAGAACCGGCCCGCCGCGCTCGAATACATACCGCCGGATCTGAGCCACCTCGAATTGTTCGGCGACTTCCAGCTCGAGCCCGGATTCTTCAACTACCAGGATTCCTCGGCCTTCTTCCTGCTCCCACCGCCGCGGATCGACGCGCGCGACTACGACGTGATCGTCGTGGACACCCCGACCCGCGTGGCGATCAAGCGCAGGCCGGACGCCAAGGTGATCTGCGTCGTCCACGATCTGTTGCCGCTCACCGATCTCAAGCTCAGCGACATCGCCACGCGGCAGTTCCTGGCGCGAATCCGCACCAGCCTGCGCCAGGCCGACGAACTCGCCTTCGTTTCAAACTACAGCATGCTGCGGTTCAGGGAACTGTTGCCGCAATTTGCGCACCTACCGGCGCGGGTCGTGTATCCCCGCACCCGGTTCGACGCCCCGGATGTCCTGCACCTTCCAGCCCCGTCGGGGCGTCCGGGGCGGCCGAGCTTCGTCGTGATCGTCTCGAACGAGCCGCGCAAGAACGTCGCCGCCGTCGTCCGTGCCTTCCGCGGCGTACCGCAGGCCGATCTCTTCGTGATCGGCTATGCCGGCGAGATCAGCCGGATGCGCAACCTCCCGCAAAACGTCCGCTTCGCCGGCTATGTCGACGAGCACGAGAAGGCCGCCTTGATCGCGGAAGCGCACGGCCTGATCATGCCGAGCCTTGCCGAAGGTTTCGGCGTTCCGATCATCGAGGCGCTGGCCGCGAACACGCCGGTGCTGTGCTCGGACATCGCAGTCTTCCGCGAGGTCGCCGGCGAGCTGGCCGATTATTTCGACCCGTATTCGACGGACTCGATCGCCGCATCCGTCACCCGCGTGCTGACACGGCAGGAGGAGTGGCGCGGGAAGATCCGGGCGCGGCGCCAGGAGCTTGCGAAGCGCTTCGGTTACGAGACCCAGGCCCGCGATTTCCTCGGCCGCCAGGTCCCCGCGGACAGACTGGCGGCCGCGCCGCTCGCATCGTACGGATGACGGCCGAATCCGCGATGTGGTCCGGTCCTGCTGATCGGAAGGGCGGCCGGACGGGATGGCGGACCTGGCGTAATCCGGCCGCGCTGCTCCGGGCAGCAGATGTGCTCGTCATCCTGATCGCGGCATCGCTGCCGTGGTCCACGACGGCGCCATCGATCTTCGCCGGGCTCTGGTTGCTCGCGGTGACGCCGACCATCGCCTGGCGCGACTATGCGCGCCGGCTGACGCGGCCGGCGTTTGCCCTGCCCTTCGCGCTCCTGCTGCTCGCGCTCGTCGGCACGCTGTGGTCGGAGGGGGCATGGGCGGACCGGCTGCATGCGATCAAGCCGGTCGCAAAGCTCGTGCTGATTCCGCCGCTGCTCTATCATTTCAGCCGGTCCGAACGGGGCCTCCACGTCTGCATCGCCTTTCTCGCCTCCTGCGCGCTGCTTGTCGTGTTCTCCTGGATCGTGCTGCTGAACCCCGCCTGGAAGATCACTGCGACGGCGTCATCAGGCGTTCCCGTCAAGAACTACATCGACCAGAGCCAGGAATTCACGCTGTGTGCCTTTGCACTTGCGCTGCCGGTTCTGACTTTCTGGCGTAGCGGACGCGCGGTCGCAGCACTCGCCTGCCTGTCCTTGATCCTGCTGTTCGTCACCAACATGGTGTTCGTCGCCGCGGCCCGCACCGCCCTGCTCTGCATCGCAGTGCTGCTGGCGCTGTTCGCCTGGAGGCATCTAAGCCGGCGGGCAGCGCTGGTCTTGCTTGCGGGCGCGGTCACAGCAAGCCTGCTAGCCTGGACGACATCGCCCTATCTGCGCCAGCGCATCGCCGACGTCGCGATCGAATACCGCCACGGCCATGAGGACATCAGCCGCGCCTCGACCGCGCAGCGGCTGACCTACTGGCGCAAGGCGCTCCACGCCTTCACCGAGGCGCCCATGATCGGCCACGGCACCGGCTCGATCAAGCGCCAGTTCGAGCGCGCCGCCACAAGCGAAAGCAGCCTTGCTGCCGAAGTCGTCAACAACCCGCACAACCAGACCCTCAACGCCGCGATGCAATGGGGCCTGTTGGGCGTCGTCCTGCTCTACGCCATGTGGATCGCGCAGCTACGGCTGTTCCTCGGCGAAGGCCTGGCCGCCTGGATCGGCCTCGCCGTCGTCGTGCAGAACTTCGCGAGCTCATTGCTCAACTCGCATTTGTTCGATTTCCACGAGGGCTGGATGTATGTGCTCGGCGTCGGCGTCGCCGGCGGCATGGTCCTGAAGGCCAAGGCCAGCAGTCAGAAATGACTACTGGCTGCGCTCGTGGCCGACCTCGCCGGTGATGACGTCGCCGAACAGCTCCCAGGCCTGCCCGTTGAAGCGCATCAGCTGCATCTGCTCGATCGGGAAGTAGTCGTCGGGCGAGGTGTTGACCATGATGCCCGGCAGCATCAGGTCGGTGTGGAAGTTCTTCAAATTGGCGGCCTGCTTCATGACGTTCTCACGGGTGAGATTGTCGCCGCACTGTTTCAGCACCTGCGCCATCGCCTCGGCCTGAACATAGCCATAGACGTTGTTGGCGTTGGCCTTGTCGCCGTCAGGATAATACTTGTCCATGAACGCGCGCCATTTCACCACGGCGGGATCCTTGTCCCAGGTCGGGTCGGTCGGGTCTTTCAAATAGACCGTCGAGATGATGTCCTTGGCGTATTCGAGCCCGGCGGGCTTGAGCACGGAGGCGACCGAGGTCGCGGTGTTGGCGAGGAAGAATTTCGGCTTCCAGCCGAGCTCGCCGACTTTCCGGATCGCCTGCGCCGAGCCTTTGGGTGCGGCCCAGGAGAAGAAGATGTCGGCACCGGAATCGTGCAGGGCCACGATCTGGGAGTCGATCGAGGGATCGCTGACCTCGTAGGATTTGTCGGCGATGATCATGCTCGCCTTATCGCCGAGCCCGTCCTTCAGGCCCTTGAATTGGTCCTTGCCGGCGTCGTCGTTCTGCCAGAACACCGCGATCTTGCCGTTCGGAAAATTGTCGCGGATGTACTTTGCGTAGATCCGTCCCTCGCTCTGGTAGTTGGGCTGGAAGCCCATGGTCCACGGGAAATTCCTGGGATCGCCGAACTTGGTGCCGCCGGAGGCGACGAAGAGCTGCGGCACCTTCTTCGCGTTCATGTATTTCATGATCGCGGAGTTCGAGGGCGTGCCGAGCGCCTGGAAGATCAGGAGGACCTCGTCGCTCTCGACCAGCTTGCGTGCCTGCTCGATCGCCTTCGGCGGCGAATAGGCGTCGTCATAGCTGATGAAATTGATCTTGCGGCCGTTGATGCCGCCCTGGTCGTTGATCATCTTGAAGAAGGCGGCCTCGGTCTTGCCGATCACGCCATAGGACGACGCCGGCCCGCTATAGGGCATGATGTTGCCGATCCTGATGTCGGTGTCGGAAGCGCCGGGGTCGTATGTCTTCTGCGCCGAGGCCGGTGTCGCGGCGAGCGCTCCGGCAACAAGCATGGCGAGGGCAGCGAGATTCTTGCGACGACCCGGCATCGTTCTCTCCCCTATTTTGTAGTCTTGTTTTGAGGAGAGTGTCGCAAGGAGGATTGCGGCTGGCAAGCGCGACGATTTTCCGCGCGGTGAAACGTTGGTGCGGAACTTACGCGACGCGACGCAGCAAACCGAGGGCGCGCCCATCGATCACCAGCAGCGCGCTGCCGATGACGATCGCACCCGCGATCTCGCGCATGGAGATCGGCTCACCCAGCACCAGCCATCCCAGCAGAATGGCGGTGACGGGAATGAGCAGCGTCACCAGCATGACATTGGTCGCGCCCGAGCGTCGGATGATCTGGAAGAAGACGATGTAGGCGAGCGCCGTGGATAGAGCCGCAAGGCCGAGCACCGCGAGCCACGTCGTGACACCAGGCATTGGAACACGCCACGGCTGCTCTGCAGCGCCGGCGACCACCGCCATCATCACTGTCGACGCCATCAGTTGAAACGTCGCCGTGCCGAGTGGAGGAGAGTCTTTCAACAGCCGCCGCGCCGCGAGCGCCGCAAAGCCGTAACTGAGGGCACCGCCGAGGCACAGCAGGATGCCGACCCCCTGCCCCGGCCGCGTCTCGATGCCCCACCCGCGCAGGATGACCACGCCGGCGACACCCAGAGCCACCCCGGCGAGGCGCCGCGTCTGCAAGGCTTCTTCGCCCGCGGCCGCCATCACCATCACCGTGAACAGCGGCGTGGTCGCATTCAGGATCGACGCCAGCCCGCTCGGAATAAACGTCTGGCCGATCACGATCAGCGAGAACGGGATGACGTTGTTGAGCAGACCGATCGCGAAGAACGGCTTCCACCCCGCAATGCCCTTCGGCAAGCCTATCCCTTGCATGCGGAGCAGCGGCAACAGCATGGCCGCTCCCAGCGCGACGCGCAGAAACACCAGCGTCAGCGGCGGCAATTCCCGCAACGCCGCACCATTGAAGAAGAACGATCCGCCCCAGAGGATCGAGAGCACAGCGAGCAGCGACCAGTCTCGCGCGTCGATCCGGTTATCGTTGAGGGCATGGCGTCTCATCTCGGCGGCCGACCTAATCCAGACCGGCGGATGACGCCACCCGATTTCCGATCGATCCTAAGGGCTCGCGCTCTGGCTCTCGTCACGCTTTGGCGCATCGCCGGCGAGATCGGCGACCACCGCTCCGATCACCAAAGCCCCGCCAATGAGCGCATGGTGCAAGCTGCCGCGCCCCTGCATCAGGACGAGAAACACCGTGATGAGGCCGCCGCCGAACAGGCCGCGCCAGAACAGGATGGTCCAGGGATCGAACGGCAGCAGCCGGGTGAAGAACGGCGCGGTGCTCCAGGCAACCGCGGCGGCGACGACGAGGGCAATACCGAGACCGCGTTCCGAACGTGGCTGCCCCATGTGAATGTACCGGCTAGGATGGCTTCTTCGGCCGCGACACCAGCTCGATCATCTTGCCTTCATCGTCATCCGGCATCACCGCTTTCGCCTGCGCGTAGGCCTCGACCGCGGCGCGTGCGACCAGCGGCTTGCCGGCGAGCAGGCTCTCCGCGAGCGTCACGGCGTAGGCGGCATCCTTGTGCCGCAGCGCTGCCGTGAAGGTCGCGCCGGAAAAATCGCGGGCGACCATGCGCTTGGAGTGGCGCTGCACCTGCGGGCTTGCGGCAACGCCTGCTTGGATCGATTCCAGCACGAGGTTCATGTCGAGCCCGGCCTGCTCGGCGATAGCAAGGCCCTCGGCGAGCCCGGCGATCTGGATCGCGCCCATGAGATTGTTAATGAGCTTGTAGACGGTGCCGGACCCGACCGCGCCGAAATGGCGGATGGTCGAGCCGATCGGCTCGAGATAGGGCCGTGCACGTTCGAGATCAGCCGCGTCGGCACCGACCAGCAGCGTCAGCTTTCCGGCGGCCGCCGCATCCGGCAAACCCGTCACGGGGCAATCGATGTAGATCAGCCCACGCGCATTGAACTCGCGGCCCATCTCGCGGGCATGGTCATAGGAGACGGTGGAGCATTCGATCGCGATGGTGCCGGCCTTCGCCGTCTTGGCCGCTCCCTGCGGCCCGAGCCAGACCGCGCGCGAGGCCTCGTCGTCGGCAACCATGGTCACGACCGCGTCGGCATCGATCGCGGCGTCCTCAGGCGAAGTCGCCCAATGCGCGCCGCGCGCGATCAGATCCTCCGCCTTGGCCCTGCTGCGATTCCACAGCGTCACCGTGAAGCCGGCATCGAGATAGCGGCCGGCCATACCGTGGCCCATCCGTCCAAGCCCGATGAAGGCGACGCGGGGCATGGCTAGTCCACGTCCTCGACGTCACCGGCGGTGGTGCCGAAGGCGCGCTGCGCCAAGGTCGCGGCCATGAACTCGTCGAGATCGCCGCCGAGCACGCCCGATGTGTCGGAGGTCTGCACGCCCGTGCGCAGATCCTTCACCATCTGATAGGGCTGCAGCACGTAGGAGCGGATCTGGTGACCCCAGCCGATATCGGTCTTGGCGGCCTGGTCGGCGGCGGCCTTCTCCTCGCGCTTCTTCAGCTCGATCTCGTAGAGCCGCGCGCGCAGCATGTCCCAGGCCTGCGCCCGGTTCTTGTGCTGGGAGCGGCCGGCCTGGCAGACCACGGCGACGCCGGTCGGAATGTGCGTCAGGCGCACCGCGGATTCGGTCTTGTTGACGTGCTGGCCGCCGGCGCCGCCCGAGCGCATGGTGTCGGTGCGGACGTCGGATTCCTTGATGTCGATCTTGATGCTGTCGTCGATGACGGGGAAGACCTGCACGCTCGAGAACGAGGTGTGCCGCCGCGCGTTGGAATCGAACGGCGAGATGCGCACGAGGCGATGCACGCCCGCTTCCGTCTTCAGCCAGCCATAGGCGTTGTGGCCGGAGACCTGGATGGTCGCCGACTTGATGCCGGCCTCTTCGCCTTCGGACTCTTCGAGATACTCGACCTTGAAGCCGTGTGTTTCGGCCCAGCGCGTGTACATGCGCAGGAGCATCTGCGCCCAGTCCTGGCTCTCGGTGCCGCCGGCGCCGGCATGGACTTCGAGATAGGAATCGAAGCGGTCGGCTTCGCCCGACAGCAGCGCCTCGAGCTCGCGCCGGGCGACTTCCTTCTTCAGGTTCTTGAGCGCAGCTTCGGCTTCGGCAACGACGCCGTCATCGCCCTCGGCCTCGCCGAGCTCGATCATGCCGATGTCGTCTTCGAGCTCCTGCTCGACCTTGCCGATGCCCGAAAGCGAATCCTCCAGCGAGGTGCGCTCCTGCATCAGCTTCTGGGCCTTCTGGGGATCGTTCCAGAGGTTGGGATCTTCTGCGAGCTTGTTCAGCTCGGCGAGGCGTGCCGTCGATTTCTCGACGTCAAAGATGCCTCCTCAGCAGCCCGACTGACTGCTTGATCTCTTCTACCAACCGTTCGATTTCGGCGCGCATGTCGTTCTCTGATGTCGCGGAATTGGTCCGCGTTCGATTGCAACGGGATGTAACGGCGACGGCTGCAAAGCGCAACCGCCGGAACCGCGATCGTCGCTGTTATCCGCTACCACAGCCCGCCGGTGCCCGGCCGTATCAGGAAGCCGGAATCCGGCTGCTGCTGCGAGGCCGGCATGCCGCCGCGCGCGTCGGCGTCGGCGACTCCGATAACCGCGTAGTTGTCCGGTGGCGCCGTTCCCGGCTTGAAGGCCTCGAGGATGGTTCCACCGGTCTCGCCGGGGCCGGCACGCATGCCGGTCTTGGCGACGACGCGCACCAGCTTGATGCCGGCCGGCACCTTGAACGGCACGGCGGGCTTGTCGGCAAGCGCCAGCTTGAGGAAATCACGCACGATTGGCGCGGCGAGATGGCCGCCGGTCGCAGCATTGCCTCTGCCGAGCGGACGCGGCTTGTCATAGCCCATATAGACCGCGACCGCGATGTCCGGCGAGTAGCCGACGAACCAGGCGTCCTTGGCCTCGTTGGTGGTGCCGGTCTTGCCGGCGATCGGCTTGCCCACTTCCTTAAGTACTGTTGCCGTGCCGGCCTGGACCACGCCTTCCAACAGCTCGGTGATCTGGTAGGCGGTCATGGAATCCAGCACCTGCTCGCGGCGGTCGATCAGCTGCGGCTCGGGCTGGTTCTTCCAGCCGCCCGGCGCTTCGCAGCCGCGGCATTCGCGCTGGTCGTGCTTGTAGATGGTATGGCCGTAGCGATCCTGGATGCGGTCGATCAGGGTCGGCTTCACACGGCGGCCGCCATTGGCGAGCATCGAGTAGGCTGTGACCATGCGCATCGCGGTGGTCTCGCCGGCGCCCAGCGAGTACGACAGGTAATTGGGCAGCTCATCATAGACGCCGAAACGTCTGGCATACTCGCCAATCAACGGCATGCCGATGTCCTGGGCAAGCCGCACCGTCACGGTGTTACGCGACAGTCGAAGCGCATTACGCAGCGTCATCGGACCGTTATATTTGCCGGCATCAAAATTCTCCGGCCGCCACACGCCGGCGCCCTGGCCCTGGTCGATTTCGATCGGCGCGTCGAGCACGACCGTCGAAGGCGTGTAGCCGTTGTCGAGCGCGGCCGAATAGACGATCGGCTTGAACGACGAACCCGGCTGCCGGTAGGCCTGCGTGGCGCGGTTGAACTGGCTCTGGTCGAACGAGAAGCCGCCGACCATTGCGAGCACGCGGCCGGTCCAGGGATCCATCACCGCCATCGCGCCGGAGACTTCGGGGATCTGGCGCAGCCGGTACTGGCCTTCGACCGGCTGTCCTTCCTTGCTGTAGAGCGGATCGGCATAGATCACGTCGCCTGGCGCCAGCACTTGCGCCACTGAGGTCGGCGTCTTGCCCTTGGCGTTGCCCTGGGCTGCCCTCGCCCAGCGCACGCCGTCGAGGGTCACGAGGCCGGTCTCGCGCTGCTTGCTGACGGCGCCGCCGAGCTCGCGGCTCGGCTGGAAGCCGATGCGCGCCGACTGGTCGCTGGTCTCCAGCACCACCGCCATGCGCCACGGCGAGATGTCCGACAGCGACTTGATCTCGGCGAGCTTCACGCCCCAGTCGCCGGAGATATCGAGCTTGCTCATGGCGCCGCGATAGCCCTGCTGCTCGTCATAATTCACGAGGCCCGAGACCATGGTCTTGCGCGCCATGACCTGGATCTTGGGATCGAGCGTGGTGCGGACGGAGAGCCCGCCCTCATACAGCTTCTTCTCGCCGTAACGCTCGAAGATGTCGCGGCGGACTTCCTCGGCGAAATATTCGCCGGCGAAGGTGTGGGCGGCGTTGGAACGGTTGGTGACGGCCAGCGGCTCCTTGCGCGACTTGTCGGCGTCGGCCTGCTTGATCCAGCCATTCTCCACGAGACGGTCGATCACGTAGTTGCGGCGCTCGATGGCGCGGTCGCGGTTGCGCACCGGATGCAGCGTCGCCGGCATCTTCGGTAGCGCCGCCAGATAGGAGGCTTCCGCCACCGTCAGCTCGTTCACCGACTTGTCGAAATAGACCAGCGAGGCGGCTGCGATGCCGTAGGCGCCGAGGCCGAGATAAATCTCGTTCAGGTACAGCTCGAGGATCTTGTCCTTCGAATAGGTCTTCTCGATCCGCATCGCCAGCAAGGCTTCCTTGATCTTGCGGGAGAAGGAGACCTCGTTGGTCAGCAGGAAGTTCTTGGCGACCTGCTGGGTGATCGTGGAAGCACCCTGCGGACGGCGGTTGGAGCCGAAGTTCTGGAGATAGAGCACGCCCGCGCGCGCCATGCCGGTGTAGTCGATGCCGCCGTGCTCGTAGAAATTCTTGTCCTCGGCCGCGAGGAAGGCGTTGATCACGAGCTTCGGCACCGCCTGGATCGGCAGATAGAGCCGCCGCTCCTTGGCGTACTCGCCGAGCAGCGAACCGTCGACCGCGTGCACACGCGTCATCACCGGCGGCTCGTAGTCCTGAAGCTGAGAGTAGTCCGGCAAGTCCTTGGAGAAATGCCAGATCAGGCCTGCCACGGCCCCGACACCGACAAGGAACACCACTGTTCCCGCGGCGAACAGGAAGCCCATGAACCGCACCAGCAAGCGCATTATGTGTTTATCCGTTCAAACTCTGGATCAGCCCAGTATCAGCCCCACAGGACCCAAAAACTGGCACCCCAAACTGGCGCCAACCTCACGTCGCGAATTCACCGGCCTACGCAATCACATCAAGCTGGGCCTAAAGACGCTCGCCGAGCGGGATTCTCTCCGATTCCGGAACCCCCTGCGGCATTTTTATAAAGCGTCCGCTGTGGCCAAACTAGGGCCTTTGCGGCGGGACGGAAAAACCCTCTTCAATTCGACGCGCCGGCGGACGTCGCCAGCCGTTTGGCCAGGAACCCGTCGATCGCCTGCGCCATCGAGCCCACGGCCTTGGACCGCCAGCCCTCGGACACCAGGTGCTCCAGGTCGCCCTTGTTGGAGACGTAACCGATCTCGACCAGCACCGAGGGCACGTCCGGGGCCTTCAGCACCCGGAAACCGGCCGATTTCAGCGGATGCTTGTGCATCCGCACCGCGGACTTCATTTCGCCCATCAGCAGATGGGCAAAACGGTTTGAAAACGTGCGGGTTTCTCGCTGCGTCAAGTCAATCAGGATGTCGGCGACATCGGTCGGCTCCTCCGCGAGGTTGAAGCCGGCGATCGCGTCCGCGCGGTTTTCCGCGTCGGCCAGGCGCTGGGCCTCGGCGTCGGAGGCCTTGTCGGACAGCGTATAGATGGTGGCGCCCTGGGCATCGCCCTCGGCCCGCGGCAGCGCATCGGCATGGATCGAGACGAACAGCGCGGCCTTGAGGTTGCGCGCGACTTTGACCCGGTCATTGAGCGGGATGAAGGTGTCGTCGTCCCGCGTCATCACCACGCGGTACTTGCCCGCCTTGTCCAGCCGGTCGCGCAGCGCCCGGGCAAAGGCCAGCACCAGGTTCTTCTCGCTCTCGCCGCTCGACTGCGTGCCGTTGTCGATGCCGCCATGGCCGGGATCGATCACGACGACCGGCCGGCTGTCAGCCTTCTGCTGCGCCGCGTCCGGGGCTGCTACGGCGGGAACGGTTGCAGGCGGCGCCTCGGCGACCGCAGGCCGCAGCTCGGGGCGGTTTTCCGGCCCGAGCGCCTGCACGAAGGCGGCGCGGTCGACCTCCTCCAGCTCGAGCACGAGCCGTGCGGGCTGACCGTTGGCCGCCTCGACCACATAGGAATTGGCAATTTTGGCCGGCCCGGTCAGGTCGAACACGATTCGCGAGCCGCCGGGCATGACGAGCCCGTAGCGGAAGGCCTTGACCAGGCCCCGTCCCGCCGCTCCGGTCCCCGCGGGGAGCTGAAAATTGACCTGCGGGACGTCCACGACCACCCGGTACGGGTCGGCGAGCGTCACGGCGCGGAACGTCACGGTCTGGTCGATGTCGAGGATGAAGCGGGTCTGCTTGCCGTCACCGGCCAGCCGGGCGCCTGAGGCGATTGGAAAATTTGCTGCCGCAGCAGCGGGTTGCGACCGGCTCTCCGCCGCGCTCAGGCGCGAGGAATCGGCGCACGGCAATGCCGCAGCGCACAACAGAACGCATCCCAGCAAGACCCTTTGTTTTGCGCGGCTCGCCACCGATTCCGTGCCTCCGAGCAGCTTTTTAACGCAATAGAACCACAGGGTTAATCGATCCTTAATGACGGATTCGCGAAACTCGCTGACTGTGACCGCCGCGCGACGCTCCCTTGCACCGATGGTCCATTCCTCGTATGTACGGAATGCTGACGGCCGATATTTCCGGTTGTGTCGCATTCAGCCTCCCGGTGCAGCGCCGGAGCTCCCAAGATTCGGGAATTCCAGCGTTTTCCGTTCTCCTCTAAGGCCAGCGCGGTGCGCGGCAGCGAGGCGGAGCGGGCCAAGCCCCGGCGGCGGACGGTTTCCGGTTACCTCGTTTCCGGGACGGTTCTGACAGCGACGTAACCCATTACCCGGTCCCTTGATCCCAAGGGGACGGTTCGTGATCCCCCAGGGCGAGCGCGCTCGCGCCATGCCTGGCCTGCAGCAACTGATTGAGGGGCGGCCCCGCCGCCCAATGTTTCATACGGGCCGACGCTTGATGCGCCAGACTGTGCCGACGAACTCTGAAGGACCATTCGCGACGCTGCGGAGTGACAATCCCGCGCGCCGCTGTGGTCCTGAAGCTTCCGGTTCGGCAAGGCGCGAGAGACGGCGTTTCGGCCTTCCCCTCACCCCCGAATCAGGTGGACCGTCGCGTCACCCGGCAGCGCAGATCGCGCCCACGGTGAGTCGCGCCCGCCGCCGCCAAGAGTTAAGACATGCCCAACAAGATGTTGATCGATGCCACCCACCCGGAAGAGACCCGGGTCGTCGTGGTCCGCGGCAATCGCGTCGAAGAGTTTGATTTCGAGACCGCGCAACGCAAGCAATTGCGCGGAAATATCTACCTCGCCAAGGTCACAAGGGTCGAACCCTCGCTCCAGGCCGCCTTCGTCGAATATGGCGGCAACCGCCACGGCTTCCTCGCCTTCAGCGAAATCCATCCCGACTACTACCAGATCCCGGTCGCCGACCGGCAGGCGCTGATCGAGGCCGAGGAGCAGGCTCATCGCGAGGCCGAGGAAGAGAGCGAGAATCGTTCCCACGGCCGCCGCCGCTCGCGCCACCGCAATGCCCGCCGCCGCGGTCATGGCGAGCGCGTGCGCAGCGAGATCGTCGAGGGTCTCGGCGCCGGCGCCGATCCCGCCGCCCAGCCGCTCGAGGGCGCGCCGCAGCCGGACTACACCGAAGGCGCTCCGCTCGAAGGCGAGCATCTGCACACCGAGGCGGAGCAGCACGGCGAGCACGATCACGACGATCACGGGCACGACGACCATCACCACGCCCATGACGATGATCACCCTCACGATCATGACGACCATGGTCATGACGGCGAACACGATCATCACGACCACGACCATGCCGACGAGGCGCCCGCGCCCGTCGCCGCGGTTGGCGCAGAACCCGTCGTGGCGAACGAGCCCGTTGCCGAGCCGCAGGAGGCCCAGACCGTCGAAGCTCACGCCTTCGAAGCGCACGCCGAGGCTCTCGCCGAAGCCGTGACGTCGGCCACCGAGCCGGCCGATGCCGTCTACGCTGCCGGCGAGAGCGTTGAAGCGCCGCATGCCGAGGCCGCGGAAGCAGCCGGCGAAGACGACGACGACGAGGACGAAGAAGACGGCGAGGAAGCCGAGGAGGAAGTCGTCGAATCCGTCGGCGGTGACGACGTGCTGGAGGAAGTGCCGGAGCGTACCTTCCGCCCGCGCCGCCAGTACAAGATCCAGGAAGTCATCAAGCGCCGCCAGGTGATGCTGGTGCAGGTCGTCAAGGAAGAGCGCGGCAACAAGGGCGCGGCGCTGACGACCTATCTCTCGCTCGCCGGCCGCTACGCCGTGCTGATGCCCAACACCGCCCGCGGCGGCGGCATCAGCCGCAAGATCACCAGTGCGCAGGACCGTTCTCGTCTCAAGGAGGTCGTGCAGGATCTCGACGTGCCCGAGGGCATGGGCATCATCCTGCGCACCGCAGGCGCCTCCCGCACCAAGCCGGAGATCAAGCGCGATTTCGAGTATCTGATCCGGATGTGGGAGACGGTGCGCGACCTGACGCTGAAGTCGCAGGCTCCGACCCTCGTCTATGAGGAAGGCTCGCTGATCAAGCGCTCGC
The DNA here is from genome assembly GCF_029714325.1 of Bradyrhizobium sp. CB1717. NCBI lineage: Bacteria > Pseudomonadati > Pseudomonadota > Alphaproteobacteria > Hyphomicrobiales > Nitrobacteraceae > Bradyrhizobium > Bradyrhizobium sp. CB1717. The sequence continues at coordinate 5,343,078 of NZ_CP121666.1, forward strand.
TGCGCGACCTCTACAACAAGGAGATCGACGAGATCCAGGTTGCCGGCGACGGCGGCTACCGCGAAGCGCGCGACTTCATGAAGATGCTGATGCCCGCCAATGTCAGCGCGGTGAAGCAGTATCGCGACGGCCAGCCGCTGTTCTCGCGCATGGGCGTCGAGAGCCAGCTCGATGCGATGTTCTCGCCGACCGTGCAGCTTCGCTCCGGCGGCTATGTCGTGATCAACCAGACCGAGGCGCTGGTCTCGATCGACGTCAACTCGGGACGATCGACCCGCGAGCACCATATCGAGGACACCGCGCTCAAGACCAATCTGGAGGCGGCCGAAGAGGTCGCCCGCCAGCTCCGCCTGCGCGACCTCGCCGGCCTGATCGTCATCGACTTCATCGACATGGACGAGAAGCGCAACAACCGGGCGGTCGAGCGCAAGCTGTCCGACTGCCTGCGGCAGGACCGCGCGCGCATCCAGGTCGGCCGCATCTCGCATTTCGGCCTGCTCGAGATGTCGCGCCAGCGCATCCGCGCCAGCGTGCTCGAGAGCTCGACCGATCCCTGCCCGCATTGCGGCGGCACCGGCCATGTCCGTTCGGTGTCTTCGGTGGCGCTGCAGCTCCTGCGCGGCCTCGAAGAGATCCTGATGAAGGGCGCGACCCACAATCTCGTGGTCCGCACCCGCACCGACGTCGCGCTCTATGTGCTGAACCACAAGCGCGGCCATCTGCGCGATCTCGAGAACAGCTTCAAGGTCACGCTGTCGATCATCGCCGATCCCAGCGTCAGCGGCCCGCAGGCCTATCTCATCGACCGCGGCGAGCAGGTCCACACGCTGGAAGCCGCCAAGGCGCTGCTCGCGGCGCAGGCGGCTGCGAGCCCGCCGCCCTTGGTCGAAGACGCCTATGACGACGAGGAGTTCGATTCGGAGCTGGAATCCGAGATCGAGTCCGAGGAGACCGAAGGTCTCACTGAGGAGCAGGCTGCTGGAGAGGCTGCCCCCGAGCAGGACGGTCAGCGCCGCAAGCGCCGCCGTCGCCGGCGCGGCCGCGGTGGCCAGCGCGAGGGCGAAGTGCGTGAGGATGGTGCGCCCAGTCTTCCCGAGGCGGCCGTGGCAGCCAGCGAAGGCGAAGAGGAATCCGAGTCCGAGCAGGACGGCGAGGAAGGCGAGGAGCAGGCAGCCCGTGGCGAGCAGCAGGGCAGCGGCGACCGCCGGCGCCGGCGCGGTCGTAGGGGCGGACGTCGCCGTCGTGGCGGCAACGAGGAAGGTCTCGCCGGCTCCATCAGCGACGAGCTCGCGGCCAATGCGGCGCCGGAAGCAACCGAGGCGGTCGCCGATTTCGACGGCGCCAGCGGTGAGGCTGCGCCCTCGATCGCGCAGGCCGAATACACCACTGAACCGCAGATCGCCGAGCCCGAGCCGCGTGCCGAGGTTCAGGCTGCGGCCCCGGCCCAGCCCGAGCCGGCTCCCGCTCCCGTTGCAACGGAAGAAGAATCCACCGACGATAAGGCCACGCGGCGCCGTTCCACGGTCCGCGAAAAGGTGAGCTTCCTGTCGAGCAGCGCGAGCGAGCCGGCAGCACCGGTTGCACAGGCAGCCGAGCCGGTCGCTCCGCCCGCACCGCTCCCGGAGCCCGCGCCGGAAGCGGCAACCGAGTCGCCGGCCGCCCCACGCCGCGCCGGCTGGTGGTCCCGCCGCTTCGGCGGCGGCGAGTAAGCCGAACGCCCAACAAAAAACGCCCGGCCAAGCCGGGCGTTTTTCATTTCAGGGTGCCGCCGCTACGACGGCAGCTCGTCATCCCCGAGCGGCGCGACGTCGCGCGCGGCGATCTGGCGGAGCTGGTCGTAGAGATCGGGCGCCTCGCTGGTGCAGAGGCAGACGCCGGTTGCCGAAGGTCCTTCGCCGGCATTGAGGTAGGCGTGGCCCATGGTGCTGTCGAGATAGATGCCGTCGCCCTCGCCCAGGATCTCCGGCGCATAGAACTCGGTGTGGACCGCGACGCGTCCGCGCGTCACCACGAAATACTCCTCGCCGCCGTGACGCAGCAGCGGACCGAACTCCTCGAGCGAGCGCGCGCGCACTTCGGCCACGATCGGCACCATGCGTTTACCGATCAGGTCGGTGCATTGATAGGTGTAGGTGTAGAACTTCGTGGTGATCACCTGCCCCTGCCCGGCCCGGCTGATGCTCCGCCGCGCAGTCACCGGCCGCCCCTGCGCGGGCGCAGCGACCGCCGGATTGAACAGCTCGGCGATCTCCATCTTCAGGCCCGAGGTGAGCTGGAGCAGCTTGTCGTAGGTCAGCGACATCAGGCCGTTCTCGACCTTGGACAGGGTCGAAAGCGCCATGCCGGTCCGCTCCGCCACCTGCTTGAGCGTCAGGCCGCGCGCCTGGCGGGCGGCCTTGAGGCATTGGCCGAGCTGGGAATTGGCAGTTTCTGATGTCGTGATCTCGCTCATGGAGGAATGCTAGCACGACCAAGGAAAAATAGTTGATCGATCGGCCTAATCTTTTCGACCGATATACTCCAGATCGGACCTATTTGGTGCCGACTGGAGCAGCCCAAGTCACCATTGGCGCACGAAATGACTCGATTGACGAAGATTGGTGCGCCGCTCCGCTTTCCGATATGCTAAATCGTTTTCATAATCTGAAAGGGAGCGGGCGTTGTCCGAACTGTGCGATTCCAGTGCCGTTGAGCTGCGCCGCCTGCTGGCCGCGCGGACGATCTCGCCTGTCGAGCTGCTCGATGCCTGCCTCGCGCGCATCGCCGCCATCAATGGCGCCGTCAACGCTGTCGTGACGCTGGACGAGCCGGGCGCACGCGCTGCGGCGAAGGAGGCCGAGGCAGCCATCCTGCGCGGCGAAGATCGCGGCGCACTGCACGGCCTGCCGGTCCTGATCAAGGACACCCAGGACACCGCCGGGATGCGCTCCACCTACGGCAGCCCGCTGCTGCGCGATAACGTGCCAACCGCTGACCAGGGCTCGGTCGCGCGCATACGCGCCGCCGGCGCCATCATCTTCGGCAAGACCAACACGCCGGAATGGGCGGCCGGCGGCAACACCCGCAATCCCGTGTTCGGCGCCACCGGCAATCCGTTCGATCCCATGCGCTCGGCGGCCGGCTCCTCCGGCGGCTCGGCGGTCGCGCTCGCCTGCGGCATGGCCCCGCTCGCCTCGGGCTCCGACACCGGCGGAAGCTTGCGCAATCCGGCCGGCTTCTCCGGCATCGTCGGCATGCGCCCGTCCTACGGACTCGTACCGAGTGAAAAGCGCATCTTCGGCTGGTCGAACCTCTCGACCGACGGGCCGATGGCGCGCAACGTCGCCGACACCGCGCTGATGCTGTCGGTGATGGCGAGCGACGATGCCCGCGATCCGCTCGCCTACACCCTGCCCGGCGAACCGTTGCGTGCGCGCGCCGAGCGCTGGGCCGCGCCGCGCCCCACCGATCTCGGCAAGCTGCGTCTGGCCTTCACGGAAGACTTCGGCTTCGCGCCGACCGAGCAGGCAATCCGCCGCGTGTTCCGCAATCGCGTGAGCAAACTCGCGCCGTTGTTCGCCGACAGCCGCGAGGCAACGCCTGACTGCACCGGCGCGGATGACGCCTTCGCCGTGCTGCGCGCGGGCATGTTCCTGGCGACGCATGGCAAGAACTACAAAGAACGGCCTGACATGCTCGGTCCGAACGTCCGCGCCAATGTCGAGGAAGGCCTCGGCTACACGCTCGAAGACCACGCGCGCGCGGCCACGACGCAGACGCGGATCTACCGCGCCTACCAGAGCTTCTTCGCGGGTTGCGACGTGCTGATCAGCCCGACCATCACGCTGAGCCCGCGGCCCTGGTCGGAGCTCTATCCCGCCGAGATCGACGGCGTGCCGACCAAATCCTATTTCCACTGGCTCGCGCTCGCCTATGCCGTTACCCTTGCCGGCCACCCGGCGATCAGCATCCCGCTCGGCCTCGATGAGGCCGGCCTGCCGTTCGGCCTGCAGATCGTCGGCCCGCGCGGCGGCGATGCCATCGTGCTCTCGGTCGCCGCGAGCATCGAGGCGGCTTTCGCGAACGACGCACAAATGTGCCGGCCCGTACCTGACCTCGCGCGGCTCGCCGCAGCGCCGCCGCTGTCGGCCGCGCCTGATTTTCTCACCTGGGAATGACCCGGGCCTGACAGGAGAATTTGTCCGATGCAAAGCGCGATCGTTCTCGGCGGCGGCATGGTCGGTGTGGGTGCAGCGCTGCATCTGCAGCGGCGCGGCTGGGCCGTCACGCTCGTCGACCGCAGGGAGCCCGGCCGCGAGACCAGCTACGGCAATGCCGGGATGATCCAGGCGGAAGCCGTGCGCCCCTATCCGATGCCGCGCGACCTCTCCACACTGCTGAAGATCGCGACCGGCCGCACCAATGACGTGCGCTACAGCCTGTCCTCGCTTCATCGTCACATCGAGCCGCTGCTGCGCTACTGGTGGCATTCGGCGCCGAAGCGGCATCGCGAAGCCATCGTCGGCTGGGCGCGCTTGATCGGCTACGCCACGAGCGAGCACGACATCCTCATCCGCGAGGCCCACGCCGACAATCTGATACGCCGCGCCGGCTATCGCGCGCTCTATCGCGATGCCGCAGCCCTCGAGCAGTCGATCAAGGACGCGGAGCAAGACCAGCGCGAATTCGGCGTGAACTTTCGCGTGTTGTCGGGCAGCGAATTGACGAAGGCCGAGCCGATCCTGCGCGACGATCTGCCCGGCGCGATCCACTGGCTCGACACCTGGACCGTGACCGATCCCGGCGCGCTGGTCACGGCCTATGCCGAGCTGTTCGCGCGCCTCGGCGGCAGGATCGTGCTCGGTGATGCGCAGTCGCTGCAGCAGACCACGAGCGGCTGGTCGGTCGACACCGATCAGGGACGGATCGATGCGGCCCATGCCGTCGTGACACTCGGGCCATGGTCGCCCGATCTGTTGTACAAGTTCGGCTATCGCATCCCGCTGGTGCGCAAGCGCGGCTACCATATGCATTACAGCGGCGGCGCCTCGCTCGATCTGCCGCTCGTCGACAAGGGCGGCGGCTACGCCATGGGTCCAATGGCCAGGGGCATCCGCATCACCACCGGCGCCGAGCTGACCGGTCCGGATGCGCTCGCAACGCCCGTGCAGCTCGCCAGCGCCGAAGCCTCCGCACGCGAGCTGATCGATCTCGGCAAACGCGTCGAACCCGATCCGTGGTTCGGCACCCGCCCCTGCACGCCCGACATGCTGCCGGTGCTCGGACAGGCCCCGCGCCATCCCGGCCTCTGGATGAACTTTGGCCACGGCCATCAGGGCTTTACGCTCGGGCCTGCGACCGGGCGCCTGCTCGCCGAGATCATGAGCGGCGAGCCGCCGTCCATCGATCCTGCACCGTACCGGCCGGAGCGGTTTTAGCCCTCGGCGCTTGCGGCGAGCACCGCGAGCGCGGCCGACAGGCGCAGCAACGGATCGTCCCATTCGCGGGGGCTGCGCTGGCGGAACAGCCGCATGGTCGGATACCACGGGCTGTCCTCGCGATCCCGCAGCCAGCGCCAGTCGAGCGCATACGGCGTCAGCATCCACACCGGACGTCCCAGCGCGCCGGCAAGATGCGCAACCGACGTGTCGACGGCGATGACGAGATCGAGCGCCGCGACGGCTGCCGCGGTGTCGGCGAAATCGCCGAGCGCCGGCGCAAGATCGATGATGTCCTTGCCGAGCGCGGCCAGCACCGCAGCATCCTCCGGCCGCGGCTCCTTTTGCAGGCTGTAGAGCTGCACGCCTGGCATCACGAAACGCAGCAGCACGGCTTCGGCCGACAGCGAACGCTGCCGGTCGCCCTTGTGCCTGGCATTGCCGGCCCAGACCACGCCGACCTTCAGTGCCGTCACGTCCGCAAGCGCCGCGCGCCAGCGCGACAATTTTGCGGGATCGGGATGGAGGTACGGGACATCAGCCGGAATGGTGTCGAGCGCGGTGCCGAAGATGCGCGGCAGGCTCATCAGCGGCAGTTGCAGATCGAACGGCGGCAGCGGCACGCCGCGCGGGATCACGGTCACGTCGGGCAGCTGCTGCAGCAGTGCGGCGAGCGCGGGCTGAACCTGCAGAATGATCCGGCCGCCTCGCGCCGTCATCATCGGCACGTAGCGCACGAAATGCAGGGCATCGCCGAGGCCGTATTCGGCAAAGAGCAGCAAGGTGCGGCCCTCGAGCGGCTCGCCTTGCCATTCCGGCTCGTCGAATACGGGATCGCCGTCCGACAGCGTCTTGCACTTCCGCCGCCAGCGATAGGCTTCGAAACCTTCCGCGAAGTCGCCGTTCATCAGCAGGAAATGCGCATGGTTGTATTGCGCGAGGGGCTGCCTGGGATCGAGCGCGATCGCACGATGCGAGACCGCGAGCGCCTCGTCGATCTCGCCGGCATTGCGCAGCGCGACCGCGAGATTGGCGTGGCCCTTGGCATAATCAGGATCGGCGACGACCGCACAGCGGTGCGCCGCGACCGCGTCGGCAGCGCGCTCCTGCTTCTCGAAGATGATGCCGAGATTGGTCCAGGCCGGGGCGTGATCGGGCTTGAGCAGCAGCGCGTGCTCGCAGGCGGAGATCGCCTCGTCCAGTTCACCGAGCTCGGAGAGACAGGCACCGAGATTGCTGGCGATCAAATGGTCCGACGGATCACGCGCAAACGTCTGCCGATAGATCTCGGCCGCCTCCTGCAGATGACCGGCCTCGTGCAGGACGAGGCCGAGCAGGCGCAGCGCCGGACCATTGTCCGGCGCAAGCGCGATGGCGCGGCTGTACTGGGCGATGGCGTCTTCGAGCAATCCACGCCGATAGAGCACCTCGCCGAGATTGCAGAGCAGCCCGGGATCATCGAGGTCTTCGGCAAGCGCGCGGCGAAAGGCCACTTCCGCCTCGTCGAGGCGCGCCTGGTCCACGAGGAGATTGCCGAGATTGAGCCAGGCGCCGCGATACGAAGGCTCCCGCGCGATGACCGCGCGATAGGCCTCTTCGGCCTCGGCGAGCCGCCCCTGCTCCGCGAGCACGACGGCGAGGTTGAAGCACGCCCGTGTCAGTTGCGCATCGAGCGCCAGCGCGCGGCGATAGGCGGCCTCGGCCTCGTCGAAGCGCGCGAGCTCGCCGAGCGCGACGCCGAGCTTGTTGTGCAGGCCGGCATCGTCAGGCCGCCGCACCAGCGCGCGCCGGAATGCGGCGACCGCCCCTTCCTGCTCGCCCTTGACGGCAAGCGCATCACCGAGCGTCACGAGCGCCGGCGCGTGGTCGGGATCGACGCGGAAGATGCGGCCGAGCAGCGCAGCGCCGTCAGCCGCACGGTCGCTGATGAAGGCGGCCACAGCGGCCAGATGCAGCGCCGGGACGTAATCCGGATCGCTCTTCAGGATCTCCGCGCAGAGCGCGTCCGCCTTATCCGGACGCCCCGCCGCAAAATGCTCCGCCGCCTGCAACACAATCGGATTCACAGCCGCATCGCGCACGATACCCACCCCTCAAGCTCCGAGATGCGGGTTAAACGCGCGAGATCGAAAATTCCGTCAGTCGGCGCGCTCAGTGAGCAGTGTCCTGATCCGGTCGGCATCCTCTGGCGTCGCCGGGTTGTAGACGATCATGCTGAGGTCGGAGCGGCCCTCGACGTTGAAGCTCGAATATTCGAACGACATGGTGCCGTGAACGGGATGGCGCAGCCGCTTGGTGCCGTCGCCATGATGCCGCACGTCATTATCGCGCCAGAGCGCGGCGAATTCCGGGCTGGTGCGGCACAGCTCGTCGACGAAATCGGCGACATGCGAGACGGCGCCGGCACGCGCGGCATCCGCCCTGAACGCCGCCACCACGAAGCGCGCCACGCTGTCCCAGTCGTATTGCGCGGCGCGCACGCGCGGATCGCAGAAGATGAAGCGCAGGATGTTGCGCTGGCCCGGCGGGATCGCCCCATAGTCGGTCAGCACCACGCTCGCAGCGCGATTCCAGGCGACGACGTCCCAGGTCGCAGTCCGCACCAATGCAGGGCTGAACGCGAGCGCATCGAGCACGCGCTGCAGCCGCGGCGAGACTCCCTCCGCCGCCTGATAACGCACCTCGGGTGGGCGGCCGAGGCCGATCAGGAACAGATGCTCGCGCTCGACATCGGTCAGCATCAAGGCGCGGGCGATGCGATCGAGCACGTCGGCCGACGGAGCCCCGCCGCGGCCCTGCTCCAGCCAGGTGTACCAGGTCGGGCTGATATTGGCGCGCTGCGCCACCTCCTCGCGACGGAGCCCGGGCGTGCGCCTGCGGCTGCCGCTGAGGCCGAACGCGGCGGCATCGAGCCGGGTGCGGCGGTCCTTCAGGTAGGTCCCGAGCAGGTTCTCGGCGGGGGCGGTCTCGCTCATCCTGTTAGCTATTATACCCCGATAACGTCACTACTTTACCCGGATAAGTCTAGCGCAGATGGTCCTCGCCACCAACCCCGAGGAGATATCTCATGCGCGTATTCGTCACCGGCGCCACCGGCTTTGTCGGCTCCGCCGTCGTTCGCGACCTGATCGCCGCCGGCCACGCGGTCACCGGCCTTGCCCGGACCGACGGCAGTGCGGCCGCCGTCGCGGCGATGGGCGCCGCGGTCCATCGCGGCTCGCTGGAGGACCAAGCCTCCTTGCGCAGCGGCGCGGCCGCATCCGACGGCGTGCTCCACCTCGCCTTCAACCACGACTTCTCGAAATTCACCGAGAATTGCGAGCTCGACCGCCGCGCCATTCTGGCAATCGGCGAGGAGCTCAAGGGCTCCGAGCGCCCGCTGATCGTCACGTCAGGCGTGGCCTTGCTCGCGCCCGGACGCCTCGCGACCGAGGACGATGCCGCGGCGCGCTACTTTCCGCGCGTCTCGGAAGCGACCGCCGAGGATCTCATGCAGCAAGGCGTCCGCGCCAGCATCGTGCGGCTGCCGCCCACGACCCATGGCGAGGGCGACCACGGTTTCGTCCCGCGCCTCATCGCAATCGCCCGCGAGAAAGGCGCTGCGGCCTATATCGGCGATGGCAGCAACCGCTGGCCGGCCGCGCACCGCTTCGACGCCGCGCGTGTCTACCGGCTCGCGCTGGAGCAAGGCGCATCCGCCCGCCGCTATCACGCCATCGCCGAGGAAGGCGTGCCGTTCAAGACGATTGCCGAAGTGATCGCCAAACGGCTCGGCGTGCCCGTGGTCGCGAAGTCCAGTGACGAGGCCGAGTCCCATTTCGGATGGTTCGCACGGTTCGCCAGCATTGACGTTCCGACCTCGAGCGCGAAGACGCGTGCGGCACTCGGTTGGGAGCCCAAAGAAAAAGGGCTGATCGAGGATCTCGACCAGCCCTATTACTTCGAGGTCTGACAGCGTGGCTCGCGTCCGGATCAGTCTGTCGTGATCGCCGTCTCCATGTCGGTCGGGTCGACCTGCTTGGAGAGGTTGGCGTTGAGCTTGTCGCGGTCGAGCTCACCCTCCCACCAGGCGACGATCACGCAGGCGACGCCGTTGCCGCACAGATTGGTCAGCGCACGGCACTCGCTCATGAACTTGTCGATGCCGAGCACGATCGCCATGCCCGGCACGAGGCGCGGATCGACCACGGCGAGCGTTGCCGCCAGCGTGATGAAGCCCGCACCGGTGATGCCGGAGGCGCCCTTCGACGTCAGCATCGCCACCACCAGGATGGTCAGCTGCTGGCCGAAGGAGAGATCGACGCCGAGCGCCTGGGCGATGAACAGCGTCGCCAGCGTCATGTAGATGTTGGTGCCGTCGAGGTTGAACGAGTAGCCCGTGGGCACCACGAGGCCGACCACCGACTTCGAGCAGCCGAGCCGCTCCAGCTTCTCCATCAAGGACGGCAGCGCGCTTTCCGACGACGATGTGCCGAGCACGATCAGCAGCTCGTCCTTGATGTAGGCCAGGAACTTGAAGATCGAGAACCCCGCCATGCGCGCGATGGTGCCGAGCACGACGAACACGAACAGCGCGGCCGTGACGTAGAACGTCGCGATCAGGCCGATCAAATTGAGGATCGCGCCGGTGCCGAACTTGCCGATGGTGTAGGCCATCGCACCGAACGCGCCGATCGGCGCCGCACGCATCACGATGGAGATGACGCCGAACACCGCATGCGCGGCATCGTCGATGAAGCTGCGGATGGTGTGGCCGCGCTCACCCAGGCTCATGATGGCGAAGCCGAACAGCACCGAGAACAGCAGCACCTGCAGGATCTCGCCTTGCGCGAAGGCGCCGACCACGGTGTCCGGAATGATGTGCAGCACGAAGTCGACGGACTTCTGGCCGGCGGCCTGCTTGGCGTAGTTCGCAACGGCCGCCTCGCTCGCCGCCGCATTGCCGAAGCCTGCGCCCGGCCTGACGAGATTGCCGACGATGAGACCGATCACCAGCGCGAAGGTCGAGACGACCTCGAAATAGACCAGCGCCTTGACGCCGATGCGCCCGACCTTCTTGGCGTCCTGGATGTGCGCGATGCCCGACACCACGGTGCAGAAGATGATCGGGGCGATCACCATCTTGATCAGCTTGATGAAGCCGTCGCCCATCGCCTTGATCCAGTCGTTGGTGGCGAACGACGGCCAGAGCCAGCCGACGATGGCGCCGAGCACGATGGCGATCAGCACCTGGACATAGAGAATCTTGTACCACGGCTTGGCTGCGGCCGGCGCGACCGGCGCCCCCGCCATCGTTGTCGTCGTCATCGTTTCACTCCCCCTCGAACATTGGGGCCAGCCAAGATCAACTTGGCCGGCCCTGTCAATTGGAACCGATCGGAATGGTGCGCTTTACCCGCGGCGATCGACGATCCGGCGCGCCGCCGGCATCAGCGTCGCGCCCAGCGCGTTCTTGACCAGGGACGCCGCGATGAACGGCGCAAGGCCCACTTGCCAGGCCTTGGCCACGCCCAGACCGAGGCCGAAGGCCAGCCAGCCGAAGCCGGCGGCCAGGATGACGATGTGGCCGACGGCCATCGCGGCGAACAGCAGCACCACGCTGCGATCCCAGCCGCGCTCGGCGAGCCAGCCGGTCACGAAGGCAGCGAGGACGAAGCCGAACAGATAGCCCGCGGTCGGGCCGACCAGCGGTGCAATCCCACCCACGGGACCGGCGAACACCGGCAGGCCAAGCGCACCCTCGGCGAGGTAGGCGATCATGGTTGCGCTGCCAAGGCGCCAGCCATAGGCGGCGCCGATCATCAGCACCACCAGCGTCTGCAACGTCATGGGCACGTAAGGCAGCGGCAGGTTGACCTTGGCTGATAGCGCCATCAAGGCAGTGCCGAGCGCAATCAGCACGACTGCGCGCAGTGCACCGACTGTTTCGCCCGGACGGGTCGGCCACATCAATCCGGCGAGAGGAGAATGCGTGGCGGCGCTGGGCGCGGAACGGTCAGACAAGTTGCACTCCGGAAGGCTGGCGAAAACTGGCGGCTATTTAAGCCAGTGAGCGATCCGGTCAACTGCCTCCCGCATCTCTTCTGCCGAACGGGCATAAGAGAACCGTATGAATGAACGGCCATGGATGGGATCGAAATCGACGCCAGGCGTCGCCGCCACATGGGCCTGCTCCAGCATCTGCTTGGCGAACTCGAAGCTGTCGGAGGTGAAATCCGAGACGTCGGCATAGAGGTAGAACGCACCATCAGCCGGCAGGAACTTGCTGAGGCCCGCTTTGGGCAGTCCCTCGATCAGGATGCGCCGGTTTTCCTGATAGCCGTGCTTGATCTCCTCCATCTCGGCGGCGCCGTCGAAGGCGGCCTCGGCGGCGATCTGCGACAGCGCGGGCACCGAGATCGACAGGTTCTGCTGCAGCCGCTCGATCGGGCGCACCAGAATCTCCGGCACGACCATCCAGCCGACACGCCAGCCCGTCATGCAAAAATACTTCGAGAACGAATTGATCACGAGTGCGTGGTCGGACAGCGTCACCGCCGTCACCGCCGGAAACGCGTAATCCAGCCCGTGATAGATCTCGTCCGAGATGAAGCGGATTTTGGCGTCTTCCGCCGCCGTGATCAGGCCGGAGAGCGCCTCGCGGGACATCATCGTTCCCGTTGGATTGGCGGGACTGCCGACCAGCACGCCCTTCAGCGGCGCCTTGCGATGGGCGGCCAGCAGCGCCTCGCCGGTGAGCGCGTGCCGTGTCTCGTTCGTGGTCTCGATCAGCACCGGCTCGCAGCCGAGCGCGGTCAGGATGTGGCGGTATGGCGGATAGCCCGGCACCGTCACCGCGACGCGGTCCCCAGGCTCGAACATCGACAGGAACGCGAGGATGAATCCGCCGGACGAGCCCGTCGTCACCACGATCCGCTCGGGGCTGACGTCACAACCATGGACGTCGCGATAGTGCCGCGCGATCCGCTCACGTAAGGAAGGGATGCCGAGCGCGGAGGTATAGTCGATCCGGCCGGCCTCGAGCGCGGCATGGGCGGCCGCGATCGCGGTTTTCGGCGCGCCGGCCGCGGGCTGGCCGACCTCCATGTGGATGACATGACCGCCGGCGGCCTCGATTCGGGCGGCGGCGGCCATCACGTCCATCACCATGAAGGGGGGAACGTCGCTGCGGCGGGAGGGCTCGAGCCACTGCCCCAACCGGTTCCTCAATGTCGCATCCTGCATCGATTTCTGCTATTTCGCTGGCGGACCGGTCCGTCCGGTCCTTCAAAACGGGGCGCTTGCGCCCCAGACTGGCCGCATTGTACGGCTCATAAGGGGTACGGCTCATAGGCCATATCGCGTATCCGGTCCGCCGCCAATCGCCAAAACCAATCACGAAAACTGCATTCCAGGTCCCTTTGCCGAGACCGTTTGACCAAGACCGCTTGATGTTGCTCCAGACCGCATTGCGCAGGAAGGCCTCCGCCCTCACCGCCCTCGTCACGGCCGCGGCGATCGCACTGGCGCCGCTCCCGGCGGCACGCGCGCAGAGCAAGGGGCCGCCGATCCTGCGCGATACCGAGACCGAACAGCTGCTGCGCGAATATACCCGCCCGATCCTGCGCGTCGCCGGTCTGGAGAAGCAGAACATCCAGATGGTGATCATCAACGACAACGCGTTCAACGCGTTCGTCGCGGACGGCCGCCGCATCTTCGTCAATTACGGCGCGATCCTCCAGTCCGAGACGCCGAACCAGATCATCGGCGTGCTCGCGCACGAGACCGGACATCTGGCCGGCGGCCATTTGTCCAAGCTGCGCGAGCAGCTCGCCAACGCGCAGACCCAGATGATCATCGCGATGCTGCTCGGCGCCGGCGCGATCGCCGCCGGCAGCACCCGCAGCTCGAGCAGCGCCGGCAACAACGGCCTAGCCAATGCGGGCGCCGCCGCGATCGCCGGACCGCAGGAGATGATCCGCCGCACGCTGCTGTCCTACCAGCGCCAGCAGGAGGAGAACGCCGACCGCGCCGGCGTGAAATTCCTGACCGCGACCCAGCAGTCGCCGAGGGGCATGTACGAGACCTTCAAGCGCTTCACCAGCGAGAGCCTGTTCGCCGCGCGCGGCGCCGACCCCTATCTCCAGTCGCATCCGATGCCCGCCGAGCGCGTCGCGGCACTGCAGGAGTTCGCCAGCAGCAGTCCCTATTGGGACAAGAAGGACGATCCCGCGCTCCAGCTCCGCCACGACATGGTGCGCGCCAAGATCTCGGCCTTCATGGAGCGGCCGGAGACGGTGTATCGCCGCTATCCGCAGACCAACGACAGCATGCCGGCGCGCTATGCCCGAGCCATCAGCACCTATCTGCACGGCGATCTGCGGAGCGCGCTCACCCAGATCGACGCCCTGATCCAGGTCCAGCCCAACAACCCGTATTTCTACGAGGTGCGCGGCCAGGCGCTGCTCGAGAGCGGCAAGCCCGCCGAGGCCATCGCTCCGCTGCGCAAGGCTGTCGCACTCTCCAACAACTCGCCCCTCATCGAGATGTTACTTGGGCAGGCTCTGGTTGGAACCGATAATAAAGCCTACACCGACGATGCCGTTCGGATTCTCCGCGCCGCGGTGGCGCGGGAGCCCGAGGCGGTTCTCGGTTATACCCAGCTCGCGATGGCTTATGGCCGGAAGGGCGACTATGCCGAGGCGGATCTCGCATCGGCGCAGGCCGCTTACTTGCGCGGCGACAACAAGACCGCCCGCGAGCTTGCAACGCGCGCGAAAACCCGTTTCGCCGTCGGCACGCCCGGATGGGTCAAGGCCGACGACATCGTGGCGGCCAAGCCGCCGCGCAACTGAAAACTGGAACGACGCCTTGAGACCACGACGTCACGACACCGAGCTTTGAGTCCGCCGGGACGTTTTTCGAAACCTGCTTTGGATAAGAGGATTTGCCTATGCCTTCGCTGCGTCTGCTTGCCCCCGCGTTGTTTGCGCTCGCCATGTTCGGCGCAGCCGCGCCCGCGTCGGCCGACAGCTTCTCCGATGCCCAGCGCACCGACATCGAGGCGATCATCAAGAACTATCTCGTCACCCACCCCGAGGTGCTCGAGGAGGCGATGACCGAGCTCAGCAAGCGCCAGGCCGCGGCCGAGACGCAGAAGCACGAAGCCAGCATCGCGCAGAACGCGGACGCGATCTTCAACTCGCCGCGCCAGGTCGTGCTCGGCAACAAGGACGGCGACGTCACCTTCGTCGAGTTTTTCGATTACAATTGCGGCTACTGCAAGCGCGCGATGGACGACATGCTCACCCTCATGAAGGGCGATCCGAAGCTGAAGGTCGTGCTGAAGGAGTTTCCGGTGCTGAGCCAGGGCTCGGTCGAAGCCGCCCAGGTCGCGGTCGCCGTGCGCATGCAGGATCCCTCCGGCAAGAAGTATCTCGACTTCCACCAGAAGCTCCTCGGCGGCCGCGGCGCGGCCGACAAGGCGCGCGCCATGCAGGCGGCCAAGGACGCCGGGCTCGACACCGCGAAAATCGAGAAGGACCTCACCAGCCCCGAAGTGCGCGCCACCATCGAGGAGAACTTCAAGCTCGCCGAGGCGATGGGCATGAACGGCACGCCGAGCTACGTGATCGGCAAGCAGATCGTGATCGGCGCGGTCGGCGTTGAAGGCCTGAAGGAAAAGATCGGCATTGCCCGCTGCGGCAAGGCGACCTGCTGAGCGATACGACATTGCGTTGAAGGAGGCCGGCTCACAGCCGGCCTCTTTTTTTGCGCGGGTTCGCACGCAGTTTGTCCGCAATCCGGGCGCGACCGTTCATCCGGCGTTCAACAAACAAAGCGCGTCGGAACCTCCTGGAATTCGGAACGACCACGCTCTCCTTTCGTTGTCGGCGCGGGCAATGACGCGAAGAAATCACGTGAGGAGAGGTTCAAATGACTAATCGCTTTTTGGTCTCGGTTGCAGCCTTGGCGCTGATCTCCGGCACCGGTTTTGCCAACGCGCAAGGAACCGGAACCAAGGACTACGGGGGTGGCCAGCAGACCCAGCACAGTACGCAGCCTTCTGGCGAGCGCAGCGGCTCCATGGGCAAGCAAGAGTCCATGGACAAGCAAGACAAGCATGACAAGGGAACGGTTGGTCAGGCCGGTGGCATGAAGGATCAGCCGAGCGCTCATGACAAGTCGACTCAGTCCGACAAGATGAACAAGGACCAGCCGGGTGCGACGCGTGAGAAGTCGACGCAGTCGGAGAAGTCGTCGACGGTCGGCCAGAGCCCGCGGAGCGACGAGAAGTCCAAGGGTAGCATGAGCAAGGAAACCGAGACCAAGGGCACCAAGGACATGAAGGCCCAAGGTCAGGAAGACCGCAGCGGTATGAACGCGCCTGGCCACCAGGGTTCGCAAACCCAGACCCAGACCCAGACCGGAACCGAGCGGTCGCAGACGACGACCGGCCAGGTTGGCGCGGCCGCCAAGCTCTCGACCGAGCAGCGGACCCAGATCACCTCGGTGATCCGCGAGCAGCGCGTGGCTCCCGTGACCAATGTGAACTTCGCGGTCTCGGTCGGCACCCGCATTCCGCGCGAGGGCATCGAGCTGCACGCCCTGCCGTCCCGGGTTGCGACGATCTATCCGGAGTGGCGGACCTATCGCTACGTCATGGTCCGCGAGCAGATCGTGATCATCGATCCGAACACCTACGAGATCGTCGCGGTTCTCGACGTCTAGGGCTGATCACAACTATCTCGGGGGCGGGCAGCAATGCCCGCCTCCTTGCGTTTGGCCGACAGTCATGCTTTGGACTGGTTAACAAGCAATTTCCGTAGCTTCCGCACAGGTTTTTGCACCCCGGATGAGGTGCCTGAAGCCCCTTGGGAGGTCCTTCAAGGCTTCCCCTAGGGCGCTTTGTTACCTATAACCCCGCCACGCCGAAGCACCTCTTCCGGGATTGGAATGGCAGAACCAGCAACCGACACGATCCTCGTCCTCAACGGGCCGAACCTCAATATGTTGGGGACGCGCGAGCCCGAAAAGTATGGTCATGCGACGCTGGCCGACGTCGAGGCGCTGTGCCGCGAGACGGCGGCGACGTTCGGCCTCAAGGCCGACTGCCGCCAGTCCAACCGCGAGGGCGAGCTGATCGACTTCATCCACGAGGCGCATGCGCGCAAGATGAAGGGCATCATCATCAATGCCGGCGGCTATTCGCACACCTCGATCGCGCTGCACGACGCGCTGCTCGCGGTGCAGATCCCGACGGTCGAGGTGCATGTGACTAACATCCACGCCCGCGAGAGCTTCCGTCACCACTCCTACACCGCGCGCGCCGCGTTCGCCTCGCTGTGCGGTTTCGGCATCGAAGGCTACCGCCTCGCCATCCAGGGCCTTGCCGCCAAGCTCGGCATCAAGCCCAAAGCCTGACGCTCCCTTCCAACAGAACATTCGGATCAAACAACATGGCGCGCCAGCCAGACGACAAAGCAGCCGCAAAGTTTTCCAGCGAGGATTCCGCGCTCGTCCGCGAGCTCGCCCTTCTGCTCGATGAGACCAGCCTCACCGAGATCGAGATCGAGCGCGCGGGCCTGCGCCTGCGCGTCGCCCGCAACATCAGCGTCGCCGCGACCATGCCGATGCCGATGGCAGCCGCTGCCGCCGCCCTGCCCGTGGCGGCAAGCACCGCCGCGCCGGCGGCTGCCGGCGTCGACCTGTCCAAGCATCCGGGCGCCGTGACCTCCCCGATGGTCGGCACCGCGTATTGGGCGCCGGAGCCCGGCGCCAAGCCGTTCATCGAGGTCGGCAGCAAGGTTTCGGTCGGCCAGACCCTTCTGATCATCGAAGCCATGAAGACCATGAACCAGATCCCCTCGCCGCGCGCCGGCACGGTGACGCAGATCCTGGTCGAGGACGGCCAGCCGGTCGAGTACGGCGAGCCGCTGGTCATCATCGAGTAATTGTTGAGGGCGGCCAGTCCGCCCTCGCCGCTTTTCGCGCGCCAGTCCCTCAAGGGCACCATGTTCGACAAGATCCTCATAGCCAATCGCGGCGAGATCGCCCTTCGCATCCTCAGGGCCTGCAAGGAGCTCGGGATCGCGACCGTTGCCGTTCACTCCACGGCCGACGCTGACGCCATGCATGTGCGCCTGTCGGACGAGAGCGTCTGCATCGGGCCGCCGGCGTCCAAGGACAGCTATCTCAACGTGCCCGCGCTGCTCGCGGCCTGCGAGATCACCGGCGCCGATGCCGTGCATCCCGGCTACGGCTTCCTGTCCGAGAACGCGCGCTTCGCGGAGATCCTCGGCGAGCACAATCTGCATTTCATTGGCCCCAAGGCCGAGCACATCCGCCTGATGGGCGACAAGATCGAGGCCAAGAAGACCGCCAAGAAGCTCGGCATCCCCGTGGTGCCCGGCTCCGACGGCGCGGTCGGCCCCGACGATGACGCCATGGCGATCGCGAAGAAGATCGGCTTTCCCGTGCTGGTGAAGGCGGCGGCGGGCGGCGGCGGCCGCGGCATGAAGGTCGCCCACAGCGAGGCCGACCTCCAGTTGGCGCTGTCGACGGCGGCCAACGAGGCCAAATCCGCCTTTGGCGACGCCTCGGTCTATCTCGAAAAGTATCTCCAGAAGCCGCGCCATATCGAGATCCAGATCCTCGGCGACGGCCGCGGCGGCGCGATCCATCTCGGCGAACGCGATTGCTCGCTGCAACGCCGCCACCAGAAGGTCTGGGAGGAAGGTCCCTCGCCCGTGCTGGCCGCCGCCGCGCGCGCCAAGATCGGCGAGACCTGCGCGAAGGCGATGCGCGAGATGAAATATCTCGGCGTCGGCACCATCGAGTTCCTGTTCGAGGACGGCGAGTTCTACTTCATCGAGATGAACACGCGCATCCAGGTCGAGCATCCCGTCACCGAGAGCATCACCGACATCGACCTCGTGCTGGAGCAGATTCGCATCGCCGCCGGCGGCGAGCTGCCGGCGAAGCAGAGCGAGATCCAGATCATCGGCCACGCCATCGAGTGCAGGATCAACGCGGAGAATCCGCAGACCTTCCGGCCCTCGCCGGGCCGCATCACGCAATATCACCCGCCCGGCGGGCTCGGCGTGCGGATCGATTCCGCCGTCTATCAGGGCTACACGATCCCGCCCTATTACGATTCCCTCGTCGGCAAGCTGATCGTGCACGGCAAGACCCGCGCCGAATGCCTGATGCGGCTGCGCCGGGCGCTGGACGAGATGGTGGTCGAAGGCATCGAGACCACACTGCCGCTGTTCCGCGACCTCGTTCGTCAGGACGACATCATCAACGGCGACTATCACATCCACTGGCTGGAACAGTATCTGGCCGGCAAGGCGGAACCCGCCCCCAAATAAATCTCCCACCGCCGGGAACCCGTTGCCTTCACGGGCGTTTTGAGCAGCTGGGAGCTGTTTGAAAAGGGGCGTTGGATTTCCATTGATCTCGACTGGGCGACACCGTCGTGACGGCTGAAGCGCAGCGGCGGCGCGCATTCTGGCACATCCTGCTGTTCGCAGCGGGCCTTGTGGTGCTGACCGTGATCAGCGCCGGCTCCGTCTACCTCGTCAACAAGGCGCGCGACGACAGCAAATGGGTGCTCCACACCATCGAGGTGGAGAACCAGGTCAACACGCTGCTGCTCGAGGTCCGACGGGCCGAGAGCAGCGCTCGCGGCTTTCTCCTGACGCAGGGACCGGATTTCCAGGCGGATCATGAGCGGGCCGTCGCAGCGATCGTTCCGGCGCTCGACAAGCTCACGCGCCAGATCGGCGACAGTCCGGCGCAGCGCGACAGCGTCGAGAAGCTGAGCGCCGCGATCGAGGTCCGCCTCGGCCAGTTCGCGCGCGAGATGGATTTCGTCAAGCAAGGTCGGCCCGACGATGCCAAGGCGCTCGTCCGCGAGGCCGCCGCCGGCACCACGACCACCACGATCACCAACTTCGCCAACGCGATGATACGCGAAGAGGAGCGGCTGTTCCGGCAGCGCTCCGTCAATGCCGACCGAAGCCAGACGCTGGCCGCGTCCCTCACCGGCATCGGCTCGGGCCTCGTGGTGGTGCTCGCCCTGATCTCGATCTGGCTGCTGCGGCGCTCGGCACGCATTCGCGACGAGGCCGAGACGCGTCTGCGCGATGCCTACGCCAATCTGGAGGCCCTCGTCGACGAACGCACGGCAGACCTACGCGAGGCCAACAACGAGATCCAGCGCTTCGCCTATATCGTGAGCCACGATCTGCGCTCACCGCTCGTCAACATCATGGGCTTCACCAGCGAGCTCGAAGAGCTCGGCGGCGACATCTTCCGTCGCGTCAGCAGCCTCACCCACGTCCCGGCCGACGGGCCGCCCTTGGCCTCCGGCGAGATCGCACTCGAAGGTCCCGACAAGCAGCTTTCCGAGGATTTTTCCGAGGCGCTCGGCTTCATCAAATCGTCGATCGCCAAGATGGACCGGCTGATCTCGGCGATCCTCAACCTCACCCGCGAGGGCCGGCGCGAATTCCAGCCCGAAAAGATCGACATCCGCGAGTTCGTCGAGGCCATCGTGTCGACACTGGCGCATCAGGCTGTGGAAGCGCAGGCCGAGATCCACGTCGAGCCGCTGCCTGACATCGTCAGCGATCGCCTTGCGCTGGAGCAGATATTCTCGAATCTGATCGACAACGCGATCAAGTACCTGAAGAATGGCGTGCCCGGCGAGATCAGAATTCGCGGGCGGACCAAGCTCGGCTACGCTATCTTCGAGATCAGCGACAATGGCCGCGGCATCGACGCTAGGGATCATCAGCGGATATTCGACCTGTTCCGCCGGGCGGGAACCCAGGACAAGCCGGGACAGGGCATAGGTCTTGCACATGTGCGTGCACTTGTGCGTCGTCTCGGCGGCACCATGTCGGTATCGTCGGAACTCAACGCGGGCAGCACGTTCACCATCACGCTGCCCGTGGCCTGGAACGCCAGCACCCGGAAGACAGATCGATGACGCAGCCAGTCACCATCATCATGATCGAGGACGACGAGGGGCACGCCCGGCTGATCGAGCGCAACATCCGCCGCTCCGGCGTCAACAACGAGATCATCTCGTTCGAGAACGGCACCGATGCGGTGAAGCACCTGTTCGGCGCCGACGGCAGCGGACTGCCCCAGAAGGGCAACGCCCTCCTGATCCTGCTCGACCTCAACCTGCCCGACATGAGCGGGATCGACATCCTGAAGCAGATCAAGGAAAACAGATATCTCAAGGCCTCGCCGGTGGTCGTGCTCACGACCACCGACGATTCCCAGGAGATCAAGCGCTGCTACGAGCTCGGCTGCAACGTCTACATCACCAAACCCGTCAATTACGAGAATTTCGCCAACGCCATCCGGCAGCTCGGGCTGTTCTTCTCGGTCATCCAGGTCCCGCCCGCCGCCCCATGAACCAGCCAACGCCGACACTGCTGTATATCGACGACGACGACGCGCTCGCGCGCCTGGTCGAACGCGGCCTGACCCGGCGCGGCTACAGGGTCGTCCACGCCGCCAGCGGCGAAGAGGGCCTCGAACACATCCGCCGCGCGGAAGCCACTGGCGGCATCGACGTCGTGGCGCTCGACCAATACATGCCGGGCCTCGACGGCCTCGAGACGCTCGAGCAGATCATGGCGATCCCGGACGCTCCTCCCGTGGTGTTCGTCACGGCCTCGCAGGACTCCAGCATCGCGGTCACCGCGCTGAAGGCGGGTGCGGCCGATTATCTCGTCAAGGACGTCAAGGGCGACTTCATCCCCCTGCTCCACGTCGCCGCCGAGGGCGCGTTGCGCCAGGCCGAGCTGCAGAGGGCACGCGAGGAGGCGGAAGCCGAGATTCACGCCTCGCGCGACCGCTACGCCGCGCTTGCCGCCGAACGCGAGCTCTTGCTGCGCGAGGTCAACCACCGCGTCGGCAATTCGCTCCAGATCATCGCCTCGCTGCTGCACCTTCAGGCCAGCTCCGCCGCGCAGGAAGAGGTCAAGGCCGCGCTGACCAACGCGATGGGCCGCGTCGCCGCGGTCGCGC
Organism: Bradyrhizobium sp. CB1717; assembly: GCF_029714325.1. NCBI lineage: Bacteria > Pseudomonadati > Pseudomonadota > Alphaproteobacteria > Hyphomicrobiales > Nitrobacteraceae > Bradyrhizobium > Bradyrhizobium sp. CB1717. The sequence continues at coordinate 5,364,527 of NZ_CP121666.1, forward strand.
AGGTGCACCGCCGCCTCTACACCTCGCAGGACCTGAAGAGCGTGGTGCTGAACCAGTATCTGGATTCGCTGCTCGAGGATCTCAGGCGCTCGGCCGAAGGTAACCGGATGTCGCGCCTGACGCTGAAGGCCGAGCCGATCGAGATCGACCCGGACCGCGCGGTCGCCGTCGGCATCATCGTCAACGAGCTGGTGATGAACGCGGTGAAATACGCCTATCCCGACGGCGCCGGCCCGATCCATGTCGAGCTGACCTCGCAGGGCGAGGATCTGCTGCTGACGATCGCCGACGACGGCGTCGGCGACAACGTCAAGGCCGACCCGCGCTCCACCGGCATGGGCCAGCGCATCGTCGCGGCCATGGCCACCAAGCTCGACGCCTCGGTGGAGCGTGACCCTACCCATTCCGGAACCCGCATCGTGCTCAGGTTCCAGCGCCTGCCCGCACCGCCCGGCAAGGCCAACAACGCCGCCGCGAGCTGACTTCGCCCCATCGCAACCGCATTGCGATCCTGCTATTGTCGCAAGCCATGACTTCGCGCGATTCCGCCTCGTCTGAGATCACGCCGGCCGTGCTGCTGCGCGCCTATGCCTGCGGCATCTTTCCGATGGCCGAAAGCGCCGACGATCCGACGCTGTTCTGGGTCGAGCCGGAGCTGCGCGGCGTCATCCCGCTCGAGGGATTTCGCGTGGCCTCGCGGCTCGCGCGCACCGTGCGCTCGGAGGCGTTCCGCGTCACCGTCAACACCGCCTTCAAGGCCACGATCGCCGGCTGCGCCGCGCCGCAGTCCGGGCGCGAGGACACCTGGATCAACAAGCGCATCCGCGATCTCTATGGCGGCCTGTTCGAGCTCGGCCATTGCCACAGCGTCGAGGCATGGCAGGGCGACGAGCTCGTCGGCGGGCTCTACGGCGTGAGCCTGGGACGCGCCTTCTTCGGCGAGAGCATGTTTCACACAGCGCGCGATGCCTCGAAGGTCGCGCTGGTGCATCTGGTGGCGCGGCTGATCCATGGCGGCTTCGAGCTGCTCGACACGCAGTACGTCACCGAGCATCTGAAGAGTTTTGGTGCGGTCGAGATTTCGCGGCGGCGCTACACTGCGCTGCTCGACAAGGCGCTCGCTGGAGATGCCGGCGACTTCCTGAGGCTCTCGTCCGGCGACGCGATCCCGGGCGCACGCGCGCTCGAGATCATCGCCTCAAGGCAATAGACAAACGAGGCTAGCGGCCGAAGCCGGGCAAGCCGAACAGACCCCGCTGCTCCTGCGGCTGCGGAGGTGGCGGCGCTGGCTGCGCTTGCGGCGGAGGCGGCAACGGCTGCGGCGGACGCTGCTGCACCGCCTGCTTCGGCGCGGCCTTCTTCTGCGCGGGAGGCGGCGGCGGAGGCGCGGGCTTGTTCGCAGGATCCGGCGCGGCGGTCGCTATCGTCTGCTGCGGCTCTTTGCAGTCGGTCAGCCAGATGTCGTAGATCGGATGCTCGACGCCATGCAGGCCTGGGCTTGCCGCATACATCCAGCCCGAGAAGATCCGCTTCACCTCACCCTGCAAGGTGATCTCGTCGACCTCGACGAACGCGTCGGTGTTGGCGGCTTCCGTCGCCGGCCGCGTGTAGCAGGCGTCGGTCTTCACCCGCAGCGCGCCGAACTGGACGGTCTCGCCGATCTCCTCGTCGAAATTGATGATGCGCCCGGTGATCTTGTCGAGGCCGGAGAAAGTCGCCTTCTTGTTGACGATCTTCTGGGCCGGCGGCTCGGTCACGACCTCGTCGCCCGGCTGCAGGCTCGCCGGCGTCTGCGGCACGGCACCGCCCGGCCCGCCCTTCTGTTGCGGCTGGCGCTGACCGGGCGCACCCGGAGCGCCTTGCGGACTGGGCGGAGCGATCGCGGCGGAGGGCGGCTGATTTGGCGGCGCGACGGTCGAGCCCGGCGGCGGCGCCAGAGGCTGGGTCTCCACCGGTCCCGGCATGACGTTCCCCTGCCGGCCCGGCGGCGGTGCCATCGGGCGCGAGGGCAGCACGCGGCCCTGCGGCGGCAGCTCGGGGACCTCCTCGTCGTCGTCAGGGATCTGCGGCTGCGGCTGGCCGCGCGGAATCGCACCCGGCGGCCTCGGCGGCGGATCGGAGAAGATGGTGCCGATCTGGGCCTGCGCAGGCGTCGCAACCGTCAGCGCGGTGGCGGCCAAAAGCGCCGCAAGGCCTGTCAGGGAAAAGGTTTTGAACATCTCGCGCGGCTTCAACAGCGAATCGGGCTCGTTGGACATTCTACAGGGGATACCGCCGCTCGCAGGCCCTCCGGTTAACACGCCGAATACGGCGGGGGAAGGGCGGCATCCCTGCCCTTCCCGGCGCTGTCTGGCCAGACCGGCGCCCGGATGGGATAGTCGGATACCCCCTCCCGGGGCCCAAGGCGGGCATGAGGCGGGCATTCGCCGCCCGGAAACGACGTTCAACCATAACCAGAAACCTCGGAGGTCGCCCCCGATGCCCGTTGTGCTCGATCCCGATGCCGCCGCAGTCTACAGGGCCTTCCAGGAGGCCGGTCGCCCCGCCTACGAGACCCTGACCGCGCCGGAGGCCCGCGCCTATTACCTGCAGGCGCGCTTTGCCACCAACCCGGAGCCGCCGGAACTCGGCCGCGTCACCTCTCTCGCGATCCCGGCGCCGCACGGGGAGATTCCCGCCCGCCTCTACATTCCGAACGAGCCGCGCCGGCGCGAGGGCCTGTCGCCCGCGCTGGTATTCTTCCACGGCGGCGGCTGGGTGATCGGCGATCTCGACTCCCACGACGTGGTCTGCCGCCAGCTTGCGGATTCAGGCGCGCTGATCGTGATCTCGGTCGACTACCGCCTCGCGCCCGAGCACAAGTTTCCAGCCGCCGCCGATGACGCGATTGCCGCAACGAGATGGATTGCCGCCCATGCGCGCGAGCTTGGCATCGACGCCTCCCGCCTCTCGATCGGCGGCGACAGCGCCGGCGGCAATCTCGCCGCGGTCGTTGCGCTCGCCGCCCGCGACGCGGGCGGCCCCGCGATCGCCGGCCAGCTGCTGATCTATCCGGCGACCGATTTCGCCATGACGCACGGCTCGCACCGCGAGCCCGAGACCAGCGTGCTGCTGACCCATTCGGTGATCCGCTGGTTCCGCGATCACTATCTCAACGGCGCCACCGACATCCACGACTGGCGGGCCTCGCCGGCGCGCGCGCAAGACCTCGCGGGCCTGCCGCCGGCCTATGTGCTGACCGCCGGCGCCGATCCCCTGCGCGACGAAGGCGATGAATATGCCGCGCGCCTGAAGCAGGCCGGCGTGCCCGTCGCGTACAAGCACTATCCCGGCCAGTTCCACGGCTTCTTCACCATGGGCAAGCTCTTGCAGCAGGCCAATGTCGCCGTGAGCGAGATCGGCGCGTGGTTGAAGGGATTGGGATGACAGTCCCGTCGCACTCCGCACCAACGACGCAGATGCCTTCCCTCCTCAAAACCCTCCTCGCCCTCCCCCTTCGCGCCCTGACCTGGCTCGGCGACCAGGGCACGCGCGCCGTGGCGGCCATCGCGTTCATCGCGGTCGCGGTGCCGCCGCTCGGCGCGCTGCTGCGCCCCTACGTGACCGAGGCGATCCTCTGCCTGCTCTGCATCTCCTTCATGCGGGTCGATCTCGTGGCGCTGTACGGCCATCTCCGCCGGCCTGCCTTGATCGCCGGCGCGACGGCCTGGACCACGATCGCCGTGCCGCTGATCGTCGGACTGCTCGCCCATGGCAGCGGGCTCGACAGAAGCTCGCCCGGCCTCTTCCTCGCGCTGATGCTCCAGGCCATGGCCTCGCCGATGATGGCAGCGCCCGCGCTCGCAGCGCTGATCGGCCTCGATGCGACGCTCCCCCTGGTCACGCTGGTCACCGCGACCGCGCTCGTGCCCTTCACCGCCTCATTGTTCGCGAGCCTGTTTCTCGGCGGCATGCTCAGCATCTCGCCGCTCACGCTCGGCCTGAAGCTGCTCGGCATCCTCGCGGCATCGCTGATTGGCGCGACGGCAATCCGCTGGATTGTCGGCGCCGCTGCGATCCGCCGCCACAAGCGGCCGATCGACGGTTTCAACATCCTCATCCTGCTGGTCTTCGCCTCCGCCGTGATGGGCGACGTGGCGCATGACTTCGTCGCCGATCCCGTGTTCACGATCGGCGTCGCGCTGCTCGCCTTCGCGGTTTATTTCACCCTGCTCGCCGTGACGACGCTGATCTTCCGCCGCGCCGGCACCGAGCGTGCGTTTGCGATCGGCCTGATGGTGTCACAGCGCAATCTCGGCCTGATGCTGGCGGCGACCGCGGGCGCGCTGCCGCCGACGACCTGGCTCTATTTCGCGCTGACGCAGTTTCCGATCCATCTTGCGCCCTATCTGCTGACGCCGATCGCGCGGCGCCTGACAGCGCGCAGCGGCGGCGCAGGCGCGGCGACAGCAGACAGGGCGAGCTAGGCCGCTCTCATGCCGGCGCTCCGGCAGGTTTCGACGCCTTGAAGATATAGCGATTGGTGCTGAAGAAATATTGTCCCGCCCCGTCGAGGCGCTCGAACTCGCTGTGCCATGCAGCGAGATCATCGACGGAGACGTCGTTCGTGCGGCCGACGAAATCCCGGATTCCCTGCGCCAGTCCCTTGCTGTAGCTCTCGTCATCGTACCGCAAATTGAGAATCGGAAAGACGGACGCGCCGTCCAGACGAAATCCGGCATTGATCAGTCTTAAGGCCATCGACCTGGGCAGACGCGGATGGGCGCAATGCGCCTCCCATGATTTCATCACGGCCGCCATGCGTTCCCGGTTGTCGGAATGCCAGACCACGGCGTCCCAATCCGTTGCGACAAAAATCGTTCGGCCGCCCGGTTTCAGGACGCGACATGTTTCGATGAGGACGCGGTCGACATCGGGCACGTACTCGGCGACCTGAGTGCACACGACGGCTCGAACGATGCGTCGGGCTGGCCCAAGTCGGTCGCGTTGCCGAGGGCATATGAAATCCACTCCGACGCCTTCTGCCGATTGCAGACGGCGATCAGATCGGTCGACACATCGATGCCTACGACGGATCCATGAGGCCCGACGAGTTCAGCCATGCTTTCGCAGAGATAGCCGGGACCGCATCCGATATCGAGAACACGCTCGCCGGCAGACAGATCGAGCTGCCGGATGGTCTCCGCGCGCTGGGCCTTCACATCGCCCGTGAGATAGATCCGCTGGAGCCGCTTCGCGTTCTCATTGCTGTACTCCATTCCGCTCATCGTCGCCTCCATGGTCGCACGGCAAGTGAGACGTCCTACCCCGTCCGCGCCGCGCGCCGCAGCGCCTGCGGCGGCTGGCCGAAGGCACGGATGAAGGCGCGGCGCATGCGCTCGGGGTCGCGGAAGCCGGTCGTTTCCGCAACGAGCTCGATCGCCTCGCGCGAGGACTGCACGCGATCGCGCGCAACCTCGAGCCGGAGCCGCTCGACCGCCTTGGAGGGCGTGGTGCCGGTCTCGGCAGCGAAGGCGCGGGCAAAATGCCGCGCGCTCATCCCGGCGCGATCGGCGAGCTCCTCCACGGTCAGCGGCGCGTCGAGATTTTCGCGCGCCCAGGACAGCAGCGCGCCGAAGCGGCCGTTCGGCGCCTTCAACTCCAGCAGCGAGGAGAACTGCGACTGGCCGCCGCTGCGGCGGTGGTACAGCACGAGCTGCCGCGCCGTCGCCTGCGCGATCTCCTCGCCGTGGTCCTCGGTGACCATCGCCAGCGCGAGGTCAATTCCCGCGCTGATGCCCGCCGACGTCCACACGTGACCGTCGCGGGTAAAAATCTGGTCCGGCTCGAACTTCACCCTCGGATAGCGCGCGACGAACTCGCGCGTCCGGCCCCAATGCGTCGTGGCGCGGCGGCCGTCGAGCAGGCCGGCTTCGGCGAGCACAAAGGCGCCCGAACAGACGCTGGCGACCCGCACCCGGCGCTTGGCCAGCCGTTGCACGAAGGCCAGCGTGACCTCGCAGCGCGCGGCCTCCGCAACGCCGGCGCCGCCCGCGATGACGAGCGTCGTGATGGCATTCGCCGACTTGATATCTCGCGCCATCATCTCGACACCCGACGAGCTGCGTACGAGCCCCGCCTTCGCCGCCAGCACCCGCAGCGCAAGCGGCTTGCCGGACGCACGCGCCGCGATCTCGAATACCGAGATCGGACCTGCCGCGTCGAGCAGCTGGAAGTCCGGGAAGATCAGGATGCCAATCATGGGCCGCTCCGAATGAAATGTCCGAAATAGAGGGAATTACGCCATTTTGGACAGAAGGGCATCATGCCAGTTTGCGCCCGTCAAGCTCTTCATTGGAGGTTCTCATGTCGGCGCCACTCCAGATTGGACTTTTGGTGTTCCCGCGCGTCACCCAGCTCGACTTCACCGGCCCGTTGCAGGTGTTCTCCGCCGTGCCCGGCGCCCAGCTGCACTTGATCTGGAAGCGGATCGAGCCGGTGCCGAGCGATTCCGCGCTCATCGTGACGCCGACCACGACATTCGCCGACTGCCCGCAACTCGACGTGATCTGCGTGCCCGGCGGCCGCGGCACTGACGACCTGCTCAATGACGAGGAGGTGCTCGACTTCCTGCGCCGGCAGGCCGGGAGCGCCAAATACGTCACCTCGGTCTGCACGGGTTCGCTGGCGCTCGGCGCCGCCGGCCTGTTGAAGGGTTACCGCGCCGCCACCCATTGGAGCGCGATGGAGATGCTCAGCCAGTTCGGCGCGACGCCGACTAAGACGCGCGTCTGCGTCGATCGCAATCGCGTGACGGGCGGCGGCGTCACCGCGGGAATCGATTTCGCGCTGACGCTGGTGTCGATCCTGGTCAACCGCACCGCGGCGGAGGCGATCCAGCTCGGGATCGAATACAATCCGGCGCCGCCGTTCAATTCCGGCTCGCCCGATACCGCGCCCGACGAGGTCCTTGCTCGCGTCAAGGAGCGCATCGCGCCTTTGCAGGCCTACCGCCTCGATGCCGTCGAACGCGCGGCGGCGCGAGTGATGTAGGCATTCCACCTTCGGTGGTGGAACTGAGGTTTTGGGGGACGAGTTAAGCCCGCACGAAACTCACGGCATCCGGAGCGCAATCATGGAGCATCTCCACTACCCCAACGAAAGCACCGAGTATCGTGCCGCGCGAAATGCGTTGCTGGACGAGGAGATTGCCCTCCGGGCTCAGATTGAGGCCGTTTCCGCCAGGCGTCGCGCGCTGCCGCTCGGCGGCGAGGTGCCCCGGGATTACGTCTTCGAGCGCATCGGCAAAACGAGCATGCCGGAACAGGTCAGGATGTCGGAGCTGTTCGGCCCGCATGACACGCTGATCCTGTACAGCTTCATGTATGGGCCGGAGCGCGAGCTGCCCTGCCCCGGCTGCACCCATTTGCTTGACGGGCTCGACGGCGCCGCACGGCATATCGGCGAGCGTGCAGCGCTTCACATCGTTGCGAAATCGCCGATCGCGCGTCTCGCCGCCTGGGCTCACGAACGCGGTTGGGAACATCTGTCGCTGCTGTCCACCGCCGGCAACAGCTTTGATGCGGACTACTTCGGCGATACCTCGAAATTCCCCAAGGGTATGCGTGCGCAGCACCACGTTCCCGACGGGCAGAACTGGGACGAGACGATCTTCAACGTCTTCAGGAAAGCGAATGGCAAGATCAGGCACTTCTGGGGCTCGGAGATGAGCTTCGCGCCGCCCGCGCCGAAGCAGCATCATCGCGCCGGTGATCTGGTCGATCCGCTCTGGGGCCTGCTCGACATGACGCCTGAAGGCCGCGGCGACTTCTTCCCGAAGGTGCGCTACGACTGAGGCGCACAAACCGGCTGACGAAGTGGCGTCAAAGAAAAAGGCCGCTCGGTTTCCCAAGCGGCCTTTCCTGTCTCACGGCGGCTGCACATTCACATCGGGCGATTTCGGAGCTTCCTGACCGGGGGCCTATCTCCCGATCGAGTCCTTGTCGGCGGCCGCTGCATTTCGGGACAGTCGCGAGCTGTTGCCCGAACCGAACGCGATGGTCTCCCATCTCCGTAAGATGGGATCATTGAGCCGCATCGCCCGTATCAGTGCAACGCCCGCGCAAGCAACATCCCCGCTGTTCCCGTTGTCCACAGCGGCGTAGCGGGATGCAGGTGCATCCAGTCGAACGATGGAAGACGCGGGTGGTCTAGCCGGGCGTCCAGGGCTGGTAGTCGCCGGTCGCCTTGGGACGCTTGCCGCTGGCGAGCGTCGAGCCGGAGGGCCGGTAGGCCTTGGCCGTGCCGGTGAGATTCGGCTGGTGCGGCTTTTCCCACTCGCGGGGCTGGTAGTTGATCTCGGTCGGCGGGGTGTCGACGACGTGATGAATCCAGCCATGCCAGGCCGGCGGGATGCGGCTCGCCTCGGCATAGCCATTATAGATCACCCAGCGCCGCTCGAAGCCGAGGGTCGGATCGATCTCCCCGCCGCGGGTGCGATAATAGAGGTTGCCCTGCTCGTCCTGGCCGACCAGCTCCCCGTACCGCTTGGTCCAGAGCTGGGTGCCAAACGTCTGGCCACTCCACCAGGTGAAGAACTTGAGAAAGAATTGTTTCATGCGGCAAGGCCCTGCTTCGTCGGGTCCTGATGCCATCCGGAGGGCGAAATGTCCAGTTCGCCGGGTGCGGCCACGCCCCGCCACAAATGCGCGCCCTGGACCGGCTTCCGCCGCAAATCGGACGCGATCCGTTCATGCCGGGTACAGCGGTCCGGTGAGACGCTTCCTCACACGCAAACCGGCGTGATCCAGGAACCACCGCCCTGTCGTGGGGTTGGCTTCCGGGAAAGGAGTTTGATCATGAAAAGTCTGAAAGTCTTGAGCGCGGCAGCCACCTTGGCGCTGGTTCTTCCGCTGGCGACGCCGAGCTTCGCACAGGGCCATGGTGGTCGCGGCGGTGGTGGCGGTGGCGGGGGTGCTCACTTTGGCGGCGGCGGCGGCGCGAGGATTGGCGGCGGCGGCGCGGCCTTCCACGGCGGCGGCGGCAATTTCGGGGCCGGCGCGGCGATGCGCCCGAGCGGTGGCAACTTCGCGGCCGGCGCAGCGGTGCGTCCGAGCGGCGGCAGTTTCGCGGCCGGCACGGCGGTACGTCCGAGCAGCGGTTTCGTAGGCGGCATGGCGAGCCGTCCCACCGTAGCGCCGTCCTTCAGCGGGCCGCGCAGCGTCGCAACCGCGGGCAATTGGCAAGGCGGCAGCGGCAATTGGAGCGGTCGTCGCTGGCACCATCGTGGTGGCGGATTCTGGCCCGGCTTCGCGGCCGGTGCCGCGATCGGCGGCCTCGGCTCGTATGCCTATTACGGCGGCGGGTACTACGACGACCCCTACTACTATGGCGACAGTTACTATGACGAGCCGTCAGTGGCGGTGGTGCCCGACGGTGGCGGCGATTCCGCGGCCTACTGCGCGCAGCGTTACAGATCGTATGATCCGGCCTCCGGCACATATCTCGGCTATGACGGTCAGCGTCATCCCTGCCCGTAAGCGGACCGAACACGTTTGAAGGAAGAGGCGTCGCAGCAATGCGGCGCCTTTTTCGCGAGTGTCATACCCGTCACCTGTTTCGCGTGTATCGGACTCAGCGGGTCAACGTTGCGTACAAGTTGATGCATCGGGACCCCTATTCACCGCACCGTGCATATCTACCCTGATCCAATCCAAAATTGACCCGACCCACGATTCGCGGATATCACCATTGCCTGTGGGGACTTCGATCTACTGGGAAGTGTCATGCCGCGTATCCTCGTGGTAGATGACGATCCGATGGTCGGTGCGACCATCGAGGTCCTCCTCCAACGTCAGGGCTTCGACGTCACGCTGGCTGACGGCGGCGAAACGGGATTGGCTGCGCTGGAAGCGCAGGCCTACGACGTGATGCTGGTCGATATCTTCATGCCGCACATGCGCGGCTTCGAATCCATCCGCATCTTTCACGAGCGCGCGCCGGCGATTCCGCTGATCGCGATGTCCGGCTATGCCTTCGCCTCGTCCGCCTCGCCCTCTCCCGATTTCCTGCGCATGGCGCTGGAGCTCGGCGCGAGCCGCTGCCTGCGCAAGCCGTTCACGCCGGAAGCGCTGCTGACCAGCATCCGGGAATGTCTCGCCGGCGAGAGCGCAAAGGACAAGAAAGAAGCCCCTTGATTCCAACGCAGCGCGTCATTCTCGGTGCTGGACTTGCAATCCTCCTGATCATCACCGCAGCCTCGATCGCCCTCGACGTGAAGTCGCGGTCCGAGGCCGCGTGGGTCAATCACACCGTCCAGGTGCAGAAGAAGATCTCCGATCTGCGCGTGCTGCTGCGCCGCGCCGAGAGCGCCGCGCGCGGCTACGAGCTCTATCGCAACCCGGGCTTCAAGGACGAGTTCGAGGCGGTCCACGCCCAGATCGCGCCGGCTCTCGCCGATCTCAAGCGCGGCGTGCGCGACAATCCCGATCAGGTCGCGCTGCTGGAGGGCACCGAGCCGCTGGCGTTGCGCCGGGTCGAGATCGCCGCCGAGGCGATGCGCCTGCGCGCCATGAACGACCAGGCCGGCATTACCGCGCTCAACAGCAAGGCCGAAGGCCGCGGCCTGATGGACACGGTGATGGCCAATCTCGACCATTTGAGCGCAGATGAGGAGCGCCTGCTCGCCGCGCGCTCCCAGGATTCGCGCCGCACCGGCATCGTGCTGCTCGGCATCGACGTCGCCGGCGCGCTGGTGATCCTGCTGCTGGTCGTGATGGTGATGCGCGAGAGCCAGCGCACCCAGTTCGCGCTCAAGAGCACGCTATTGGAGACCACGGCCGCCAAGGAGCAGCTCGAGGCCGCGGTCGCGGAGCGCACCGAGCATCTGGTCGTCGCGCATGACGAGCTGCGGTTGTCGGTCAACGTGCTCCAGAGCACCTTTCGCAGCATGGCGGAGGCTGTGCTGGTCATCGACGCCGAGGGCAACGTCCTTCTGTCCAATCCGGCCGCCGAGCGCATGCTGCTGCATCGCACCGGCATGAACCTCGGCAATCTGCGGGCGTTGTCCGACGTCTTTCACGGCGACGGCGTCACGCCGATGAAGGCAAAGGAGCTGCCTTCGGCGCGCGTGCTGAGCGGCGAGGAGTTCGAAGATCTGGAGATGATCGTCCGCCCGCACAGCGGCAATCAGATCCGCCATCTCATGATCAGCGGCCGGCCGATGCTGGACGGGCAAGGCGACATCTCGGGCGCGGTGCTGGTCTATCACGACGCGACCACTTCGCGCGAGACCGAGCGGCAACTGCACCAGTCGCAGAAGCTGGATGCCATCGGCAAGCTGACCGGCGGTGTCGCGCACGACTTCAACAACATGCTGACCGTCATCTCCGGCAACACGGAGACGCTGGTCGCGAGCCTGAAGCAGCAGCCGGAGCTGCAGCGCGTGGCGCGCCTGATCGACGATGCCGCCGAGCGTTGCGCCGAGCTGATCCAGCACCTGCTCGCGTTTGCGCGCCGGCAGCCGCTGCAGCCGCGCAACGTCGAGATCAACGCCGCGATTGCCGACATCGCCAAACTGCTGCGCCCCACGCTCGGCGAGCAGATCCAGATCGAGACGGTGCTGGAACAGGGGCCGATGACGGCGCATATCGATCCGTCCCGGCTCACCAATGCCGTGCTCAACATGGCGATCAACGCCCGCGACGCCATGCCGAACGGCGGCAAGCTGCTGCTGGAGACCCACCGCGTCGTTCTCGACGAGGCCTATGCGCAGGCCAATGCGGAGGTTCGGCCCGGCCCCTATGTGATGCTCGCGGTCAGCGACACCGGCACCGGCATGTCGGCCGATACCCAGCAGATGGCATTCGAGCCGTTCTTCACCACCAAGGAGGTCGGCAAGGGATCTGGCCTCGGCCTCTCCATGGTCTATGGCTTCGTCAAGCAGTCCGGCGGCCACATCAAGATCTACAGCGAGGAAGGCCACGGCACCACGATCAAGCTCTATCTGCCGCCGGGTGAAGGCGCGCCGGACGCGGCCGCGAATGTCGCGCCGCAGGCCGAAGGCGGTGCCGAGACCATTTTCGTGGTCGAGGACGATTCGCTGGTGCGCAACTTCGTCACCGCGCAGCTCCAGAGCCTCGGCTACAAGACCATCGCCGCGCCCGACAGCCGGGCGGCGCTGGAATTGATCGAGGCCGGCCAGGCCTTCGATCTCTTGTTCACCGACGTCGTCATCCCCGGCGGCATCAGCGGGCGCGAGCTCGCCGAGAAGGTGGCCAAGCTCCGCCCCGGGCTGAAGGTGCTCTACACCTCCGGCTACACCGACAACGCCATCGTCCACCACGGCAAGCTGGATGACGGCGTGCTGCTGCTGACAAAGCCTTATCGCCGCAACCAGCTCGCCGAGATGATCCGGAAGGCGCTGAATGGCGGCGGGATGGCGGCGAGCTAGGGCGCGTGTACTCATAATCCGCGATGTCCGCTTATCCCCCAACAGCGGCGCAGTAGCGGACATAACAGGAGGTCCGAGAAGGGCCATAACCAGACCTCAGGTTGTGAAAGCGCATCTGATGCAGACCCCTGCGGCCGCGAAGAAAGCACCCGCACTGGTTCAGTCTAAGTGGGAACTGCCTCGATGACCTGGAAGTGCGAGCCTGCGCGAGCTGTGCCGCGCATTTCAAATCCGGCCGTTCGACATAGCGCGGAATACTCGTCGTAGCTCCGTTCAAGCGCCCCGAGCATGACGAGCATATTGAGGTCACTGAATTTCGAGATCGGCCCCTCGTTCGGCGGCTCCACCACACGTTCAATGAGGAGTAATCTGGCATCAGCCGTCATAGCGCGACGGCAGGTCTTCAGGATAGAAATCGCTTCCTTATCGTCCCAATCGTGGATAATCGCCCGCATTACATAGGCGTCAGCCCCCTCCGGGATGGTTTCAAAGAAACTGCCTCCGACGATTTCGCATCTGTCGGCGACACCATGTTGGTTCAGAACTTCGGTAGCCTTGCCAACCATGTGCGGCTGATCGAACAGCGTTCCGCGCAGGCCCTTGTTTGCGGCGAGAACTCCCGCCAGCAGTTGGCCTTCACCACCCCCGATATCCGCGACGTGACGAAAGCTGCTGAAATCGTAGGCGGCGATAATAGCTTCGATCGCGCCGCGGGAATTGGCCGTCATGGCTCGGTTGAAGATCGCGTTCTCATCTGGTCGGGTGCTTCGATACTCCCATACGCTCTGACCATTGAGATGCCGAAAGGCACTCTCGCCGGTGCGGACGCTGTGTTCAAGATGGCCCCAGGCCTGCCAGGCATAAGGTCGGCCGACATATGCGGCCCAGCCGTCGAGTGGAGTCGGCGAGTCGGAACGAAGACACGCGCCCATCGGGCTGAGCGAGAACGTTTTGTTCTCGGCCTCATGGAAAACACCGACTGAAGCCAGCGCCCGCAAGATGCGATAAAGTGTCCTCGGGTGCGATCCGCTGAGCTGAGCAAGTTCGTTGCTGCTTAGGGGCCCGCGACTAAGGTGGTCGGCTATGCGAAGCCGGGCCGCCACGTGAATGGCCTGCGAAATCTGATAACCGTTAATCAGCCGTGTAAGGTCCGACAAAGCATTGGTGGCCATGGTCTCACCTCCTGCTGCTGCCCGCACACAGTAACGATGCATCGAGTACGAGACTTCCCGCAAACGGATGATATCTCAGAAATTGCGGTGCGCCTCCGCTCGTCCCTCAGGAGCGGACATCGCCTTTATGAATACAGGCCCGAGCGCGTGAACTGCCGAAGGCGCGCTGCAGTCACACTACATAAGAGGTCGAGGCACTGGCTCAGGATGTGAGTTCCGGTTGTCCTCTTGAGACCCGTAGCTCGCCCGGATTCCGCGCCGGAGGTGTTGCGACACCGCGCTATGCAACGAGTAAGGCCGTTTTGATCTCGATCGGGCCGGCCTCAAGCAAAAATCAAGCGCATCTCAAGGACAAATCGTCTCACCAGACCAGTCTCTGAACATGCTCTCGGCGACAAATGTTGGAGCCGGTCTCGCCACAGTCCGCTTGCGGAGCGCGATGCCGAGCGCAGTCACCAGATGCACAGCTGGGATCTTGGTCTGCGGCCGGAATTGACGGCGCAGCTTCGACAGGTGCTCGCATGAAAAGACGAGAGTTCATCTTGTTGATTGGTGGAGGACTGGCCTGGCCTGCGATCGCACGGGCGCAGGGCGGAGCCAAGCTGCATCGTATCTTCTGGGTCTCGACTCAGTCCGAACCGGATCCCTTCCTGGACGGCTTTCGCGAGGGAATGCGCGCGCTGGGATACGTCGAGGGCAAGACCGTAACCTTCGAGACGCATTATGCCCCCGGAGATCCGCAGGCACTGCGCAAGATCGTCTCCGAGTTGCAGCGAGGGGATATCGACCTTGTGGTCTCGAGCGGTCCGGCGACACGCGTGATGACTGCGGTCACCGACATCCCCGTGCTGTTTGCATTGAGCGGTGACCCCGTCGCTTTGGGTGTGGTGAAGAGCCTTGCTCACCCCGGCACCAATTTCACCGGCAGCACATTCCTGTCGCTCGAGCTGGCAGGAAAGCGCGTCGAGCTGCTCAAGGACATTTATCCAAAGCTGCGAAAACTGGCGGTCTTCTCGAACACGGATCATCCGGGAGAGCCACTGGAATGGCGAGCGACTTTGGAGTCGTGCCGGAATCTCGGCATTGAGGCAGCCTACGTTCCGTTCTGTGGCGCTCGCGAAATCGAGAATGGGTTGATGGCTGCCGGCAAAGTGGACGCGGATGCTCTCCTCGTGTTTCCCGATGCTGTGACGCTGGTGCATCGTGCGAAGATTGCGGAGTTTGCAATCGCGCACCGGCTGCCTTCGATGTTTGGCTGGTCCGAATATTGTGACGCTGGAGGTCTCCTAAGTTACGGCGCAAACCAGCGCACGACCTATTTTCGGCTTGCCACTTACGCCGATCGCATCCTGCGCGGTGAAAATCCGTCAGATCTTCCGGTGATGCGCCCGGAGAAGTTTGAACTGGCAGTCAATCTGAACACAGCCAGGCTTCTGGGTATCGACCTGGATGTGTCGTCGATCCTGTTTCGCGCCAGCAAGGTGATCTCCTGAGAGTAGTTATGACGGACGGTGCTGCGCAGTCCTCTTCGGGTACGATGCCCCCGCGTCGCTCGCTGTTCTGCAAGTACTTCGCGACGTTGTTTGTCGCTGCGGTCGTGCCTCTGATACTCGGCGCGGCCGTCGAGGCTTCTTTCGGTTACCGAGACCAGCGCCGCCAGATCAGCGCGGTGCTGCAGGCCGATGCTCGCGCGGCGTCCGACAGGATCGAGGCGTTCACCGACGGCATCCGAGATCAGCTGGGTTGGATGGTGCAGCTTCCCTGGTCTGCCGGAGACGATGCGCAACATAAGATCGATGCCTTGCGCCTCCTCCAGCAGGTGCCTGCAATCGTTTCGGTTTCGCTTCTGGATGAGACCGGCACCGAACGGGTCTTTGTTTCCAGGCTGCATCTGAACAGGACCGGGCGCGGCATTGATATGTCTACGGATCCCGCTGTCCTGGGCGCACGCGCCAACAAGGTTTGGTACGGACCGGTTCAGTACCAGAGGGATTCAGAGCCCTACATGAGGATCGCGGTTGCCGGGAGCCTGCCGGCCGCGGGGGTTGCGATCGCCGAGGTCAATCTGAAGCTGATCTGGGATGTCATCGCAGCCATTAGAATTGGCGAGACCGGCTACGCCATTGTTGTCGATGACTCCGGTCATCTGATCGCACATCCCGATATCAGTCTGGTTCTGCGCGGCCGCGCCAGCTCGGGCAGTTTCGGCCGGATCAAGCATCTCGCCGGCGCGGCGAGCGGAGCGGCGGTGATAACCGGGGACCGAGGCAACCCGGTGGTGGCACTATCCGTTCAGGCCGCCGATGTGGGATGGACGGTGATCGCGATGCAGCCGGCCTCGGAAGCCTTTGCATCAATTCGCGCGGCGTTGTGGCGCTCGTCAATTCTCATTGCGTTTGGTGTTCTCATCGCGCTGGCGCTCGCCTATTGGCGCGCGCACAGAATGTCCGGCCCGATCAAGCAACTGGAAGAGGGCGTGGAGCGGATCAGAACCGGACAATTCGAGCATCGCATCAAAATCTTCAGCGGCGACGAGTTGCAGCAACTGGCGTTGCGCTTCAATGAAATGGCTTCTGAACTGGCGATCTCGCAGCAGAAATCTGCGCGGATCGAACGGCTGAAGCAGTTCCTGCCATCACAGGTCGCCGAATTGGTCGAGCACTCTCATGAACTGCTCGAAGGGCAGCGACGTGAAGTGGCTGTCATTTTTGGCGACTTACGCGGCTTCACGGCGTTCTCCACGCGCAATGAACCCGATGTCATCATGGCCGTCATGCGAGAGTACTACGAGGCCGTCGGCGTCGTGACGACTCGTCACGAGGCAACGCTCATCGGCTTTGATGGCGACGGAGTCATGCTCCTGGTCAATGCCCCGGTCGCATGCGAACAGCCGGCAACTCAAGCGGTCCGACTCGCGATCGACCTGCAAATGACGGTGCAGTCCCTTGCCGGCAAATGGTGCGACGCCGGCCACGCGATCGGCTTTGGTGTGGGCGTTGCCATGGGACCGGCAACGGTGGGAACGGTTGGTTATAACGGTCGGCTGGACTACACGGCGATGGGAGCCGTGGTGAATTTGGCGTCGCGGCTCTGCAATCTCGCGAAGGACGCGCAGATCCTGGCTGATCCCACCATCGCTGGAAGGGTAAGGGATAGCGTTCCGTTGGCATCGCTCGGACAGCGGACCATCAAAGGCTACGACCAGGCCCTCGAAGTCTTTGCTGTCGCACCTGCTGACCTGCCGTTGAAACCGCCGGGCTCGGGACAGCGCCGGCGAGAGAAAGAACCTCAGGACCACTGATACCCCGGCGTCCGGACGGCTAGCGCGTCGCCAGCACCACGGCAGCCAGCGTGAAGACCAGCCCCGCGATCTGCCCTGCCCCGAGCGGCTCGCCGAGCGCAAGCGCGGAGGCGACGACGCCGATCACCGGCACCGCCATGGTGCCGATCGCGGCGACGGAAGCCGGCAGGCGCGACAGCGCCGCGAACCAGCTGACATAGGCGATGCAGAACTGCACCACGGTGGAATAGACCAGCAGCCACCAGCCGACCGGCGTCACCTTGTCCAGATGCGTGGTCTCGACCAGGAGGCCGATGACCGAGATCGGCAGGCAGCCGATCCCGATCTGCCAGGCCGCGGCCGTGATCGGCGGCAGATGGATCGGGTACTTCTTCGAGAACACCGTGCCGATGGCGAAGCCCAGCGCGCCGCCCAGCGCCATGATGATTCCCGGCGCCTTCTCCGCGCTGGTGGCAATGCCGTTGCCGCCCATGATCGAGGCGAGGCCCGCAAAGGCCATCACCAGCCCGAGGGTGCGCAGCACGGTCGGCCGCTCCCCCAGCACCGGCCAGGCGATGATCGAGGCCCAGACCGGCATGGTGTAGGCGATCAGCGCTGCCTCGCTCGCCGGCAGCCAGAGCAGCGCCAGCCCCATCAGCACCATCCAGCCGGTGACGTTGAGCATGGCGGCGATGAGGAGGCGCGGCCAGATCCCCGGCTCCACTTTCAGGCTCTGCCGGCGGATGAGCGCGAGCGCCGCCAGCAGCACGGCCCCGAGCACGCCCGTGACCCCGCGCAGGGTGAGCGGCGGCAGCTCGGCGAGCAGGAATTTCGTCACCGGCCAATTGAAACCCCAGCCGATCGAGGTGATCGCGAGGAACATCAGGCCGGCCGGGGCGATGCGCGGCCGCGCATCCCGGCGAGTCGAATCATGCATGTGGGCAGTCCGGCAAAATCGGGGTCAGCTTGGCCCGGATTCGGGAGCTGGACCACCACCTCGGCGGGCATGCCTGCCCTCACCCTCCGTAGGGCTACGTGAGTCCTGCTGACGCAATCCCGATCCCGAAAAATATACCTGCCCTGTGAACAGCGGGATGAAGGTCCGGATCATCACGGGTTGGAAATTTTTTCGGTTGGGAATCCCTGAGGACTCACTGATACTTGGCTCAACAACAGGCGCGGGCTTGCCCCCTGTTATCCCCCGCAATCCACCATATTTAGTATTTGATTCAGGAACTCGCACTAGTTCTTGACGGGCGCAACGGAGAGTCCTAGCTTTCGGTCCGTTCGGCGCGAGTGAGTTTGCGTCCCGCCGGCACTCCCCCAAAGGGTCTCGCAAATCACCACTCCGCCGGCCAGCCAAAGGCAGCGGAAAGAGGGCTTGTCTGCCCAGTGAAAGCGGACTCCTGGGGCGCCAGAACGGGCCGGCAAAAGGCTCGAATGGCATCGGTTGAAGAAGTGACGTTGTGGGGCGTTGAACGCATGTCGCGCGCATCCCGTTGGGGCGGATGGGCGTGGACATGCCGGCGGATGATCGATGCACGCATCGAGGAATCGCGTCGGGAGAAACTGGGCCGGATCCACCGGCTGAACTGCGGTACCTGAAGGTCAGACGGCCGGGAGGAATCGCGAAGCGAAATGACGACCCGGCACGCCCCCAACGAGGGGCGGGACCGGTCAAAGAAAAGGACGGGGCAAGACCATGCGGATTGAGCGGCGCCACACCACGGTAGGACAGTCACCTTACGCGGGAATCGAATTCCGCCAGACCACGTCGGAGATCCGCAATCCCGACGGCTCGGTCGTGTTCAAGCTTGATGACGTCGAGGTGCCGACCGAATGGTCGCAGGTGGCCTCCGACGTTCTCGCCCAGAAGTATTTTCGCAAGGCCGGCGTCGCCGCGCGCCTGAAGAAGGTCGAGGAGGAATCCGTCCCCTCCTTCCTGTGGCGCTCCGTGCCCGACACCGAGGCGCTTAGCCAGCTGCCTGAGAAAGAGCGCTTCGTCAGCGAGCTCTCGGCAAAACAGGTGTTCGACCGCCTCGCCGGCTGCTGGACCTATTGGGGCTGGAAGGGCAAGTATTTCTCCTCCGACGAGGACGCCCAGGCCTTCTACGACGAGCTCCGCTACATGCTCGCCATGCAGATGGTCGCGCCGAACTCGCCGCAATGGTTCAACACCGGCCTGCACTGGGCCTATGGCATCGACGGCCCCGGCCAGGGCCATTATTACGTCGACCCCTTCACCGGCAAGCTGACCAAGTCCAAGTCGGCCTACGAGCACCCGCAGCCGCACGCCTGCTTCATCCAGGGCGTCGGTGACGACCTCGTCAACGAGGGCGGCATCATGGACCTCTGGGTCCGCGAGGCCCGCCTGTTCAAATACGGCTCCGGCACCGGCTCGAACTTCTCCCGCCTGCGCGGCGAAGGCGAAAAGTTGTCGGGTGGCGGCCGCTCGTCCGGCCTGATGAGCTTCCTCAAGATCGGCGACCGCGCTGCCGGCGCGATCAAGTCGGGCGGCACCACCCGCCGCGCCGCCAAGATGGTCGTCGTCGACGTCGACCACCCCGATATCGAGACCTATATCGATTGGAAGGTGAAGGAGGAGCAGAAGGTCGCCGCCCTTGTCACGGGGTCCAAGATTAACCAGAAGCACCTCAAGCTGGTGCTGAAGGCCTGCGTCAACTGCGAAGGCTCGGGCGACGATTGCTTCGACCCCGAGAAGAACCCAGCGCTCCGCCGCGAAATCAAGCTCGCGCGCCGCTCACTTGTGCCTGACAATTACATCAAGCGCGTCATCCAGTTTGCGAAGCAGGGCTACAAGGACATCCAGTTCGACACCTACGACACCGACTGGGATAGCGAAGCCTACCTCACCGTTTCAGGCCAGAACTCCAACAACTCGGTCTCGCTGAAGGACGACTTCCTGCGCGCCGTCGAGACCGACGGCGACTGGAACCTGAACGCCCGCACCTCCAAGAAGGTGACGAAGACGCTGAAGGCGCGCGACCTCTGGGAGAAGATCGGCTACGCCGCCTGGGCGTCGGCCGACCCGGGCCTGCACTTCAACACCACCATGAACGACTGGCACACCTGCAAGGCGTCCGGCGACATCCGCGCGTCCAATCCGTGCTCGGAATACATGTTCCTGGACGACACGGCGTGCAACCTCGCCTCGGCGAACCTGCTGACGTTCTACAACACGACGACAAAACAGTTCGACGTCGCCGGCTACGAGCACCTCTGCCAGCTCTGGACCATCGTGCTCGAAATCTCCGTCATGATGGCGCAGTTCCCGTCCCGCGCGATCGCCGAGCTCTCCTACGAGTTCCGCACGCTCGGCCTCGGCTACGCCAATATCGGCGGCCTCCTGATGACCATGGGTCTGTCCTATGACAGCAAGGAAGGCCGTGCGCTCTGCGGCGCGCTGACCGCGGTCATGACCGGCATCACCTACAAGACCTCGGCCGAGATCGCCGCCGAGCTCGGCACCTTCCCCGGCTACAAGAAGAACGCCGCGCACATGCTGCGCGTCATCCGCAACCACCGCCGCGCCGCGCATGGCGAGGCCTCCGGCTACGAGGCGCTCAGCGTCAACCCGGTGCCGCTCGACCACGCCTCCTGCCCGCAGGCAGACATCGTCACGCGCGCGATGGCGGCCTGGGATGCGGCGCTCGAGCTCGGCGAGCAGCACGGCTATCGCAACGCCCAGACCACGGTGATCGCGCCGACCGGCACGATCGGCCTCGTCATGGACTGCGACACCACCGGCATCGAGCCGGACTTCGCGCTGGTGAAGTTCAAGAAGCTCGCCGGCGGCGGCTACTTCAAGATCATCAACCGTGCGGTGCCCTCCGCGCTGCGCGCGCTCGGCTATCGCGAGAGCGAGATCGCGGAGATCGAAGCCTACGCCGTCGGCCACGGCTCGCTCTCCAACGCGCCCGGCATCAACGCCTCGACGCTGAAGGCTAAAGGCTTCACCGATGAAGCCATCGCCAAGGTGGAAAAGGCCCTGCCGACCGCCTTCGACATCAAGTTCGCCTTCAACAAGTGGACCTTTGGCGAGGATTTCATCCGCGACCAGCTCGGCATCGGTGCCGAGGCGATCGCGGCTCCGGGCTTCGACCTGCTTCAGGCCGTAGGCTTCACCAAGCGCGAGATCGAGGCGGCCAACGTCCACATCTGCGGCGCGATGACTGTCGAAGGGGCCCCGCATCTGAAGGCGGAACATTACCCCGTGTTCGACTGCGCCAACCCCTGCGGCAAAATTGGAAAACGCTATCTGTCGGTCGAGAGCCACATCCGCATGATGGCGGCGGCGCAGCCCTTCATCTCGGGTGCGATCTCCAAGACCATCAACATGCCGAACGACGCCACGGTGGAGGACTGCAAGTCCGCCTACATGCTGTCGTGGAAGCTGGCGCTGAAGGCCAACGCGCTCTATCGCGACGGCTCCAAGCTCAGCCAGCCGCTCAACTCGCAGCTCATCAGCGACGATGAGGACGAGGACGATGCGGTCGACCATCTCTACGAGAAGCCGATGGCGGCACGTGCCGCCCAGGTCTCGGAGAAGATCGTCGAGAAGCTGGTCGAGCGCATCATCGTGATGCGTGAGCGCGAGAAGATGCCGGATCGCCGCAAGGGCTACACCCAGAAGGCGGTCGTCGGCGGCCACAAGGTCTACTTGCGGACCGGCGAATATGACGACGGCCGTCTCGGCGAGATCTTCATCGACATGCACAAGGAAGGCGCAGCGCTTCGCTCCTTCATCAACAATTTTGCGATCGCGGTGTCCCTCGGTCTGCAATACGGCGTGCCGCTCGATGAATATGTCGACGCCTTCACCTTCACCCGCTTCGAGCCGGCGGGTCCCGTGCAGGGCAACGACAGCATCAAGTACGCGACCTCGATCCTCGACTACGTCTTCCGCGAGCTGGCGGTGAGCTACCTCTCTCGCTTCGACCTCGCCCACGTCGATCCCAACGAGACGGGCTTTGACGCGCTCGGCAAGGGCGTCGAGGAAGGCAAGGAGCCGGACGAGGACGGCGGCCACCACGCGACAAAACTGGTCTCGCGCGGCCTCACCCGCTCCCGGACCGACAACCTCGTCGTGATGCGCGGCGGCTCGACCGCGGTCACCCAAGGCAACGACAGCGCTCCATCAGGCGGCAGCAAGGTCACTGCGCTTGCCTCCCACGGCGCAAGTGCCCGTGTCGGCGATGCCATCGAAGGCGCCGTCGCCCTGAAGCAGGAAACCAGCCACGACCTCTCCCCCACGGAGAAGCTCGAGCAGTTGCAGTGGAGCAAGGCCGGCACCGCCCAAACCATCGTCCCCACCAAGGCCGAGCGCCGCGCCGAAGCCAAGGCCAAGGGCTATGAGGGCGAGATGTGCTCGGAGTGCGGCAACTTCACGCTGGTGCGGAATGGGACGTGTATGAAGTGCGATACGTGCGGAAGCACGACGGGGTGTTCGTGACATCGTAGGTTCAGACATCGTAGTTTGACCGTTCTAATGGGCGGAGGGTTCGAACCCTCCGCCCATCGACGTATTTGGTAGACGCTCAATGTCAGCAAAACAGATGCAGCCAGAAGAGCGTTACAGGCGGGTCGGGCGCCTGATCGAGTCGGCTCCCGCATTCACGGGAATTGGTGTCCTATCGGTAGATCAAATGGCTTGGCTCGGCAGAGCCGAAGCCTTGGTTGTTTCCAGGGGCGACTTGAAGTTGAGCACTTGCGAAACCCATCATTCGATGGCGGCAAACGATGGGTTGCGCAACGCTCTATCCATCCTACAAACTAACAGCTTGGCTCGGTCTCATTCCTTAGGGATCAAATCCCGAATCTCCACAAGCGCCTCCAAAGCCATCTCGCAAGCTCTGTCGATAAACTCCTCGCCTAGCGGAGTCGCGTTGATCAGGCTCCTCATCTCCGCTTGATACTGGCCCTTCGCGAGATTCAGCCGGTTCAGCGCGGACGACACGACGTGATGGGTGATGGCTGGAGATTGCGCGATCTCGCCCAGCGCTGAACGATCATGCAATTGGACCGCGGCAAGATCGAAGGCGTCGCGGGCCGTGTAGGTCGATGCGCGATAGACCAGCTTCTTGGTCGCGATTTCCGCGGACCGCTCTGCCGGAATGGAGCGCACGCCAAATCTCAATTCATAGGTCGGATTGGCGGTGTATGACGGGGCATTGAGGAAATCGATCTCACCGACGTCGCGCAGGATGAGTTTCAGGTACTTGCCCGGCCATTGCCAACTATCGCAGAGCGACTTCGTCACCGGGTTCATGTTCGGTGCGAGGTTCTTCAAGTCCGCGCTTGAATCCAGGAAGATATCGACGTCGTAGCTGATCCGGTGCCCCAGGATCTGCGCCAGCGCAGTACCGCCGCCGAACGTCCATGGTCCGGCGCCCCGCTCCAGACTATCGAGGGCGACCAGCGCCTTCTGCAGGAGATCTTCCCACCTCGAAGGAAGCCATCTCCCTGACCCATCTTTCATTCTCGGACTCCGTGACCTGCCAGGTCTCGATTGCCTTCAATAACTCGCCGAACGTCACGATATGATCAACGACGAGATTGTGGATGACTGATACATCGACCTCGTCGAACAACGCCTGCACATACACGCGCCATTTTCGCTCGGAAATGTCTCCCTTGAGACACGCCAGCAGAGTCCCTTCGTCGATGCTGTCAGGCATCGGCGTGTTGATCGTCGTCACGGCTGCAGTCAGGTTCTCCAACGCATCTTTCAGCATCCCCGCAATATGGGGCCATTCGGAGAAAGCCTCAACCGGCGCGGCAACTTCATCGTTAACCTGGGGGCACAGATTGGCTGGATAGCGTATTGAGAATCCTCACCTTTTGACGTACGCAGCCACTCCAGACCATGCCAAGGAAACGCAAGAGCCTCCTCCCTCGCCTTCGCACCATACGGCGGGGCGCTCGGTGGGTGCGAAATAGGTTCGCACGCGCACCGCGGATAATTCGGATCGCAAGCGTCGCAGCTATCCTGCTCGCCACCATCGCCCTCCTGAACATCGCCTACCACGTCATCCGCAAGCCAACCGAACTCTTCGCCGTCCTCGGCAACACCCTCGACAAGGAGCCGGCCGAGACTTGGGCGAGATACGCTCCCCTCTTCCGCGCCTATTCCACCGCCACCATCACACCCGAACTGCTGGCAGCACTTGCGCAGGTCGAGAGCTCCGGCAATCCGGTGGCGCGGACCTATTGGCGCTGGCGGTGGAGTTTTAATCCGCTGGCGATCTACCGGCCTGCCTCCAGCGCCGTCGGGCTCTTCCAGATGACCGATCCGGCCTTCGCGGAGGCCGCGCGGTTCTGTGTCCGTGGCAATGCGGTTACGGAGAGCAACTGCGGATACACGAGCCTCTACATCCGCGCGATCCCGAGCCACGCCATCGAGCTGACGTCGGTGTATCTGGACCGCCAGGTGGCCATGGTTCTCGGCCTCGCGGGCGATGTGAAGGCTACTGCAGCGCAGAAGCAGGATCTGGCCGCCTTCATCCATCTCTGCGGCGCAGGTCCCGCCACAGCCTTCGCGCGCCGCAAGTTTCAGATGATCGCTGGGACACGCTGCGGCGATCACCTCGTCGCGGGCTATGTCGGGAAGGTCAACGCGATGAAGCGGCAGTTTCTGCGGCTGGCGGCGGAGGATCCGTAGGGTGGATCAGCTGGCGGTCGCGCAAAGCGCGGTCCGCTGGCGTAACCCACCACCTCTGCGCGCGCCACCCTACGGCCCCTGCCGATGCCCGGCAAAATCTCACCACATGGCCGCCACGCAAGCGACAACCCACAATCGCGATTTCAGCGCAAACGCGACGGAGGCTTGCGGCTTCAGCGATATTCAGGAGCCATTTGCAATGTTGAGTACGGTAGAAAATAAGCCGATGAAAAAATCCGGCCGGCGCGGCGGGAAGAAGAAGGCCGGGCAACGGACCGGGGCCGGCGAGCAACACGCAACTGCAGCGCATCCATTGCCGGATGCCTCGGTGGAGATCAGCCAAGAGAACGAACGAGAGAACGAGCAAGAGAAACGGCAAGAAAACAAGCAAGAGACCGAGCAAGAGGCAGAGACGAGCCGACCGATCGCTGCGCAGGTGCCCTCGGCTGCAGCCTTGCCGTCCGGGATGGAGATCGCTGCCAGCGCGCCCGTCGCACCGGTGGAACCCTCCCTGGCCGGCCCGCAGGCGATTGCCGATGCCTATAGCGGCTACATCAAGACGTCGCTTGAGCACGCCTGGACCTTCCTGGGAAAGCTCGCGGCGGCGCGCTCACCCGTCGAGGCCTTTGAGCTTCAGATGGAGTACGCGAAACAGGCGTGCGACTCCTTTGTCGCCGAATCCCAGAAGATCGCCGTGTTGCATGAACAAATGACCAGACAAAGGGTCATGCATCTCGAGGGGTTCGTGGCCAGGCTCACCCAGACGACGCTCGAAATCCGCGCGACTCGTCACTGACGACCGGAAGCCCTACCCACGATTTGACGCGATGGGTTTCGCGAGGGGCGCAACCCATCCTGCGTCCGACCTTGTGTCCGTCAGTGCCTGGACTTAAGGACCGCCTGGAGTTCAGTACCCTGACTTCGAGCCGGTGGTCGACTTCGTGCTCGCGCCGGTGGTTTGGCCTGTCGTTTGTCCTGGAGCGTAGTTCGACGCGCCGGGGCTGGTTCTCTTCGAGGTCGCCGCCTTTGCGTGCTTCTTCTTATGTCCAGGAGCGTAGCTGGAAGCGCCCTTGGAACCCGTCTGCTGCATCTCATGACCCGGCGTCTTGCTCGACACACCCTGAGCAAACACGGCTGGGGCTGCAGCCATGACAACGGCAGCCGAAAGCGCGATGATCATTGCTTTCATGTTGTCCTCCTCTGACAAGCCCCTCAAAGGAAACGGAATGGAACAGCGCCCGTTCCTAAGCGAACGTTCATGGTGAGACCAGCGCTGTTCAACCGGTCCCTTTCGCCGCCGCAACGCCATGAACCGGTTTTTCGAAACGGATCATGCCGCAAGGCAAAACCGGTCACGACTGTTCGATCAGCATCGGTGAACCGAGCTCTTCGAAACGAAAGAGCTGAAACACCCGCTGGCCATTGAAGTCGAGCACTCTCAAATCATCGGTCTCATGCAAATTGCTTTCAACCGCCTGAAAGTGCCCGCCGTAGCGCTCCCTGGCGAGCGACAAGGGAACCTCGAACGCGACGAACTTGCCGATACCTTTCTGCCTGAGCACACCGAGAAGCTTCAGGTCGTCCAGGGACTGATGCGAGGTGAGAACAAGCAGCGGACCGCTCGCCGTAAGCAGCAAAAGCGATTTCATCGGATCCTCCTTTGCACCCTACCTGATTTTCGCCAGGCACTCCTTCAGGCGCTCCAGCTCCGTACGAACCTGTGCCTCCATGGCGTCTTGCAATGCGAGGATGCCCCTGCTGGACAATTCCGCGGAGGCCTTTCTGTCCAGGTTCTGCTTCCAATCCCGGATGCCTTGCCTGGTGGCCCGTTGGGCCTCCGACGTCGACTTGGCGTATTCCTTCATGCAGGCGTCGGCCATTGAGCACGTCTGGCACTCCTGGGCGGCGGCCGGACTTGCAAGAAGCATGGCGAATATCGCGGTAGGGACCCTCATTGCGGTTCCTCCCGCAATAGCATAGCACGTCGCAGCTCCGTAGGGTGGGTTAGTCCGGCAGATGCGCGAAGCGCGTCTGCTGGCGTAACCCACCTCTTTCGTCTCTCCGCAAACAGAAGCGGTGGGTTACGCTGCGCCAACTGCGCTTTGCGCAGTCGCGGAGCCAACCCGCCCTCCGCGCTCACTCCGCCCGCGCTCCCCGGCCCGCCATAATTTTTCCTTGGCACACGCGTTGTGTCGGATAGCGGCGAGACCTATCCTTCCCAAGATCGGACTGCCTCCCATTGACGCCCGACCGGATGGAGAGCGCATCGGTGCCTGACACGAACGACCCCAAACCTGATACCGACAAGGCTGAGGCAGCCAAGGCTGAGACCGCCAAGCCTGAAACCGCCAAGCCTGAAACCGCCAAGCCGGACGAGGCGCGCGCCGACGGCGGGCTGACGCGGGCCTATGACCGGATCAAGAGCGCGGAGGAAGACCTTGCGCGGCTGGACCGGCTGGTTTCCGGAATGGAACGCGACAGCGAGGGCCAGCGGGCCTCGCACGCAAGCGCCGCTGCGACGGCAACCGCAACGTCCGGAAACAAGATGCCGGATGCCAGGGCTCCGAATGCCAAGCTTCGCGATCAAGGCTTGAAGGGAGATCGGACCATGATGCGCGCTTTGGTCGGCCTCGTGCTGGCGATCGGCCTGCTCGGTGCCGCCTTCGCTTCGCAATATCGCGATGAGGCCAAATCGATCGGCAAGTCGATCATGGCGCGATGGGCTCCGCCGGCCGCGAGCAGCGCCCCGCAAGCCGCCGCCGTGGAAAGTCCCGCGCCGCCGCAGGCTGTGCTGCTGGCTGCCGCGGGTGAGCCGAGCCCGGTGCCCGTGCCGCAGGTCGCGAAGGACACGGACAGCGCCGCAAAGCCTGCCGCCACGGCGCCCGAGATGTCATCGCCCGAGCTCGCGCAATCGCTCAAGGCCATCACGAGCGAGCTCGCGAACATCAGCGGCAAGCTCGAGCAACTGAAAAGCAGCAACGAGCAGACCCTGCGTGAGCAGGCCGCCACCATTCAACAGCTCAAGGCGGCGCAGGAGAAGGAGGCGGCGGACAATGCGCGCCTCGCCGCGCAGGTCCAGGCGCTGCAAACGCAACTGACGACGTCATCCACGTCTGCGGCCGCCAAGCCCGCCGTGCGCAGCGTTATGAACAATGATGCGGCTCCGCGTGCCCGGCCGCACGTGCCGGATGCCGCGCCCCGGCGGCCCAGGCCGCCGCCGCGAGGACCCTGGATGCCTCCGCCCTACGGCCCTTATTACGGCGATCCGGATTGGTGAGCCCGTAAGACGCGTGGCTTGAGAGCGTAGCCCGGATGGAGCGAAGCGTAATCCGGGACCAGCGCGGCATGGGGCGAGGCCCCGGATTGCGCTTCGCTCCATCCGGGCTACAGGCGTGCCGTAGGGTGGGCAAAGGCGCACTCGCGCCGTGCCCACCATCTCATGTCGAGATAGCGTTGGTGGGCACGCTCCGCTTTGCCCACCCTACGAAGCTTTGATTTCCGCGGAGGCAGAAATGGTGGGTTACGCTGCGCGAGCTGCGCTTCGCGCAGTCGCGGAGCTAACCCACCCTACGGACCTACGCCCGTCTCACTTTACTTCGCTCATCGTCACCTTGGCGGCGATCCCGGTCAGCTCGGAATCCTCCGGTGCAAGCTCCTCATCAGGAGACGGCCCGACCGAGACTTCCGCCATTCTGCGCTTGACCTGTTCGCATGTCTTGCGGACGTCCTCGGTGAACAGCGCGCATTCTTCGATGCGCTTGAAGATCTTCCGTCCCTCTTCACGATACCCCGCCGCCGTTTCCCGCATGAAGTCGATCGCATCATGGACCTGGGCTGTCAGCGCCTCGCATTTTTGCGCGGCGTCGATCAACTCGGTGCCCATGGCCTCGATCTCTTTTGCAGCGGACTCATAATCACGAATGACCGCCTCTGCACTGAGCGCGCCGACGCGCGTGACGCCCTCGGTGTGCTCGACGTAATCAGGCAAAGCAATGGAGGTAAGAGAGCTTCCCGGGCGTACCGACGAAATGTCCGCCTCGAGCTGAACCAGGTTCACGCCTTCCCGTCTGCGCAATTGTTCAACACTTGCCATTTGATTGGTCCTCCCAATACGCACCCAGAACCCCAAACGGTATTGGGTTTATTACGGGGGTAAGTGGCATTCTACACTGATGTATTCTTGACAGCCGCAGCTTTGCCATTTTTTCCCGATCGTGGGCGCCACACGCAGCGATGAGGGATTCATCATCGCGCAACCTCTCCTGGTTGCAGGCGATGCCGCCAGGATCAGCGCGATGAAGCGGCAGTTTTTGCGGCTTGCGGCGGAGGACGGGGATTAGAAGGAGCGGAGACAGACGTAGTGGGTTACGCGGCGCGAGCTGCGCTTCGCGCAGTCGCTTTGCTAACCCACCTACGAGCTTGAGAGCGTAGCCCGGATGGAGCGAAGCGTAATCCGGGACCAGCGCAGCTCAGGGCAAGTCCCCGGATTGCGCTTCGCTCCATCCGGGCTACAGACATTCGTCAATTCTGCGCTTGGCCACTACCACCAATACGGCCAGCGCCATCCCTCATAGCGAACATATGACGGCACCAGCGGCGGGCCGTAGGGATCGACGCGGTCGTCTTCCGGGCGATAGCGATAGCGGGGAACGACATTGTAATCCCACGGCGTCGGCCTCAGCACGGGCGCCGTGACGATGAGCCTCTCTTGCGGTGCGCGAACGACCACGGCCTTCCGCGTCCGGGCTTCAGCGCCTGATATCCCCTGGCTGCACAGCACCAGGGCCGTTGTTCCGAGCGCACAGGCGAGCGTCATCTTTGTCATGCGTTGGTCTCCCTGCCGCCAGAGTGCAAAAGGACTCAAGGCAAGGCAAGCGAATTCGCTGCCCCCCTCGCAGCGGCTGCGACATCCGGTCAGCGCCGCGAGTCCCGCCTCGCCTGTGCCCTCTTGTTGGCCTGCGAAACCCGCCCAATCTTCGAGGGAGGAAGTTTGACGGTTCGACGACGGCTCGGCAGTGCACGCATGCCGTCATGTGACGTGGGATGATTTTCCGGGCGCGCGAACTGCCTGGCCCGGCGCAGCGCCAGCGCCCGTCGGGCGGCCTCTCCCAGCTCGCGCCTTGCTTCAAAGTTCTGGACCCGTCTCAGCTCCTTGTTGACGCGCTTGAGGGCGGCAACAAAAACTTCCTTGCGCCGGAAGGTGTTTGCCCCCGCCCCCGGCGTGCGGCGACCGCCGGGGTCGGCCGAACCTTTCGCGACGCGTCGTTGGCGGTGCGCCAGCGTTCGTTCCTTGTCGCGAAGATCACGCAGGACGGCACGCAATTTCTCCAATGCCGCACGATCGACCTCTCCGATCGCGGGATGGTGGGACGTCAGGACAATCTGCTGTTCCTCATGGTTCAAGATGCTGGACTCGAATTTACATGGCCTCGACATCCTTCTCCTCCTTCGATGAATGAGAACGCCAGGGGACGTCGCTATCGAGCACGACATCCGCAGCAGCAAGCCGGCGAAAAAGCGCCTTGCGGCGGGCTATCGGCGGCCACTCGTAGAGAAAGATGTCGGACGGCTTCCAGATCGCAACCCACCCGAAGATCAGAAAGCTCTCCTGCAGGATCCGGGAAACGGGACTCGCGCCCAGCTCGCGCAACAGGAGCCAGCCGAGCACCAGGCATAACGACAGGATGGAAAGGCCAACCGCGAGCGAGAACCGCCCGTTCCTGAACAGCTCCCGCATCTCCCGGGTCATGGCCTCGCTTCTGAGGTCGAAATGATCCTTCACCGCGATGACGATGTCGCTTGCGGACGCTTGCGACAGCTCGTCCGACGGCAGATGAATGACGATCGCGATGGGCGCATCGATCGGCAATTCCTGCGCACGGCCCACGATGTAGTCTTCGGCGTCGTGCGCAAGCGCACTTTCCCTGAATGGCGACGGATCCAGCGTGTTGAAGAGCTGCGACACCTTCCGAAGCTTCAGCTCGATGCGGCCGGTCGGCATGGCCATGGCGTCCATTGCAAGCCATCGTCACGTTTGCCGCGCCAACGTGTCCCGACCGATGGCTTGCCGCCATCGGGGAATGTACTGAGGACCGGGGGCGTCGTGCCCTACGCGCGCGCCCGGCGCAACGCCTCCACCAGCTTCGTCCTTTGCTTGCCCCAGCGGGTCTCTTCGGCCTCGGCGCGTTCGTCGAGTGCGGCGCGCTCGGCTTCGATCTGCTCCGTTCGCGCCTCGTGCTCCCGCCTCGCCTCGTCGAGCGCCGCCTCGGCCGCGGCGACCGCCTTGTCGCGGCGCGCACGCTCCTTGGCGCGGGCGGCCTCCTCCTTCCGGCGCTCGGCTTCGCGCCGCCGCTCCTCCTTCTCGAACGCCGCGGAGGCCTTGCGCGCCTGCTGGTCGTCGATCTTGCGGGACGGTTTGTGCGCCGTCTTGGCGGCGCGTTTGCCCGGCTTGGACTTGCGTTTGGGCTTGTCCTCGGCGTCGGCAAGATCGGACGGCAGCGCCGCGCTCTCGGCGAACGAACCGTCCGATCCGACCGGACGCCTGAGCACGACGCCCGGCTTCGCCATGGTCGCGGCGACGATGGCGGGATCGTCGGTCTCCTTGGCCACGCCCTGGTGGAACAAATTGGAGCTGGCGCCCCAGGCCTCGAGCGCCGCCTTCATCGAGGGCGCAGCGACGGCCTGGTCGTAGAAGCCGAGCGAGGTCTGGTAGGTCTTCAGCTTTCTCTTGAGTTGCTTCGGCATGTCGCCCCGCGACGCATCAGCTCCCGGCCGTCGCGCCAGTGCCACAATGCCATCATGCCCCTGTTTTGCCCGACGGGTCAAACGCTGTTCGGTATCGCCGAAGTCGGACCAAAGGGCAGGCTCTCACGACTCGTCCCTCGCCACGCATCATTTGGGGCCGGCTTTGGCCGACGCGTCACACGATTTTCGGTATCGCAGAACTTTGAGATCCCTGACATTTTCTACTGTGCATGGGGTTGTTTTCGATGTTTTTTGCGGAGCATTCCCCGGATATCGCTTCGCTCATCCGGGCTACCCACCAATCAACGCGTCATCGCAATCCGCGAGGAAGGATCACCATGAACGGAAACCGCTATTACGGCGTCCGCGTCGAGGGTGCGAAATACGGCGTGGGCTTCGGCTCGGCGCTCGCCATCGCGATCTCCTACACCAACAACCATTCGATCCTGTGGGCGATCATCCACGGCATCCTGGGCTGGCTCTACGTGATCTTCGTGGCGCTGTTCCGGTGATATCGCACCGGCAGGCGACGACCGGCCCGGTCCATCCTTCAGCTTTCGCTTGCTTTCCCGGTTCCCGCCCCTACGGTCGCGCCGCGAACGAAGCTTTGAACGAGACAGACATGACCGACACCATGAAATGCCCTGCGTGCAGCTCCGAGCACGCCTATCAGGACCGCGACCTCTGGGTCTGCCCGGAGTGCGGCCACGAGTGGAGCGGTGCGGCGGATGCGGCTACCGACACGGCGCCGGATGCAGGCGTGCGTGATGCCAACGGCAATGTGCTCGCTGACGGCGACAGCGTCATCGTGATCAAGGACCTCAAGATCAAGGGCTCCTCCTCGGTCGTGAAGGGCGGCACCAAGGTGCGCAACATCCGCCTCCAGGACGCCAGCGACGGCCACGACATCGCCTGCAAGATCGATGGCATCGGCGCGATGAACCTGAAATCGGAGTTCGTGAGGAAGGCCTGAGCACCGGGCGGGGCCGGTCGCGGTAACGCTAACGCCGGTTCCTGCCGTGGAACACACAATTCCCCTTATCCAATCGGGAAAAATATGTAATCTGGCTTCTGCCGGGGAGGCTTTTGTATCGCGTAGCTATTTTTTTCAACCCGGGGCTGGCTTGTAGAAGACGCGTTGGATTGCATTGCTGCTTGAGACTTGAATGGCCGCCCCCTGGGGCGGCCTTCCCGTTTTCGGGGTCGGCCTAGCGCTGCCGCTGCGCCAGATAGAATCCGCACAACACCGTCACGAGCCCGGCCGTCTGCAGCAGCGTCGGCGGCTCGCCGAGCAGCAGCCAGCCGGTCAGCAGCGTCAGTGCCGGCACGCAGGCCGGAAACACCGCGGCGCGGGCGACGCCGAGGCGCTGCACCGAGACGGCGAACAGATAGAGCGCGGCGGGACCTGCGAGCACGCCCTGCGCAAGCGCCTGGATCGCGTTCTCCCACAGGCCGATCGCCACGACGGGAGCGAGGCCGCCGGTGGCGATGTAGAGCGGCAGCAGCAACAGCGACAGCACGTTGATGACGAGCGCGGCCGAGACGGCCGAGACGCGCCAGTGCCGCAGCGCCGCGCCGAAGCCGGCGAACATCAATCCGGTCAGCACGAAGATCAGATCGCCCTGCACGCCCTCGGCGCCGATATGGCCGATCGATTCCGCGCCGATCACGCCGAGACCGGCGACGATGATGATGGCGCCGGCGAGCCGCGAGGCCGAGATCCGCTCTTTCAGGATCAATGCTGCGAGCAAGAGGCCGCCAAGCGTGGCGCAGGACGGCTGGATCACGCTGCCATGGCCGAGCGGCACGAACAGGAAGCCGGTGTAGGAGATCAGCGACATCACGGGGCCGCCGAGCACCATCAACACGAGGCCCCTGCCCCAGCCGATGCCGCAGAGATCGGAGATGCCGGCGCGCGCTACCAGCGGCAGGAACGCGATGCCCGACCAGACATAGCGATGCACCAGCAGATCGACCGGCGTGAAGCCGACCTTGAGCCCATGCCGCGTACCGGCAAAGCCCAGTGCCCAGAATAGCGCCGCCGACAGGCCGCAGACCACGCCGAGAAGCGCAGGTGCCGCATCGTCCTTCTGAGTGAGAGCGTCAGCGCCGCTCGTCCGCTGATCCATGGATCAAGCCTTATGTCAGTGGGGGCATCGGCTCAACCCGCATGGCTGCAAGGCTGGCACGCAACTCACGCCCCCTCCCCGAACACCATCCGCCATCCCTTGCGCGTGTCCATATATTCACGCACCTCGCGGATCCGCTCGCCCGCCACGGTGAACACGAAGCAATAGTCGTTCTCGTACGGCTTGCCGCTGGGAAGCATCGCGCGCATCCGCTCCTCCACGATCACGACGTCGCCGTCGGCATGAACGCCGCGAAAGGCGATATCGACCTCGGAAAACAGCTTGTGCATCTCCTGCGCGATGAACCGCGCGATCTGCCGCGCCCCGACCATGTGATCGGTATGATCGAGCGCGACCGCGGTGGCGTTGCACTTCGGCGCGATCCATTCGGCATCGTCGGTGAACAGCGCGGCAATGCGTTCGGCATCGCGCGATGAAAAGGTCTTCCAGGCGTTCAGTACGACGTCCCTAGGGCTGGTCACGGCGGGCTCTCCGATGCATTGAGATGAGAGCTGCCTTCTAGGCCGCGATGCGAATTGCGGCTCGCCACAATCGGACTCGGTCATCCCGCAGCCCTTCCGCGTGCGCAGGTCTGCGCTATGATCCGGCCATGCTGAGCTTCGATGTCTGCAACGCCGCGCGCCTGCGCCGCGATCCCCGCTATGACGGCCGCTTCTTCACCGCGGTGAAGACGACGGGCATCTACTGCCGTCCCGTGTGTCCGGCCAAGCAGCCGCTGACGCGCAACGTCGTCTATGCATCTCCTCGCGGCATCTGGCACGGCTGTTCGAGCGGCATGTCGGCGCGACACCGCAGCAGCTCGCCAAGACACTGCGCGTCCAGCGCGCAAAACGCCTGCTCGATGCCGGTGATCACACCATGACGGAGATCGCGTTCCAGGCCGGCTTCGGCAGCCTGCGCCGCTTCAACGCCAGCTTCGCCGAGCTCTACGGCCGCTCGCCGACGAGCTTGCGCTCATCGAAGCGTAGCCCATCAGAAAAAGCCGGGGCTGAGATCGAGGCCGTAGGTCAGGCTCAGCACGAACACGAACAGCGCGGCGGCCGAAAGCAGCGCAAGCTGCCTGAGAATGAATTCACGCGTCGACGTCGTGGCAACAACGACTTTTTGCGCAACGGGCATGAACGACCTCCAGTATGATTCCAGAATTGGCCGCTCAATATGCGGCGCGCGCATCAGGCGCCGCGATCTGCGAAACAACTATTAAGAAGATCACACGCGTCTTGAACCGCCGTACACAACGCTCGGCTCGCGCGTTCTTTTTTCAGTCACTGCTTCTCGATCCGCGCACAAACGCACAAAACGCGCGGCTGCCTGCCACAAAGAAAAACCGCGCTCCCGATGGAAGCGCGGTTCGAATCCGATACGAGGCCTTCTTAAAACCCGAATCTTGCGGTAGGCACGATGCGTCCGCACCGTGCTGGTCGCGAAAGCTTAGCGGGCCGATCCCACCGTCGCGGTCTTGACGTGGCGCGGGGCCAGCACGCTGGCCTGCAGCGCCGTCACGCTGGTTGCGGGCGCCGACACCTGCTGCTCGACCTTGTTGGCACCGAGCACGCGAACCTGCAGGGGCGAAGCCGGAATGCCATTGGCCTCATAGGCCGGCAGCTCTGCGGCGAAGGTGGCAGTCGAGCCCGCGATGGCGAGGACGGCGGCTGCGATCGACAAAGTCTTCTTGTTCATTGGTGATGCTCCAGAAGGAAAGTTTCGGAGCACATCTAAGCCTGATTTGCTGCATTGCGATATGCACCGTTGCAACGCAACATCGCGCCCTGCGCATGGCAATATGTTTAACGCGCCCAATGTCTTGGACGAATTCTCTGATTCGGCGGGTCAGCCACCGAGGACGTCGCCCCAGCCGTCGAAGACATAGGTCTTCCAGGCCACGGTCCCGTCGCCGCGAAGGCGGCTGGCCAACCGATAGTCGTCAGCCTGATCGGCGGTCCAGGTGATGATCCTGCCAGAGATACGATCGTGCAGGATGGCGGGCTCGGTGGGATCGAAGGCGTCCATGGGACGAAGCGAGGAATGCGTCATGGCCGACCAACGCGCTCGGCTTTGGGAAAGTTGCCGCAAGACGTCCGATTCGTATTTATCGAAGTCAGGCTCGTAGAACCCAATGGAACCCGCGCGTGTCTCCCAGGCCACACTTCCCCCAAAAAGCCCCCTTTCGCCGATTTGCGCCATTGCGCCGCCACACGGTCCCCCGAACAATTGACGTGCTGCGTGCCTTTCTGTGCAAGACTGTCCGACCAGACTGGTTCGGGCAGAACCGTTTGGAGGCAGGGATCATGAATGATCGGCGGTCTCTTCTGGTGGCGGTCGCGTGCCCCTCGGCCGTCATGGCCGGCTGGCTAGCGCTCTCTCTGTCCGCCTATGCCCCTGCCGTGATCGAGAACAGCGGCGCCGACGCGGCCGCAATCTCGCGTGCCAAAGACCTCAGCCGTCTCGATCTCGCCGACGTTCCGCGCGCTGCGACGATCGAGGATGGCATTGCGCTGACTGCCGACATCGCCGCCGCCGTAGCCGCGACGCCGGCTCCGGTGGTCACCGAGGCAGCGGCGCCCGAAGTGCCCGCCCCCGCCGTCAAGCTCGCTTCCGCCGATCCGGCGCTGGTCCTGCCGAGCGAGCCGCCCGCGCCACAAATTCTGCCAGAGCCCGCGCCCGCCGCCAGCGAGGCCGCGCCGGCGCCGGAGCCCGTCAAGCTCGCCTCGGCCGATCCCGCCGAGATCGTGACCACGGACGCATTGTCGCCCGCTTCTCTCGCGACCGGGCCGGCGCCCGCAGCGAGCAAGCCGTCACCACCTGCCGACACCATCGCCGTGCTCGACGAATGCTTCGTCATGGACGCCTGCATCGACCGCTATCTCTGGGCGCTCTACCAGCGCACGGCCAAGGAGGACTCGATCAAGGTGCAGGAGCGTCGCGCCGTCACTGTCAAGCGCAAGGGCAAGATGGTGACCGTGATGCGCAGCTTCACAAAACTGGTCGACGAGGATTTCGGCTGGAAGGATCCGAAGGCGGCCGAGCACGCGAACATGTCGATGATGGACTACGTCATCGGCGGCATGGACAAGAGTTTCAAGCGGAAACTATTCCGCACGTTGCTCGCCGCCGAAGCCGCCGGCCTGTCGCCGGGCATCACCAGCGCGTTCCGCGACGACTATCGCCAATCGATCGCGAGTGGCCTGAAGGCCGCATCCGACCGCTCCTATCACGGCGGCAGCACGCGCGGCGGCTATGGCCACGGCATGGCGGCCGACATCGTCAGCACCCAGGGCAATAACCGCGCGCAGCGCTGGGTCTCGACCGAAGTGTTGTGGAAATGGGTCGACGCCAACGGCAAGGCGTACGGCATCGGCCGACCCTATCTCGGCCGCGATCCGCCGCATGTCGGCCCGATCGACGGTGCAGAATATATCTCGAAGCGCGGCACGGCGGACCGCAAGGACGTCGCCAGCGCCAAGCCGAAGAAGGCGCGGGCCCTAGCGCATGCCAAGCTGCCAAAGGCGCAAGCCGCGCGCGAGCAGAAGGGCCCGGCCAGGGCGCAGAAATCGGCGCAATCGGCCAGCAAGCGCGCGACCTGAGCCGTTACGGCTTGCGTCCAACTGAGGGCAGCGGCACAAGCCGCATCTCGGCCGTGCCGGCCTCTTGCGTACGCACCAGCACGGCAAAGATGGTCTCGACCGCAAGCCGCACCGCGGCCTCCATCGCCTTGCCCTTGGCCAGATGCGCTGCGATCAGGCCGGTGAGCAGATCGCCGGTGCCATAGGGACGGATCGGCAGTCGCGGAGTTGCAAAGCGTGACAGCTGGCCGTCCGAGCAAAGGATCGTCTCCATCTGCCCGTCAGCCGTGTCAGTAAGCGTGCAGCCGGTCGCAACGACGTCGATGCGGCCCTCGCCCGCGAGCGCCGTGCACGCCGCGCGCAGGCCCTGCGTATCGGCGATCGTGAGGCCGGACAGCAGCTCGAGCTCGAACTGGTTCGGCGTCGTCAGGTTCGCGGCCGGCAGCAGCCGGTGCCGCACCACGTCCAGGATGCCGTCGGCGACATAGACGCGGCCATCGTCCCCGATCACGGGATCGCAGAGATAGATGAGCCTGGAATTGCGGATCAGGGCCCGCTCGACGAAATCGGCGACGGCAGCTGCATTGCCGGGCGAGCCGAGATAGCCGGTCACCAGCACCGCGGCCTCGTCGACAAGATCGCGCTCCTCGACGCCCTTCAGGAGATCGGCGACGAGCTCGGTCTCCAGCACCCGCCCGCGCAGGCTCGGATAGCGCGGATGGTTCGACAGCAGCGTGGTCGGCACCGCCGCGACGTTCACGCCCTCCGCCTGCATGGCATAGGCGGCCGCGCTGTTGCCGACATGGCCGTGGACCACCTGGCTTTGAATGGAGATGACGAGCATGCGGAGGTCCGTAAGGTCAATTGCGGTGCAAGGCAAGCGCAACCCGGATCACGAAAAATCGTACCCAAGCCCCGGCCGCAGCGCCTGCATCTTCCGCGCCAGCCGACGATGCCCCGTCTCCAGCGACCGCGCCAGCCGACCCGCGACCGCGACATGATCCGCATCGCTCTTGTGCTGGTTGAGCTTGGCCTGCCCTTCGACGGTATCGACCACGAGATCGATGACGCGGATCGCCGCCAGCATGCTCTCGCGCTTCTCCGGCTCCATCCGTGCGAGGTCCCAGGGCGGCTTCGGCAAACGCGCCTCGGCAACCGCGAGCAGCGCATCGCCGTGTCCGCGGTTCTCGTCCAGCCCGCGCAGATGCGCCACGCCCGACAGGTGCACGGCCTCGTAGAGCCAGGTCGAGACGTTGTCCTGCGAGGCATACCAGTCATTGGAGATGTAGGCGTCGTCGCCGGCGACGATCAGCAGGAATCGCCGCGCGCCATCCGCCAGCGGAACGAGCGGATTCCTGGCGGTGAGATGGATCTGCACGATCACCTGCCCGTCGCGCTGCTCCAGCACGAACGGCACGTGCGAGGCCCGCGGCCCGTGCTCATCCGCGGCGACGACCACACCGAAGCCGCGTTGCCCTGCGAATTCCAGCGCAGCCTGCGCCTCGATGCGGAATTGGGGACGGAGGACATGCATGGCGCGGCGCTCGATTGGCTCGACGAAGAACGAGGCAAGGCTAACCCATCATGCGCCGAAATCAGAAACGATATTGGGCCGCAAACCCCGATGTCAGGACTGATTCCGGCGCCGCGCAAGCTCGCCGAGATAGGCGCAGAACATGTCGGCCAGTCCGTCGGCCTGGCGCGCGATCTCCGCCTCGCTGCGTGGGGCCTCCGAGAATCTCTTGCCGACCTCGCTCAGCGTCGTCGTGATCAATTCGCCGGCGAGCGCGCGCGTCGCGTCCGTTGCCTTGGGCAGCGCCTCCCGCATGAACGCCGCGACGATTTCCTTGCCGGCAGCCCGCGCGTCCTGCGCTTCCGGCGCATCGCGATAGAGCGGAGCGGCGTCGCTGAGGGCGGTGCGGATCGCGGCCTCCTCGCACTCCGAGCGGATGAAGGCGTGGACCAGCGCGCGCAGCCGCAGCGGCGGCGCCTTCGCACCGTCCGCGAGGATCCCGCGCAGCATGTCGCTCGTGCGCCGCCACTCGTCGCTCTGGAGGCGGAACAGGATCGCCGCCTTGTTCGGAAAGTATTGATAGAGCGATCCGACGCTCACCCCGGCCCGCTCCGCCACCCGCGCCGTGGTGAAACGCTGCGCGCCCTCCTTCGCCAGGACCTGAACAGCCGCATCCAGAATGGCCGCCACGAGCTCCGTGGAGCGCGCCTGCTGCGGCTGTTTTCGTGAGGAAACTGAACGGCTTCGGCGATCGGCCATGGCACCCTTGGGCAATGCGAATAGCGAATGCGACGAATTAGTCGTATTTCAGCTTCCGCGCAAGCACACCTTTCGCCGCCAACTCCGGAGACCTCGAATGACCACCCCCACCATCACATCGCTCACGCCGCTACTGGATCGCCTCTTCCGCGAGGCCGAGGCCGCAAGCGGCGCAACGCGCGCAGCCGTCGCGGATCTGTCCGATGCCGAGCAGGCCCGGATGCTGCGGAGCAAGACCGACTACCGCGATCTCTATGGTCGCCTGAAGGACGCCCCGCTCGCGGTCTCGCGCGAGACCGCTGTGCTGCTCTACATGCTGGCCCGCAGCTCCCGCGCCAAGGCGATTGTTGAGTTCGGCACCTCGTTCGGCATCTCGACGCTGCACCTTGCCGCAGGCTTGCGCGACAATGGCGGCGGCTGCCTCATCACCAGCGAGTTCGAGCCGTCGAAAGCCGCGCGGGCGCGGGAAAACCTGTCGGCCGGCGGCTTGATCGACCTCGTCGAAATCCGTGAGGGCGATGCGCTGCAAACGCTCAGTGCCGATCTGCCTGATACGATCGATCTCGTGCTGCTCGACGGCGCCAAGGCGCTCTACCCCGAGATCCTGGATCTGATCGAAGGCCATCTCAGGCCGGGTGCGATCATCGTCGCCGACAACGCCGACGACAGCCCCGACTATCTGGCGCGGATGCGCGCGTCCGGCAGCGGCTACATGTCGACCCCATTCGCCGAAGACGTCGAACTGTCCGTGCGGATCGACTAGCGCCGCCCCGAACCGCCGCAAAAGCTGGAGCCGCCGCACGATTCGCCGCGCGGCGGCTTCAGTGTGTTCCCGACGTGTCGCAGGCACGTCACTGACACGTGATAATGGTTGACGTCAAAAGCCGCGCTCCGCATGCTAAACATACCTACCGCGCGGTATCTTTCTTGCCGCCATGCCTGAGCCCCGACATGACTTCCGCCTTCAATGCCTACGCAGCGCTTGCCCTCGCCATCGTCTTCGAGGTCACTGCGTCCGCCTTCCTGCAGCAGTCCGCGCAGTTCACGCGCCCCTGGCCGACGCTGGCCATGGTGCTGTTCTACGTTGCATCGTTCTATGCGCTCTCGGTCGCGATCCGGGTGATCCCCTTGAGCATCGCCTATGCGATATGGGGCGGCGTTGGCATCATCCTGACCGCGACCGTCTCCTTCGTGCTATTCCGGCAGATGCTGGACGCCGCGGCCTTCGTCGGCATCGGCTTGATCGTATCGGGGGTCGTGATCATCAACCTGTTCTCGGAGACGACGGTGCATTGATGCCGGGAAGCGCCTATACCCGCGCCAAGCAGCCCGAACAGGTGCGGCGCGCCCTGCTCGATCACGCCGCGGCCATTGCCATGGACCATGGGGTCGCCGGCGTCACCGTGCAGGCGGTGGCGGCGGCGGCCGGCGTCACCAAGGGCGGGCTGTTTCACCACTTCGGCAGCAAGCAGGCCCTGATCGAGGGCCTGTTCGCCGACCTGCTCGCCCGCGTCGATGCCGAGATCGACGCCGCCATCGAAGCCGATCCCAAGCCTCGCGGCAGTTTTACGCGCGCCTATGTGAACGCCGTGTTCACCGGCAAGGCCTTCGGCTTCACCACGCCATGGGCAGCGCTGAGCATGGTCGTCGTGACCGATCCGTCGCTGCGCCGGCTCTGGAACGACTGGATCAAGGCCCGGCTGAAGCGCCACCGCGCCACCGACGGCACGCCCGAGCTGCACATCGTGCGCCTCGCGGCCGACGGCGCCTGGCTGACCTTTGTCACGACGGGACAGACGCGCATGAGCGCCGACTTGCGCGCCGTGCACGACCGGCTGATCGCGCAGACCTACCGGCGAGCGTAGCGCTTACTTCATCCGTTACAAAGACCTCACGGCGCCGTCCTGATCTTCGCACGCAGCGATGCCGGTTCTACGATCCCCGGCAGGAAGCTGAAATTCGCCGAGGTCTTGCCATCGACCAGCGTCGCGAAGTTGTGGCAGCTGACGCATGAGCCCGGACCCGCGGGACCATTGCTCAGATAATTCTGGATGTAGGTCTCGAGTGTCATGTTGGACAGCATGCCCGGCACGGCGTTGGATGGAATCGGATTTGGCGGGGTCGGAGGTTCGACATTGCCGCCCCATTGCGTGCCGACCAGCATGTAATTCCCGAACACGCTCTTGAGTGAGCCGAGCGCCATCCGCCATTGCTCGTTGAGGGTGCTCGTCGTCGGGTAGATCCGCCAGCACCGCACGGCCTGCGGCTGCGCCGTTGCGCTGGTGGTGCCGCCTTGCGCATAAGGCTTGCGCGGGTTCCAGGGGAATGTCGTCTTGCTGACGCCGGGCGATTGCGGCGAGATATTGGTGCCGAGGCTCGACGGCGCGCCGGTGTTGAAGAACGAGAAATGCGCGCCC
Organism: Bradyrhizobium sp. CB1717; assembly: GCF_029714325.1. Lineage (NCBI taxonomy): Bacteria > Pseudomonadati > Pseudomonadota > Alphaproteobacteria > Hyphomicrobiales > Nitrobacteraceae > Bradyrhizobium > Bradyrhizobium sp. CB1717. The sequence continues at coordinate 5,406,236 of NZ_CP121666.1, forward strand.
GGGGCGGGACTCGCGGGCCCGCAGCTCGGCTGGTTGATCCAGTTCGTGGCCTTGTCGGTGCCGCAGCCATCCGCGACGTTGCAGGGCGCGTTCGCGAGCGGCGCGTTGTCGACATGCTCGAACGTCGCCCAGATCCATTGCGGCCGCAGCGCCGGATTGGTCTTGTCCAGCGGATTGCGCTGGAGGATGTGCATGCCGACGAGCCCCACCCGCTCGCTGCGGCAGAACGGACGGCCATCGCGCACGAGATCGCCTGACACCGCAAGCAGGATGTTCTGGGTGAAGAACTTCGACGGATCGTCCTTGGACGGATCGAGGATGCGCCAGGACGTCTTGATCTCGATCGAACCATTGGTCCCGTCCGGGACCGTGGCCGACGACGTGAAGTCGGCGCCGCCAGGATTTTTCTTGATGAACTCTTGTTGGCCCGCGCTGGTCGTAGCGTCTGCGACTTCTGTCCGCCGGGCGCGCGCAGATATTGCGCCTCGATCTCGTTGACACGCCGCTCGAACAGCGTCCAGTTGCCGTTGACGTCGATCAGCGGCTTGTTGGTTGCGGCCTGCAGATATTCTTCATTGTTCGGCATCGGCTGGCCCTTGCCGTTCGAGCCGATATGGAAGATCGGAAGCGCCAGCGCCTGCGGGCAGCCGGCGATGACTGGCGCGTTGCCGAACAGCGAAGAGACCGTCGGATAGGTCTGCCAGACCCGCCGGCCCGGCTGCGTCAGTCCCTGCGCCGCCGGCTCCTTGACGCCGCTCGCCACCCAGTTGAGTGCGACGAACATCTGCCAAGCCATGTTGTCGAACGGCGACTGCACGTCCGCCTTCTCGCTCTGCGGCGGCTGGCCGTAAAGGCCGTTGTAGCCCTGTGTTTCCGCAAGGCCCGGATCAGGGCCGATATAGGCCGGCACGATGGAGCACAGCCCGCCGGTGCCGTTGGCGCAGAACTTGGCCTGCGGAATATAGGGCGGCGCCGCTTGCGGTGACTGCGACTGCGCGGCCGGCCGCAACGGCGCTGCCAGCATCGCCGCAGCGAACGCGAGCGACGTCAGGGCCAAAGACTGCCAACGCTTCATGGGAGGTCCTCACGGATGCGAGCTCAACCGCCCCGCCCTCGCCGAGCTCAAATGTGATGTGCGACCAAATTCCGAGATTTGCCCTGCGGGGCGCCTCGGTTGCTTTCTATATCAAAACTACTTTAGGTTAATACCACCTCTCGGCGGGACCTACAATCTCATTCTATCTTTGATTGAAAGCGCAAATGCGCGGGATCGTCCCCGGCCGTGACTATTGCGGGGTCACCGGCTTGGGCGGACGCGGCGCGGACTTGGGCGGCTTTGTCCCAGGCTTGCCCGCGGCCCGCGGCGGCGGCGCATCGACCGACTCCAGATACGCGGCGAGCGCCTTGGCGGAGTCGGAACTGGTTGCGTAATGGTCCTTCAGGAACCAGGACAGCGTCAGGCTGAAGCGCCCCTTGGCCAGGCCGCGCGGGCTGCGATGGCAGGTCGAGCAACCGTCAGCAAACAGCTTCTCGGGCGACTTGCCGGCATCGAGGTTTTGCGCGGAGGCAACCGTCGCCGTCAGTGCGGCGGCCGCGGCAAGAATCATCAGGGGCGCCATGAAACCGCGCCCCGGTTGGAATAGCGATATCAACGTCGTCCCCCAGAGCGTTTTCAAGCGAAGCGGATGACCGGTTCGCGTCAAGAAAACGCGTCAAAACTCTAGAGTTCCCGTGCTGCGGTCACGCCGCCAGCAACTGATCGAATTCGGATGGCGCGTAGGCCTTGCCGTCCTGATCGGTGATGACGACCTGCCAGCCCTCGCTCACCCACACCTTTGCCTTCGCCACGATGAGCAGCCGGCTCTCGCGGGCAAAACTGTACTTCGCATTGTCGCGTTCTGCGACCATTTTGTAGGCCAATGCGCATCCCCTTGCGTTGCCCTGAACCCGCCCCCTCGTGGCAGCGGGCTTTGGCGGCAATTCGCCGGGAGCGTGGCAATTTGGTGCCATCCGCAGGCAGCATTGTGCTTGGCTCCGGCGGGCCGACGGAGGTTGATCGCGCCCGATCATGAATGCGATTCAGCTTGTCGCGGGCTTTCTCGGCATCGCTTCGACTGGCGCGCCGGCAGCGGCGCAGACCTACGATCCGCGCTATCCCGTCTGCATCGAGGTCTACACATCGACGACAGCAATTGCAGTTTTACGACGATCGCGCAGTGCGCCGCGACGGCCTCCGGGCAGTCCGCGCAGTGCTTCGCCAATCCCTATGCCACCCAGAGCAGGCAGCGAAGCCTGGCCTCGTCGCCGCCGCGACGAAACCGATAGCCTTAGGTCCGTGCCCCGATCAGTGGACGCGGATGATGTGGGGACGGCCGAGATCGATCAGCCCCTGCACCGCCGAGAGACGGTCGTCGAGGGCTGCAATGGTGAGCAGCAGATTGTTGCGGCGCTCGTCGAGCATGCCCATCTCGGCACCGGTCAGCTTTGTGCTCATCCGTTCCTTGTGAATCCCATCGAGCGATTTGCGCAGTCCGGCGATCAGGCCGGCCAGCTGCTTGGCCTCTTTGGTCATCGACCGCTTCGCGACATTCTGGCGGCGCGTCTCCGCCTGGCTCTGTCTCATCGTCATCCTCCCGTGCCCCGCTGCCCCGAGTGGATGATTGCATCTTTGGGTACACATCTTACGATCGATGAAATCTGCCCGCGAAGAACTTTCTTAAATTGTACGCGCAGGGAACCCGCATCAAATCAGCAGAAAGCCCGGCGCGAGGGCCGGGCTTTCCTTTGGGCTTGCTAGCGCTTCTCGTGACCGCCGCCGGGGCCGCCGGCCGGGCCACCGCCACCACGTGGCGCGGCATTGATGTGCGGAGCGCCGCCACCGCCATGCGGCGCTGCAGGCGCAGCGGCACGCGGCGCCGGCATCTGCGCACGCGCATTCATCGGCGTACCGTGGCTCACATTCGGCTGCGCGACATGCGGCGTCGCGGGCCGTGCGGCAGGTGCAGCCGACACACGCGGTGCTTCATGCGCGCGTGCCATCGGCTGGGCACGCACCGCGGCGCGGCTCGCGGCCTGTTCGCGCATCATGTGCGCCTGAGCATCGCGCGGATTGCGAGTCTGCACGTTGGTCCGCTCATGCGCGATGCGCTCGCTCCGTCCGGCACGCGTCCGGTCGGCAGCAACCGCTGCGTCGCGTTTCGTGATCGCAGCGTCACGCCTCGTGATCGCCGCGTCACGCTTTGTCGTGATCGCGGCGTCGCGCTTCGCGATCGCAGCGTCGCGTCGTGAGATCGTGGCGTCGCGTCCGGAGATCGCGGCAGCACCCCTGCCACGCACGCCTTCGCGTTCCAGTGCGATGGCCGCGTCACGCGTCGCCGCACGACCGATACGGGCTGCGCCCGGGTCGATCGTCATCCGCGTCGCCAAGCTCTGATGCGAGGTCCAGTAATTATTCCAGTAGGCGTGGCGGCGATACCAGGGCCGCCCCTCATAATAGCTCGACCAGTACGAGGTCAGCACGAACGGGACGACAGGCACGTCGATCACGTCGACATAATCAGGGAGATAGACGTAGTGATTGCGATAGAGATATTCGAGATATTGCGACGACACCCAGCCGCGATCGTCGGAGAAGCTGACGTCGCACCAGGCATTGCCGCGCAGGCAGCCGTGGATGTTGACGCGGGCGCCCCCGGGGACGCGATCGACCAGGGGAAATCCGGAGCCCGGGCCGGCGCGCAGGCCGGTCGAGACGGTGACGATGCCCGGTGCGGCCAGCGCGGCCGTCGGGGCAAGCAGCAATGCTGCAACCAAAATGCTTCTGAGTTTCATGGCGTGTTCCTCCTCTGCGAGACGGAACGCGCAGGCGGAACGAGCGTTCCGCGTGTTATCATCGCAACAGCCGAAAGATTGAGTGCACCGCCCAGCGCGGAGTTCAATATTCATCCGCCATTCATCGGTCCGGCGACCGCCGCGATTGCGGCGTCAGTTCACCGGCAACATGAAGGCGTCGAAAAACGAGGCGAGCCCGGCAAAGTCGTCGAGCGGCAGCACGCCCGCGACATACTGGTCCGGCCGCACCACGACCATGCAGCCGGCCGTCCGATCGATACCGCGCATTGCAAAAACGTCGTGGCCGCTCTTGAGATCCGGACAGAACATCTTTTCGTAGTCGATCAGACCATAGCGCCCCTTGCGCGGGAGCAGCAGCGGCGGCATCGCCTCGACGGCGAGCTCGCGATGCTCCTGCTGAAACACCGCGCGCAGATCGATCACGCTGTCGGTGTCGGCGCCAGCAGGCGTGTATCGCCGGACCGGCGACTGCCTCGTCTCCGTGAGAAAATTGCACAAGGCGCGAATGGCCGAGCCGGACGCTGCGGGATTCTCAGCGGGCGAGAACGCGTAGATGCGGAAGCGTCCGTCGGCCTGCGCGGCGTGGCCGAGATGCACCGGCTTGGCATCCGCCAGCCGGATCACCGGTGCGGAATGGAAGCGCTTGCCGATCACGAGACCTTCGGCGAGGTGCTGATGTGACGTCGCGCCGGTGAGAATCGAGGGCTTGTAATGCGTCGCGGTGCCGGCCGTGTAGCGGCCGTGCCGGACGAAATAGTCCTGCGTCTTGGCTGCATCCGCGCCGCCGGCCTTGGCGGCCGAAGCGAGAATGCCGGCCCATTCGCGATCGAAGTCGATCAGCTCCTTCGCAACCGCCTGGCGCTCCGCCGAATAGGAATGCAGCAGGCTCGGCGCACATTGCTTGCGGAGAACGGCGGCGAGCTTCCAGCCAAGATTGAAGGCGTCCTGCATCGAGACGTTCATGCCCTGCCCCGCCTTCGGGCTGTGGGTGTGGCAGGCATCGCCGGCGATGAAGATGCGCGGCAGGCGGCTGGCGACCTCCGCCTCCGGCACGTCGTCGAACTTGTCGGTCAGGCGCTGGCCGATCTCGTAAACCGACCACCAGGCGATCTCCTTCACGTCAAGCGTATGCGGCTTCAGGATCCGCTGCGCTTTCGCGATCACGTCGGCGGCGGTGATGTTGCGATTGGCAACCCGCTCGCCGACATCGAGCTTGGCAAGCTCGACATAGATGCGAACCATGTAGCCGCCTTCGCGCGGAATGATCAGCAGGCTGCCGTCCTTGGCCGACTGGATCAGGGACTTGAAGCGGATGTCGGGAAAATCGGTCACCGCCAGCACGTCCATCACGCCCCAGGCATGGTTGGCGGAATCGCCATGCAGCTCCCGACCGATCGATTTGCGCACCGTGCTGCGCGCGCCGTCGCAGCCGACGACATAACGCGCCTTGATGGTCTCGACATTACCCTCGTTTCCGGCATCGACGCGCTCGAGCCGCACAGTCACGGCGTGGTCGGCGGGTCCTGCGGCCTGATCGACCGCGAGATCGATCAGGCGGCGGCTGTAATAGGGCTCGAGCTTGCCCGGCGCCTTGCGCATGATTTCGAGAAAGCCGTCATGGATGCGCGCCTGGTTGAGGATGACATGCGGGAATTCAGACAGCCCGTCCTCGACGTCCTGCACCCGTCCGCTGCGGACGATTGTCTCCGGCATGCGCTCGTCCGGCTTCCAGAATGTCGTCTCGTTGACCCAATAAGCTTCCTTCAGCACGCGCTCGCTGAAGCCATAGGCGTGGAACATCTCCATGGTGCGGCAGGCGATGCCGTCGGCCTGCCCGACCAGCAGGCGGCCCGGCTTCTGCTCGACGATGCAGGTCTTGATGTCGCTGAATTGCGCAAGCTGGGCGGCGAGCGTCAGTCCGGCCGGCCCGCAGCCGACGATCAGGACATCGACCTCTTCAGGCACGGCGCCCGCTGCGCTCGGGGCCTGAACGCGCTCGGCGGGATCGGCGATCTCGGGGTCTCCAGGCTGAAATCCATTCAGATGGAATTGCATGAGCACCTCTCCCGTCAACGTCTTCTTCGATATTGATCAGTATGCTGACTATCAGTATACTTGTCAATGATCCGCACCGTCCCCGCGCTCAAGGAGAATTCGGTGAAAGACAACAATGACATGCCCGGGCATCTGGCGCGCCGGTTCCAGCAGATCGCGGTGGCAGTGTTCCTGGCCGAGGTCGGGGATGCCGGCTTCGACCTCACACCGGTGCAATACGCCGCACTCGCGACCATCAAGGCCAATCCGGGGCTCGACCAGGTGACGCTCGCAGGCCTGATCGCCTATGACCGCACCACCATCACGGGCGTGATCGATCGCCTGGTGCAGAAGGGTCTTGTCGAGCGCCGTGCCAGTCCCCGCGACCGCCGGGCCCGCGAACTCGAGATCACCGACGAGGGCCGGCGCGCGCTGCGCAAGATCACGCCGGCGGTCGAGTCCGCACAGCGCATCATGCTGCGCGGCCTCAGCGCGAAGGAAGGCGAGGAGCTGATGCGGCTCCTGCGCAAGGCGATCGCCGCCGGCAACGAGCTCAGCCGTGCCCCGCTGCGCGAATGAGCCTATTTTGTACGTAATCGTCGCAGCGCGGCGAAACCTGGAACTAACCTTCGGCTGCTACGGTCGGCCCCATTCGGCGCTTAACGCGCGATTAACTTTGCCGTTACGGAGACCAGGATGTTCAGGTTCCTCATTGCCGCCGCGGCCATCGCGCTCTCGACCGTCCCTGCACTCGCGAACGGCCATGGCGGCGGCGATGCCCCGCCTCCGCCCAAGCCCGAAGCGACGACCGCACCGGCCAAGGTAGTCCTGACCAAGCAGGGCCCGAAGCTGGTCGATCTCAAGGGCATGACGCTCTACACCTACGAGCGCGACACCACCGGCAAGACCTCGAACTGCAACGGCAAGTGCACGGAGACCTGGGTGCCGCTGGCCGCAACCGCCGACGCCAAGGCCGTCGGCGACTTCACCGTGATCAATCGCAACGACGGCAGCAAGATGTGGGCGTACCGCTACCGCCCGCTCTACACCTCGCCGGCCGACAAGGCGCCGGGCGACGCCAACGGCACGGCCACGACCCTGCAGTGGCACGTCGCGCGCCCTGAAAACTAGGGCGAGAACGGCGCGAGTCCGTCGGGCCTGCCCATGAGCTTCGCGTGTGCTGCGGAATCGGCAGAGGCATAATTGACCTCCGGATTCCAGTGCAGCGCGACGTACAGGACCATTCCGGCCAGGATGGAGCCATAAAAACCGAACGTGGCCAGGCGCCATTTCCGCACAATGCGGCGGTCGTTCTCATTCAATGGATCAAAGTATTTTTGCATGATGCCTCCAATGGCAACGAGCCATCAAGGCATAGCGTAGTCGGAGCCGATCGGCTGTGAAGCCGTTCACCCGTCACCGCTTCAAAACGATGTGATCGTCGTCAGCAGCCCGCCAGCGCTCCTCGCCCGAACGCCCTATCCGCGCCAGCGCGCGCCTGGTCCGGCCTGCGCATTCTGTCCGGGCGGCAGCACCACGACGGTCGAATTGAGCTTCACCCGGTCGTAGAGGTCGATGACGTCCTCGTTGCGCATCCGGATGCAGCCCGACGAGATCGCCTGCCCGATATATTCGGGCTGGTTGGTGCCGTGGATGCGGTAGAGCGTGTCCTTGTTGCCGACAAAGAGATAGATGCCCCGCGCGCCGAGCGGATTGGCGGGACCACCGGGCACGCGCGCCGGATACGGTCCAAGCCGCGCCTGAATGTCCGCCGTCGGCACCCAGTCGGGCCATTCGGCGAGGCGGCCGACCCGCGCAACGCCCGAGAAGGCCATCGCCTCCTCGCCGACCGCGACGCCGTAGCGGATCGCCTTGCCGTCGGGCAGCACGAAATAGAGATAGCGCGCATCGGTATCGACCAGGATCGTGCCCGGCATCTCCTTGCGCGGATAATCGACGATGTGACGCAGATATTGCTCGGGCACGCTCGCCTGGGCGTAAGGCGTGTGCGCGAGCAACTGCCGGTCGCGCGGCGTCATGCTCGCGTCGGTCGACGGCGAAAGCGTCGTCTGCATGCAACCGCCGAGCGGCAGCAAGGCAACGACGAAGAAAGCGAGAACAGATCTTGGCACCACCGGCCCCCCGATAGCGGATAGCAGCACCCCCAGCGCCGTCAGATGCTGCCCAAATCGTGCTGAAAACAAGGCAAGCCCGGAACAATTGCGCGTGTTCGATCAGCCGGGTTCCATCACCACAAACGGCGGAAGAGCGTCGCATCATCTCCACCCCCTCGCCTTGCTTTGGTCAAACCCGGCTGGACTCGTGCGTCATCTGCCCGGGCACACCAGGTTGGATGGGGCTCACCTCAACAGATCGGCTCGCGCCAATGCGAAACGACGAAGGCTTCGAAGGAGCTGCGATGCTCGCAACGTTGAACAGCAAGCAGATCGTCGATGAGATCGTGAAGGACACGGTCAAGGACAACGATCCGCACGATGCGATTCAGATCTCGCCCGAGATCGTGATGGCCTCGCGCCCCATCGGCGCGGCGCCGGCACTGGCACCTGACATCACGCCGCGCCCTGAGCCGAAATTCGCCCCGGAGCCCAAAGCCGGTCCCGAGCCGAAGTTCAGTCCTGAGCCGAAGTTCAGTCCCGTCCTGGAGCCACCTGCGGCAGTGCCCTCGGTCGACACCGCGGTGCGCCTCGCGCCCGGCGATGGTCCCAGCCGGCCCAAACGTTCCGCTGCCCGCAAGTGGCTGCGTGGCGCCTTCCTCACATTCCTGTTTGCCGGCGGCAGTGCGGCTGCCACGGTTGCCTGGGAGAAGCACGGCGATACCGCCAAACAGATGCTCGCCGAGTGGACACCGGTCTTGACCTCGCTGCTGCCTTCGGCGTCGCAGTCGGCGCCGGTCGCCGCCGCGCAGGCCGTCCCGCCTGCGGCGCAAGCCGCCACGGATCAACCGGTCGATCAACCTGCAGCGCAAGCTGCGGCCGATCAACCTGCTAGTCCGCCTGCAGTTCAGGTTGCAGCAGCCGCGCCCGCGGCAACACCGACCGACGCAGCACAGTCGGTACAATCGATGACGCGAGATCTCGCGGCCATGGCGCAGCAGATCGAAACACTCAAGGCCAACATCGCCGAGCTGAAGGCCGGCCAGGAGCAGATGGCACGCGAGATGGCGAAGCCGCCTGCACCGAAGCCGGTCGTCGAAGCGAAGCCGCCCGTCGATCCGCGCGCACGCGTGTCCGCGCTGCCGCCGCGCGCGCCGGCTCCAACGCCGCCGCCGGTTCGCAAGCCGAAGCCGGTCGTGTCGCACACCTACATGCCGGCCTATTCACCGGCGCCGCTCGCACCGCCGCCGCCACCGTCACAAGCTGCCGCGGTCCCGCCGGCTGCACCGGTCGCGACGACGCAAGCGGTTGCCGATGACGATGGACCGGTCGTGCGTCCGCCGATGCCGCTGCGTTAAAATCTCATCGCGCCTTGGAGCAACAACGTCACGAACGCTGTCCGAGTCGATGTGATGCGTTGAGTCCGGGTTACTACGGGAAGCGATGCTACGATCGTTTTCCATCAAAGAGAAAAGGCCGTCGGGATTTATGCCGCCGGCCTTCTCTTGCAACTGCCGGTTCCCGGAGCCCGGTTCTGTTGCAATTCCATGCCTTATGATCGCGCCGACATATTTAATAAAACCTTACCGGGCTCGCGTGCTGCACATCATTTCTGCGCCATAGGCACAGAGATTGTGCGGCTTGTTCATTCGATAAAGATCGACTCAGTGGTACTATCCAAGACGTGTCGGGACTTCCGCTGAAGACTTGTTTTCAAAACTTGTTTTCAGGACTCGCAACTGAGACTTGGGTCGTCACACCGGGGGACTTCAGATGCCGTACTACTCCTTCGATCTTGTGGTTGGTGAAGAGTTCAAGAACCAGGGCGGAATCATCCTCGAGGACATCGAGGTTGCCTCCGATCGCGCCGATCAACTCGCATGCGAGCTGTCGCAGGTGAAGCCGGAGCTGCAGCAGAAGGGCTGCGCAGTGCGTGTCACCGATCGCGATCACAAGGAGGTCTATCGCACGCCGCTCGATCCCGTGCCGGCCTGGCAGCGCTAGCTAGGCCAGCGAAGTGGACACCGGTTCGCGTAAAGAAAACGCGTCAAGAAAGAGTGTCGAGAGCGGGCGCCTCGAACCAGTTCGTCAGCGACAATCCGCCGTCGACAACGAAGGCCGCGCCGGTGACGTAACCTGAGAGCTTGTTCGACAGCACCGTAAGCGCCATCGGCGCGAGGTCATTCGCCGCGCCGAGACGCCCGAGCGGAATGTGTCTCGCCAGGGACGCGTCCGCAACGAACCCGCCCGCTGCGATTGCACCCGGCACCAGCGCGTTGACGCGGATGTTGTGCCGCCCGAAAGTCTTCGCCAGCTCCTTCACCAGCATCGCCATTCCCGCCTTCGCCGTCGAGTAATGCGGCAGGTTGCGCGGCGTGCCCGCATGCAGCGAAGTGAGGAACAGGAACGAGCCGGGCCGCTTCGCTGCGATCAGCCGCTTTGCGATCTCGCGCGCCAGATGAAAGCCGGCATCGAGATTGACGGCGTGCATCTCCCGCCAGGTCCCGCGATCGACCGCGAGCGCGTGATCGGCCTCGCGCCGCGGCGGCGAGGCGCTGTGCACGAAATGCGAGACCTCGCCCAGCGCGGCATGAGAGGCGGCAAGCAGCGCATCGCAGGCGTCCAGCCCGGCGAGATCGCCGACCCAGGGCACCGCCAGCTCAGGCCTCACACTTGCGCCGATCGCGGCACTCACCCGTTCCGCGCTGATATCGGCAAACACGGTTCGCACGCCCTCACCGACCAGGGCCTGCGCGATCGCGCGGCCGATGCCGTTGCCCGCGCCGGTGACGAGCGCCGTGTCGGTTGCGGGATCGAACGGCGCACTGAACAGGCTCATGTCGCTCTCCGGGTCCTCTGCCGCCAATCTAGCGCGCCGCAACGCGGCGCGACAATTGCGCCCCGGCACCATTGCGGAGCGGCGCGCCGGACGCTAGCCTCCCCCAAAAATCGAGGAGGTACCAAGGATGCGCACTGGTTTTCTGATGACGGGCCTTTTGCTGCTGGCCGCGCCGGCCCAGGCGGGCGACGCGCCGCCGCGCGCGACCTACGTGACGATGGTCTTGCAGGCCTTCGCCGCCAAGGTCGAATGTCCCGGCACCGATCTCGTCTATCAGGACCTCGTGCAGAAGGCGCAGCAGATGCAGCTGCCCGACGGCACCACCGAGAAGGTGCGCAAGGCGATCGCCTGGATGCACACCGGCGGCAAGATGGGCGAGAAGCAGGACGATGATCTGATGGCCGAGGTCGCGGTCGCGACACAGGCCACCGACATGGACCAGCGCCGCCTCGGCATGCCCGGCTGGTGCGAGGCGCAGAAGACCAACCTCGCCGGCCTGATCCGCAGCAAGGGCGGCTAGCGGCCGACGAAGCCGCCGCCCGGGTGCGGTGAACCTCGGGGCTCCCCTCCGAGTCCAATGCTTCGAGCTCTGGACAATCCGAGAGGGGCCATGCCCGCCCATATGTTTTGGACGCGCCGGATGGCGGCGCTTGCCGTCATCGTCGCCGCAAACCTGACGCCCCCTGCGTGGGCCGCGGACAATCCGATCGCCGGCCGGCAGGTGCGCTTTCCGCAAGGCGTGTGGAGCGCCCTACCCCAGGTCGGCCCTGACGGCAAGGTGAGACAATGCGTGCTGGTCGCGCCGAGGCAGCGCAACAAGGCGGGCGGCAAGGTCGACACCACCTTCGTGCTCAACATCAGCCGCGGCTCGGGCCTCTCCATCACGCTGATGGATGACGCCATGCCGAGCGAACGGGTGCTGGATGACCAGGCCGAGATCGTCATCGACGGCCGCAACTTTCCCTCGGTCGCGTTCCCGGTCGGCAACGCCTTCGCGCTGCATCCGGGCGATGCCGAGGGCATGCTCGCGGCGCTCGGCAAGGCGCGGGAGGTCACGCTGCGCTCGGACGGCGCCGGCGTCGATTCCGGACCGATCGCGCTCGACCTGCCGGCGGATGCGCTGGCCTGGCTGAAGCAATGCGGCAAGACCTTCGATATCGCGATCGACAGGCCGACCGATCCCGATGCACCGGAGATGCCGGCAGCGCGACCGCGTTCGCCGAAGATCGCGGTGATGCAGCCGACGCCGGCCGGCCCGCCCGGCATGGAGGACAAGCAGAAGATTGAAGGCTGGGATGCATCCGAGCTGCGCAACAGCGACGGGGCGATCGTCGCCTGCTTCATCCGCCGCCGCTACCTCATCGCCGCGGACGCGCCCGCGCCGCCGCGCCGTCTCGGAATCTTCCTGATCGTCAGCCGCGCCAAGGGCCTGACCATGATGCTGAAGGATTCCAAGCTCAACCGGCCGGAGGGCCAGGTGATCGAGGCAACCCTGAGAATCGGCAATGCGCCCTTCGAGGGGTTCTCCGCGCAGGTCGAGGGATCCGACGAAATCGGTGTGTTCCCGAAGCATGGGGCCGCGCTGGCGGAAGCGATCGAGACCGGCTCCGTGCTGGCGATGAAGGCCAAGACGATCGAAGACAATTACGAGTTTTCGGTGCAGCCAGGGGTCATCGGCTGGCTGCGCGCCTGCGCACGGCGCAATGCGATTGCCATCGAGCCCGCCCGGCAGTGAGGCGCCCACGTTAAGCATCGCGCGGCGGAACTGTGCGCGCTGGCAAATAATCGTCACAATCATCGCCAGCATGCGGCCTCTTCGAACAGGAGACCCCCATGCGGATTGCCCATCTCGTTTTCGCCGGAGCTCTCGTGGCCGGCTCCGTGCTGACTGCCCCGGCGCTGGCAAGGAATTCCGACACCCAGAAAGGCGAGGACAAATCGAACTCGTCGTCATCGTGCAGCGCCTATCAGCAGGCGCCGGACGGAACGTGGGAACAGCTCCCCTGCAAGGAAACCGGCGAACGCGGGCAGCCACAGACGCAACACCGCGCCCCGGCACAGGGAACGGATCACGAGGAGCGCTGAGCGCTCCCGGTTCAGCGGTCAGCCCTGGGTGGGACCGCGCATGATCTTCATGGCGGCCTCGATGTGGCGCCACTCCTTGGCCTCATCGGCCTCGCCGCGGCCCTCGCAAGCCTGGGCCTGCTCCGCGACCTTCGCAATCGCAGCAAAACCATGCTTTTCCAGCATCTGGCGCGCGACGGTGTGGACCTGGACCTCGGACATCATGGGCGCTCTCCCATTTGAGGAAGCCGCGGCATCCGGCTCGGCGCTCCGCGGTCTTTGACAACGAACTCGCCGCGAGTCCCGTTCCGCCCGCCCCACGACAAAGGCGGCCCGCCATGCCCGGCGGACCGCCTTCTCACCCACCCCAAAACTGCGGGTCGTCGGCCGCGTCCCCTACGCGACCGCCACTTTCTTGCGCTCGATGTCGTTGGGCACCTCGATATCGACCTCGAGGGTCGAGACCTCGTCGCCGCGCTCGAGCCGGACGATGACCTTGGTCGGGTCCAGCGTCACATGCTTGGACACGACGGCGAGAATTTCCTCACGCAGCACACCGAGCAGATCGGGCTGGCCGCGCATACCGCGCTCATGAGCAAGCAGGATCTGCAACCGTTCGCGCGCGACGGGTGCCGAGGCCTTGTTGCCGCGGAGAAGTCGAAGCAGACCCATGCTCATGCAGCCCTCCGTCGCAGCAGACGATCCATCAGACCCCTGCGCTCGGCGGGAACGTGCATCGTCACGTTCTCGCCGCAAAGGCGCTTGGCCGCGTCCATATAGGCCCGCGCCGGCGCTCCATCCGCATTCGACAGGGTCACCGGCGTGCCGACGTTGGAGGCCTTCAACACGTCCTGGCTCTCGG